>JBILUS010000001.1:0-215473 GCA_044370835.1 Cyanobium sp. | reverse complement strand
CCATCGGCCTTGGTGGCCACGAGCGCCGTGACATTCCAGCTTCCGGAAAACTCCGACCCTCTAGCGGCCTCAAAGGTGCCTTCATAGGCGGCGGCGCCGGCAAGGGCACGAGGGTTCTTGCTGCCACCCGCCTGGGCCAGGAAATAGCCGGTGCCATCGGGTTCGATCGCGAGGGTGTCCTCGTTGATCACCAGGGCATACTTACGCTCACCGTAATCGTTGCCGGAGTCCTCATCCAGGATCAGCACGTCTGCATCGGATGATTTCACCCAGAGCAGGCCATCGGGGTCGTTGGCCTTGCGGTTCTTGAGCTCGATGTGCTGCTCGGCGGTGGCACCAGAGGGGTTGCCGCTGGCGTTGTAGTGCCCCACACCCTTGTCGCCCACATCGAGGGTCAGCGCACCATCAACAGCCGCCAGGATCCGGGTGACATCGGCTGAGAGGTAATCGGGGAGTTTGTTGCCATCGAGATCCCTGGTGAGATCACCCACCATGTTGCTGAACTCGATGCCCAGGATGCCGCCGGTGCGGGTGTGGTTCTGGATGTAGCGGAAACCCCCATCCGGATCCACGGCCGGATGCTCCACCTTGGTGTCGCTGTTGAAGAAGGTGTAGCCAGTCGGTTGCTCGTTGGCTTCCGCTGTGCCACCAACGACATCACCGTCCTTGGCCCAGCGCAGCACCTCCGTATCCTTGACAGCCTCGGGAGTGTCGAAACCATCCCAGCGGTAATCGGTGGCGTAGTAACGGGCGCTGAACTGATCCGGGGCTGACGCGTTCTTCAGGTAGGCGTCAAGCATCTTGGTGTCGGCATCGACCGTTGTGATGCCCAACTCGGCATAAGTTGCAGCATCGGCTGCCATGCCATAGAGCTGGCCGTACAGCAGGCCATTGCTGCCCAGAAAGCGATCACGCTCGCTGAGGTTGGGGGCATCCAGGTTGATTGGGTTGCCAGCGGCGTCGTAGCCCTTGCGACCCACGTAAACCTTGAGGGGCGCAGGGTTGATGTCGTGGTTGTAGCCGGAGGCCACGATCACCACGAAGTCCTCGTGGCCGGAGTTGATCGGCATCAACTTTTCGTAGCCAGCCTGGCCAAGGGCTGGGGCGGTATAGGCTACCTCGTTCTTGATGTCCACCACCATTGAGGCAAGGCCCATGGTGCCGTCGGCTACATTAGACCCTCCGTCGAACATGTTGCCGATTCTCCACTCTTCGCCCATCAGCCACACATCGGTTGTGAAGCCAATGCCTGCTCCATACTTGTTGGCGGGCTCATACCAGGCGCCGCAGAAAGAATGGAAGAAGAAATCACCTTCCGTGAGCTGCATTGAGCTCTTGAACTCCACCAGAGTCCCGTCGGGATTGGTCTGGTTGCCCCACTTGCCGGCGAGGTCGTTCTTGTCGGTGGTCTTGACGGTAACTTCTTTGCCGAAGACGTTGTAGACCCTGTCAAAGAGATGGCCCGAGGCTTTGAACATCTCGCTGGCCGGTGCCTCATTATCGAGGAAGTCGGCAAACTTGGCGCGGTCGTAGTCGATGGTGTGGATGTGAGAGCCGGTGAACTTCACACCGCTCTCCATCAGCCAGCCATAGGTCTCATTCGACATCGTGGCGTAAGACTCGGACTGGTAGGCAACCCGAACCGTGTCGTTGTCCTTCAGCCAAGCTGCATTGCCATCGGGATAGCCCGTGAGGGCTTTATTGGTGACGGGATCTACCTCACCAACGGTTGCCAAAGCCTTGAACTCGGCATAGGGAAAGGCGGTATCTCCGCTCTGGCCATCGAGCAATTCATGCGCTTCATCAGCGGTACTGGCCTCGGGGATGAGGGCAGTAACCTGGCCAATGGTTTTGATCAACGGGGTTGGCATGGTAGTGAAAAAGGGTGGTTGATGCGGAACAGATCAATCAAGCTTGTAGCTACTGCCTCGTGGCTCTCTCAGAGCCTGGTTTGCCATGAGAAGGGCTTTCTTAAGATGGCTGGCCTAACTCATCGCAAACGTCGGGACAAACACTCCCCGCACGTGGCCCACGACACAGGGCTTACGCAAGTCCTGCGAAGTTGCCCTGGTTGTTGAGGCTGGCGGCGCTGAGGTTGGTGAAATGACCCACCTCCACACCGGCCACCTTCAGCAGGGTGTCAGCACCCACTTGGCTGAAGCCAAGGCTGGAGAAGGCCACACCCTGCAGGCCCACCTTGTCGGCCCCCAGCTGGAAGTCCATCACGAACTGCTTGGCAGCCGGGAGGTCCCCGATCTCACTCACCAGCCAGAACTGGTCGGCACCGGCACCACCGTTGAGGTGGTTGGTTCCAGTTCCACCGAGCACATAGAACTTGTCGTCGCCTGCACCGCCGAGGAGGCGGTTGGACGCGCTGCCGATGGTGAAGGTGTCGTTGCCAAGGCCGCCGCTGATGCGGTTGCCATCGCCGGCTTCGGCACTGAACCAATCATCGCCGCTGCCACCGGTGATCACATCCCGCGTGCCGGCGTAGATGGTGTCCACACCGGAGCCCGTGAAGATCCGATTCTCGTAACCATTGCTGATCGCAACATCGACTTCGTCGTCACCGGCGCCGGTGAAAATGGTGTCGAGTCGGCCGTCGAAGCCGGGGATGGTGGAGCTACCCGGCAGGGTGTTGTCGTTGCCGGCGGTACCGACCCGCACAGGATCGATCACCGCATCCGAGCGCCGTGCAATGTTCTGCAGACGCAGATCCAAAGCCGCGGCTGTTTCGGCTTGGTTGTAAGCCTGGCTGGCGGTGCCGTGATTCGCCTTCAGGTACTCAGCAAGGGCATCCTGTTCGGTGCCATCACCACTGAAGGTGGCGGCACCGGTGAGTGGTGCGGAGGGATTGAAGAGATCCACACGCTGCTCCGAAGCATCCTTGGCGAACGGATAGCTGTCGCCACCGTTGGCCAGGAAGTTGAGCGTCACCATCCGGAAGGTGCGGGCTGGATCACCCGCGAGTGCACCGCTGCGCACCACCACATCCAGGTCGTTGCCCTGGCTGTCCTGGATCGCCATGTTGACGATGCGGCTGCCGGCTGGCTTGGTGAGATCGAAGCTGAAGGCCACACCGCTCACTTGGGGGAAGCGACCCTGATTGGGATAGGAGGCAATGCTGTGTTCCAGCAGCTCCTTGAGCTTGCTGGCGCTCACGGTGACCAGAGAGAGGCTGTTGTTGAAACGCAGTGAGTTCTCGATGTCGAGCGTGGAGACACCGCTCGCCGGCTTGCCTGCAGCAAGGTTGGCGAAGGTGGGCCCTTTTGCCCCACTCACCACATCAACGCCCCCGATCTGTGAGCGGATGCCGCCGCCATTCTTCAAGGACAGCACCACCGTGGGATCAATCTTGCGGGCGTACTCAAGATTGGCGTCTGCCGTGAGATCACCCAGGTTGGTCTCCTCGGAGCGCACGAAGGCCCGCTCGCCTTCGAGGTACACATTCGAGAAGCCCCACACCTGACCATCTTTGCTGGCGATCACCGCCTGGACGGCATCGGTGAGATCCTGCACGTTCTCGGCCTTGGTGCCCTCGGCGAAGGCCGTGGTGGCGAGTTGGTTTTCTGCGACGTTCCAGACCTTGGCCACATTGGCGGCGGTGGCGGCGTAGGCGCCGCTGATCAGGGGATCAACGCTGTCCGGAATGATGCGGCCCTGGGCGTCGAAGTCCACCACGAGGCGGCCGAGGTAGGTGTATTCGTTGTCGGTGTTGACGATCAGGGTGGGTGCGCCATCGGCCCCTTGGGTCAGCAGCGGATAGACATCAGCAAAGTTGGCGGCATGGCCCGGGAAGGCCACGGCCTGATCGTTGCTGTCGCCTAGGCGGGTGTTGGAGCCACCGGCGAGGATGATGTCCACACCCCGAAGCAGCGGCGCAAGCGCCTTTTCATTGGCGATCTGCTGCAGGTGAGCCATCAGGATCACCTTGTTCACGCCCTGGGAGATCAGGTCGTCGATCACCGGTTGTAGCTGACTGGCCAGCAGCACCATGTCGTCGCGCTCTGAGCCGTCGCCATTGAAGCCCTTCACCTCCACTCCACCAGTGGAAGAGATCTGCTCAATGACCTGAGTGGTGGCACCCACCAGGCCAATCTTTTCGCCGTTCTTTGTCACTACGGCAGAGGGCACGATGCGCCCTTTCTGCGTAGAGGCTTCTTCCAGCCCGCCGCTGCCCACGGTGTTGCTGAAGCGGGGGTTCAGATCGGCATCGGCGCTGAAGTCGAGGTTGGCCGAGAGGTAGGGGAACTGGGCCCCCACCCAGCCGGCCACCGAAGCCGGCATGAAGGAATCCCGGAACACCCGCGAACCCAGATCAAATTCGTGGTTGCCGATCGTGGAGGCCTCCACGCCGATCAGGTTATGAATGGCGATGTCCACCGCGCCAACCGGATGGTTGGTGCTTGCGGCCATGCTGATGCTGGAGCCGGTCACCGCGTTGAGCTCATCGCGAACGCTGATGTCGGTGCCGCCATTGAGGAAGGGGCTGGGGATGAAGTTGTCGCCGCCGGCGAGGATCAGAGTGTTGGAATGGGTGTTGTCAAAACCATCAACGAGCGCCGCGAGGTAGGGCGCCGTCTGGGAGGCCAGCAGGCCGGCTTCACCATCGGAGAGATGCAGCAGTTGCAGGCGGTAGGGGATGGGGAAATCCACCACCGAAACCACATCGTTGTCTTCGCTGGAGGCGATCACGCTGCGGGCTGCGTTGGTGGCGCTAGTAATAAAGGTGATCCCCTCGACCCGCTTGGCACCGGGGAACACAATGGGATCGACAGACACCGGGGCATAGGGATTGCTGACATCGAAGATCGCCGCCATGCTGGTGGTGGCGCGCTCTAGGGCCACGAAGGCGTAGGTGCTGCCGTTGATGGTGAACACTTCCACCATTTCGGGCTCGACACCCTTGGCATCTTCACGATCGTTGACCGGATAAAGGCCACGGGCATTGGCAAGCTCCTCGAGGGCAACGCCGGAATCCCAGGCAACGTTGCCTTTGGAATCGAAGATTCTCAGTGAACGGGAACCGGTCACGTAGGTCTGGTCGATGATGCCGTCACCATCGAGATCACCGGTGTTGGTGAGGATACTCAGTCTTTGGGCATTGGCAGCAACCAGGCCGGCTTTCTGTTCAGTGGTTGCGCTAGCTGCCGCTGTGAGAAGGGCGGAAACCCGGTTGGTTTCGTCGGGGTTGAGGAAGTCGTTGCGGTCATCACCTTCACCTGCGGCGAGAATGAAATTTTCACCTTTGTAGGTGAAGGTCGCCAGACCATCCGGCATCACCAGGCCGTAAACATCATGGTTGGTGGCAGGGGTATACCCTCCATTGGCGTTGTCTTCGGTGTCGAGGGCCGGGTTGCTGAAGTTCAACACGGTGAAGGCGTTGCCGTTAGCGCCTTCGGTGCCGAAGTCGTTGTCGTAGTTGATGACAACCGCGCCGTCGTCCCGCAGGGTGAGGCCTTCGGGTTTGTCGTAGCTGAGGCTGCCGCCAACCGACGGCAGGTTGAACAGCTCAACCTTGCTCACCAGCTTGATCCCAGCGGCGGCTAGCCGATCAGCGCTGGAGGCGGAATAGACGCCACTCACCAAGGTGAGGCTGTTGTCGAGCAGCTCGGGGCTAGCTACGCCGATCTTGGCCAACCAGCCATTGGCAGCCTGGTCTGCAGCGCTGGTGAGCGGCAGGGTGTCGGTAGCACCACGCAGATCCACCTCATAGACGCTCTTGAAGCCATTCAGGACGCGGCTGCTGTCGCGCTCCATCACCAGGAACACATTGCGGGCCGCGTCGTAGGCCACATCGCCAATCTTGTCCTGGCCGGTGCGACCACTCAACAGGTAGAGGTGCTCCTTGACGGGGGTACCGGTGGCAGGATCGATCGCCAGGATGCGGGTGAGTTGAGAAGGACTGCGTTCGGCTGCAACACCATCGTTATTACTGTCGATATCGAGCGGGCTCTGCATGAACGCATACAGCAGGCTGTCCTTGCTGTTGAAGGCCATGCCTTCAATGCCGCGGTTGCTCCAGCGGTTGCCATAGATCGCGGGCAGGCTGTCGATTGTTTCGGTGCCGATCGGGGTGGCGCCGCCCACGTTGTGCTGGGCGCTCAGCAGGGCCTTCTGGCCGGCGGGGATGTAGCGCTGGATCAGATTGCCAGTAGTAAAATCAAAGATGGCAATCTGGCCGCGGTATTCGTCGCCAACGGCGAACACTTTGCGGGATACCCCACCGAACGAGGCGGTAAAGATGGAGATGGTTTCCGAATCGATGCCGAAGGGATCGTAGGCAAGGTTCTGGTTCGTTACATCGGTGGGGATATCGTCTTTTCCTTGCAGCTCAGGCAGGCCGGTCAGCGGTGTGCCGTCGGCACGGTTGAGACCGATCTTGCCCAGTTCAGTCACGGCGCCAGAGGCGCGATCCATACCCAGCTTGTAGATGGTGGGCTGGAAGTCGGGATCAAGAAACTGCCGTTTGCCGGCAACCAAGGCCCCGTTTGGGCCACGGTCAGTCACCGAGTAATAAATGTCGAGCGTTGCACTGCCGACCGTTTCGGTACCAGCAAAGAACAGACCTGAAAGTCCGCCGGCCTGAACGCCGGAAGGCAGGTTCTGCGGGCCAGCTGCGTAGGAGAGGGTATAGGAGTAGTTCTTGGCGCTGGCGATGCCGCGGTCCCAATCCTGGATCCCCGCCGAGAAGATCGAAGTGATCGTAGGGGTGGCGGTACTGATGTCCAGCACAGCGATCGCATTGTTTTCCTGAAGCGACACATAGGCCGTCCTGCCATCGGCGGTGATCGCGATGGCCTCGGGCTCGATGTCTTGGGCAACGGTGGTGGTGACCCCGGCTTTCCCCGTAATGCGGATGCCGCGATTATTCAGCTCAGCTTTGCGGTTGTTCCAGGCGCTGAAGTCAACGGTTTGCACCTGGGCCTGGGCCGGAGCTGCAGGGGTTGCTAGCAGATAGGCCGCGGTATCGATCACAGAGATCGAGCCCACCGGATCGATGGTGTAGTTGCCGCTGATCACTGCGCCCGGTTCGCCTTCGTTGGTGACCAGCAGCTTCTTGCCATCGCTACTGAACTTGACCATGTCGGGCAGGGCGCCGACGTTGACGGTGCTGAGGTGAACCGGAAGGGCGGGATTGGTCAGATCGAAGAACTGAACAAAACCGTTGTCGGTCTTGACTGTGTTCTGCACAGCAACCGCGAGCAGCTTGCCGAACACCGCCACGCTCTGAAGGGTTTGGCCGCTGACGGAAGGAATGGCCTTGGCAACGATCTTGGTGGCTAACGGATTGCGCAGATCGCTCACCACAATCGCGCCTGATCCTCCACCAACCGTATAGAGATAACCGGAAGCTGTGTTGTAAGCAGATATCTCAGCGTTCGCACCCTGGGCGGACATGTTGAGAACACCGCTCACCGCATCAATAGAAGGGTTGAGCAGCGAAAAAGTGAGAGTCACGCTTCAGAACCAGTTTTCAGCCCACTCAAACAAAAGGGCGCAAGGCTTCGACTAAGGCGAGATTAACGATTGGCGAAGGAGTTGCGAACACAACCTGCGGGCGTGAGCCAGAACACCTGCCCATGGCTGCCGCCATCACCTCGACAAACACCGCCGGGACTCAATCCTCCCGACAGAGAGAAAAATGGCCGCGCCGCGGGATTGCGGAGCCGACTCAGCCCGGCTCGATGGGCCCCACCAGATCGGTGCTGCCGCAGTAGGCGCAGCGGCGGGCGTTCCAACTGAGTTTGCGGCCACAGGACTTGCAGGACTGGTCGGTGCGGTGCTGCAGACGACCATCCACCACACCGTCGCGGCCATCAATCTCGCGAACCCGCGAGCTGAAGCTGGCGGTGCTCAGCAGGCCAACCTCCTGCAGCATTTCGCGCAGGGCGTCGATCTCCAGCGCCATGGCATGCACCTGGGCTTCCAGGCGGCGTGGTGCCGATCTGGGTAGCCGGCCGCTGATGCCGCGATCCCAGATCCCTCAGCCCAGCTCCGCCAGCCGCCGCCGCGCCAGTTCCGCCTGGGCCTCGGCTTCGGCCAGATTCGCCCGGCACTCGGCCACCACCTCGGGCGGGGCCTTGTCGGCGAAATTGGGGTTGGCCAGGCGGCCGGCAAGCCCCTGGATCTCCTTGGCGGCCTTGGCGATGTCCTTCTCGAGGCGGCCGCGCAGGGCCTCTAGCTCCACCAGGCCCTCGATCGGCAGCAGCACCTGCAGCTCACCGCTCACGCCGGCCAGGGCCCGCTGGGGGCCGGCGGCGGTGCGGGCAGCCTCGGCTTCGGCGGGGCTGAGCACGCTCACGCTGGCGGCGCGGGTGAGGGCGGTGATGTCCGGCGTGGCCAGGCGCAGCAACGCGGCCAGGGAATCGCGGCCACTGATGAACTGCACCGGCGCCGGCTGGGCCGGCTTGAGCCCCGCCACCGCCCGCAGGTTGCGCACCACCCGGATCGCCTCGATCAGCGCCGCGAACGCCTCCTCCAGCTCGCCATGGAGGGCCGCGTCGTCGACCGCCGGCCAGGGTTGGAGGGCGAGGAAAACAGGGGGTGGGCCGGAATCGGCAGCAGATGCCGCACCGGCCTGTTGGGCAGCAGCACCCGCCGTGGCGACGGCACTGGAGGTTTCGCCCACCAGCCCGTGCCAAAGCTCCTCGGTGAGATGGGGCATCAGCGGATGCAGCATCACCAGCAACTCGCTGAGCACCTTGGCCAGCACCTGCCGCGCCGTGCGCTGATCCGCCAGGGCCGCGGCGCGGGCCTCACCCTCGAGATCGGCCGGCACCTGCAGGCGGCGTTTGATCAGCTCCAGGTACCAGTCGCACACCTCATTCCAGGCAAATTCGTAGAGGCCCTTGGCGGCCTCACCGAGGCCATAGCTGCCGTAGCGCTCCGCGGTTTCGCCGTTCACCCGGGCCAGCCGCGCCAGGATCCAGCGGTCGGCGAGCTGCAGGGGCCGGCCCTCGCGCTCCAGCTCTGCCGCCATCGGCTCCCCGAGCGAGGCGGGCGTCTCGCCGCCCAGGTTCATCAGCGCGAACCGGGTGGCGTTCCAGAGCTTGTTGGCGAAGTTGCGGGAGGCCTCCACCGTGGCCGAGGTGTCGGACTTGCGGTCGTAGTCGAGGCGGATGTCCTGACCGGCGCCCGCCACCTCGCGCACCAGGGCGAAGCGCAGGGCATCGGCGCCGTAGCGCGCGATCAGCAGCAGCGGGTCGATGCCGTTGCCGGCCGATTTGCTCATCTTGCGGTTGTTTTCATCCCGCACCAGGCCGTGGATGTAGACATCCCGGAAGGGCATCCAGCTGGTGCGGCCGCCCACAGGCTCCTCCCCCTCCTGCAGGAAGGCGCCGGCCAGCATCGTCATGCGGGCCACCCAGAAAAAGATGATGTCGAAGCCGGTCACCAGCACGCTGGTGGGATACCAACGGGCCAACTCGGCCGGCTCCTGATCGCCCTCGCCGGGCCAGCCGAGGGTGGAGAAGGGCCAGAGGCCGCTGGAGAACCAGGTGTCGAGCACATCAGGGTCCTGCTCGAGCTGCAGGGGCCGACCGGCCGCCTGCGCCGCCGCGCCGAACTGCGCCTCCGCCTTCGCCCGAGCCTCGGCCTCGTGGCGCGCCACCACATAGGGGGTGGCTTCGCTGATCACGCCGCCGGTCTCGCTCACCACGAACCAGGCGGGGATGCGGTGGCCCCACCAGAGCTGGCGGCTGATGCACCAATCGCGGATGTCGGTGAGCCAGTCGCGATACACCTTGCTCCAGCGCTCCGGCACAAAGCGGGGCTCGCCCTGCTCCAGGGCGCCGCGGCAGCGGGCCGCCAGGGGCTCAGCCCGCACGAACCACTGGGTGGAGAGCAAGGGCTCCACGGGCACCTTGCCGCGATCCGAAAAGGGCACGCTGTGGCGGTGGGGTTCCGTTTTCACCAGCAGGCCCTCGGCCTCCATCGCCGCCACCACCGCCGCGCGCGCCTCAAAGCGATCCAGCCCGGCGAAGCGACCGGCGGCCGCATTCATCGTGCCGTCCTTGGCCATCACCGTGATCTGGGGAAGGCCGTGGCGTTGCCCAATCGCGAAGTCGTTGGGGTCGTGGGCGGGGGTGACCTTCACGCAGCCGGTGCCAAAGGCCGGATCGACATGCGCATCGGCCACGATCGGGATGCGGCGGCCCACCAGGGGCAGCTCGATCGTGCGGCCCACCAGCGCCGCATAACGGGGATCGCTGGGGTTCACCGCCACGGCCGTGTCGCCGAGCATCGTTTCGGGGCGGGTGGTAGCGACCACCAGGTGGTCGATGGAAGGCTCGGCGGCGCCCGCTGCAGCGCCCGAGGCAAGTGCCTCCCCCTGCAGCGGCGTGAGCGGATAGCGCAGGTGCCAGAGGTGACCCTCCACCTCCTTCATCTCCACCTCCAGGTCACTCACCGCCGAGCCCGAGGCGGGGCACCAATTCACCAGGTATTCGCCGCGATACACCAGCCCCTGCTCATGCAGGCGCACGAAGGCCTCCACCACCGCCTTGTTCAACCCCGGATCGAGGGTGAAGCGCTCCCGCTTCCAATCCACCGAGTAGCCGAGGCGCCGCAGCTGGCCCACGATCGTGCCGCCGCTCTCGGCCTTCCAGGCCCAGGCGCGCTCCAGGAAGGCATCGCGGCCCAGGTCGTCCTTGCTGCCGCCTTCGGCCTTGATCTGCTTCTCGAGGATCGTCTGCACCGCGATCGAGGCGTGGTCGGTGCCCGGCAGGCAGAGCACGTTCTTGCCTTGCAGGCGCTGGAAGCGCACCACGGTGTCGATCAGGGCGGTGTTGAAGGCGTGGCCCATGTGCAGGCTGCCGGTCACGTTCGGCGGCGGGATGACGACGGAGAAGGGTTCTCCCTCCGCCGCAGGATCAGGATGAAAGGCACCGCTGCTCTCCCATGCGGCCTGCCAGCGGGCCTCGGTGCCGGCCGGGTCGTAAGTCTTGGGCAGGGCGGCCTCGGGCGTGGCGGCTGCTCCGCTGGAGGACGCAATGGAGGCGTCCGCGGAGGACGAAGCGGAGCTGACGGCCTCAGGCACGGCGGGTGAACGGGGTTGGCCCCATCGTCTCAAAGGGACTTCAGCGCCGCGTCCGCCAGCAGCCCATGAAACGCCGTGGTGAGGTGGGCCCAGCTGTCCCACCAGAGGTGGCCGGCCCCCGCCGGTGTTTCGCCGCGGGCTTCCGGGGCGGGCACGCTCGCGCCATCCAGCTCCAGCACCGGCCGCCCGATCTCCGTGAAGCCGAAACCGGCCGGATCGGCCTGCACCGCCAGGAACAGCGCCTGGACATCCGGCTGCACCACCACCAGCCCCCGCCGCGCCGCCAGGTCCTTGAGAGCCTCCTGCAGCGCGGCGTTCTGGCGGGCGACCAGGGCGTTGAGGCCCCGGCGCTCCGCCTCCCCCAGCCCCGGCAGCTGGATCGGGCTGAACCCCCAGGGCAGCTCGCTGGGCACCAGGAACCGCCGCAGGCCGGCCGCCGCCAGGCGCTCCACGGCGCCGAGCAGGTGCTGGTTCACCGCGTCACCGACCGCGGGGGAGGGGGGTGCATCGAGGTAATCGTTGGCGCCGGCCCGCAGCGCCACCAGGGCTTCGGGATCGGGCGGGGCTTCCCCCAGAAACCCCGCCACCTGCTCCAGCAGGTTGGGCATCCCCTTCGGCGACAGGCCCGCCCCGGAGCGGGCGCCGCCATAGGCATGGTTCGTGCCGCCGGCCAGGGAGTGGACCAGCGGAGGCAAACCCAGCAACGCAGCCAGCTGCTCCACCCACACCGGACCATCGCAGCGGCGGCCCCGCCAGTGGGGCGGGCACGGGAAGGCGGCATCACCCCGGAGCGCATGGGCGTTGCCCCCATCGCAGAGGCTGTCGCCGAACACGATCAGGGCCTTCAGCGTCACGGCCGGGTGGGCAGAACAGGGTGGTCTGAGCCCATCCTGGTGGCGACGGCGAGTCGGCAATCCCAAGGATCCCTCAACGCCCTGGCGAGCGATGCGGAGACCCGCCTCACGGGGCCGCTGTTTGCCAACCTGAAGGCAACGCCGCGCCATGGCGCTCCGAAGCCTCGATGACCGGTCCCACCGCTCTCGCCTTCATCCCACCCCAGCTGGACGGCCGCGTGCTGGCCGGCGCCCGCCGGCTGCTGCCGCTGTGGCTGCGCCGGGCCGGCCTGCGCGGTGTGCGCGTGGAGGGCATGGAGCGGCTGCAGGCGGCGATGGAGGCGTTCCAGGACGGCCGCAGCCGGCTGCTGCTGGCCTTCCGCCACCCCAGCCTGGATGATCCGGCCGTGCTGGCCCACCTGCTCTGGGTGGACCTGGCCCGGGCCGGCAGGCCCAGCGGCGAGGGGGACCGCCGACGCCGCTTCCGCCCCCGCCCCCACGCCCAGTTCCTCTACGACCGCGGCATCCCTTTGTGGGCCGGCGCGCCGGTGGGCTGGCTGCTCTCGCACCTGGGGGGCTGCTCGATCCAGCGCAGCAAGCTCGACCTGCCGGCCCTGCGCACCGCCCGCGCCCTGCTGCTCGATGGCCCCCATCCCTTGGCGGTGGCGCCGGAAGGGGCCACCAATGGCCACAACGAAGCGATCAGCCCCCTGGAGCCGGGGGTGGCCCAGCTGGCGCTGTGGACCGCCGACGACCTGGAGAAGGCCGGCCGGTCCGAGGCCACCACCCTGCTGCCGATCGGCCTGCAGTACAGCTTCACCGGCCCGGTGTGGCCGGCGATCGAACGGCTGCTGCGGGACCTGGAGGCGGAGGTGGGGCTGCCCCCGGCCGGGGATCGCTCGTTGGATCCCCAGCGGCTTTATGGGCGCCTGTTCGCCCTGGCCGGGGTGATCCTCACCCGGATGGAGCGCTTCTACCGCGACGCCTACCACCAGCCCCTGCCCAAGGCTCCAGACGGAGCCGCCCCTGCCGACGGCAACGGCGAGCTTGGCGCCCGGCTCAGCCGGCTGCTGGAGGCGGCCCTGCAGGTGGCCGAGCGCGCCCTGGCGGTGGAAGGGCGCGGCGATGTGAACGAGCGCTGCCGGCGGCTGGAGCAGGCCGGCTGGGACCGCCTCTACCCCGGCGGCGGCACCGGCACGCCACCCCCCAGCGCCCTGGAGCGGGGCCTGGCCAGCCGGCTGGCGGAGCAGACCGCCCAGCAGCTGTGGCACATGCGGCTGGTGGAGTCCTTCGCGGCGGTGAGTGGCCGCTACGTGAAGGAGGACCCCAGCCAGGAACGCTTCGCCGACACCCTGCTGATCCTCTGGGACACCCTCTGCCGCATCCGCGGCGGCAACCCGGAACGGCGCCCCCGGCTGGGGGCCCGCCGGGCCCAGATCCGCATCGGCGAAGCCATCGTGATCGGGCCCCGCCTGGCCGCCTACCGCGCCGATCGCCGCAGCGCCGTGGCCGCCCTCACCGCCACCCTGCAGCGGGAGATGGAGAGCCTGATCGTGCCCTCCGGTGATGGTGTCGCTGGCGATGATGGCCGCAACACGACCAGGCCCCCGGCTCAGCCCGCCGCCAACCGGGCCAGGTAGGCCTCGCGGCTGCCGGCGTTGATCCAGCCGGTGGCGATCGTCTTGGTGTGGGTGTGGCACACCCGGCCGCGGTGGATGTGGGAAAGGCCCGCCGGAAAGATCGCCAGCTTGCCCCGCTCGGCCGGTTCGTGGTGCCCCTGCCAGTGGAACTCGGTGCCCGCCTCGTCCACGTCGTTGCAATAAAGGATCCAGGCCAGCACGCGGCGGATCGGCTCGGTGGCCTCGTCGCTGGTGGTCCAGTCGCAATGCCAGCGGTGGAAACCCTCGCCGGGGGCATAGCGCTGCAGGTTGAAGATCGGATTCACGAACAGCTCCTGCTCCGGGCAGCAGTCGCGGAACAGGGGCCGCTCCTCGAGCCAGCGGTTCAGACCGGCCGTCACGCCGCGCAGGATCACCTCGGCCAGGGCGAAGGCCTCCGGATCGCTGCGATCGATCGCCACCAGGCTGATGTCGGTCGACACTTTGGCGGGGTCGCCCTCGCCGCCGGGCCCGAAGGCCACGCCGGGCTGCTGCAGATCGCCGCGACGCTCGAAGAAAGCCATCACCCCATCGGCCAGGGCGGCGTAGCCGGGGTTGCGGTAGGTGGCAAGCAGCTCCATGGGGCTCCGGGGACGGGTCGGGGGCGGCAGCGCCGACTTGGTCCCCAGGATCGGCCAGCGCGGCGCCAGGAGCATCCCGCAACGGCCCCGGGAGGCAGCGATCCAGCCGGAGCCCGAGGCGGGCCGGGATCCAGCCATGGCTCGTCGCCGGCCGGCGGTTGGCGCAGGCCCCCGCGGCAACCCGGAAGCCCCCTGTCATTCCCCGCTCAGGCCCGAGATGATGGATCTGATGCCGCGTTCCACGGTGCCGCACGACCCCGCTCCGCGCCCGCCGGCCCGCCGGCCGCTCCAGCGGCTCGCAGCGAGCGCCACCGCCGCCGTCGCCACCGCCGCCGTCACCGCAGCTGCCCTGGGCGGCTGCAGCCCGCAGGGCGAGCCGCCGGTGGTGCTGCAGATCGCGATCGGCACGAGCCCGGATCAGGTGATCAACGGCCAGTTGCACCGCGAATTCCGGGAGCAGCAGAAACAGCTGGAGCAGAGCTTCCGCCAGCTGCATCCCTCCATCCGCTTCCGCTTCAGCCTCTATCCCGAGGAACGCCTGGTCGAGGCGATGCGGCGGCGTCAGTGGTCCGGCCTGGAACCGGATCTGCTGTATGTGACCAACCGGGCGGCGCACCTGTTGCTGCGGGCCGGCATCACGACCCCCTACCCCGCCTCGGCGGAGATCCGCTCCCGGCTCGAGCCGACGCTGCTGCGCCTGGCAAGCTCCGAGGATGGCACCCTCACCGGCCTGCCCGTGCTGCAGCAGCTGCAGATCGGCTGCTTCGACAACCGCCGCCTGCCCCAGCCCCCCGCCAGCCTCGAGGCGCTGGTGGCGGCCAGCGCAGGCGGGGCGCCGATCGGACTCTCGGTCAACCCCGAAAACCTGTTCTGGACGGTGGGCAGCACCGGTGCCCTGCCGGCCGTGGTGCACGTTTTGTCCGGGAAGCCGCCGACCGAGGCGGATCGCCAGGCCCTGGGGCGCTGGCTGGCCTGGCTCACGAATGCCGCCAGTCAGCAGCGGGTGGTGTTCTACGGCAACCAGGAGATGGCCGAACAGGAGCTGGCGGAAGGGCGGCTCGCCTGGATCCCCTGCCGCAGCACCACCCTGCCGCGGCTGCGGCAGCGCTTGGGCACCCACCTGGGGGTGGCCCCCCTGCCCGACGGAGCCAACAGCATGGCCAGCCCGGTGAACCACATCCGGGTGATGGCTCTGGGGCGGAATTCCACTCCACGGGGCCGGCAGGCGGCGATGGCCTTCAGCGCCTTCACGATCAAACCGCTGGTGCAGCGTGCGGTGACCCTGGGTTCCTACACGGTGCTGCCCGTCGACCGGCAGATCAGCATGCCGGTGAGCAGCTCCCAGACCCTGGCCGCCCTGGTCAGGGCCCGGGACCAGGGTCTGCAGACCGATCAGCTGATGCGCCTGCTGAGGTCGGCGGATCAGCAGCGGCCCGCCCAATTGCAGGCCCTGATCAGTGCGGTGGTGTTCGGTGAGCTCAGCCCCGAACAGGCCACGCCCCGGCTGATCAACCTGCTGCAGGACAAGCCATGACCGAACTGCTGCAGATGCTGACCGGCTGGCTGGGCTACCTGGAGCGCCCCACCACCCTGATCCAGCTGGCGATCCTGATCGCCGCGGCCCTGATCAGCGGCCAGCTGGCGCGCCGCCATCCGCGCTCGCTGCGACCCGCGCTGAAGACCCCGTTCGCCCTGATGGTGGTGGCGCTTGGCTGTCTGCTGCTGCGGCTTGCCAGCCTGCCCTGGGGCCTCACCACGATCCTGGCTCTGCTGTGGCTGGGCTGGTGGGCCCTCGGTCTGCTCCCCCATCTGCTGGAGCGCTGGATGCCGGAGGAGGCGGTGCGCCACCTCGAGTCGCGCCTGCTGCGGCCGGCCTATCTGCTGATGGCCAGCCTCGTGCTGATCGGGGAGTTCGACAACCCCACCAGCCTCGCCACGATCCCCCTGGGCCGCTTCCTCGGGGTGGAGCTCACCGTGGGCAAGCTGATCAACGCCCTGCTGGTGAGCTACCTGCTGCTGGTGGGCAGCCAGCCGCCGGCAGCGGGTCTGGCCTGGCTGATGCAGCGGATGCTGCGGATCAGCGACGGCAGCCGGCGGGCCCTCGAGCTGATGCTCCGCTACCTGGTGGTGGGCCTGGGGCTGGTCACGGTGGCGGACCACCTCGGCCTCAACAGCAACGCCCTGATCGCCGTGGCCGGCGGCCTGTCGGTGGGCCTGGGCTTCGGCATCAAGGAGGTGTTCTCCAACTTCGTGAGCGGTCTGTGGCTGCTGTTCGAGGGATCGGTGCGGCCCGGGGAGGTGCTGATGATCGACGGCGATCCCTGCGAGGTGCGGCGGTTGGGGCTGCGGGCCACCTTGCTCTGGCGCGATCGCGACAACGCCGAGCTGCTGATCCCCAACCAGACCTTCTTCACGGATCAGGCCACCTCCTACACCGCCACCGACCGGATGCGCCGCAGCCAGGTGAGCGTGGGGGCCGCCTACCGCCACAACCCGGCCGCGGTGATCGCCCTGCTGGAGGCCACAGCCCTGGAGATTCCCCGGGTGCTACGGCAACCCGCGCCGAAGGCCCTACTGCTCAGCTACGGCGAATCGAGCCTCAACTACGCCCTGCGCTTCTGGATCGAGAACCCGATGGACAACGTGGGCATCTGCAGCGAGGTGAATCAGGCGATCTGGTGCGCCTTCGAGCGCGAGGGCATTGAGATCCCCTTCCCCCAGCAGGTGCAGTACGAGATGCCGTGGCCGCCGGGGGAGCCTGGAGCCGCTCAGGCCGGCAAGTGGCCGCAGTGACCCCACCCGGCTGGAGCTAGGCGAAGGGAATCACAAGAGCCCCCGCACGCTCCTGCCAGCGGCCGGGGTCGAGCACCAGCCGCGGCGCCAGCCCCACCTGCTCCAGCAGGGCGGCGATCCCCTCCGGATCCGGCAGTCGGCCGCCGGGGGGAACCCGCAGCAGCGCCACGGCCTCGGCCGGGTCGGCCTGCAGATCCAGCCCCACCGCCTCGCCGTCGCGGCTGAAGAACAGCTGCCGCAGCCGGGCGGAACGCTCCGGGCCGAGGGCTGCGGCAAAGGCCTCCAGGGAGGCGGTGTCACCGGAGCAGCCGCTGTTGAGCGCCAGCCAGATCAGCAGCTTCGCCCAGCTCTCGATCGTCCAGAGCGGCGCGAAGCTGCCGCGGTGCTGACGCACCAGTTCCGCCAGGGCGAAGTCCTCGAGGTTGCGGCGCAGGGTGGCCGGTGGTGGGGTTGGCGATCCAGCCGCGGACGGCTGGGCAGGATCCGCGGGCGGAGGCGAGGGGACGGGAATCTCCATGGCGCCATCCTCTCCGGCAGCGGGCAAACTGCAGAGGCAAGCAAGCCGGCGGAGAACCCCGATGGGCCTCGATCTCAACGACCCCGATCTCGAGTTCGCGGATCTGGTCACCGCCTACCAGAGCTGGGTGATGGCGGTGATCAACGATGAAAAGCTCGGCGGCGAGAAGCTGCTCACCGACGAGATCGCCGATGACGCCATCAATGCGATGCGCTTCCTGCCGGATGTGGTGACCAGTGCCATCGAAACCACCCTGGCCCGCGTCTACGACGTCGATCCCGACGAACTCGCCACCCTGCTCTACCCCGAGAACTGACACCCCCGCAGCCGCCCCGGACAACCCGGGGCGGGGCCAGATCCAGGCCTCAGGAGCGGGGTGTGGAGGAGGTCTGGGGCACCTCGGCATCCTCAGCGATCCAGCCATAGGGGAAGGCATCCTTCGGATAGCCGCTCACCAGGCGGCGCCGGCCGCGCCGCTCCGGCAGCAGGTCCTGGTGGAAGTAAGCGGCCAGGGAGTGGCCCGAACCCTCGATCACGGCCAGGTTCTGATGGCGCAGCACCGCCAGGCCGGCGGCCGCCACCAGGCACACGAGGCTGCTCTGCAGGATGCGCTGGGCCAGGCCCTCAAGGCTGCTGCGGCGGAGCTCATCGAGCCGCCCCCGCAACCGGCCCTCCCCGACCTGCAGGGCCTCGGTGAGTTTCCGCTTAAGCCCTTCGGCCGTGTCGGCCGGATCGGCCACCACCGAGATGTTGGGGTACTGCTGCAGGGTGCGGGCCACCTCCAGCGGCGTGCGAAGCGGCCGGATCTGCTCCTGCACCCGTTTGCTGCCGGTGCGGTAGAGCGCGACCTGCCGCTCAATCTGGCTCTCGACGCTGCGGTTGAAGCCGATCGCATCCCGCACCATCAGGGGCACCAGCAGCAGGTAGCCCACCACCAGGGGCAGCAGCAGGCGGTGCAGCAGGGTGATGGGCAGGCTTTCGCGGCTGCGCCGCTGGCGGTTGCCCTGCACGAACACGAGCGCCAGCGACAGCAGCAGCCAGGGGGCGAAGGCCGCCAGGCCCTGGGCCAGCGCCAACCGCGCCTGGGGCGAGGTGAAACTGGTGGGCGAAAGGCTGCTGCGCAGCAGCAGGTTGATCACCCCGATCGCCAACAGCCCGAAACCGGCCAGGCGGAGTTGGACCAGGGGCATGGACGAGTTGGACATGAATAGCCCGGGAAGGTGCGGAAATCTATGGATCCTTTCCAGGCGCTCCCCGGCTCTGCCGCACAAGTGCCCAGGGCTGCCGCGCAAGCGCCGCGGAGAACCGGCGGCTGACAGGCCGCGCCGGAGGCTGTAGGTTGATCGCATCCGGCCGAAGCTGGCGGGCTGCATGCCCGCACCGCCGGAACCAGCACCGAACCGCCCCCGCGCTTCCCGGGGCGGCCCACCAGGTTCATCCCGCCTGCCCCGTGCGAATCCCAACTCCGGCTCCCTGCCGGGGTGGCGATGGGCGCAGGCACCCGGTGCCGAATCCATATCTCTGCCAACCGATGCCCAACCTTCACCGTGCCGACGCACCGCCGCGGCCCAACCTGCCGCTGCGGCTCAGCCCGGCCACCGGCGACCGCCCCAGCGGCCGTTTCCCCGACCAGGCCAGCGACTCCAGCCAGAGCCGTTCCTGCCGCGCCGTCGGCGGGCCCATCCAGAACGCCCCCACCTGGGAGGACCTGCTGGGCCAGCGCTGAGGGCGCACCAACGCAGGGATGCCCGGCTGGTCTTTCGCACGGGAAGGGGGCGCGGGGGCGCCGATCCGCCGCAGGCTCGGGGTCCGACCAACCCCGCCGCCCGCGCCGTGTCCCCCCAAGCCTTCCCCCCGCCCGAACTGCCGCCCCAGTCGCCGCTGGAGGTTTCCGCCGGCGGCGTGGGAACCGGTGCAGCAGCCCGCTACCGCCCCCCGGAGCTGCTGCGCGACCTGCGCCTGCTCGATGCCCTCGAACTCACCGGCACCACTGAGCTGGCGGGCCGCTGGCTGGCGGTATCCCAGCCCACCGTGAGCCGCCGCTACCGGCGCCTGGCCGAGGATTTCGGCCTCAGCCCGGAGCGGCGGGGCGCCAAGCGCTGCCGCTTCGGCGCCACGGTGAGCCTGCGCCAGCTGCGGCTCGGCGCGCGCTGGCACCGCTTTGAGGCGGGGGTGGTGGGGCTGGCCACCGATCCGCTCCACCACGGGCTGCTCCACGGCCTGGATGGTCTGCTGCCGATGCCGCAGCGCTTCCGGTCCGGTGAAGCCTGGCTCGACCTGGTCCGCGAAGCGGTGATCGATGCCGCCCTGGTGAGCTCCCTGGAACTGGAGCCGCCCCGGACGGGACGGGACCCGGCCAGCGCGGCCCCCTCGCCCCAGCTCGGTAGCGGCCGGCAACCGGCAGCGCGGGAACCGGAACGGCTGCACCTGGGCCACTGGCCCCTCACGCTGGCGGCGGTCAGCGCCGAAACGGCCGCCGCCCCCTGGCCGCCGCGGGTGCTGGTGCCGCCGGCCCCCCTGGCCCCGGGCCTGCGGGGCCTGCTGGGCGGGCAGGGTCTGATGCTTGAGGCCGCACCGGCTGCCCTCCAGGATCCGGCGGCCTGGCGCCGGCGAATGACGGCGGCGGAGCTGGCCACCCCCGTTCCCGCGCTGCTGCTGGCCGACGCCGCGGGCGCCTTCGCCGGCCTCCACCCCCTGCCCCAGCGCACGCCCCTGCGAGAACACCTGTGGCTGCTGCTGCCACCCGACTGGCCAGCCGTGCCGGTGCTGCGGCGGACGGTGCAGAGCCTGCGCAAGCTGGCGATCGAAGCGGGGGCCGAGCCGCAGCCCTGAGGGGCCGGCCTCAGGAGGCGGCGTCGGCAGGGGTGCCCGGCAGCGGGCAATCGGCCTCGATCCGGTCCGCCAGGGCCAGGCAGCGGTCCATCTCCTGCCACAGCAGTTCGCGGCGCTGGCCATCCACGGCAAAGGAGCGGTGGTGCAGATCCCGCCCCACGTAGCGCAAGGCGTCGCGGATGCGCAGCCAGTCCTCGGGCCCGAAAGCGGGTGCGGTATTGGCGGGGGGTGGGGTGTGCATGGCTGCGGGGGCTCTCCCTCAGGCTCCCATCAGGTTGATGCGGTAGAGCACATCCTCCAGGGCTTCGGCCGCCCGCACCCCGGCCCAGCGCTGGGGGTTGGCGGCGCTGCAGCAGCTGCTCACCGGCGCCAGGATCGTGCTGGGGCGAGCATGGCAGAACTGCACCACGCTGTGGCGCTCGCCGCTGGCGCCGGCGGGAGCCACCACCCGGTGCCAGCCGGCCGGGATGGTGCCATTGCTGAGGCGCTCGAGCATCAGGCCGGTGTTGAGGATCACCTGACCCTGCGGCGGCGCCGCGGCCACCCAGGCGCCGTTCACCGCCACCTCGAGCCCGGGGGCGGTGGCGCGGGGCAGGGCCGTGATCAGGTTGATGTCGGCGTGGGGGGCGGCCCAGAGGTGCCCGGCCGCGGGCGCGGCGGCCATGGGGGGATAACGGATCGCCCGGGTGAGGGTGGGGGCTTCGAGAACCATCTCCTCGAAGAAGGTTTCAGCGCAGCCCATGGCGAGAGCGATCACCCGCAGGAAGCGGCGCTGCAGGTCGGCGATGGCGTGGTGAAACTGCCCCAGCACCGCCGTGATCCCGGGCACCACCGCCTCGGGCAGCACCGGCTCGGGGTAGAGCAGCGGGTAACGCCGCCGCAGCGGATGCTCCGGCGGCAGGGGTGCCGCCCAGTTGAGCATCTCCTTCCAGTCAGCCCGGTCGTGGCCAGCGGCGGTTTCCACCAGGGGGCCGGTGTAACCGGTCTGGCCGTGGGTCTGGGGGGCAGTGAAGCGGGCCTTGCTGGCCGGATCGAGGGCGAAGAACTGCTGGAGCAGCCCATAGGCCGTGTCGAGCAGGTCGGCGGGCAGATCGCTGCTGGTGTACACGAAGCCGGTGGCCAGGCTGCGCCGCACCCCATCCACCACCGCGTCGCGGGCGCCCCCGTCACCCCGTTCGAAGGCCAGCAGGTCCACATCGAGGATGGCCGGTTCAGCCATGGGCCGCTCAGCGCAGGTGCCCCCGATCCTCGGCGACCCCGGGCTGCCGCCGCCGTTCAGACAGGGCCAGCCGGCCCGGGCTGCTGTTCCGCACCACCGCTGCGAGCCGGCGCCTCCGCCCGGCCGCCCTCGGTGGCGATCAGTTGCAGCAGCACCTCCCGCCGGCGCGGGCCATCGAGCTCCACCAGCAGCACCGACTGCCAGCGGCCGATGCCGAGCCGCCCCTCCACCACCGGCAGGCTGAGCTGATTGCCCAGCAGCATCGCGATCAGGTGAGCGTGGGCGTTGCGCGGCTCATCGGGGGGGATGTCCGGCCGCAGGTGGAGATCGTTGTGGAGCCAGGGGCGATCCGCCGGCACCAGACCGAGAAAAAAAGCTTCGATGTCGCGCAGCAGCCGCTCCTCGTTCTCATTGAGCACCAGGGCAGTGGTGGTGTGCTGCCCCACCGCCACCAGCAACCCCTGCCGCACCCCGCTGCGATCGATCAGGGCCTGCAGCTCGGCGGTGATGTCATGGCAGCCGAACGACCGATCGGTCTGCAGCGTGAGGCGCTCGACGAATGACGCTGGGAGCGGTGAAGGGATCGGGGAAGCGGGGAACGACGCGGGCATCGCAGGCCCCTGGTGCGGAGCTATCCACTCTGGGGCCTGCATCGGCCAGCCGCCGCCATGCCATCGTTTCGAGGCCAGGGGTCTGTGATCAGCGATAGGAAACGGGCCTGAACGCAACGCAACACACTGCCTTTTCCAACTCGATGACCGTGAATGAACTAAGCCAGCTTGCTGCGCTGGCCGGAACTGTGGCGTTTGCGGCCACAGCTGTTCTTGCCATGGCGCCATTGCGAGTTGATCTGTTCACAGCCTTGGTGATGGGCCTGATGACAGCCATCGGTGGCGGCACGGTTCGTGATCTGATCCTTCGCCAGCCCGTTTCCTGGGCTCATGACCTTTCCTATATCTGGGTGTCACTTCTGGCCAGCACCATTACTTTTGTGGCCTATCGCCTGATCTCGAGACGCGGCATTCTGAGTATATTGCTCTATCTGGATGCGGTGGGAATCGCCCTCTTCGCTGTTCAGGGTACGGCCAAGGCCTGGATGCTGGGCTTTGGCCTACCCTTGGCCCCAATCATCCTGGGAATCATCACAGCGATCGGCGGTGGTCTGATTCGCGATGTGCTTGCTGGTCGCAACAATCTTCTAATGAATCGTGAGCTCTACGCCATTCCGGTCAGCCTTGGCTGCCTACTTTATGCGGTGTTGATGACAACAACATCAATCCAGCCGAATCTGGTTTCTTGGATCTGCATGGCTTTGATTTTCGTGTTCCGCGCCAGTTCCATTCACTGGCAGCTCAAGGTTCCCGATTGGTTCAGAATGCCGGAAGTCCCCTCCAGCGACTGAGCCGACGCCGCGGACTCCGACGCCGATTCAGAATCAAGGCTGAGCCTCATGAATAAGAAAATCTCAGAACAGATGTGCGGTGGCTTGGCTTGTCGCTAGCGTGCCAGTGAGACGTCTCCCGGCAACAAACCATGCGCGATTACGGGCTGCTTGAACAAGAGGTTGACGCGGTGGAAGAGGTGATCTGGGATGTTGCTTCGCATGTTTGGGAATACGCTGAACTTGGATACAGGGAGTACAAGAGTTCTGCCTATGTGTGCGAAGCCCTCGAACAACAGGGATTTGCGATCTCAGACCGAGGCATCGGCGGGCTTGAAACATCCTGGATTGCCACCAGCGGAAATGGCGGGCCGTGCCTTGGCTTTCTCGTTGAGTTTGACGCCCTTCCCGGCCTTGGCAATGACACGGTGCCGCGCAGGGCAACAGCCAAAAGCGGCCATCCCGACGGTCATGGCTGCGGCCATAACCTGATCGCTTCCTCGTCCCTTGGGGCAGCGATTGCCCTCAAGAAGCATATCGAGAACGCGAAGCTCCCAGGAACAATCAAGGTTTTCGGGTGTCCCGCCGAGGAAATGCTGAATGGCAAGAACTACATGGCTTCTGCTGGTGCCTTTTCTGGTGTTGATGTCTGCCTGCATAACCATCCAGCCATGGTGAATACGGTCTGGAATTTTCACTCCACTGCTTCCATTGATCTCTGGATCGAGTGGCAAGGGCTTGCTGCGCATGCTGGTGTTGCCCCGTGGGAGGGCCGCAGCGCCTTGCATGCCATGGAGATCTTTCTTGTGGCCGTCAATATGATGCGCGAGCAGATGCTACCCCAGGCCCGCTTGCACTATCAGATTCTTGACGGAGGGATGGCGGTGAACGTGATTCCCGACCACGCCAAGGTTCTGGTTCGCTACCGCGGGCCGAGTGCTACTGATGTGATGAAGCACAAGAATTGGCTGCTTGATATGGCTCGCGGAGCCGCTCTCTGCACGCAAACAAAAGAAGTTGTCACCAACCTGGGCGGCATCTACGACTGCCTGCCCAATGATGTGCTGGCCGAATGCATGACCCGTCACATGAATCGTTGTTTCCCCATCCCATGGTCAGACGAAGAGCAGGCCTTTGCCCGTTCGATCCAGAAGGAGATGGGCAAGCCCGAAGATGGTCTCGCCACCACCGTGATGCCCGTGCCAACCGGTGTTGAGGTGGGTGGATCCTCCGATGTCGGCGATGTCAGCTGGCTGATTCCCACCATGGGTGCTCTCTACAGTGCCTGGCCCCTGCACATCCCGCCGCACCAGTGGGGCTGCACCGCCTGCCATGGAATGAGCATCGGCCGCAAGGCCACCCATCAGGCCGCCAAGGTGATGGCTGCGACCGGACTGGATGTGCTCACCAATTCGGGCTTGCTGCAGGCTGTCAAAGCCGAATTCAGCCGGCAGCTGAAGGGCCGAACCTACCAATCGCTCAATGATTCACCCATCAATCTCAGCGGCAAGCTGGATGATGCCGAACGCCATCAGTACGACTGTTGCATCCATGCTGCGATCGAGCATTTCGGCATCCAGGAGCACAACTGATTGGCTGGCCGGGGAAGCCCTGCAGCAGCCGGCCGAGGCCCTCGCTGCCACCTGGCCTTTCTGCGATGCGCGATGCCGGGTTCGAACCAGCGACATCCTGCTTGTAAGGCAGGCGCTCTACCGCTGAGCTAATCGCGCGTGCCTCCATTGTGCCCCCACAGCCAGGGCGTGCCCCCGGCGGCGGCGGGAGCGGGCCGCAGGGCGCACAAGGGACGCCGCGGGTGGCAGGGTGAGGGGCGATCGCGGCTCCGGCCGGCTCCAGCCTGCGGCGGCATGACCCCTCCCCCTTCCCCCTCCCCGGACCCGGCGGCGGATCTCACCGATCAGGCCCTCGCCGAACTGGTGGCGATCGTGGACCGGCTGCGGGATCCCGAGGGCGGCTGCCCCTGGGACCTGGAGCAGACCCACGCCTCCCTGATCCCCTACGTGCTGGAGGAAGCCCACGAGGTGGCCGATGCGATCCGCCACGGCGACGACGCCCACCTGGCCGAGGAGCTGGGCGATCTGCTGCTCCAGGTGGTGCTCCATGCCCGCATCGCCTCGGAACAGGGTCGTTTCGACCTGGCGGCGGTGGCGCGGGGCATCAGCGCCAAGCTGGTGCGGCGCCATCCCCACGTGTTCGGCGATGCGAAGGCCGATGACAGCGCCGCGGTGCGCCGCAGCTGGGAGGCGATCAAGCACCAGGAACAGGCCGAGCGGGAGCAGGCCCGGCTGGCCACCACCGAGGCCGCGTTCCCGAAGCTCGGCCTGAACGCGCCTGCGGACAGCAGCCCGGCCGGCAACCCGCAGAACCCTGCTCCCGGCTCGGCGGCGGCGCCAATCGCCAGCCCCCTCAGCGACCGGCTGGCCGGCAAGGTGCGGGGCCAGCCGGCCCTGGCCGGGGCCATGACCATCTCAAAGAAAGCGGCCGCCGCCGGGTTCGAATGGGACGCCATGGCCGGCGTGTGGGCCAAGGTGGACGAAGAGCTCGCCGAGCTGCGCGAAGCCGTGGAGAGCGGCGATCAGGGCCACGCCCAGGAGGAGCTGGGCGATGTGCTGTTCACGCTGGTCAATGTGGCTCGCTGGTGCGGCCTCGACCCCGAAGCGGGGCTGGCCGGCACGAACCGGCGTTTCCTCGATCGCTTCCGCCGGGTGGAGGCGGCCCTGGGGGGCGATCTCTCCGGCCGTGGCATCGCCGAACTGGAAAGCCACTGGCGGGCGGCCAAGGCGGCAATCCGGGCCGAGGCAGCGGAAGCCCCGGGCCCCGATCCCCTCAGTCCTCCGGCGCCGTGAGGCGGCCGCCCCGCAGGCCCTTGCGCACGCCCCGGCGTCGCTTGGCCTGAAGCCGCCGCTCCACCGACCCGCGCGACGGGCGGGTGGGGCGCCGGGGCGGCGGGGGAGGCGCGATCGCCTCCTCCAGCAGGGCCAGCAACCGCTCCTGGGCTGCCTGGCGGTTGCGCCACTGGGAGCGGTGCTCTTCGGCCACCACCACCACACACCCCTCCACCAGCCGGCCGGCCAGCCGCCGCAGGGCCCGCTGCCGCAGCAGCGGTGGCAGGGCGTCGCTGCCAGCCAGGTTGAAGACCAACTCCACTCGGGAGTCGCGGCGGTTCACGTTCTGCCCGCCCGGACCAGCGGCGCGGGAAAAGCGCCAGCGCAGATCGGTGCGGCTCAAGCGGAGGCCCGGGCCGAAGCCAGGCTCCGCACTGGAGGAATCAGGGGCGGCGGGATCCATCGCCCCAGCCTGCCGCAGATCCCGATCCGCCAACCTGCGGCGGATCCAGGCTCCTTCCGAGGCGGATTCCCTAACCTGATTTCAGGCACTGAACAGGGTTGATGCCGCGACCGGCCCACCATCGCCTTCCCGGCCGGGCCCAGCACGTCGCGCACGGCCGAAAAGTTGCCTTCATGGCGTGCCGGCCATGACCACCAGCCCGTCCAGCTCCTCCGGCGGTGAGCGCCGCACCCTCAGGGAGGTTCTCGGCCACCTGCCGATCACGGCCAGGCTCACCCTGGTGCTGCTGGCGGTGGGCCTGGCGCCTCTGCTCGCCAGCCAGTTCCTGACCCTTCAACAATTCAAGGCCAGCCTTCTGGCCAACCGGATTCAACAAGCCGAGGAGATCGGCGACCAGACCCTGGAGGATCTCGAAGCCCTGATCAGCCGCCAAGGCCGCGACCTGGCATCCCTGGCGGCGCTGCCCAGCATCCGGACGGCCCTGGGGCCCCTGCCCCAGGAGCGCCTGGCGGAAGCCCGGGCCGAACTTGAGGCCGCCGGCGGGCGGCGCCAGTTCAGCAACGTGACACTGCTGAACCAGCAGGGGCGGGTGCTGCTCCAGACCGGCGTTGCCAGCGCTCCGATCCCCGCAACCATCGCCGCCGAGGCGGCCGCAGGGGGAGGCCGGCAGGCGGTGCTGCTGGCCGATCCGCAGCGGGGCCGCGCGGTGCTGGCGCTGCCCCTGAGGGGGCCCGGGGGTGAGGCCGGCCTGCTGGCGGCCGATCTGAACAGCACGGAGCTGGAGCCGATCCTGGAAAGCCAGCAACTCGCCCTGGGCCGCAGCGGCAGGGCCCAGCTGGTGGTGCTGCAACAGCAGGGCCGTGATCGGGTGATGGTGCCCCTGGCCGGAGCGCCGAACGGCAGCCCTTCCAAGCCCCTGGCCTTCGAACCGCTCAACCCAGGTTTCCTGGGCCGTCCCCTGCTGAGCCGGCCCAGCGATGCGGCAGGCAACGTCACCGACAGCGACGGCCTCCGCCGGGTGGGCGCCTGGATCCCGGCCCAGCGAGGCGGCATCGGCCTGCTGGTGTCGATGGATCGCCGGGAGGTGCTGGCGGCGTCAGCCGACCTGGGCAACAAGCTGCTCGCCCTTAGCCTGATCACCACCGGCCTGGTGACAGGGGCCGGGCTGCTGCTGGGCCGCAGCCTCACCCGCCCCCTGCGGGAGCTGCACGATGCGGTGCAGGGCTTCGATGTCATGGGAGAGGAGAACCTCAGGCCGCTGGCGGTAAGCGGCAACGACGAGATCGCCACCCTGGCCCGCACCTTCAACCGGATGAGCCACCGCATCCAGGACCGGTCCGCCACGCTCAACCGCAGCAACAACCGGATCCAGGCCTACATCCAGACGGTGCAGACCGCCCTGCTGGCGATCGGCATGCGCGGCGAGATCACCCTGCTCAACGAGGTGGGCTGCCGACTGCTGGGGTTTGCGCCGGCCCGCTGGCTGGGGCGCAACTGGCTTGACGACTGCATGGTGGATCCGGAGCCCCGCCGCCTGCTGCGGGAGGCCCTGGAGCGGGCCGCCCGGATGGAGGCCTCCGGTCAGCAGCCGCGCTCCTCGATGGCCAGCCAGGCCGATGTGACCGACCTGGGCGAAGCAGCGAGCCTCGAATATCACGTCCGCAGCCAGGATGGCCGCATCCTGCTGATGCGCTGGAACAGCAGCCTGCTGCGGGGCGACAACGGCCAGGTGATCGGCCTGCTGAGCTCCGGTGAAGACATCACCCTCCATCGCAGCCAGGAGCTGGAGCTGATCGATGCCCGCCGGGTGGCGGAACAGGCCAATGCCGCCAAGAGCGAGTTTCTGTCGCGCATGAGCCACGAACTGCGCACCCCGATGAACGCGATCATCGGCATGTCCTATCTGGCCCTGCGGGCCGATCCCGAGCCGCGGCTGCGCGATTACATCAGCAAGATCAACACAGCAGGCCAGAAGCTGCTGAGCATCATCAACGACATCCTTGATTTCTCCAAGATCGAGGCGGGCAAGATGACGCTCGAACATACCGATTTCATGCTCGATACGGTGCTGGCCGATCTCACCAGCATGGTGGCCCAGAAGATCTTCGACAAGGGCCTCGAATTGCTGTTCCTGGTGGATGAAAAGGTGCCGCGCCAGCTCAATGGCGATCCCTTGCGGCTGGGGCAGGTGCTGCTGAATCTGCTTTCCAATGCCTGCAAATTCACCAACATCGGCCAGATCCTTCTCCACATCCGCTGCCTCGAGCGGCGGGGTGAGCGGGTGCAGCTCAGCTTCGAGGTGACCGATACCGGCATCGGCATGGAGCAAGGCCAGCTGGCCAAGCTCTTCCAACCGTTCGAGCAGGCCGAACTCTCCACCACCCGCCACTTCGGCGGCACCGGCCTGGGCCTCACCATCTGCCGCCACCTGCTGGGCCTGATGGAGGGAACGATCGAAGCCTCCAGCAGCGTGGGCGAGGGCAGCAGCTTCCGGGCCACCGCCTGGTTCGGCCTGGGGGCGACGCTGGCCACGCCGGTGCTGCCCGAGCAGCTCAACAACCTGCGGGTGCTGCTGGTCGACGACAACCCGATCGCCCTGGAGGTGCTGGAGGCCCACCTGGCCCAGCTGCCGCTGCAGCTCTCCAACTGCAGCAGCGGTGAGGAAACCCTCGAGCGGGTGCAGCAGGCGGCCGAAGCCGGCCATCCCTTCGATCTGGTGCTGCTCGACTGGCAACTGCCGGGGATCGATGGCCTCGAAACCGAGCGACAGCTGCGGCAGCGACAAGGGAACAAGGCTCCCGAGGTGGTGATGGTCACGGCCTTCGGCCGCGACGATGTGCGCCAGGCCGCCGATCAGAGCGGCATCCGCGGCTTCCTCACCAAACCCGTCTGCCAATCGGAGCTCCTCGACATCCTGGTGGGCCTCGGCGAGCCCCCCGCCCTCGAACCTGCGCAGCCGGCCCCAGGCAACGCGGCGGAGGAGGCCGCGGCCCTGCCGCTGGCTGGACTGCGGGTGCTGTTGGTGGAGGACAACACCATCAACCAGCAGATCTGCTGCGAGCTGCTCGAGGCGGCGGGGGTGGTGGTCACCGTGGCCGAGGATGGAGCCCAGGCGCTCCAGCGGCTCGAAAGCACCGGGGAGAGCGCGGCCGAAGGGCCTCTCCCCTTCGATCTGGTGCTGATGGACCTCAACATGCCGGTGATGGATGGCTGGGAGGCCACACGGCGGATCCGGGAGGACAGCCGCTGGGACCGGTTGCCGGTGCTGGCGATGACGGCCCATGCCCTGATGGAGGAACGGCAGCGCTGCCAGGCGCTTGGCATGCAGGATCACATCACCAAACCGATCGAGCCGGACAGCCTCTTCCAGAGCCTGGCGCGCTGGAGCGGCCGCGCCGGGGTCGGCGGACCGCCCTCCCGTCCAGCGTTGAAGAGGCCCCTCGATCCGGCCCGGCAGGGCGCGGCTGCCGGCGCTTCTCCCGCTCTGAAAGCGACAGACCCCAACGGCGGCGAGGAGCTGCCGGGCTTCGATCTGGCCGCCGGGCTGCGGCGCACGGCCGGCAACCGCCGCCTGCACCGGCAGCTGCTCACCAGCCTGGCCAACACCCAGGCCTCAGCCGCCCAGCGGGTGGCGGAAGCCCTGAACGCCAACAACGGCAGCGAGGCCCAGCGGATCGCCCACACCGTGAAGGGGGTGGCCGCGAACCTGGGGGCCACGGCCCTGGCGGAGGCCGCGGCCCAGCTTGATCGGGCCCTGCAGCAGGGAGGAGCCTGGGATGTGCCCCTGGCCCACTTCGATCGCACCCTTGAGCAGACCGTGTCGGTGATCCGCAGCCGGGCCGTGACGGCCGACCAGCCCGAAGCTCTGCCGGCCGCCGCCGCTCCCGCCCCCCAGCCGGCCGATCGGGCCGCCCTGGAGCGGCTGACGACGCTGCTGGCCGAGGGGGACGGCGAGGCCATCGAACTGTTCCGCAGCCTCGAAGCCTCCCTGCAGCCGCGGCTGGGGGAGGAGGTGGTGCGCACGATCGGCTCCCATCTGGAACAGTTCGCCTTGGCGGCGGCCCACCAGGAGCTGGTGGCGGCGCTCCAGCAGGCCCGGGCCGGATCGCCCGACCCCGAGACCAACCCGGCAACCGAAGCGCCGAGCCGCCCGGAGAGCGGCCCAGCGGAGCTCAGACCATGAGCAGCAGCCCCGACACCCTCACCGCGCCCCGCCCCGCCGAGGCGGACCGGGCAACCGTGCTCGTGATCGACGACACCCCTGAGAACCTCGAGCTGATCTTTCAGCTGCTGCGGCCCCGCTACCGGGTGCTGCTCGCCAACGACGGCAGCACCGGCCTGCGGATGGCCCGCCAGGCAGCCCCGCCGGATCTGATCCTGCTCGACGTGATGATGCCGGGCCTCGATGGCTACGAGGTGTGCGGCCAACTCAAGGCCGATCCCGCAACGGCGGCGATTCCGGTGATCTTCATCACCGCACGCAGCCAGATCCAGGATGAGGAGAAGGGCTTCAGCTGCGGCTGCGTGGATTACATCACCAAACCCATCTCCCCGCCGATCCTGCAGGCGCGTGTCGCCACCCAGCTGGCGCTGAAATCCTCGTCCGATCAATTGCGTCACTACAACCAAGATCTGCTGGCCGAGGTGGAGCGGCGCACCCGCGAGGTGCAGATGGTGCAGGACGTGACGATCATGGCGATGGCCTCGATGGCGGAAACCCGCGACAACGAGACCGGCATGCACATCCGCCGCACCCAGCACTACGTGCGCACCCTGGCCGAGCGGCTGCGTCAGCAGAGTCGCTTTGTCGATCGGCTCGACGACATCCTGATCGACATTCTGTTCAAATCAGCCCCCCTGCACGACATCGGCAAGGTGGGCATCCCGGACGCGATTCTGCTCAAGCCGGGCCGCCTCGACGTGGCGGAGTTCGAGATCATGAAAACCCATACCCGCCTTGGCCTGGAAACAATCGAGGCCGCCGAGAAACTGCTCGATCTGCCCAGCAGCTTCCTCACCGTGGCCCGCCAGATCGCCTACGGCCACCATGAGAAATGGGATGGCAGTGGCTACCCCGAAGGCCTGGCCGGCGAGGCGATCCCCCTGCCGGCCCGGTTGATGGCGGTGGCCGATGTCTACGACGCCCTGATCTGGCGGCGCGTCTACAAGGAGGCCTTCCCCCACGAGCAGGCGGTGGCCATGATCCAGGCCGGCAGCGGCAGCCATTTCGACCCCACCGTGGTGGAGGCGTTCAACGCCGAGGCCGAAACCTTCCGGGCCATCGCCCAGCGCTTCCAGAACGAATGAGCGCGTCCGCACCGGTGGTTGGTGCGCCGCAATGCCGGCGGCGATGGCGACCGGGGCGCTTAGCTGGTCCTGGCGACCCTCTTCCCCCAGGCCCGTGAGCACCCCATCCGAGCCGGCAGCGTCCATCCCGGCGGCCGATCCCACCCCCGGCTGGATCGATGAGATCCACCGCGGCGTTCGCTACGGTTTGGCCGGCCGGGTGATCGCCGAGCAGTCCTCCCCGTTCCAGCGGGTGACGATCATCGAGAGCGAGCGCTACGGCAAGGGCCTGCTGCTCGATGGCTGCTGGATGACCGCCGAGCGCCAGGAGCGGCACTACCACGAGGCGATCGTGCATCCGGCCCTCTGCGCCGCCGAGCGGATCGAGCGGGTGCTGGTGATCGGCGGCGGCGACGGCGGCACCGCCCGCGAATGCCTGCGCCACAGCGGCGTGCAGCACCTCGACATGGTGGAGATCGACGGCCTGGTGGTGGCCTGGAGCCAGGAGCACCTGCCGACGATCGGCGGCGGCTGCTGGAGTGATCCGCGCTTCCACCTCACCGTGGGCGATGGCATCGCCTGGGTCGCCGAGGCCGCCGATGCCAGCTACGACGTGGTGATCGTCGACGGCTCCGATCCGGCGGGCCCGGCCGAGGGCCTGTTCAACCGAGCCTTCTTCGCGCACTGCCGCCGCATCCTGCGGCCGGGCGGGGTGTTCGCCACCCAGAGCGAATCCCCCGAGGCCTTCCGCCAGGTTCACCTCGACACGGTGCGCCTGCTGCGCGAGGTGTTCGGCCATGCCGATCCGCTCTACGGCTGGGTGCCGATGTACCCGAGCGGCTGGTGGAGCTGGACCTTCGCCGCCGTCGATGGGCCCCGCTACCGGCAGCCCGATCCAGCCCGTGCCGCGGCCGTGGCCGAGGGCTGTGAGATCTGGAGCCCCCGCTGGCAGCGGGGTGGCTTCGACGCGGTCCCCGCGGCGATCGAGCGGGAGCTGGGCTGAGCGGTTCGTCCCAGGGCTGGTGGCAGCCAGGGTCTGTCTTCGCAGGATCGGGCGGCGTCGGCGCCAGCGGGCAGATTGGAGCGATGCAGAACACCTCCAGCCCACCCGCCGCGACCCTCGACGCCGACCGGTTCGACACCGACGGCGCCCTCTACATGGCCAGCCGCCGCGATCCCGCCGGCTGCCGGGTGGGGCTGTTCGGGGTTCCCTACGACGGCACCACCTCCTTCCGGCCCGGCACCCGCTTCGGGCCGGCGGCGATCCGGGAGGTGAGCAGCGGCCTGGAGACCTACTGCCCCCAGCTGGGGCTGGACCTCGAGGCGCTGGCCTTCGCCGACCTCGGCGCGGTGGCCATCCCCCACGGCGCCCCTGAACCGGTGGTGGCGGCGGTGGAGCAGGCCACCAGCGCCGTGCTGGACCTGGGACTCGCTCCCCTGATGCTCGGAGGGGAGCATTCGATCAGCAGCGGCGCCGTGGCGGCGGTGGCCCGCCGCCATCCCGATCTGGTGCTGGTGCAGCTCGATGCCCACGCCGACCTGCGCGACTCCTGGCTGGGGAGCCGCCACAACCATGCCTGTGCGATGCGGCGCTGCCTGGAGGTGCTACCCAGTGCCACGCTCCTGCAGGTCGCGATCCGCAGCGGCACCGGCGACGAGTTCGCGGAGTTGCGCAACAGCGGGCGGCTGGTGGCGATCGAGCGCATGGCTGAGGCCCTGATGCCCCTGCGGGGACGCCCCCTGTACCTCACCGTCGATCTCGACTGGTTTGATCCTGCCGTGCTGCCCGGCACAGGCACCCCCGAACCCGGGGGCTTCCACTGGCGCGAGTTCGCCCTGCTGGTGGAGGAGCTGCGCCACCACCGCCTGGTGGGCGCCGACGTGGTGGAACTGGCACCCCAACTCGACCCCACCGGGGTGAGTGCGGTGCTGGCCGCCAAGGTGGTGCGGAGTCTGCTGCTGCTCCTCGGCCGCCCTTAGGGCGATCCGTTCAGGAGGTCAGTAGACGCAGGTGCCGCTGGTGCGCTGTTCGCGCAGGCGGTCGTGCTGCTGGGCGATCAGCAGGATCGCCAGGGTGGGGTGGTTGTGGAGCAGGTTGAGGAAGCGCAGCCGGTCGAGCCGCAGCACTTCCACCGGGGTGCGGGCGATCGCATCACTGCGGTGCTGACCCTGCCGCCACACGATGTCCTGGAAGCTGAACAGCTCACCCGGCCGGTAACAGATCCGCTCGGCCTCGGCGCCCTCAAGCTCCACGATGCCGCGTTTAAGCCCATAAATGGCGTTCGCCGCGCTGCCGCGATGAAACACATGGGCGCCGGTCGGAAGCGTGAAAGTTTCGCAGTCCACCTGGGCGGTGAGCAGTTCCAGAGGCGTGGTGAGGGTGGGCGTAGCAACCAACGTGGGGCACCTCCAGGGGTGAACGGTTGGACCGGGACCTGCAGAGACGAACTCAAAGCAGCCGTAAAAGACGACCGAAGACTACGAAAGCCGCAGCCATCTGATGATTAATCTTGCAAATGTAAATCCCGACTGATCCTAGGCGTGTATCAAGGTGTACGAACCGGCGTGATCGTGACAGCAGGGTGGACGCTGCGGATCTGCTTCTGAGTCGGTCCATCCAGGCCGCCGACTGCGCTACTGCAGCCCCGGGGTGAGGCGGAAGCCTGCGGATCAGGCTCAGGATCCCTGCAGCATCGAAGCCAGGGAAAGTTGCTCGTTGCCCTGGGGCGCCAGCGATGACGCGGTCGCCGCTCCCGTCACCGGCAGCCGCGGGGGCCGGGCCGTCCAGTGGTGGCACCACAGTTCCGCCACCAGCTCGGCATGGATCGGAAGCTGGCGCAACTGGCACCAGCCCAGCTGCGTTCCCTCGGGGGGAAGGCAGTGGCGGCAGCTGCGGCAGCAGGGGCGCTGGCCCATTCCGGCGGGATCAGATCAGGGTTGGCCGCTCAACGTAATCACCTTGGTTCCTGCTGAACAGTGCGCGGAACCGAATCCCAGCCCATCTGCGGACTTTCTCCGGACTTCGGGCTCCATAGGATCCCGCCATCCAGGTTCGCCGCTCCCCCAGCCCTCCCATGGCCGATGCCTCCACCACCCCGTCCGCCCCGGACAGCAGCCTGCGGCGCACCCCCCTCCACGCTGCGGTCGCCGCGGCCGGGGGCCGCCTGGTGCCGTTCGCGGGGTGGGAGATGGCCGTGCAATTCAGCGGCCTGGTGGCGGAGCACAACGCCGTGCGCCAAGGCTGTGGGGTCTTCGACATCTCCCACATGGGGGTGCTCAGCCTGCGCGGCGATGGGGTGAAGGATGCGCTGCAGCGTCTGGTGCCCACCGACCTGTTCCGGATCGGCCCCGGCGAAGCCAGCTACACGGTGCTGCTCAACGAATCCGGCGGCATCCGCGACGACCTGATCGTCTACGACCGGGGCCGGAGCGACACCGATGAGCTGCTGCTGGTGATCAACGCCGCCTGCGCCGAGGCGGACACCGCCTGGATCCGCAGCCAGCTGGAGCCGGCCGGCATCGCCGATCGCAAGGGCCCCGAAGGCATCCTGCTGGCCCTCCAGGGTCCGGAGGCGCCGGCGCGGCTGGAGGCCCTGGTGGGAGAAAGCCTGGCGGGCCTGCCCCGCTTCGGCCACCGCGATCTGGTGCTCAGGGGGGGTGAAGGCGCCGCGGCCGGAGCGCCGGTGTTCGCCGCCCGCACCGGCTACACCGGCGAGGACGGCTTCGAGCTGCTGCTGGAGCGCGAGGCGGGTCTGGCCCTGTGGGAGCAACTCCTGGCCGCTGGGGTCACCCCCTGCGGCCTTGGGGCCCGCGACACCCTGCGGCTGGAGGCGGCCATGCACCTCTACGGCAACGACATGGACGCGACCACCACGCCCCTGGAGGCCTCCCTCGGCTGGCTGGTGCACCTGGAGATGCCCGCCGCCTTCATCGGCCGCGAGGCCCTGGAACGGCAGACCGCCGAAGGGGTGGGGCGGCGCCTGGTGGGGCTGCGGCTGGAGGGCCGCGCCATCGCCCGCCACGGCTACCCGGTGCTGCACGACGGCGCCGTGGTGGGAGAGGTGACCAGCGGCACCTGGTCGCCCACCCTGGGCCAGGCGATCGCCCTGGCCTACGTGCCCGCCGGCCTGGCGAAGCTGGGCACCGCCCTGGCGGTGGAGATCCGCGGCAAGGCCGAGCCCGCCGTCGTGGTGAAGCGGCCCTTCTACCGGCGACCCTGATCCAGGCCCGCAGGGCCGGCCGGGGCGCCGTGGGAAAATCGCCGATTCGATTCGGTTCCCCCATGCGCAGCCACGGGTGCGGAGATCTGCGCCGTGAGGCCATCGGCCAGGCCACCACCCTCTGCGGCTGGGTGGACCGCCGCCGCGACCATGGCGGGGTGATCTTCATCGACCTGCGCGACCGCAGCGGCACCGTGCAGATCACCGTGGATCCGGAGCTGGCCGGCGCCGACCCCGCCGCCAGGGCCACCTTCGAGGCCGTGTTCAGCACCGCCAGCCATCTGCGCAATGAAACGGTGCTGCAGGTGGAGGGCACGGTGCGGGCCCGCCCGGCCGAATCGCTCAACGAACGGCTGGCCACCGGCGCGATCGAGGTGCTGGCCAGCGCCATCACCGTGCTCAACGCCGTGAAGGGCAACCTGCCCTTCCCCGTGTCGGTGCACGACGAGGAGAACACCCGCGAGGAGCTGCGGCTGCGGCACCGCTACCTCGATCTGCGCCGCGAGCGCATGAATGGCAACCTGCGCCTGCGCCATCAGGTGGTGAAAACGATCCGTGCCTTCCTGGCCGGCGCCGGCCCGGCCGAGGCCGGTGAAGGCTTCATCGAGGTGGAAACGCCGGTGCTCACCCGCTCCACCCCCGAGGGCGCCCGCGACTACCTGGTGCCGAGCCGGGTCTGCGGCGGCGAATGGTTCGCCCTGCCCCAGTCGCCGCAGTTGTTCAAGCAGCTGCTGATGGTGGGCGGCCTGGAGCGCTACTACCAGATCGCCCGTTGCTTCCGCGATGAAGACCTCCGGGCCGACCGCCAGCCGGAGTTCACCCAGCTGGACCTGGAGATGAGCTTCCTGGACCAGGAGCAGATCCTGGCCCTCAACGAGCGCCTGATCGCCGCAATCTGGAAGGAGGCCAAGGGGATCGAGCTGCCCCTGCCCCTCCCCCGCCTCACCTGGCACGAGGCGATGGAGCGCTACGGCACCGACCGTCCCGACACCCGCTACGGCTTGGAGCTGGTGAACGTGAGCGATCTGGTGGCCGACATGGGCTTCAAGGTGTTCTCCGGCGCCGTGGCGGCCGGCGGCGCGGTGAAGGTGCTGCCGGTGCCGGGTGGCAACGAGGCGATCAGCAACGTGCGCATCAAGCCGGGCGGCGATGTGTTCAGCGAGGCCCAGAAGGCCGGAGCCGGCGGCCTGGCCTTCATCCGGGTGCGGGAGAACGGCGAGATCGACACGATCGGCGCCATCAAGGACAACCTCACCGAGGCGAAGAAGGCCGAGCTGCTGGCGCGCACCGGCGCCACCCCCGGCACCCTGCTGCTGTTCGGCGCCGGCGACACCGCCACGGTGAACAAGGCCCTCGATCGGGTGCGCCAATATCTCGCCCGCGAGCTGGGCCTGGTGAGCGCCGATCGCGACAACACCACCTGGAACTTCCTGTGGGTGGTGGATTTCCCGATGTTCGAGTTCAACGCCGGCGAAAACCGCTACGAGGCCCTGCACCACCCCTTCTGCGCCCCCAACAGCGAAGACCTCGGGACCGACCCCGAGCGCTGGGCCGACACCCTCCCCACCGCCCGCGCCCAGGCCTACGACCTGGTGCTCAATGGCCTGGAGCTCGGCGGCGGCTCGCTGCGCATCCACGATTCAGCCCTGCAGCGCCAGGTGCTGCAAACGATCGGCCTGCCCCTGGAGGAGGCGGAGCGTCAGTTCGGCTTCCTGCTCGAGGCCCTCGACATGGGCGCCCCGCCCCACGGCGGCATCGCCTTCGGCCTCGACCGCATGACGATGCTGCTGGCCGGCGAGGAATCCATCCGCGACACGATCGCCTTCCCCAAAACCCAGCAGGCCCGCTGCCTGATGACCCAGGCCCCCGCCGGTGTGTCCGGCAAGCAACTCGAGGAGCTCCACGTGGCCAGCACCTGGGACCCGGAAGAGGGCTGAAGCCAATGCGGCGCTTCCGGCGAGAACTGGCCCGGCTCAGCGGCTGCGGGATGATTGTGTCCGGCGCCTTCTCGACCGCGATGGTTATTCCCTCGGCACAAGCCGCCGAGCCAGGGATCCTGCGCGTGGGGGTCGTGCAGAACGCCATGCCCTGCTCAGAGCTGAACAACGGGCAGGCCTCAGGATCCGCGGTTGACCTGTGGGAATCGATCGCTCAGCACCAGAGGTGGCGCTATGTGCTGCAACCGCTGCCAACACCGAACGCCGCCGTCGCAGCAGCTGCGGCGGGCGAGGTGGATGTGGCGATCTCCTGCCTCAATATCATTGCGGAGCGATTAGAGCGGGTTGACTTTTCTGTTCCTTACCAGGAAGACAGTCTAGCTTTTCTCTCGGCGAACAGCAGCGAAGGTGTTCTCTCGATCTTGAAGAAGATCAGCAAGGAACAGATCCTGCGTGACACCATCATGCTGCTGTTTGCGATCACCTTTGTCGGCACGAGTCTGATTTGGCTGATCAGCCGTGGCTTTGATCACAAGGACATCGACTCCGGCCATCAGGCCCGCACCTTCTTCAAGGGCTGGATGATGCAGGTGATGGGCACAGGCATCTACAAGATGGGCTCCGGTCCCGCCAGCATCCTGATGGTAACGCTGGTGAACATCTGCCGTCTCGTGGTGACATCAGTGTTTGTGGGTACCACGGCAACCGTTGTCTTCAAGTCCACCCTGCCGGCTGATGTTTCTGAGCAGGACAGCCTCCTGCTGGCACTGCGGTCGGGGGTTGGGGTGGATGCCGGCACCGTGAGCGAACTGTGGCTGAAGCAGCAAGCGAAAAAACTCCGTCAACCTCAGCTGCTCAACAGGATCAAGCCGATCTCGGGTGACGAGGCGATGCTGGGGGCCCTGAGCCGTCGCGCCGTGGGCAGCATCATGGCGGATTCGGCGCGGGTTGAGATCCTGAGTCGCAAGATTGCTAATCCATCGCACTATCACATTTCCGGTCAGACCTACAACAAAACCCCCCAGGCCTTCGTGTTCGGAGCCACCCTCGACAAGCCCGATCGGGACCGGATCAATCTGGAGATCTCTCGCATGCGCTTCGATGGTGAGATTGAGGCCATCGTCAAGCGCTGGAAGGGTTCCTGACACCGCGGCAATGGGCCTGCTCGACCAGGGCGCTGTTGGCGGAGATGCCGCCGTGCGAATTCGGATCGCCTGCCGCTTCCGACCGCGTCGAGACGTCGGCAAAGGCTGAGCGCTCCGCGGGTCGGGCCGCCTTTGCCAGCAATCCGAACAACAATCGCGGCGAACGGCCCATCCCGGTTTGCAGGGATCTCAGCCTGGAATCGGCCCCCGTTGCCGCCCTGGCTTGGCTAATCGTGCCTCCACCGACCTGGTGCGCCGGCATCCAGCGCGCAACAGAGTTCAACGCGGGGAAGGCGGCCCGGTCAGCGCTGGCTAGGACATCAGCAAGGCGCTGTCACTCCGCCTTGGATCACCCCATGGCCTCCACCTCCCGACCCATCGACATCGGCCTTTCGACCGAGCAGCGCCAACAGATCGCCAGCGGCCTGGGCCAGGTGCTGGCGGACACCACCGTGCTTTACGGCAAGACCCACGGCTTCCACTGGAACGTGACCGGAGCGATGTTCAACACGCTCCATCTGATGTTCATGGACCAGTACACCGAGCTCTGGACCGCCCTCGATGCCATCGCCGAGCGGATCCGGGCCCTCGGCTTCCCGGCCCCCTACGGCGCCCGGGCGATCGCGGCCCTCAGCTCGATTCCCGAAACCGAAGGCGTGCCGGGGGCGATGGCGATGGTGGCCGAACTGGTGGATGGTCACCAGGCCGTGGCCCGCACCGCCCGCGGCGTGCTGGCCCTCGCCGGTGAGGCCAACGACCAGCCCACCGCGGACCTGCTCACCCAGCGGCTGCAGATCCACGAAAAAACGGCCTGGATGCTGCGCAGCCTGCTGGAGGGCTGAAACGCGCACCGCCACCAAAGCCGCCGGGGCCTGCCGGCATGGGCAAGCCCAGACCGTGGAAGCCCGAGGCTGACTGTCAGGGCGTCTGGCCCCAGGAATGACCCCCGGTAGATTGGGAAGTCAGCTGAAGATGCCATGACCTCCGCCGCCGGGAGCCAGAGCACGAAGTTCGTCTTCGTGACCGGCGGGGTGGTCTCCAGCATCGGCAAGGGCATCGTGGCCGCCAGCCTGGGGCGCTTGCTCAAGAGCCGCGGCTACAGCGTTTCGATCCTCAAGCTCGATCCTTACCTGAACGTGGATCCGGGCACGATGAGCCCGTTCCAGCATGGCGAGGTGTTCGTCACCGAGGACGGCGCCGAGACCGATCTGGATCTGGGCCACTACGAGCGCTTCACCGACACCGCCATGTCACGCCTCAACAGCGTGACCACCGGCTCGATCTACCAGTCGGTGATCAATAAGGAGCGCCGCGGCGATTACAACGGTGGCACCGTGCAGGTGATCCCCCACATCACCGGCGAAATCCGTGAGCGCATCCACCGGGTGGCCGCCAACTCCGGCGCCGATGTGGTGATCGGCGAGATCGGCGGCACGGTGGGCGATATCGAATCGCTGCCCTTCCTCGAAGCGATCCGCGAGTTCCGTGGCGATGTGGGCCGCCGCGACATGGCGTACGTGCACGTGACCCTGTTGCCGTTCATTGGCACCTCCGGCGAACTGAAGACCAAGCCCACCCAGCACTCGGTGAAGGAGCTGCGCTCGATCGGCATCCAGCCCGATGTGCTGGTGTGCCGCAGCGACCGGCCCATCTCCGCCGACCTCAAGGCCAAGATCGGCGGCTTCTGCGGCGTGCCCACCGGCGGCGTGATCCAGGCCCTCGATGCCGACAGCATCTATGCGGTGCCGCTGGCGATGGAGCAGGAGGGCCTCTGCCGCCAGGTGCTTGATGTCCTCGACCTGCCGGACCACCCCAGCGACATGGTGCGCTGGGCCGAACTGGTGCAGCGCCTGAGGGATCCCGGCCCAGCGGTGAAGGTGGCCCTGGTGGGCAAGTACGTGCAGCTCAACGACGCCTACCTCTCGGTGGTGGAAGCGTTGCGCCACGCCTGTCTGGACCGGAATGCCTCCCTGGATCTGCGCTGGATCTGCGCCGAGCAGATCGAGGAGCAGGGGGCCGCGGGCCTGCTGGAGGGGATGGATGCGGTGGTGGTGCCCGGCGGCTTCGGCAACCGGGGCGTGGACGGCAAGGTGGCGGCGATCCGCTGGGCGCGGGAGCAGCGGGTGCCCTTCCTGGGGCTCTGCCTGGGCATGCAGTGCGCCGTGATCGAATGGGCCCGCAACCAGGCGGGTCTGGAGGGTGCCACCAGCGCCGAGCTCGATCCGGCCAGCCCCCATCCGGTGATCCACCTGCTACCCGAACAGCAGGACGTGGTGGACCTCGGCGGCACGATGCGCCTGGGGGTCTACCCCTGCCGCCTCGCCCCCGGCACCCTCGGCCAGCGGCTCTACGGCGATGAGGTGGTGTACGAGCGGCACCGCCACCGCTACGAGTTCAACAACGCCTACCGCAACCCCTTCCTGGCGGCCGGCTACCGCATCAGTGGCACCTCCCCGGATGGGCGCCTGGTGGAGCTGATCGAACTGGAGGGCCACCCCTTCTTCACCGCCTGCCAGTACCACCCCGAATTCCTGTCTCGGCCCGGCAAGCCACACCCCCTCTTCCGGGGACTGATCGAGGCGGCCCAGGGCCACCGGCCCGCCGGCGGCGAGAACGGAACGGGCAGCATCGATGCCGCCCTCAAGCTGCAGACCAGCGGTTTGCCCCACACCCCCCTGGCCTGAGCCCGCCACTGCCCCCCTCCAGCGTGGAATCTCCCACCGTTCCGCCTTCCCGGTTCCCCGCCATTGCTGGCCCAGACTCCCCTCCCGCACCCGATCGGACCACCATGTCGCCAGCCACCCTGCCGGTGGTGGAAACGTTCCACTCCCTGCAGGGAGAGGGCCTGCAGGCGGGCCGCAGCGCCTTCTTCATCCGCCTGGCGGGCTGTTCGGTGGGCTGCCCCTGGTGCGACACCAAGCACTCCTGGCCTGGCAGCATCCATCCCGACCGCAGCCTGGCGGAGCTCGGCGGCGAAGCCCGGGCCGCCGCCGCAGACGGCGCCGCCTTCGTGGTGCTCACGGGGGGGGAACCGCTGCACCATCGGCTTGATCTCCTCTGCGAGACCCTCCAACAGGCCACGCGAAGCCCTGATCAGCCGAACGGGCTGCCCCTCCACCTCGAAACCAGCGGTGTGGATCCCCTCAGCGGCCGCTTCGACTGGATCACCCTCTCCCCGAAGCGCCACCGCCCCCCCACCGCCGAACTGCTGGGGGCATGCCACGAGCTGAAGGTGGTGGTGCATGATCCCGCCGATCTGGAGTTTGCCGAGGCGATGGCGGCCCAGGCTGCCGCCGCCCGGCAGGTGAACACGGTCCGCTCAGGGGCGGCCGGCGATCCTGCGAACCCCGATGGGGCCAGGCCGGCGCTGCTGCTGCAGCCCGGCTGGGATTGCCGCCGCGGCCAGGAGCTGGCGATCGCCTTCGTGCGCAGCCACCCGGCCTGGCGCCTCAGCCTGCAGAGCCACAAGTGGCTCGGGGTGCGCTGAAGGGCCCAGCGGACCGGCACTCAGCGGGCCTGATGCACCACCCGCTGGGGGAACGGGATCTCGATGCCGTGCTGCTGGAAGGCGTGCCAGATCGCGCGGCGCAGCTCACTGGAGATGCCGAGGTTGGTCATCGGATCGGCCATCCAGAAGCGCAGGGCGTAATCGATCGAGGAGGAGCCGTAATCGAGCAGGAAGGCCTTCGGCGCCGGGTCGGCCAGCACGCGGGGATGGGCCCGGGCCACCTCCTCCAGCACGGCGATCACCTGCTCGGGATCGTGCTGGTAGCCGGCGCCGATCAGCACCTGACCGCGCCGACGGTCATCGGTGCCGGTGTAGGTGGTGGCGGTGGAGGTGAAGAAGGTCTGGTTGGGCACCACCAGTTCGGCGTTGTCGCGGTCGCGCCAGAGGGTGGTGGCCCGCAGCCCCAGCTTGCGCACCTGGCAGGTGTCGCCATCGAGGATCAGCACATCCCCCGGATGCACCGAACCCTCGAACAGCAACCACAGCCCGCTCACGAAGTTGGAGAACACCTCCTTGATGCCGAAGCCCAGACCCACAGAGAGGCCGCCGGCGATGGCGGCGATGGCGGTGCCGTTCAGGCCGATCCGATCCGCCAACCAGATCCCACCAACGCCGATCAGCAGGTAGCGGAAGATCAGTTCGAGCGCCTTGCGGTTGCCCGAGCCCATGCCCATCAGGCGGCCCATCACCTCGCCGAGCAGCACCACCGGCAACTCGGAGAGCACCACCAGGAAGTAAGGCAACCCAACCAGCAGCAGCAGATTGGCGAGGCTGAGGTGCTGATCGAAGAGCTTCAGCAGGGGGACATTGCCGATCTCCTCAAGACCATCAAGGCGATGGATCAAGCCCAGCACGAGCAGCACCAGGAACAGGGGCAGCACGGCCCGCTGCCAGTAGGCATCCACCGCCTCGCCATCCACGACCCGGCGAAGCAGCAGCCGCAGGGCCGCCAGGCCGGTCCAGATCGCCATGATCTGGCCGAACAGGCCGAGCAGACCGCCGGCAAAACCCAGCTGGGGCAGCAGCAGGCTGGCCAGGCCGAACAGCGCCACCAGCCCCAGCTTGGCCACCACGGCGCGCCAGGGGGAGATCGCGCCACGCCCGCGGAAACGCCAGGCCCGGTAGGCCAGCAGCAGGGCCACGGCCACCAGCACCTGGAGCAGCACCGAGCCCCGACCGATCAGCCCGAGCCAACCACCGATCACATAAAGAAGCTGGGTCATGGAGCGGGATCAGGGTGTGACGTTGGCGAGAGCTTCAATGCCCTGCAGAACCTTTTCAGGCGGCTGTTCGCCGTACACGTCCTGCTTGAGCAGATGGCGAAGCTGTTCGGTGCGGGTTCGCAGGCCGATGCCCTGGCGGAAGCTGGGCACGATCGAGGCCTCGAGGCTGCGCTGCATCGTGGCCAGCTGCGGCGATTCCTTCACCGGCACGATCACGTTCTGGTTGACCGGCATGTTGCCCACCGCCCTCACCATCAGGTTGTTCTGGCTGAAATCGTTGAGCACGAACAGGGCGAAGCGTTCGGCCACGCTGCGCTGACTGGGGGTGGAATCCCGGCCGAAACTCAGCAGCAGCAGCCGCGCCATCGGCTCGGCCGGCTGACCGTCCGGCCCGCTGGGCAACAGCGCCACCGCCAGCCGCGAGCCCAGGCTGCGACGCAGCTGGGGGATGGCGGTGGCATTGCAGCTGATCCAGTCCAGCTGGCGGGTGGCGAGGCGCTGGACCAGTTCATCGGAGCTGTCCACAAACTGGAGGGTGGGCTGCACATTGGCGCGGTACAACCAACCCAGCCAGGCCAGCACCTTGGCCCGGTCGGTGGGGCTGAGCGGCCGCCGGATCTTCTGATCCACCTCCAGGGCATTGAGCAGGGGCTGGGCGGCCCCGAAGCCACTGGCAGACCACAGCAGCTCATCCATCTCCAACGGCAGGCCCACCCGCACCCCCTCGGCAGCCCGGCTCAGGAGCGCGTCGAGGGTGGCGGGGGGCTTGGGCAGGCGCTCACGGTTGTAACAGGCCAGGCTGGGCTGGAGCAGGAAGGGAAGGGCACCGAACTGGTTGCCCTGGCGGAAGCGGGGCAGGAACTGGATCCGCAGGGGATCAAGCTGCTCGGGGGACAGGTTGCTGGGCACGATCAGGCCCTCGCTGGAGAGCTTGGCCATCGGCGCCACCCGGCTGATCAGCACATCCGGGCCAGCCCCGAGGTTGGTGTGATCGCGCACGCTGGCCAGCAGTTCCCCTTCCGGCAGAAAACGCAGATGGAGATTGGTGCCGGGGTTGTTGCGCATGAACTCGTCCGCCATCTGGGAGGCGAGCCGCTGCAGGCTGCTGCGCACCACCGCATCGGAGCCCGCACCGGTGGCGATCGCCACCTGGAGGTTTTCCGGCGGTTTGAGTCCGCCCTCGCAGCCGCCCAGCAGCAGGGCCATGGCCATGGCAAAACCGGCCCCGAAACGGGAGCCCAGCCGGATCGTGCGTGAGCGGAGAGGCTTGCGGTTTTTGGCCGCTCGCCCAGGCGCCAGCTTGATCATCGTGCCCTGCTCCGCGCCGCTCAATAAACCATCGCCTGGGCGGTGAAGTCCTTGAGCTCAAAGCGCTGGGCCTGGGGCTCCGGACTCACCACCACCAGCCGCAACCGCTCGCCCTGGAGGCCATCCTTGCTGGCGGTGGTGGTGCCGATCTCCTTGCCATCGCGATCGAGCACCCGGAAGGTGGCCCGGATCGAACCACAGGGCCGGTCCTTGCAATACACCTCGAAAATGCGGGCCATCCCGCCCCCGAACAACTTGGGAGGATTGCAGTCATCGGTGCACCAGCGGGTCAGCACCCCATCGGCGCTGGTCTGCCAGCCGAGGGTGCGCAGCTCCTGGCGCTCCCGCTCACGCAGCTCATCGGCGGAGAGCTTCTGGGCAGCGCGGAACTGATAGCCCCAGTAGAAGCCGCCGCCGAGCAGGGCCAGGGAGGCCATCAGCCAGGGCACGCAGCCCCCCAGACCGCGGGAGCGCTTGCGGGCCCGCTCACCGCTGGCCTGCTCAGGGGCATCGCCCTGCTCGAAATCCTCGAGCTCCTCCGGCTCCGGCCCGTGGAAACGGTGATCAGATCGGTCGCGGCGATGAACCATGGCGCAGTTGGAGCGGGAGCTGCGCAATGCAGCATCGCCCAAGGGTATGCAAGGCCCGCCATCCCTGCAGGCTCTTGGCCCCCCAGCCCAGCCGCATCAGAGCTCCCGCGCCGGCCACTGCTGCCGCTCGGCCTTCCAGAGCCGCCAGCGCAGCTCCAGATCCTTCGGGGCGTAGAGCACGATCGGGCGGCTCGTGTTATAAGGCACCACGAAGGGTTTGCTGCCCATCGGCACGAAGGCGGTGCGCCTCGGTTCGCCGGGGGGGCAGGCCATGCGGGTCGAGGCCACCGGCGTCACGTCGCTGACGCGCACGATCCGCAGGTCGGTGCCGGCCACGGGCTGGCTGCGCAGGCGGCCGCTGAAGCGGTACTGGTTGCAGTCCACCTGAAGGCTGCGGCCCACGATCAGCTCCACCCGCCAGTCCTCCGGATGGGGCGAGATGCCGGGATCGCGCGTCGGCGGGAGCACCCCGGGAAGTTGCACCACCCAGCGGCGTTCGCCGGCGGCGGGGGCGGGGTAGGGCTTGAGATCGAGGCGGGGAATGGCGCCGGCCGGCGGCAGGGGACCCGCCCCCCACACCAGCAGGGCCCCCGCCAGGGCTGCCGCAACCGGGACGGCGGCCCCCACGGCGGCGGCGCGGGCGGCAGGCCGGCCCCCGGCGCGGGCGGCGGAGCCGGGACAGGGGTGCCGCAGGCAGCGCCCGGCAATGGGCTGAGGGGAGGGCATCGGAGCGTGAAGAACCTTCCCGCATCTTGGTCAGGGCAGGCGGAGCCGTCGAGGCGAAGGGCCCGGAATCTGCCAGCCTGATCCGATGAGCACCCCGCCCACCGCCGTTGCCCTGCTCTCGGGGGGGCTCGATTCCGCCACCGCCGCAGCCCTGGCCCTGGAGGCCGGCCAGCGGGTGATCGGCCTCTCCTTCGACTACGGCCAGCGCCACCGCCGCGAACTCGAGGCCGCCGCGCGGGTGGCCCGCAGCCTCGGCCTGGCGGAGCACCACACCATCGGCGTGAACCTGGCCGCCTGGGGGGGATCGTCCCTCACCGACAGCCGCATCGCCCTGCCCACCGGCGGGGTGGTGGAGGGCACCATCCCCACCACCTACGTGCCCGGCCGCAACACCGTGTTCATCGCCATCGGCCTCAGCCTGGCGGAGGCCCGGGGGGCTGAGCGGCTGGTGCTGGGGGTCAATGCGGTGGATTACTCCGGCTACCCCGACTGCCGGCCGGACTACCTGGAGGCCTTCCAAACCCTGGCCGACCTGGCCACCCGGGCCGGGCGGGAAGGGCGGGGACCGCAGCTCTGGGCACCGCTGGTGACCTGGAGCAAGGCCGAGATCGTGCGCCAGGCCCTGCGGCTCGGCGTGCCGATCGCCGACACCTGGAGCTGCTATGGCGGCGGGGCCCTCCCCTGCGGCCTGTGCGACAGCTGTCGCATCCGCGATGCCGCCCTGCTGGAGGCGGGCCGGGCTGACCTCACCAGCGCAGCCCTGGGCAACGGCCGCTCCGCGGAGCCCGATGCCGCGGCACCCCAACGGGCCGCGGAGCCTTGAGCAGAACCCTGAGGCACCACCCATTGCCCTGGCGGGAACCCTGGGACCTGGCCCGGGCCCTGAGCGGCGGCGCTCCCCAGCCGGGCCTGGTGCTGCTGGAGGGCGATGGCGGCCCCCTCGGCCGGCGGGCCGTGCTCGGGGTGGACCCGCTGGAAACGATTCGCTGTGCCGGCCTGCCCGGCAGCCCGGGTGCCAGCGATCCCTTCGCGGCCCTGGCGGCGCTCGAGCGCCGCGGCGGCCCCTGGCTCGGCTGGCTGGCCTACGAGGCAGGGGCCTGGGTGGAGACCGCCGCCCACTGGCAAGCGTCCGACATGGCGACCCTCTGGGCCGCCCGCCACGACCCCCTGATCCACTTCGACCGCGCCGGACAACGCTGCTGGCTGGAGGGCGAGGACCCCCACCGCCTGGCCGCGATGGCGGCTCGGCTGGAGGGGCTTGCCGTTTCCCCTGCCGCCAGCGGCGCCGTGCCGATCGCGGCTCCTCTACCGGCAACGGCGATGGCGCCGATCCCCCTGGAGGCCTGGCACTGGCACACCCCCGCCGAGCGCTACGCCGCCCAGGTGGCGGAGCTGCGGGCCTTGATCGCCGCCGGCGACCTGTTCCAGGCCAACCTCACCGCCTGCTGCGAAACCCGGCTGTCCGAACCGGTGGATCCCCTCGCCCTCTACGGCCGCCTGCGGCGCCACTGCCCGGCCCCCTTCGCCGGCCTGGTGATCGCCAGCGCCAGCGAAGCGGTGGTGTCGGCCTCGCCGGAGCGCTTCCTGCGCTGCGAGGCCGATGGCCGGGTCGAGACCCGGCCGATCAAAGGCACCCGCCCGCGCCACCGCGAGGCCCTGGCGGATGCGGCGGCCGCCGCCGAACTGGTGAGCGACCCGAAGGACCGCGCCGAAAACGTGATGATCGTGGACCTGCTCCGCAACGACCTGGGCCGGGTCTGCGTGGCGGGTTCGATCCAGGTGCCGCAGCTGGTTGGCCTCGAGAGCTACGCCCAGGTGCACCACCTCACCTCGGTGGTCACCGGCCAGCTGGCGCCGGGCCGCGGCCTCACCGACCTGCTGCGGGCCTGCTGGCCGGGGGGCTCGATCACCGGCGCGCCGAAGCTGCGGGCCATCCGTCGGCTGGCCGCCCTCGAACCGGTACCCCGTGGTCCCTACTGCGGCTCCCTCTTCCACCTCGAGGCCGGCGGCGGCTTCGACAGCAACATCCTGATCCGTTCGCTGATGGTGCAGGGCCAGCGGCTGCGCATCCATGCCGGCGGGGGGATCGTGGCCGATTCCGATCCCCATGGCGAAGCGGTGGAGATGGGCTGGAAGATCCAGCCCCTACTAGAGGCCCTGGCATGAAGGGGGCCCGGCCATGAGCGATGCCAGCGCCGCGTCGATCGCCTGGATCGGTGATCCGGCCTCGCCGCAGCAGGGCCGGTGGGGTTCGCCGGGCGCGCTCACGGTGCCCCTCGATGAGCGGGGCCTGCTGCTAGCGGATGGCCTGTTCGAAACCCTGCTGGTGGAAGAGCGCCGGATCCAGCTGCTGGCCGAGCACCTGGATCGCTGGCAGGGGGGGGCGGCCCTGCTCGCCCTGCCGCCTCCGCCATTGGCCGGCCTCGTTGAACCCCTGGTGGCCGCGGCGGTGGACCGGAGCGGCATCCACACCGGTGCCCTGCGGCTCAACTGGAGCCGGGGCAGTGCCGGGGCGACCCGCGGCCTCGACCTGCCGAGTACCGGGGCCACGCCCCCCCGCTTCTGGCTACAGCTCACGGCCGCAACGCCAAGTTTTGAGCCGCTCAGCACGATCATCAGCCGGCGGGAACGGCGCAACCCCGCCAGCCGGCTGAGCCGCTGCAAGACCTTCGCCTACGCCGCCCAGATCCAAGCCCGCCGCGAGGCCCGCGAAGCCGGCGCCGATGAGGCCCTGCTTCTAGCCACGGGTGGCGAGCTGAGCTGCGGGGCCGCCGCCAACCTGCTGGTGTGCCAGGGCGGCCAGTGGCTCACGCCGCCGCTGAGCAGCGGCTGCCTGCCGGGGGTGATGCGGGGCCGGGCCCTGAGCCTGGACATCGCCCGCGAAACCCCGCTGCTGCCGGAGTCCCTCGAACAGGGCGAGGCGGCGGTGCTGATCAACAGCCTGAGCTGCCGGCCGATCACCCAGATCCAAGGGCGAAGCCTGCCGGCGCTGGGGCCGGCGGCGGCCGAGGCCCTCTGGCGCGGCCTGCTGGAGGGTGGGACGCCGGCCTGAGCGGGTCAGGAGCCGGCGCCCCGGCGGCCGCTTCAGTTGCAGCCCTGCACTGAAATGCGGTAGGTGAAGCCGGTGGCGGCCATGTTGCTGGTGGAGCCCACCTTGATGTTCACCTGATTCACCGCCTTGCCGGGCACAGCCTGCACCAACTTGGCGCCGCCGGTGCCGGGGGTGGGGGTGAAGTTGCCATCGGCAACGCGCAGGTTGGAGCCGTCGGTGAACTTGAGATAGGCCTCAAGCGGATAGGTGGCACTCACCGAAGAATCGGCCGTGAAGAAGAGCTTGTAGCTGGCGTAGGGCTTGGTCACGAAGAAGTCCGTGTTCCAGTTGGGGCGGCCCAGGGGATTGCCGGCGCTGATCGTCTTGGTGACGATCGGCGTGACCCCATTGCCACCGACGGGGGTAAGGAATTCGCAACGGTCGGCCCGGGCGGGGGCGGCGGCGAGGCCGCTCAGGCCGATCGCCAGGCCGAGCAGGGGAGCGAAGCCCGGCGTGCGGGGGAACAGGGAGAAGGTCGCCATGGCAGCGGGCGGAATGGTTCGATGCTTCCCACGCTTAGCAAAGCCAGGGGCATCGACCAACCCGCGCCACGCCCAGGCAGGGTTCCAGCGCCGGAGGCCGCGGCGCGCGAGGGAATGGGCTCAGACGCTCAGGAAGCGCTGGATCACCTCCTTGCTCAGCTCGCTGGTGGGGCCACTGGCCACCACCCCGCCCTTCTGCATGGCGTAGTACCAGTCCGCCTGGCGAACGAAGCTGGCGTGGTGCTCCACCAGCAACACACTGATGCCCGTTTCGCGGATGATGCGGGCCACGGCGCGCTGGATGTCCAGCACCACGGAGGGCTGGATCCCTTCGGTGGGTTCATCGAGCAGCAGCAGGCGGGGCTTGCCGAGCAGGGCGCGGGCGATCGCCAGCTGCTGCTGCTGGCCGCCGGAGAGGTCGCCGCCGCGGCGGGCCAGGAACTTCTCCAGCACCGGAAACAGCTCGAACACCACCGGATCGATGTGGCGGTGGCGGGTGATGCCGCCGGGCAGGGCCTCCAGACCGAGCAGCAGGTTGTCCCGCACGGTGAGCTGGGGGATGATCTCCCGGCCCTGGGGCACGTAGCCGATGCCGCCGCGGGCCCGCTGGTGGGGCTCCCGGGCCGAAACCTCCTCGCCGGCCAGCTGAATCGAGCCGCTGCGCTGGCGCAGCAGACCGATGATCGTCTTGAGCAGGGTGGTCTTGCCCACGCCGTTGAGGCCGACCAGGCAAGCCATCTGACCCGGCGCGATCGACAGATCGACATTGCGCAGGATGTGGCTTTCGCCGTAGTACACGTTCAGGTCGCGAACGCTGAGCAGATGGCCCTCAGCGGCCGGTGGATGGCCGCTCAGGGCGGTGAGGGGAGTGGCGGTCATGGCTGGTCCTCGCTGTCGTCAACGCCGAGATACACCTCGATCACCCGGGGATCGCGCTGCACCTCCGCCATGCTGCCCTCGCAGAGCACATGGCCCTCGTGCAGCACCGTGACCGGGCTGTCGAGGTTGCGGATGAAGTCCATGTCGTGCTCGATCACCAGCACGGTGTGATCGCCCGCCAGGCTGCGCAGCAACGCACCGGTGTGCTCGGTCTCCTCATCGGAAAGTCCGGCCACCGGTTCATCCACCAGCAGCAGGTCGGGATCCTGGGCCAGGAGCATGGCGATCTCCAACCACTGCTTCTGGCCGTGGGAGAGGCCTCCGGCCAACTGCTGGGCCTGGGGCGCCAGACCCACCACGCCCAGCAGGTGGGCGACCCGATCCTGCCTACTGCCATCGAGACCGCGGAAGAGCAGATCGAAAGGGGAGCGGCGGCTGACCGCCAGCTCCAGATTGCGGCGGGCCGTGAGGTTCTGATACACCCGGGGCGTCTGGAACTTGCGGCCGATGCCGAGCCGGGCGATGCGGTGCTCGGTGGTGCCCACCAGGGAGCGGCCGCGGAACAGCACATCGCCCGTGCTGGGACGCACCTTGCCCGTGATCACATCGAGGAAGGTGGTCTTGCCGGCGCCATTGGGGCCGATCACGGCCCGCAGCTCGCCGGGCTGGAGAGCGAGGTTGAGGTCGTTGAGGGCGAGGAAGCCATCGAAGCTCACGCTCACGCCCCGCAGTTCAAGCAGGGTGCTCATGGCTCACCTCCATGGGCGGAACCGGGGGTCGAACGGCTCTCAATGGCAGCCCGCTCAGCCTGCACGGCGGGATCGAGATCCAGACCGGGATAGGTGGCAGAGCGGGGCGGCCAGCCGAGCATGGCCAGGATCCGGCCAGGGCCACCCAGGCGCCACCAGCCCACCAGTCCGTCGGGCAAAGCAGTGACCACCAGCAGGAAGAGGGCCCCCTGCACGAACAGCCAGGTTTCGGGCAACTGCTCGCTGATCAGGCTCTTGGCGTAATTGATCAGCACCGCCCCGAGCACGGCCCCGAGCAGGGTGCCGCGGCCGCCCACCGCCACCCAGATCACCATCTCGATCGAGAAGGGCACCGCCATGAACTGCGGGCTCACGATGCCGGATTGCACCGTGTAAAGCGCTCCGCTGATCCCGGCCAGGGCACCGGCAACGGTGAAAACAAGCGTTTTGTAGATGGCGGGGTTGTAGCCGGTGAAGCGCATGCGCGGTTCGTCGTCGCGGATGGCCACCAGGGCATCGCCAAAGCGGCCGCAGGTGAGGCAGCGGCAGAGCAGCCAGGCGGCGATCACCAGCAGCACCGTGAGCCAGAACAGGTTGCGCTGCATGGCATCCGAACCAACCAGCTGCCCGAACAGCTTGGCTGTGTCGGTCTTGAGGCCGTTGGTGCCGTTGATCAGTTTCTGCTGGCCATTGAAGAAGTTGAAGAACACCAGCAGGGCCGCCTGGGTGAGGATCGAGAAATACACCCCCTTGATGCGATTGCGAAACACCAGAAATCCAAGGATTCCAGCCACCAGAGCAGGAATCACCCAGAGGGCAACCAAGGTAAACAGTGGTGATGTGAATGGCTGCCAGAAGGCCGGCAGGCTCTTCACTCCGTAGAGATCGAAGAACTCGGGCAACTGGCCCGGTTCCAGGGAATTGAGCGAAAGGTGCATGCCGATGGCATAGCCGCCGAGGGCAAAAAAGATGCCCTGGCCGAGGCTGAGCAGGCCGGTGTAGCCCCAGATCAGATCCACACCGAGGGCCACGATGCCAAGGGAAAGAAAGCGACCGAGCAGATTAAGACGAAAGGGCGGCAAGATCACCGGCAGGATCAGGGCGGCGGCCACGATCAGAATCCAGGGCCACCAGCGGCGAACAAAAGCGGGGGGCGTTGCAGAAAAGGGCATGAATCAGGCCTCCACCATGCGGCCCTTTTGAGGGAACATCCCAGCCGGCCGGAACTGCAGAAACACCATGATCAACACAAACACGAGCACCTTCGCCATCGAGGTGGTGGCAAAGAAGGTGATCACGCCATTGAGGGCCGCTGGCATCGAAGGCCACAACAGCAACAGCGAGCCGGAGCCGATCACGTAATCGAGGATGCCGAGGACAAAGGCGGCCACCACCGTGCCCCAGAGCTTGCCGAGCCCGCCGAGCACCACCACCATGAAGGCCAGCACGATGTAGTTGCCGCCGAGGTTCGGGCCGACGGAACCGAGCAGGGTCACCGCAACGCCGGCGATGCCAGCCAGGCCGGACCCCACGAAAAAGGTGAGGGCATCCACGGTTTCGGTGGGGATGCCGAGGCAGCTGCTCATCGAGCGGTTCTGGGTGACGGCGCGGATGCGGATCCCCCAGGCGCTCTTCTGAAGGAACCAGTTCACGGCCACCAAGGCCAGGGCGGTGAGGGCGAGGATGAACAGCCGGGCGGTCGGCATGGTGACCCCACCAACATCAATCGAACCGCGCAGCCACTCGGGGGCGGTCACGTCGATGTTGCGGGCGCTGAACCAGGGCTGATCCAGGGCCCGCTGGCTTCCCAGGGCCGAGCCAAGGCCGAGGCCCACGATCAGGGCGAGGATCCAACTGCCTGTGCGCAACAACGGCGTCCAGCGCTGCTGCCACCAGGCGGCCGGGGTGAAGCGGGGGGCCAGAAGGCCGAGGGCCACCGCCGCCACCAGACCCAGGACGAAGGCGGTGGACACGGAGCGCACAAACTGCTGCAGGATCAGGCTCACCCCCCAGGTGGCCAGCAGGGTTTCAAGCGGCCGGCCGTACAGGCGGCGGATCACCGTTTTTTCGAGCAGCAGACCCACCAGGCCGCTGACCAGAAAAGCAAGCGGAATCGAGAGCAGGATGTAGAGGGGTAACAGACCTTCCAGCGGACCGGATTCAAGAAGGTTCTGCACCACGAAGGTGGTGTAGGCGCCGAGCATCATCAACTCGCCATGGGCCATGTTGATGACGCCCATCAGACCGAACACCACGGCCAGACCAAGGGCGGCGAGCATCAGCACCGAACCGATGGCCAGCCCATTGAAGAGCGTGTCGAAAAGAGCTGTCATGGTGACCCGCGCCGGCGGGACAGGCAAAGATCAAAAGAAAAAAAGGGGGGGGATCTGGGTCCCCCCCATCACGGAGATCGTCGTGAAGACGGATCTCAGAGCTTGAACTTGCCGGCGTCGGGGCGCTTCTGGGTGTGGTCGCAGGTGTAGCCCTTGGTTTCGGGCACGAACTGGTTCCAGGCCACGGGCTTGGTGAAGCCCTTGTTCTCGAGGATCTTGAACATGCCGTCCTTCTGCACCTCACCGATCAGCACGAGCTTCTCGATGTGGTGGTTGGGCTGCACGGTCACCTTGCCCTCGGGAGCATCGAAGCTCACGCCCACCAGCGCTTCGCGCACCTTGTTGTCGTCGACGCTGTTGGCCTTCTCGGCGCCCAGCTTCCAGAGGTAGACCATGGTGTACGCGGCCTCGGCAGGGTCGTTGGTGACCCGCTGGTCGCCGTACTTGGCCTTGAAGTCGGCGGTGAACTTCTTGGAGGCCGGGGTGTCGAGGCTCTGGAAGTAGTTCCAGGCGGCGTAGGTGCCTTCCAGGTACTCAGGACCGATGGCGGCGATCTCCTCTTCGGCGATCGAGAAGCTCATGATCGCGTAGCCGTTGGCGGGGGTGATGCCGGCAGCCTTCATCTGCTTGAAGAAGGCCACGTTGCTGTCGCCGTTCAGCGTGTTCACGATCACGCCACCCTTGGGCAGGGCCTGCTTGATCTTGGCGATGATCGGCGCCACCTCGGTGTTGCCCAGGGGCAGGTAGTCCTCACCCACGAGCTTGCCGCCCTGAGCCTTGAGCTGCTCCTTCATGATCGTGTTCGCCGTGCGGGGGTACACGTAGTCCGAACCGACCAGGAAGAAGTCCTTGCCCTTGTTCTTCAGCAACCAGGACACAGCCGGCTCGGCCTGCTGGTTGGGGGTGGCGCCGGTGTAGAAGATGTTCTTCGAACACTCCTGGCCTTCGTACTGGATCGGGTAGAAGAGGAAGTGATCCTTGGCCTCAAACACCGGCAGCATCGCCTTGCGGCTGGCGGAGGTCCAGCCGCCGAACACCACGGCCACCTTGTCCTGATCGATCAGCTTCTTCGACTTCTCAGCGAAGGTGGGCCAGTCCGAGGCGCCATCCTCTTCGACCGGCACGATCTTCAGCTTCTTGCCATCGATGGCCACGCCACCGGCCTTGTTGATCTCATCGATCGCCATCAGCTCGGCTTCGGCCACCGTGTTCTCGGAGATCGCCATCGTGCCCGAGCGGGAGTGGAGGATCCCCACCTTCACTTCGCCATCGAAGTTGCCGGCGGCGGTGTCACCGCCACCGCCACCACCGCCGCTGCAGGCGACCAGGGAGAGGGAGGTGGCGAGGGCCGTGGCTCCACCGATCAGCCGAAGGGAAGGCTTCCGAATCGACGAGGGGTGCATGAAATCTGCTCCAGAAAAAGTGCCGCGGGTCCGGTTCAGGCCCGCTGGTTCGGTGAAGGTATCGACGAGAACATCCAACGATTGGTAGCGCTTGTGACCAAGACGCTGATCCGCGCACATTGTTCGCCGCCCCGGCCCCTCCCCCGGCCCAGCCCGCCGCACGGCGCCGGGCCTCAGGCGGCTGCCGGCAGCTGCCGCAGCAGGAAGGCCTCCACCGCCTCCAGACCCTCGCCGCTGCGCAGGTTGGTGAAACACCAGGGCCGGCCGGGCCGCATCCGCTCGGTGTCGCGCTCCATCACCGCCAGGGAAGCCCCCACCAGGGGGGCGAGGTCGATCTTGTTGATCACCAGCAGGTCGGAGCGGGTGATGCCGGGCCCACCCTTGCGGGGAATCTTGTCGCCGGCGGCCACATCGATCACATAGATGCAGAGATCCACCAGCTCGGGGCTGAAGCTGGCTGCGAGGTTGTCGCCGCCGCTCTCCACCAGCACCAGATCGAGGGCCGGGAAGGCCGCCTCCAGCTCCGCCACGGCGGCCCGGTTGATCGAGCAGTCCTCGCGGATGGCGGTGTGGGGACAGCCGCCGGTTTCAACGCCCCGGATCCGCTCGGGTTCAAGCGCCCCGGCCCGGGTGAGGAACTGGGCGTCCTCCTGGGTGTAGATGTCGTTGGTCACCACCGCCAGCTCAAGGCGGTGCCGCAGGCGACGGCAGAGGGCCTCCACCAGGGCTGTTTTGCCCGATCCCACTGGACCTGCCACCCCCACCCGCAGACGGCTCATCGCATCCAGGCCGAGGCCGGCAGCCTAGGGAGAACGGGTCAACCCTGCCGGCGGCGCCAGCAACCGATCCACAGCGTCCAGGCGAGCCGGGGCCGGTCCGGCGAAGCGGCGAAGCGAGACCGACAAGAAGAAAAAACTTCGCACCCTCGACGCATGCCATTCCGTCCTTATGTTGATTTCATTACGCTTTGAGCGGGAGCGATGGGCCTGCGGCGCCGCATCCTGGCCACCCAGATCGCCAGCCTGGCCATCGCCAGCGGAGGAGCCTTCGCGGGCCATCTGCTGGCCCAGAACCAGCAGCAGCGGATCCTCGAAACGGTGGTGGTGACGGCGGACAGCCGCCAGAGCGCCAGGGGGCAAGAGCAGGCCCAAACGGCGGGTGTCCCGGCGGCCGAGAGCGCCAATGCACGCACCCTGCGGGCCTCGCTGCGGCAGACCAACCGGGTGGCCAACGGGTTCACCCTGCTGGGCCTGGGCCTGGCGCTGCTCTTCTCCGCCCTGATCAACCAGGCGGTCCTGGCGCCCCTGCGGCGGCTGGAAAACCGCATGACCCGGATCAGCAGTTCGGCGGTCCCCAGCGACGATCCCTTCGACGTTAGCGCCACCGCGCCGGAAGAGGTGCGCAGCCTGGCCACCAGCTACGCCGCCCTGCTCGATCGGATCCGCATCCTGATCGCCCGGGTGGAGGACCTCAACCTCACCGACAGCCTCACCCTGTTGGGCAACCGCCGCCAGTTCCAGCACAGCCTGGAGGCCGAATGGCGGCGCATGCAGCGCCATGGCCAGAACCTCTCGCTGCTGATGGTCGACCTCGACCACTTCAAGGCCTACAACGACAGCCACGGCCACCTCGAGGGGGACCGCACCCTGGTTCGGGTGGCGGCGGCGATCCGGGGCGAGGGCCGCCGCTCCAGCGACCTCAGCTGCCGGATCGGCGGTGAGGAGTTTGCCGTGCTGCTGCCCGAAACCGATCAGGACAAGGCCCGCAGCGTGGGCCAGCGGATCCTCGAGGCGGTGGATGCCCTCACCATTCGCCACAGCGCCAGCCCCACCTCGGGCCACGTGACCGTGAGCATCGGGCTGGCCACCTGCCAACCGGGCGAGGACATGCAACCGGAAGACCTCTTCGCCGCCGCCGACGACGCTCTCTACCGCGGCAAGCGGGAGATGGGCCGGCACCGGGTGTGCGCAGCGCGGGAGCCGGTTCAGCTGCGGAACAGTCTGGAATAGAGCCCTGCGTGGCCCAGCTGGGCCAGGCCTGCCCCCACCCCACCATTCCAGAGGCCGGCGGGATCGGCCCCCACCAGCGCCTCGGCCCGCGCCGCCAGCAACGGCACTAGGGCGAGCTGGAGCCGCTGGGCCTCGGTGGGGCCGAGGGGCACCAGCCGCACTGCCGCGCTGATCTGGTTGGTGGTCCAGCCGTGCAGGTAGGCCTCCACCAGTTCCGGATCGGGCACCTCCAGGCAAACGCCGGCCCAGGCCCAGGCGGCGGTCCAGGCCAGGGGCGCGCCGCCGGTGGGCCGATCCGGCAGGGGCCAGCCCAGATCCTCCAGCAGCTGGCAGAGGGATCCCCCCATCTGCCGTTGCTGGGCCCGCAGCTCGGCGGCCTCCCGCTGGGCCAGCAGCCAGTCCTGGCGATCCCGCACCGCCGCCATGGCGGCGGAGGGGTCGGCGGTGGCGCGGGCCCGCTCCAGATCGGCCCGCATCCCCGCCAGCGACGCGGCCTCCAGGCAGAGGCCGCCGCGCCCCAGTTCGGCCTCAAGCCAGCGGCGCACCGCCGCGGCATTCGCGAGCTGGCCGCGTTGCACCAGCACCTCCAGCCCCTCGGCATAGCTGAAGGCCCCCACCGGCAGGGCGGGGCTCACCAGCTGAAACAGGCGCAGCCGGGCTTCGGCGCTGGCTGTCATGGCGGAGCTCCGTGGCGGGGCATCCCCTCGCCGGCGGGCGGATGCTGGTGGGCGTGGCCGTGGCCCTCGGCGTAGGCGCCGGGCTCGGGCAGGAAAGGCTCCTCGCGGCGTTCGAGCTGAAGGCCGCGGTGCTCCAGAAGGTGGGCCAGCACCGGATCCCAGAGCAGGCGGAGCTCCCCGGGGCGCAGCTCCAGGGCCACATGGCGATTGCCGAGGTGGTACGCCGCCTGCAGCAGCGCCAGCGACTCGGCGGCCCGCACCAGCAGCAGGGGTTCGGGGGCGGCCTCCACCCGCACCGGCGGATCACCGGCCTCTCCAAGCAGCCACTCGCCGGGGCGCAGCGGTTCGCCCCGCTCGAGCTGGAGCAGCAGGTCGCGGCCGCAGCGGCTCTGGCGATGGCCCCGCAGGCGGGTGCGGTCATCGGCCGAGAGGGCCAGCCGCAGGAAAGGCGCATCGCCGGGGGGCGGGCCGGCCTGGCGGCGGCTGAGCCGGGCGGCGGCGGGTTGGGTGGCCGGTTGGGCGGCGGGGGATTTCGGGGCGGGGGAGGCGGATTCAAGGCCTGCGGGTTCGGGCTCCGGCATCGGATCGGGCTCCAGCCTCAAGGACCGTGCCAAGTGTGGCCGCCCGCGACCGCGAAAGGGCCAGATCCCGAACCGAAGGGCCAGCATGGGGAGGTTGAACCCCGAGGACAGGCCGATCGCCCCCGCGCCGCGCCCCGACCTGCCGGCCAGCCCCGCCGACGGCCCCACCGCCCCGGCCCCTGACGCCCCATGGCACGGCGAAGCCCGGCTGCACTTCCGCCGCGACGACCGGGGCATCACCCGCCACCAGGGCGGCGCCACCGCCCCGCTGAAGATCCAGCGCGCCTTCGAGGCGGCGGATGGCCGCTGCCAGCTGCCCCTGCTCCACACCGCCGGCGGCCTGGTGGGGGGCGATCGCCTCAGCCTCTCGGCCCAGCTGGAGGCCGACAGCCGGGCCCTGCTCACCAGCGTGGCGGCCCAGAAGGTCTACGGCAGCATCGGCCGCTCGCGGCGCAGCCCCCAGGGGGCCTGGGCCCGCCAGGAGCTCAGCTTCGTGCTGGAGGCGGGTGCCGATCTGGAATGGCTGCCCCAGGAGCTGGTGCTCTACGGCGATGGTCTCTACAGCCAGTGCAGCCGGGTGCACCTGGCGCCGGGGGCCAGCTGGCTGGGGGCGGAGGTGGTGCGGCTCGGCCTCACCGCCGCCGGCGAAGGCCTGGGCGCGGGGTGCTGGCGATCCAGTCTGGAGATCCGCCGCCAGGCGGCCGGCGCTGCGGCAGGACGGTGGGACCTGGTGGACCGGCTGGAGCTGGGGGGAGCGGGGCTGGCGGAGGCTCACGGCATGGCGGGCCAGCCGGTGTTCGGCTCGCTGGTGTGGGCGGCACCGGTGCCGCTCGGGGCCGCGGCCCTGGCGGCGCTGCTGGAGGACTGCCGGGCCGACCGGCGCGAGCTGGAGGGGGAGATGGCCTGCGGCCCCCTGGAGCAGGGGCTGGTGGCCCGCTACCGGGGGCCCTCGAGCACGGCGGCCCGCTTCTGGTTCACGCGCCTGTGGGGACGGATCCGGGCGGTGCGGGGCCTGGCGCCCCCGGAGCTGCCGCGGGTGTGGCCCTTCCAGGAGGATCCGCTGGCCCGGCCGAGCGATCCGCTGGGGCAGCCGGATCGGTGTCACGGTGCGTTCTGAACCTTGCGCCCGGACGCCGCTGCGAGGATCGTGGGGTGAAGGGGTCTGCCGCGGTGTCGGCGCCATGCACCCTGCCCTCCGGAAACCATGCACCTCACCCCCCAGGAGAAGGACAAGCTCCTGATCGTGACCGCCGCCCTGCTGGCCGAGCGCCGGCTGAACCGGGGGCTGAAGCTCAATCACCCGGAAGCCGTGGCCTGGCTCAGCTTCCAGGTGCTGGAGGGAGCCCGCGATGGCCGCACGGTGGCCGAGCTGATGCAGGCGGGCTCCACCTGGCTGGGGCGGGACCAGGTGATGGAGGGGGTGCCGGAGCTGGTGGATGAGGTGCAGATCGAGGCGGTCTTCCCCGATGGCACCAAGCTGGTGACCCTGCACGACCCGATCCGCTGAAGGCACGGATCCGCTGCCCCAACTGCAAACCCTTCTGACCCCTGCCAGCGCCATGGCCCCCCTGATCCCCGGCGAACTGATCCCCGAACCCGGCGACCTCGAGCTCAACGCCGGGCGGCCCGTGACCACCCTCATGGTGGCCAACAGCGGCGACCGCCCGGTGCAGGTGGGCTCCCACTTCCACTTCCACGAGGCCAATGCGGCCCTCAAGTTCGACCGGGAAGCGGCACGGGGCCTGCGGCTCGACATCCCGGCCGGCACCGCGATCCGCTTCGAGCCGGGCGACAGCCGGGCGGTGCAGCTGGTGCCCTATGCCGGCGAGCGGCGGGTGTTCGGCTTCAACGGCCTGATCAACGGCCCGCTGGACTGAGGGCACAACCCTCCAATCCCTGAGCAGCCAAGGCCACACCAGCAAGGCGAAGCCGAGCGTTCCCCCGGACCAGCAAACCGCTCTCCCCAACCAGCACCCCAGCCTTCCTTCCTCACTTCGGCCCCATGCCCTACCGCATCTCCCGCCAGGCCTACGCCCAGACCTACGGCCCCACCACCGGCGATCGGCTGCGGCTGGCCGACACCGAGCTGTTCCTGGAGGTGGAGAAGGATTTCACCGTCTATGGCGATGAGGTGAAGTTCGGCGGCGGCAAGGTGATCCGCGATGGCATGGGCCAGGCGCAGACCACCCGGGCCGGCGGCGCCGTGGACACCGTGATCACCAATGCCCTGATCCTCGATTGGTGGGGGATCGTGAAGGCCGACATCGGCCTGAAGGACGGCCGCATCGTGGCGATCGGCAAGGCGGGCAATCCGGATACCCAGAGCGGCGTGGACATCGTGGTGGGCCCAGGCACCGAGGCGATCGCCGGCGAGGGTCACATCGTGACCGCCGGCGCGATCGATACCCACATCCACTTCATCTGCCCCCAGCAGATCGAAACGGCCCTGGCCAGCGGCGTGACCACGCTGATGGGGGGCGGCACCGGCCCCGCCACCGGCACCAAGGCCACCACCTGCACCCCCGGCGCCTTCCACCTGGCCCGCATGCTGCAGGCGGCCGAAGGGTTGCCCGTGAACCTGGGCTTCTTCGGCAAGGGCAACGCCAGCACCCCCGAAGCGCTCGAAGAGCAGATCCGCGCCGGCGCCGTCACCCTCAAGCTCCACGAAGACTGGGGCACCACCCCGGCGGCGATCGATTGTTGCCTCTCGGTGGCCGATCGCTTCGACATCCAGGTGGCGATCCATTCCGACACCCTCAACGAGGCCGGCTTCGTGGAGGACACGATCCGCGCCATCGGCGGCCGCACGATCCACACCTTCCACACCGAGGGGGCCGGCGGCGGCCACGCGCCGGACATCATCCGCATCTGCGGGGAGGCCAATGTGCTGCCGAGCAGCACCAACCCCACCCGGCCTTACACGCGCAACACGCTGGAGGAGCACCTCGACATGCTGATGGTGTGCCACCACCTCGATCCCTCGATCCCGGAAGACGTGGCCTTCGCCGAATCGCGCATTCGCCGCGAAACGATCGCCGCCGAAGACATCCTCCACGACATCGGCGCCTTCTCGATCATCGCCAGCGACTCCCAGGCCATGGGCCGCGTTGGCGAGGTGATCACCCGCACCTTCCAGACGGCCCACAAGATGAAGGTGCAGCGGGGCGCCCTGGCGGAGGATTCCAGCCGCAACGACAACAGCCGCATCAAGCGCTACATCGCCAAGGTCACGATCAACCCGGCCATCGTCCACGGCATCGACAGCCAGGTGGGGTCGGTGGAGGTGGGCAAGCTGGCGGATCTGGTGCTGTGGAAGCCGGGCTTCTTCGGCGTCAAGCCGGAGCTGGTGATCAAGGGCGGCTCGATCGTGTGGGCCCAGATGGGGGATGCCAATGCCTCGATTCCCACCCCCGGCCCCGTCCACGGCCGGCCGATGTTCGCCGCCTTCGGCAAGGCCCTGGCCCCCAGCTGCCTCACTTTCCTCTCCCAGGCCGCCCTTGATGCCGATCTGCCACGCCAACTGGGCCTGGAGCGGCCCTGCGTGCCGGTGGTGAACACCCGCAGCATCGGTAAGGCGGACATGCGCAACAACAGCGCCCTGCCCAAGGTGAGCGTGGACCCGCAGACCTATGAGGTGTTCGCCGACGGCGAGCTGCTCAGCTGCGAACCGGCCGAGGTGCTGCCGATGGCGCAGCGCTATTTCCTGCTCTGAAAGCAGGTCTTAAGGATTGCGGTTGTTCTTGTTGGCATTGCGACGGGCCTCGCGCTCCACCAACTGACGCTGCCTTTCACGCTGTTGGCTGAGCTTCCGCTGCTGGGCGAGGTTGCGCTTCATCTCCCGGTCCCGCAGGGCTTGGGATCGCTCGAGTTGCTTCTTGGCCCGATCCGAGTCCTTCTGGCGGCGTCGCCATTCGGACAGCCGCTGCGCTTCGACAGCATCTTTGCTGGTGGAGCGCTTGAGGTTTTCGAGCTTTTTACCAATCAAACGCATCAAGGAGCCAGGCCAGAACGGCGTCTTGCCAAGTGAGGCCAGCAACGATTGAAGAACTGTGGTTGATTGCTGGGGGTTCCAGGCCCCAGCAGAGAAACAGAAGGCTCCCGCCAAGGCGATAGCCATTGACCGGATACTCTGCTTGTATATTGGCAAGAATTCCTGCGAAAAAGGACCCTTGATTTGATTCTTGAACGATTTTTGCGCAGCATTGATAACCGCAAGTGCTTCTCGCTTGACCTCGGAAAGGGGCCGTCCTAATGCGGCATCAGGAATAAGAGGACCTTGCAATTTAACCATTCTGGACTGCAACTCTAAAGGCGTTGAAGCCGATGAAATTTGCTGAGCAAGCTGCGTCGTTCTCTTCGAAAGAAGAACAACATTGCGTTGGTTTGCAAGTCTAACGTTTTCTATTCCCCGCCAATTAGCGTATCCAAGGAGGGGCAGTAAAAGCAAAAATCCAAGAGCGGCAATCGCCGCCAGTCGGCCGCATACGATTCGCCTTGCCTCAATCGACTTACTGCCAGGCGCAAGGGCTGCAGCAACATGGAGGAAAGCCAATCCAGCCAAGGGAATGGTGAGGGTATTGCACAGCGACCCGGCAAAAGAAATCAGCCAAAGAGGATCAATCAATCGAATTGGCAGAACATCGGCCAAAACGAGAATGATATAGAGAGCGAACAATCCAAGCGACATATCGCTCAGAATGGCCCCTACGCCCCGACCTACTCCTATCCTCACTTCTGGATCAGGTGACGCCATCGCGATTGCAATTGATTGCTGTTCGGAGTTTTAAATTAGCAGAAGCTCCCATCGAAACATCAACTTGATCGCCTGCCCCCCAGCCGGCCGCGCCAGATCTGCCACTCCTCAGCCAGCACCTGCAGGAAGCCGGGGCGCGGCTCCTCCACCTTGAGCAGGGCGATCGGCAGCAGGCCGTGGGGGTTGTGGCCGTGCAGCAGGCCCTCCGGGGCAGCGCCGAGCATCTCCAGGGGCATGCCCGGCTCCAGCGGGAAGGGAGCGGCGAGGGGGTAATCGAAATCCTCCCACCAGGCCATCGGGCCCTGCTCGGCCAAGTGCTCGGCCTGGGCGATGCTGAACGAGCTGGCCTCGCCGCGGTTCGGGAGGGGGCCGAGGCTGAAGCTCAACGGCCGCACTGGGCGGTTGAAGCGCAGCAGGCTGCCGGAGCCATCGGGCAGGAGCTGGGCCTCCAACTGCAGGCCGGGGTCCTGGGAGGACACGAACCGCAGCAGCGGCGGCCGGGCTGCACGCTCCTGGGGCGATTCCGGAGGATCCTGCTCAGACCTATTAATAAGGCGTGATTCGGCTGAACCGATGCGCTCGGAGCGAGGCCGTTCGAACGCCTCTCCGTTGCTCAGCGGCACACCGTGCTGCAGCAGGAGGGTGTGCAGCAGCAAATCCTGGGCCTGGTGGGCGAAGTCCAGCCGCGGGTCCGGCGGCGTCTCCTGTTCCTGGCGGGCGCGGGCCTCGGCCTCCAGGTGGTCGCGGAAGCGAATCCGCTCCTCCCGCCGGCGGCGGCGGTCGTGACGGGCCTGAAGCCGCCGCTGGAATCCCTCATCCAGGACGGCATTGAAACTGCCGAGCAGGGAGAGCTGGCTACCGGGCAACTGGGAGGATCCAGCGAAGAACACAGCCAGAATCAAGGCCATGGCGATCCGCCGCAGGCTCTCCTGCACGATCGCCCAGATCTCGTTGGCACCGAGTGGATTGATCCGCTCGCCGAGCTGCAGGCGAGCGGCCCGGATCCCAGCCAGCACCTCCTGCTGGAGTTCGGCGAGAGGTCGATTGAAATCCTGCTGGCTGATCCGCCCAGCCTTGAGGCTCTCGAGGCGGCCGGCCAGCTGGGGCACCGAGGCGGACGTGGTCACAGCCCGGCTGATCTCGCTGAAGGTGCGCTCGGCCGCCATCCGATTGCGGGCCTGTTCGCGGTCGTGGTCGACCACCTGGCGCCAGCTGGCAAAACCCTGCAGGGGAATCAACAGAAGGAAGGCCACCGCCGCCACGGCAGCCCGATGGCGGTGGCGGCGGCTGCGGAGCTGGAGGTCGTCGTTGCTGGGATCGAGGTAGGCGGCCAGCTGAATCAGCAGCAGGCCCATCAGCGCGAAGCCACCGTTGTTCACGCACAGGGCCACGGCGGCACCCTGCCAGACCGGATCGAAGGGCCGCAGCGGCAGCAGACCGGCCAGCAGGGTGATGGCATAGATCGCCAGATTGGCGCTGCCGCCGAGGGCCAGCAGGGCCGGGATGTCGACGCCCTGAACCAGGGAACCGGGCAGCGGCGGATCCGGCGGCAGGCCAGCTTCGTCGTCGCGGCGGCCAGGCAGCGGCCCAGGGGAGCCGGCAGGGCCCTCCAGAGCCACCCCGGCGATGGCCTCGCTGCTGGTGAGCTCAGATTCCTCCGGCACCCTGGCAACCCCGACGACTGAACCCAATCTTAGCCTCCTTGTAGATAAAATGTAGGCCAAATGTAGATCCTCAGGCTCCGCCAGGGTTCACGCAAATGCACACGCAGTGCCCCAACGGCAACAGGGCCCAAGCCAGTCCCGATCTGGCCGCTGCCCCACGGTGGGCAATCGCTGACCCGTCACCTGCGCTACCAGAATCGGGGCGAAACTGGTGTTACCTTGCTGCGACCTGGGAAGGGGGTGGTCTCCCTTCAGTAGTAACCAATCCATAGCTCCCCACCCGTGACGCCCACCAGGATCGCTTCCGTATCTGCCCTCAGGCCTTCCACCCTCTTGGGTTTTGGCTTGGCCGCTGGTGCCGTGGTGGGAGCCCTAGCCGCCAATCCGGTGCAGGCCTACCAGGCCACGTTCAATTTGCAGGTTGCGAACGAAACAAGCAATAGCCGTACGTTCAGCTCTGGAGGCAATACCGATCTCTATACCGAGATGACGGTCAGAAGCATTCCTTTCATCGGCTCAACGACATTCGGACAAGTTACTACTGACAATACGACTGGTGATGGGCCGAACAACAATGGTTATGGATTGTGTGTAATCAGCACTAATTGCTCGGGCACTCCCCAAGCAGCAACTTTTCAATTCTCTAAACCAATTCAGAACTTTAGCTTCAAAGTTGGAAAAAATACAACTCCGGCTCTTGGCTGGGGGGGCAGCGTCCTAAGGCTCTCCGATGGAACGTCATCCACTGAGATCGCATTATCTACCCTCACAGCGGATAGAACTTTCAGCTTCCCTCAAAACATTTTAATAGCAGCTGGTACTTCAATTACGGTTGGATTTGCCTGCACTAGCAACTGTACGTCTCTAGGTGACGAACAGTTCTACATCTCCGACGTCATCGTCGAAGCTCCTGCCCCACTGCCTCTAATCGGTACCGGCGCAGCCTTCGCCTGGACCCGCCGCCTTCGCCGCCGCATTAAGACCACCCCGGTTCAATCCGCGCGCTCCTGAGCGCTCTGGGCCTCCAGTTTTCGCCTCCAGGTCCACAGGTTCTGCCTGTTTTTGGTCGTTTAGCCCGTAGCAATGGCTACCGGGGAGGCCCCCACCGCACAGCAGGATCCACTGCAGCCCTCCTGGTGCGATGTTCACGGACTACCGGCCCAGCCACGGCTACGACGAATACTTCAGCGCCGCCGACCAGCCCCGCACCGCCCTGCGCCCCCTGCTCTCCTCCCTCGGCCGCATGGGGATCGAGCAGCTCAACCACAACCACGCCGCCGCTTCCGCCCTGCTCAAGCGGCTCGGTGCCACCTTTCGGCTCAATGATTCCGGCAGCAAGGGCGTGGAGCGGATCCTGCCCTTCGATCCCCTGCCGCGCCTGATCGCCGCCCACGAATGGGAGCGGCTGGAGCGGGGCCTGTTCCAGCGCCTCGCCGCCATCGACCTGTTCCTGGCCGATGTGTATGGGCCCGGCCGGATCATGGCCGATGGGGTGGTACCCCGCGAGGACGTGGAATCCTCCCAGGGCTGGCGGCCCCAGATGCAGGGTGTGAATCCACCCCTGGGCCGCTGGTGTCACATCTCCGGCCTCGATCTGGTGCGCGATGGCCAAGGCACCTGGCGCGTGCTCGAGGACAACCTGCGCTGCCCCTCCGGCGTGGCCTACTTCCTCGAGAACCGGCGGGTGATGAAGCGCATCTTCCCCAGCCTCTTCGCTGGCCGCGCCGTTCAGCCGATCGACAACTACGCCTCCCGCCTGCTGCGCACCCTCCAGGACCTCGCCCCCTGGAGCGATGCGCCCAAGGTGGTGCTGCTCACCCCCGGCGTGTTCAACAGCGCCTACTTCGAGCACAGCTACCTCGCCCAGCAGATGGGCATTGAGCTGGTGGAGGGACGCGACCTGGTCTGCGAAGGCGATCGGGTCTGGATGCGCAGCACCGCCGGCCTGGCGCCGGTGGATGTGATCTACCGCCGCATCGATGACGACTTCCTCGATCCGGCCGAATTCCGCGGCGATTCGATGCTCGGTGTGCGGGGTCTGATGGGCGCCTACCGGGCCGGCCGGGTGGCGATCGCCAACGCCCCCGGCACCGGCGTGGCCGACGACAAGCTCATCTATGCCTATGTGCCCGAAATGATCCGCTATTACCTGGACCAGGAGCCGATCATTGAGAACGTGCCCACTTACCTCTGCTCCCGCGAGGGCGACCGCGCCTATGTGCTCGCCCACCTCAGCGAGCTGGTGGTGAAATCGGTGGCCGAAGCCGGCGGCTACGGCATGCTGATCGGCCCCCACGCCAGCGGCGAGGAGATCGCCGACTTCGCCGCCAGGATCGAGGCCGATCCCCGCAACTTCATCGCCCAGCCCACCCTGGAGCTCTCCACGGTTCCCTCGCTCAGCGAAGGGGAGCTCTACCCCTGCCACGTCGACCTGCGGCCCTACGTGCTGCGCGGCAAGAGCGACTGGGTCACCCCCGGCGGCCTCACCCGGGTGGCCCTGCGGCGCGGGTCCCTGGTAGTGAACTCCTCCCAGGGGGGCGGCTGCAAGGACACCTGGATCGTGGATGACACGATCGTGGAGGCCCCGATGGCGGGTCTGGAGGGTCCGATCCCATGCTGAGCCGCGTTGCCGATTCGCTGTACTGGATCAACCGCTTTGTGGAGCGGGCCGAGAACATCTCCCGCTTCGTGGAGGTGAGCGAAGCCATGGCCCTCGACTGCCCCCCCGGCAGCGCCGAGCCCTGGCTGCCGCTGATCGATGCCAGCGGTGATCGCGAACTGTTCGATCGCCTCTGCCCCACCGGCAGCCCCGAGGATGTGGTGGACTTCCTGGTGCGCCGCGAGGACAACCCCAACAGCGTGCTGAACTGCATCGGTTTCGCCCGCGAGAACGCGCGCCAGATCCGCGATGTGCTCACCACCGAGATGTGGGAGCAGATCAACGGCACCTACTGGAGCCTGCAGGAAGCCAGCTTCTGGGAGCAGCCACCCCAGGAGCAGCTGCGTGAGATCCGCCGCGCCTGCCAGCTCTTCTACGGCATCACCGATGCCACCCTCAGCCGCGACCTCTCTTGGCAGTTCAGCCGGCTGGGGCGGCTGCTGGAGCGGGCCGACAAGACCACCCGCATCCTCGATGTGAAGTACTTCCTGCTGCTGCCCTCCCCCGAAGAGGTGGGCGGCGTGCTGGACGAACTGCAGTGGATCGCCCTGCTGCGCACCGCCGGGGCCTATCAGATGTTTCGCCAGTCCCAGCAGCGGGCGATCGCCCCCGAAGCGGTGGCCGGCTTCCTGCTGCTCAATCCGGTGTTCCCCCGCTCGGTGCGCTACTGCCTCGAACGGATCAGCGAAACCCTGCGGATCGTGCGCAGCAATGCGGTGCCCGGCGCCCCCGACGAGCTCGAGTGCCTCAGCGGCCTCACCCTCGCCCGCTGGAGCTTCACCCGCATCGACGACCTGATCGCCACCGGCCTGCACGAGGCGATCGACCACCTCCAGCAGGACCTCAACCACCTCCACACCCTGATCGAGCAGCGCTACTTCATCGCCCCCTCCAGCCCCGCGGCCGACGGCGAAGCCTCCCCCAGCCCCACCACCAGCACCGAGCCGGCATGCGTGCCCGCATAACCCACACCCTCGCCTACCGCTACAGCGCCCCGGTGCTGCTCGGGCCCCACCGCCTCTGCCTCCAGCCCCGCGGCCATGGCTTCCAGCGGCTGGTGAACTTTCGCTGTGCGATCACCCCCGAACCCGATCAGCTCTATGCCCTGGTGGCGGCCAGCGGTGATGAGATCCTGCGGGCCCGCTTCGAAGGCAGCACCGAGGCCTTCCAGGTGCAGGCCGTGAGCGAGGTGGAAACGGGGCTGGCGCCTTCGCTGGAGCAATGCCTGGCCGAGAACGAACCCCAGCTGCCCTATCCGGTGGGCCACCTCAACGGCGACCTGATGGGGGCCCTGGAGGGCTGGCTGCCCAACGGCCAGCACGACCCCGCCGCCGTGGATCTGGCTCAGGAGGCGCTGATGGGCAGCAACCAGCGCGCCCTGCCCTTCCTCAGCCAGCTGGTGGAGATGATCCAGGACCGGGTGAAATACACCCAGCGCCACGTGGGTCCGGCCTGGCCGGCCGGCCGCACCCTCAAGGAACGGGTGGGCTCCTGCCGCGATCTGGCGATGCTGATGATCGAAACCTGCCGCTGCGTGGGCCTGCCGGCCCGCTTCGTGAGCGGCTACCACCTGGTGGAACCGAAGCCGGCGGTCTACGACCTGCACGCCTGGGCCGAGATCTACCTGCCCGGCGCCGGCTGGCGCGGCTTTGACCCCAGCGGCAAGGGCCCGATCGACGACCGCTACATCATCCTGGCCACCTCCTCCAAGCCCAATCTCACCGCCGCCGTGAACGGCACCTTCTCAGGGCCAGACAAGGTGGAGAGCGAACTGAGCTGGAGCATCGAGGCGGAGATTCTGGCTTAAGCCGAAACACAGGCCCTGTACTAACGCAGAAGTATAGCGCCAATCATCAATAAAAAAGCTCCCATGATCAGGGAGCTTTTATTGATGATCAATCAAATTAAAAGTAAACTTAAATCAAGCGAACCAAGCCTCAAGCGGCTGAGGAGATTCTCTTTTTCAGGCGGCGGCTCCAACCGAAAGCAGCAGCAGCACCGATCAAAGGCACTGGACCGGGCGTACCAGTACCGGCGGGAACATCGTAATCATATTCGAGTGCAATAAAGCCAAACATGTTGGCTTTAGGACTTAAAGTACCGCTATTGAGATTAAATGTAGTATCAGTGTTATCCGTTACCCCTGCAAAAGTAACAAAATAGTTGTTTAATGCCGCATTAACCGTGCTAATAGTTGTGCCAGTTTGGAACATGCTCAAGGCACTGCCAGATAGGCCGAAGGGATTACTTTGGCCCGAGTACGCTCCATTAAGCACCGCGTCGGTAGTGCCGGTGCTAGTCGCCGTTTCGGCTGCAATTACAACTGATGTTCCACTCGGGGTACATTGGGGATTACTTACAGTGATGGCGCAGCTTAGAGATGTTGTTGATTGAGTAGCCTTCGTTAATTGCACTGAATTGGCAAATTGCAGCTTGAGATCATAAGTTACCTCAGTGACAGTCGCAGGATCAGGGGAACTTGCGTTATTCACCCTGATACGTCCAGCGACGCTTGCATTACCAGAACCATTAGAATCGCCAGCAAGTTTGTAGCTGACATTTCTAAGGATGGCGTTGGACGGTATGCTTAACGAGTTAAACGTTGCAAAAGTAAGTGGACTAGGGGTACGGGTCGGAGTAGTTCCTTGTGTCCAAGAGAACGATTGGTATGGGGTGGTAATGGTTAGAGCCTTGGCGGAAGGGGCTGCGATGGCGGCCGCCAACACAACCATGCCGACAACAAACTTTGGCTTCATTGGGAAAGCGAAGCAAATCATGTCGCAAACTTAGCACATCTTCGAGGAGACCTCTGGGCAACTCCTGAAAAAGCAGCTGCTGTCAGGACTTCATGACGTTCGGGCCCGGCCGCGGCATGGCTTTGTCCGATGACGTTGGGCTGTTCGCCGGGTCATCGCCCAGTGCAGGACAGGCTCAATCCAGAAACCCGTTTGAAGGCCTTGAGCCCTGTAGCCATTGGTGCAGCACTGTGGCCATGGTTCAGAGGATGACAGGTTTTAACCCTGCTTCCCCTTCCCCCCCTGCCGCCATGGATGCCCCCTCCCTCACCGCCAGCCGCCCTTCGCCCGCCGCTGAGGGGTTGTTGGAGGCGATGCGTCGGCATCTGTTCTCCAGCCAGGCCAAGTCGCCCTCTCTGGCCACCCGCCACGACCACTACCTCTGCCTCGCCCTGGCCGTGCGGGACCGGCTGCTGCAGAACTGGGTCGACACCGCCGAGACCTACACCCGCGCCCACGTGCGCACCGCCACCTATCTCTCGGCCGAATACCTGCTCGGGCCCCACCTGGAAAACAACCTGGTGAACCTCGGCATCCGCGCTGAAGCCCAGGAGGCCTGCCAGGCCCTCGGCCTGTCGCTGGAGGAGCTGATCGATGAGGAACCCGAGCCCGGCCTGGGCAACGGCGGCCTCGGCCGCCTGGCGGCCTGCTTCCAGGAATCGATGGCCAGCCTCGAGCTGCCGGCAATCGGCTACGGCATCCGCTACGAGTTCGGCATCTTCCGCCAGCAGGTTGGCCCGGAGGGCCAGCAGGAAAGCACCGACCCCTGGCTCGCCTGCGGCAACCCCTGGGAGGTGATCCGGCCGGAATGGAGCTACCCCGTGGAGATCGGCGGCCACACCGTGGTGGGCGTGGCCCACGACACGCCGATCCTGGGCTGCGGCGTGCGCACCGCCAACACCCTGCGGCTGTGGAGTGCCCAGGCACCCGACGCGTTTGATTTCGCCTCCTTCAACGCCGGCGACTACACCCGCGCCGTGCTGCAGAAGGTGCAGTCGGAAACCCTCTCGAAGGTGCTCTACCCCAACGACGAGCTCGAGCAGGGCAAGCGGCTGCGGCTCAGCCAGCAGATCTTCTTCGTGTCCTGCTCGCTGCAGGACATGTTCCGCATCCTCAAGGGCCAGGGCATGGCCCCCACCGAGTTCCACCGCAAATTCGCGGTGCAGCTCAACGACACCCACCCCGCCATCGCCGTGGCGGAGCTGATGCGGCTGCTGATCGATCAGCACGGCGTCGACTGGGACACCGCCTGGAGCATCACCACCGCCGCGATCAGCTACACCAACCACACCCTGCTGCCCGAAGCCCTCGAAGCCTGGGGGCTGGAGCTGTTCGGCCACCTGCTGCCGCGCCAGCTGGAGATCATCTACGAGATCAACGCCCGCTTCCTGCGGATGGTGCGGATCCGTTATCCGGGCCAGCCCGAACTGCTGGAGCGCCTCTCGCTGATCCAGGAAGGTGGCCAGCGCAAGGTGCGCATGGCCCACCTGGCCGTGGTGGGCAGCCACCACGTGAACGGCGTGGCCGAGCTCCACAGCAAGCTGCTGGTGGAGAACGTGTTCCACGACTTCGCCGCCCTCTGGCCGGATCGCTTCACCAACGTGACCAACGGCGTGACACCGCGCCGTTGGCTGGCGGTGGCCAACCAGCCCCTGGCCGGCCTGCTCGATGCCAGCATCGGTGGCGGCTGGCGCCGCGACCTCGACCGGCTGCAGGCGCTCGAACCACTCGCCCATGACGGCGCCTTCCTGGAGCGCTGGCAGGGGGTGCGGGAGCAGGCCAAGCAGCGCCTGGCCGCCACCATCCGCCACGACACCGGTGTGCTGGTGGATCCGGCCTCCCTGTTTGATGTGCAGGTGAAGCGGATCCACGAATACAAGCGCCAGCACCTGGCCGCCCTGCAGATCGTGGAGCGCTACCTGCGGCTGCGCGCCGGTGAAGACCTCCCAGCCCGCACCGTGATCTTCGGCGGCAAGGCGGCCCCCGGCTACCACATGGCCAAGCTGATCATCCGCCTGATCGTGGGCATCGCCGGGATCGTGAACATCGATCCGGCCATGGACGGCCGCCTGCGGGTGGTGTTCCTGCCCAACTTCAGCGTGAAGCTGGGCCAGCGCATCTACCCGGCGGTGGACCTCTCCGAGCAGATCTCCACCGCCGGCATGGAGGCCTCCGGCACCGGCAACATGAAGATGGCCCTCAACGGCGCCCTCACGATCGGCACCCTCGACGGGGCCAACATCGAGATCCGCGAGCGGGTGGGGGCGGACAACTTCTTCCTGTTCGGCCACACCGCCGACCAGCTGGTCGAACTCAATCGCAGCGGCTACCACCCGATGCCCTGGCTGGAGAACGATCCCCTCGCCCGGGAGGCCATCGACCTGATCGGCTCGGGCCACTTCAGCGAGGGCGACCGCGACCTCTTCCACCCCCTGCTGGCCAACCTCTGCAGCCACGATCCCTTCCGCGTGATGGCCGACATCGGCGACTACCGCCGCGCCCAGAACGCCGTGGACGACGCCTGGCGCGATCCGCAGCGCTGGCTGTCGATGTCGGTGCTGAACACGGCCCGCAGCGGTTTCTTCAGCAGCGACCGCTCGATCCGCCAGTACGCCGAGCGGATCTGGAACGTGACCTCCGTGCCGGTGCATGCTGGCCCGGTGCTGGCGGGCCCCACCGGCTGATCCGGGCAGGAGTCCGGGTGGCTGCGGGCGAGCCTCACCCGGACTCCTGCCTCTCCGCGCGATCCTCCGCCGCCACTCGCCCCCCACCCGCCTCATCGTGTCCGTCTCCAATCCAGGGCCTCCGCTGGAGCACACCCCCAGTACCTCCGACTCCCCGGCGTGGATGGAGCCGGTGGCCGAAACGGTGGAGCAGCGGCTGGCGGCGGCCGGCATCCGCCTCACCCTGGGCGGCGAACCCACCTATGTGCCGCTGGAGCCCAGCGGCCCTGAGTGGAGCGTCGCCGCCGACGGGCCCACCAAGCTGCCCCTCGCCCGCGCCATGGCCCGCGAGCTGCAGCGGGCCGAATGGCCCGGCAGCACCCTGCTCTACTGCCCCGGCAAGCGCTACGAAGGGGAGGTGAACCCCCGCTGGGCCCTGCGGCTGATCACCGGCCTCGACGGCCGGCCGCCGGTGCGCTGGCCGGACGCGGAGGCCGCCGGCAGCCCCGGCGCGGCCCTGGCCCCCGCCGACGGCCCCGCCTGGCTGGAGCAGCTGGCGGCGCAGCTGGGGGTGGCCCTCGAACCGCTGGAGCTGCGCGATCCGCTCGATCCCCAGCGGCGGGTGTGGGCGGTGCCCCTCAGCGCGGCCGAGGCCGATCCCAGCCTCCCGAACGCCCCGATCCTGTGGCTGCCGGCGGCCTGGCCCCTGGAAGAGAGCCTCCGCCAGCTGAGTGGCGCCCCCGGCCCTGCGGGCCTGCGGCTGCCCCTCGAACACTTTCCGGACGGGGTGCCGCGCCAGGTGCTCACCCTGGAAACCGATGGCAACGGCTGGGACCTCTTCCTGCCGCCGCTCACCCGCCGCCCCCTCACCGCCCTGCTGCAGGCCGTGGCCGACAACCTCGAGGGCCTGGCCGCGCCGCAGCTGAGCGGCATGCTGCCGGTGGACTGGGAGGGCCACTGGCAGATGCTCGGCCTCACCGCCGATCCGGGCGTGCTGGAGATCAACCTGCCGGTGTGCCACGGCTGGGCCGACTACGACCGCTGGCTGCGGGCCCTGGAGCGGGCCGGGGCCCGGGTGGGGCTGCGCAGCTGGAAGCCGGGGCCCGAGGGCCGCCAGGAGAGCACCGGCGGCGGCAACCACCTGCTCTGGGGCGGGCCCAGCCTGGCGGACCACCCCTTCTTCAGCCGGCCCGCCTGGCTGGCGGGGGTCCTGCGCTACTGGCAGCACCATCCCTCCCTGGCCTACCTGTTCAGCGGCGCCTGCGTGGGCCCGGCCTCCCAGGCCCCCCGGCCCGATGAGGCCGCCGGCGACAGCTTCGACCTCGAGCTGGCCTACCGCGCCCTCGAGCAGGCCGACGACGGTCGGCCCGCCGATGATCCCCGCTGCGACCACCGCGGCCTGATCGGCGAAACCCTGCGCCACCTCCACGCCGACCGCAGCGGCAACAACCACCGCAGCGAAATCAGCTTCGACAAGTTCTGGAACCCCGGCGCCCCCGCCGGCTGCCTCGGCCTGGTGGAGTTCCGGGCCCTCGAAAGCCTGCCGCGGGTGGCCTGGAGCAGCGCCGTGGCCCTGCTCTGGAGCGCCCTGGCCACCCTCCTGCTGGAACCCAGCCACCGGCCGCAAGCTCTGCGGGACTGGGGCACCGACCTGCACGACCGGATGCTGCTGCCCTCGGCCCTGTGGGCCGATCTCGAGGCGGTGCTGGCGGACCTGGCCGCCGACGGCCTGCTCCTCGATCCAGCCCCCTTCCGGGAGCTGTGGGAATGGCGCTTTCCGCCCCTGCTGCACTGGCAGGAGGGCGAGGCGCTGCTGGAGGTGCGGCCGGCCCTGGAACCCTGGCCGCTGATCTGCGATTTTCCGCGAGAAGGGGGCTTCACCAGCCGCTTCGTGGATGGCTCGCTGCGGCGCCTGGAGCTGATCACCAACCCGGCCTTCCGCCAGCAGTGGCGCCTCGGCCTGGCGGGCCGCCCGCTGCCCCTCCCGGCCGATGGCGCCCCCCTGGCCGTGCGCTACCGGCTGCAGCGGCTCTACCCCTGCCTGCATCCGGCGATCGATCCCCATCTCCCCCTGGAGCTCAGCCTGCACGGACCCGGCGGCCGCTTCGCCTTCGGACTCAACGCCGAGGGCACGGCCCTGGAACCGCTTGACGGTGCAGCAGATGCAACAGCCGCAGAACCGAGTGGTGAGCCATGGAGCGGCCGGCGCCGCCCCGGCGACGTCACCCTTGATCTGCGGCTGAGCTGAGACGGGCCAACGCGTCGGGCCAGCCGGCGGCTTCTGGCCCCAGCCTCACGGCTGTAGCAGAGCCTTCACCAGCTCACGCCGTGGAGCTTCGGCAGCGGCGCGGTGCGGGAGGTGACGGCAAACAGGCGGGGGATTCGGTGGCTGTTGTACACCCGGAATTCACGCAACACGCTGGCCCCTTCCTCGCGCACCGCCTGGTTGAGCACCAGGGAGCCATCGGGATCGGACACGGAGCGGTGGAAGGTGCCGGGGGGGATGCGGAGGATGTCGCCGCCGCTCTCCAGCCGCACGATGTGGAAGGGATAGTTCCAGCCCAGGTTCACCAGGTAGAAGGTGCGGCCGCCATCGAGGGCCAGGAGGTTGTCCTCCTGGTGGGGATGCAGATAGAACTGCCAGGCGCCGCTGTTCGGGTCGTCGGGCGGGCTCACGGCCGGACCGCTGTGTACCACCAGGTCGCGGGCGTTGGAAGTGGGCACGGTGATGTCGAAGAAGCGCACCGCCGGCGTATCGCGGAACTTCTCGTAAGGGATCATCTCGAACATCGGCGCCGGCCGCGGCGGGCTCGGGCGGGCCGAAGCCGCGCCGGCATCGGACGAGGCTCCGGGGGTGAAGGCGTTGGTGCCGTGGGGTGCGGTGGCGGTCATCGGGAGAACGGCGCGATGCGCAGCCACCGGAGCAGCCACGAAGAGATCAACCAATGAACCCAAATGACGGGCCTGGAGGTGGTGGAACCCGATACCAAAAGCCCCTTTCCACAGCCACTTTCAGGGGTGTCAGGACCAGAAAGCGTTGCTTGAATGGTCCTCCGGTTCCTGCCTGCATCCGATGGTCCTCTCCCGCCTTCGCCGTCGGCCCGCAGCGGCGCCGCAACGCCGCCACCCCGGTGCCGCGGCCCTGCTGCTGACGGCCCTCAGCCTCGCCGCTCCCGCCGCCGGCCTGGCCCAGGCGCCCTACCCCCAGGGGAGCCGTCCCCGGCCCACGGTGTCGGTTCCGGAGTTCAAGAACACCGTGACCCAGACCGCCTGGTGGTGGCAGGGGCCGGTGGCGACCGACCTGGCCCATGCCCTGGCCAACGAACTGCAGGCCACCGGCGCAGTGCAGGTGGTGGAACGCAACAACGTCGGAGCCGTGCTGTCGGAGCAGGAGATGGCTGAACTCGGCCTGGTGCGCAAGGGTCCCAACGCCGCCCGCAAGGGCCAGCTCACCGGCGCCCGCTACCTGGTGCTCGGCACGGTGACCTCCTACGACTCGAACGTGAGCGAGAAGGGCTCGGGCAGCAACTTCGGCCTGCTGGGCTTCGGCAACAAGCAGCAGCAACTCGAAACCCAGGACTACGTGGCGATCGATGTGCGCGTGGTCGACAGCACCAGCGGCGAGGTGATCGGCAGCCGCACCGTGGAGGGCCGCGCCTCCAACGTGGCCACCGCCCGCCAGAACGGGGTGAGCCTGCTGCCGGCCGCAGCGGGCGCCCTGTTGCTCTTCCCCAACATGGGCCGCACCGGCCAGGTGCTCACCGGCGCTGCCGGCACCCTCAACTTCGGCAATTCCGCCACGCAGTACCAGCGGACGCCACCCGCCAAGGCCCTGCGGGCCGCCCTGATCGATGCCGCCGATTACGTGGGCTGCGTGGTGGCCCCGGTCAACAACTGCCTGGCCCGCTACGCCGCCCTCGACCAGCAGCGCCGCGACCGAACCGGTGGCGTGCTGCGGCTGGACTGAGGACGCGGGCCGCTCAGAACGGGATGGGCATCTCGGCGTCGGCCGGCTCCGGGGCACAGGCCGCGACCCGCTGCGCCACCACCTCGCCCACCACCACGATTGAGGGCGAGGCGAACCCCTCGGCCTCCACCCGGTCCGCCAGGTCGGCGAGGCTGGCGATCAGCAACCGCTGCCCCCGCACCGTGCCCTGCTGCACCACCGCGGCGGGGGTGGCCGGATCGAGCCCGCCGGCCACCAGCTCCTCGCCGATGCGGCGCAGGTTGTGCAGGCCCATGTAGATCACCAGCCCATCGGAGCTGCGGGCCAGGCCGCGCCAGTCGACCCCGGGGCGGCCCTTGTCGATCTCCTCATGGCCGGTCACGAAGGTGACGCTCGAGCCGGCGCGGCGATGGGTGACCGGGATGCCGGCGTAGGCCGGGGCCGCGATGCCGGCGGTGACCCCGGGCACCACCTCCACCGCCACGCCGCGGGCCGCCAGGTGGGCGGCCTCCTCGCCGCCGCGGCCGAACAGGAAGGGATCACCGCCCTTGAGGCGCACCACGGTGCGATGGCGCCCAGCCAGCTCCAGCAGCAGGGCGTTGGTGCTCGGCTGGGGCACCGAGTGGTGGCCGCGGCGCTTGCCCACGAAATGGGTCTCGCAGGCCGCAGGCACCAGATCCATCAGAGCCTTGGGCACCAGGGAGTCGTGCACGAGGGCATCGCAGCTGCGCAGCAGACGATGGGCCTTGAGGGTGAGCAGTTCGGGATCTCCCGGGCCCGCCCCCACCAGGTACACGGTGCCGGTGCCCTTGGCGCTGCTCACAGCAGGTCCCCCAGGGCGGTCAGCAGGGCCTTGCGGCAGCGCTCGCGGGCCAGCAGGGGCGGGCCGTAGAGGCCCCCATGGGCCTCGGTGAGCCGATTGGCGGCCAGGGCCAGGGGCAGGACGGGGCCGTCGATCGCCAGGGGAGGTTCCGCGCTCTGCGCCGAACTGTATGGAGCCGCCAGGCAGCGGGCCGCGCAACGGCGGCCGAGATGGTTGAGGTAGCGGCCGGCCAGGGCGCCCTCGAGGGGGTGGTGGAGCAGCAGGGGCTGGGAGGCGGTGGCGGCCCGAGCCTGCAGATCGGTCACTTCCGCCGCCAGCACCCGCTGCCAGGCCGGCCAGGCCCCCAGGAACGGCAGCCGCCGCAGCGGTCCCTGACGGCGCCAGTGGGCCGCCACCGCCGGCAGATCGGCCCGCACGTGGGTGCCCGGCAACAGCAGCAGGGGCACCAGCGTGAGGGGCAGGCCCCCCGGGCCGGCCAAGGGCGGTGGGGGGGCGGCGGCGGTGAGGGCCTGGAGCAGCACCGCAGCGCCGCGGCGCTGCTCGAGCGCGGCGGCCAGGGCCGAGAGCTCATCAGGGATGGCACCACCGGAGCGACCATGCACCAGCAGCAGCAGGGGGCTTGCCATGATCCGCCGTGTCAGCTGCGCGCCCCGGAGCCCGAACACCATGCTGCCGTGCGGCGAGGCGGAACAGGCGGCGGAACACCAAGCCACCGCGATCGGTCTTCGGGGCGGCGCCACCATCGCGGAGCGGCGCGGCGAACGGGACGCGCGCCAGCCGGGGCCGCAACGGCGCCTGCGGGAGCTGCTGGCCGCGATCGGCAGTGGCGAACGCACGGGCCGCAACCTCAGCCGCGACGAGGCGGCCGAGGCCCTGGAGCTGCTGCTCGATGGGGCGGTGAACCCGGCCCAGGCCGGGGCCTTCCTGATCGCCCACCGCCTGCGGCGGCCCCAGCCCCAGGACCTGGCGGGCATGCTCGACACCTACCGGCGACTCGGGCCCCGGCTGGAGACCCGGGGCCGGCGCACGGTGGGGTTCGGCGTGCCGTTTGACGGGCGCAGCCGCACGGCGCCGATCCTGCCGCTCACGGCCCTGCTGCTGGCGGCGGCCGGCCTGAAGGTGGTGCTGCAGGGCGGCGATCCGATGCCGGTGAAGTACGGCCTCACCCTGGCGGAGGCCCTGGCCGCCCTGGACCTGGAGCTGGGCCAGCTGCCCTGGACGGGGGTGCAGGAGCTGTTCGATCGCCACGGCCTGGCCCTGCTGCACCAGCCGCTCCACTTCCCCGCCGCCCAGCGGCTGGTGCCGCTGCGGGTGGCGATCGGCAAGCGCCCCCCGATCGCCACCCTGGAGCTGCTCTGGTGCTGCGCTGGGCCGGCCGCGCTTCAGGTGAGCGGCTTCGTGCATGCCCCCACCGAAACCCTCAGCCACGCAGCACTGGAGGCGGTCGGGGTGATGGAGGGAATCACCGTGAAGGGCCTCGAAGGCGGCGTGGACCTGCCCACCAGCCGGGTGGCGATCGCCGCCCATCGCCAGGGCGAGCGGCTCGAACGGCTGCTGCTCCAGGCCCGCGACCATGGCCTGCGGGCGGCGGATGTGGAGCTCACCACCCTGGAGCGCTGGCGGGACCAGGCCCTCGCTGCCCTGGGCGGTGAGGGGCCGCTGCTGGACGGCCTGCTCTGGAACGGCGGCTTCCAGCTCTGGCGCGCGGGCCTCAGCCCCGATCTTGCGGCGGGCCTGGCGGCGGCTGAGGGGCTGGTGCGGGACGGCAGGGTGGAGGCCCTGCGCCGGCAACTGGCGGAGGCGCTGCAGGGGCCTGGAGCGCAGGCGCCGGCGTGAGGCAGCGGGAACCCGGCAGGGGTCGAAGGCACCGGAAGCGGGAGCATCACAGGCTTGAGGCCCACGCTGCACAATGTGGACTTGCAGGGCGGCCTGGAGGGCGGAGCGGGCATTGTTCAACGACCCCGATCCGCGCGAAGCGGGCCTGATCCTTCAGGGCATCGGCCTGGCCCTGATCATCGTGTACGCGGTCACCGTCACCGCCGTGGCCGTTCCCGTGGAACTGCTGCAGCCGCAGTGGATCGAGAAGGTGAGCGGCAGCCTGCGGGGTGGCGCCAGCTTCCCCCTGGTGGGGGCCGGCCTGATGGTGATGGCGGAGCTGCTGGATCCGGGGTCGTGGCGGCTGGCGCGGCGGGTGGGCCGGATCCGGGGCCTGGCCCTCTGGGCGGCCCTGGGGTTCGTGATGCTCATCCCCCTGCAGATCGCGGTGGGGATCAACCTGCAGTACCAGCAGAAACACCGCAATCAGGCGGTGGTGAAGGAGTTCAGCGAGCTCTTCACCGACATCCGCGTCGCCCCCGACGAAGCCTCGCTCAAGCAGGCCATCGCCCGCCTTCCCGGCGCCCCGCCGATCCTGCCGGAGCGGTTCCGCGACCCCCTGCCGAAAGTGAAGCAGGAGGTGCTCGACCAGCTCAACCCCCAGTTGCAGGATCTCAACCGCCGCCAGGAGCTGGAGCAGGGCCAGGGCTGGCGCTCCTGGAGCCAGGCCACCCTTAAGGACAGCCTGGTGAATGCCCTGTTCGCCATGGCGTTTCTGGTGGTGGCCCAGCCCTCGCTGATCGGGCGCTTCATCTGGGATGCCCAGGCGATGGCGGGGCTGCCGGAGCAGCCTGAGGGGCCGCCGCTCCAGGAGCCGCCAGGAACCGATGCCGGCGAGGGCCCACGGGTGGATCCGGATCCCGCGGCAACGGCAGAACGGGAACGGAGTTGAGGAGATCCGCACCACCACGGCAGCCAAAACGCAAGCTACAGTGAATGTTGACTCCATGTAGCAAGCTCTTGCTGCGCCGTGCTCCCATCCTGAAGATCGCCGCCCTGGCGCTCCTCGCGGGAGCCGCCCTGAGGCCCGGTGCCGCCCATGCCCTCTGCCTCAGCAGCGAGACGGGCCTGAGCAACTGCGCCAGCTTCGAACCCGGCAGCGCCTCCCAGGTGGAAACCTTCGGCTTCGCCGACGCCAACCTCGCCACCAACCGCTTCTTCCGCCTCAGCCTCAGCTACGCCGGGGCCACACCGGTCACCGTCAACAACGTGAGCTATTCGCTCAACAACGGAGGCAGCTGGGCCACCTACGACGGCGGCAGCCTTGGCTCCGGCAGCAACGGCAGCTTCGGCGCACCCGGAGCGGAGGTGGCCTCGGCTTCGGCCTTCGGCCCCAACCAGCTGCGTTTCCGCCTCACCATCCCCAGCGGCACCCCGCTCAACACTGCCCAGCCGCCGGCCAACAACGCCCTCCTCACCCTGCGCCTTGTGGCGGGCGACAGCAGCGGTCCGAGCGGCAACCTCACCACCGCCAGCCGCACCTTCAGTCCCCAGGCCGGCGCCCCCGGCCCGGTGCCCCTGCTGGGCGCCGCCATGGCCCTGCGGATCTCGCGCCGGCTGCGCCGCCGCATCCGCCACGCCGCCTGAAGGCCGGCGGACGGGCATCCCAACGCGGCTACTGCCCCTTGCGGTAAACCAGCACAGGAAGAGAACTGTGCAGCAGCACCCGCTGGGTTTCGCTGCCGAGCAGCAGACCGGCCAGGCCGCGGCGGCCATGGGAGGCCATGAAGATCAGGTCACAGCCCTCGGCAGCCGCCGTTTCGAGGATCGCCTCGTGGATCACCGGGTTGGCCGCGGCGATCGTGGAACAGGCCACCCCGGCCTCCTCCGCCACGGCCCGGGCCCGGGCCAGCACGGCCACGGTGTAGTCCTGCTCGGCGCGGTTGAACTGCTCGGCCACATGGGGATCGAGGGCCAGGGCCTCGCCGTAGAGGCCCGCCTCGGGCCGCACCAGGAAACTCTCCTGGGCGTGCACGAAGGTGATGCGGGCGCCGGCTTCCTTGGCGAAACTCACGGCCCGCCGGACCGTGCCTTCGGCAAGATCCGAGCCATCGGTGGGCACCAGCAGGTGTCGGAACATGGAATCCGCTTCAGGAGGCCTGCTCCATGTTGAAGCCGGCCGGGCTTCATCCCCCGCGCAGCTCCCGCCGCATCCAGCTGATCCAGTCAGCCGAGATCTGCTGGGGGCAGGCCGCCTCGCATTCCAGGTGGCTGCTGCAGCCGCCGAAGCCCTCCGCCGCCATCTGGTTCACCATCGCCCGGGCCCGCTGGGCCCGCTCGGGTTGGCCCTGGGGCAACTGGCCCAGGTGGGCCAGCTTGGCGGCCACGAACAGGCTGGCGGAGGCGTTGCGGCAGCTGGCCACGCAGGCGGCACAGCCGATGCAGGTGGCGGTATCGAAGGCGCTGGCGGCCTGGTCGCGGCCGATCAGAATGGTGTTGGCCTCCGGAGCGCTGCCGGTGTTCACCGAGCAGTAACCCCCGGCAGCGATGATCCGGTCGAAGCCGCTGCGGTCCACCGTCAGGTCGGCCACCAGGGGCAGGGAGCGGGCGCGCCAGGGCTCCAAAACCAGGGTGTCGCCGTCGCGGAAGCGGCGCAGGTAGAGCTGGCAGACGCTGGTGGCCGCCTGGGGACCGTGGGCCTGGCCGTTGACCAGGAAGCCGCAGGAGCCGCAGATGCCCTCGCGGCAGTCGTGCTCGAAGCTGATCGGCCGCTCGCCGGCCTGGAGCAGGCGGTCGTTGAGCAGATCGAGGGCCTCCAGCAGCGAGAGATCGGTGCTGAGCCGCTCCAGCCGGTGGCTCTCGAAGCCGCCCGGCTGCCCGGGAGCCGCCTGGCGCCACACCGTCAGGGTGAGGCTGATCGTGGCGGGAGCGCTCTGGGGGCTCATGGCGCGGCTCGAACTCATCGGTAGTTGCGCTGACTCGGCGCCATGGCGGTGAACAGCAGCGGTTCGGTGTGGCGCTCGGGGGGCTCCCCCTCCCGGTGCTCCCAGGCGGCGATGTGGGCGAACTGGGCGTCGTCCCGCAGGGCCTCACCCTCGGGAGTCTGGAACTCCTCGCGGAAATGGGCGCCGCAGGATTCCTCCCGGGCCAGGGCATCGCGCAGCATCAGGTCCGCCAGGCCAAGGAAATCCTCGAGCCGCAGCGCCTTCTCCAGGGCCTCATCGGGACCCGCGCCGTGATCCTGCACCCGCACCTGCTCGCGGAACCCCTGGCGCAGGGCCTCCACGGCCGCCAGAGCGCGCCGCAGGTCCGGCGCACGGCGGCTGATGCCGCACACCTCAATCATCAACAGGCCCAGCTCCCGGTGCAGATCCGTGGCGGTGCGTCTCCCAGCGCCATCTCCCCCGACCGGCCGGGCCGGCTCGGGCCGCAGGGCGGCGATGCGGACCTCGGCGGCGGCCACCGCCGCCCGGCAAGCCGGGTGGTCGGCACCGATCTGCGGCTGCGGATGACCCGCCAGCCAGGCCGTGACCGTGGCGGGAGCGATGAAATAGCCATCGGCCAGACCCTGCATCAGGGCACTGGCCCCGAGCCGGTTGGCGCCGTGTTCCGAAAAATTGGCCTCCCCCAGCACGAACAACCCTGGGATCGTGCTCATCAGGTGGTAGTCCACCCAGAGGCCGCCCATCGTGTAGTGGGGCGCGGGATAGATGCGCAGGGGAGAGGTGCGCGGATCCTCGCCGGTGATGCGCGCATACATTTCCAGCAGGTTGCCGTAGCGGGCCTCGATCGCCTCGCGGCCGTCGCGGCGAATCGCCTCAGCCAGATCCAGGTACACCCCCAGTCCGCCCGGGCCGACGCCGCGGCCCTCAAGGCAGAGCTCGCGGGCGCGGCGGGAGGCCACATCGCGGGGCACCATGTTGCCGTAGGTGGGGTACTGGCGCTCCAGGAAGTAATCGCGCTCCGGCTCGGGAATCGCCGCGGCAGGCCTCCCATCACCCGCTTCCGCCGGCAGCCAGATGCGGCCGTCGTTGCGCAGGCTCTCGCTCATCAGGGTGAGCTTGCTCTGCCAGGTGTCGCCGGCGGGGATGCAGGTGGGGTGGATCTGGGTGAAGCAGGGGTTGGCGAAGCAGGCACCCTGGCGGTGGGCGCTCCAGATGGCGCTGGCGTTGCTCTTCACCGCATTGGTGGAGCGATAAAACACATTCGAATACCCGCCGCTGGCCAGCAGCACGGCGTGGGCCGTGAAGGTTTCCAGGGCACCGCTCAGGCCATGGCGGCACACCACGCCCCGCGCCACCCCATCCACACAGATCAGCTCCACCATCTCGCGCCGGGTGAACAGCTCCACCCGCCCCGCCGCCACCTGCCGCATCAGGGCCTGGTAGGCCCCATAGAGCAACTGCTGGCCGGTCTGGCCGCGGGCGTAGAAGGTGCGGCTCACCAGGGCGCCGCCGAAGCTGCGGTTGGCCAGGGTGCCGCCGTACTCCCGGGCGAAGGGCACCCCCTGGGCCACGCACTGGTCGATGATCGCGCCGCTGATCTCCGCCAGCCGGTGGCAGCCGGCCTCGCGGGCGCGGAAATCGCCGCCCTTGACCGTGTCGCGGAAGAGGCGGTCGATGCTGTCGCCATCGCCGGCGTAGTTCCTGGCGGCGTTGATGCCCCCCTGGGCCGCCACCGAATGGGCCCGACGCGGGCTGTCGTGATAAGTGACCAGCTGCACCCGATAGCCCTGCTCGGCCAGGGTGGCGGCGGCCGAGGCGCCGGCCAGGCCGCTGCCCACCACCAGCAGCCGCAGCTTGCGCTTGTTGGCCGGGCTGATCAGCGGCAGGCCCTCACGGCAGCGCTGCCAGGCCGACTCCAGCGGACCTGACGGGAGGCGTGGATCGAGGCATCGCCCGCTCATGGCCTGGCAGCCGCCAGGGAGACCTGCAGCATCAGAGCGATCGGCACCAGGCTGAAGCCGGCGCCGAGGATCAGGGCCAGGGCGCGCCCGGCCCAGCGGATCCGCTCCCGGTTGAGCGGCTCGAGCCAGCCGAGGCTGCGGTGGGCACTCTCGTTGCCCTGCAGCAGATGGAAGGCCACCGCAGCGCCGGCCAGGGCATAAAGCGCCAAGGCGGGTGCTGGGGCCAGGGCCGCCAGCAGGGCATCCAGCTCCCCGCCCGCCGCCGGACGGTGCAGGCGCAGCTGGGCCAGGTGGACCACCAGGAACAGCGCCAGCAGCGCCCCGCTCCACGGCGCCGAGCGGCCGGCCAGGGCCGCCGCCCCCTCCAGACCGCCGCCGCGACGGCTGCGTAGCAGCCCGGCCACCGGCCCGCGGGCGCGGCGGTTGCGCAGGGTGCGCCCCAGGGCCAGCAAGGGGTGGAGGAGCAGGGCGGCCGCCAGCATCAGCTCCAGCAGCGGCAACACGGGCAGAGCGTGAAGGGTGGTGCTCAGGACCTCAAAGCCGCCCGGATCCAGCACGGCCAGGGCCACCCCGGCCAGATGCACGATCAGAAACAGCACGAGCACCAGGCCGGACATCGGGATCAGCCAGGCCACGGCGGAGGAGAAGGGCAGGGCAACCGCCGCCGCAGCCGCCTTGGCCGAGGGTCCGCCATCGGCTGGAAGCCCCGCCGGCGCCGTGATGGGATCGGTGGATCCGGCCGGCGATCCAGAGGCAGTCATCGCGGAGACATCTTTCAGGCGGGTCGATGCGACGCCGCCCCCATCTTCAATGGTTGGGGCCTGCCGCCGTCGGCCCAGGGTGAACCGCTGGCGGATCCCGGCATCAAGCCCCAAGCCCTGTGGGAAGCTGAGCCCCTGCCGCGAGGGGCCGCCGTGCCGGTCGGACGTCCTTCCCCCAGGCTGAGCGCTTTCCTCACCCTGCTCAACGACCGGCTGGGGGAGAGCATCGTGTTTCCGCTGCTGCCCTTCCTGCTGGCGGGCTTCAGCAACAACGGCCGCACCCTCGGCCTGCTGGCGGGCAGCTATGCGGTGGCCCAGTTCATGGCCACACCGCTGATCGGTGCCCTCAGCGACCGCTACGGCCGACGGCCGGTGATGGCCCTCTGCGTGGCGGGTTCGGTGCTGGGCCTTGGACTCTTCGCCCTCACCGTGAGCCTGCCCTGGCAACGGCTGTGGCCGGAAGCATCGGCGGCCGGCCTGCCGCTGGCCCTGCTCTTCGCCGCCCGCCTGATCGATGGCTTCAGCGGCGGCACCGCCGCCACGGCCGGCGCGGTGCTGGCCGACATCTCCCCGCCCGAACAGCGGGCCCGGGCCTTCGGCCTGATCGGGGTGGCCTTCGGGCTGGGCTTCATCCTCGGCCCGGCCCTCGGCGGCCTGCTGGCCCGCCAGTCGGTCACGCTGCCGCTGCTGGTGGCCGTGGGGTTCGCCGCAGTGAACCTGGTGGCGGTGCTCACCCTGCTGCCGGAAACCCATCCCCCCGAGGCGCGCATCGCCATGCCCCGCCGCCGCGATCTGCAACCCTTCAGCCAGCTGGCGGCGGTGTTCAGCAATCCCGAAGTGCGGCGCCTCTGCGGCGCCTTCTTCCTCTTCTTCCTCGCCTTCAACGGCTTCACCGCGATGCTGGTGCTCTACTTCCGCCAGGCCTTCGGCTGGGGGCCGGACCTCGCCGCCCTCGCCTTCCTGGTGGTGGGGGTGGTGGCCACGGTGGTGCAGGGCGGCCTGATCGGACCGCTGGTGGGGCGCTTCGGCGAATGGCGACTCAGCCTGGGGGGCCTGGGCTGCGTGATCGCCGGCTGCCTGCTGATCCCCCTCGCCAGACCGGCCGCGGCGATCCCGACGGTGTTCACGGCGGTGGCCCTGCTGGCCCTGGGCACGGGCCTGGTCACCCCCTGCCTGCGCAGCCTGGTGTCGCGGCGGCTGGGGGGCTCCGGCCAGGGGGCGGCCCTGGGCAGCCTCCAGGGCCTGCAGAGTGCCGGCAGCTTCCTGGGGCCGCCCCTGGCCGGGCTCGCCTACGACACGGCGGGGCACCGCAGCCCCTTCTGGCTCGGCATCGGCCTGATGGTGGCGGTGGCGGCCCTGGTGGCGGGGGGCCTGCCGCGGCAGCGGCAGGCGAGCAGCTGAGACCGGTCCGGAGCAGGGCCTGCGGTGATCGCGCCGACCGGCAACTGACGGCTGCGACACGCAGGCAGGGGGACGGCGATTGCTAACCTCAAGGTAGGTGATTGCCACAATGACCCATCTTTTCTGTGGCTGAACTAATCCAATGAGCCTAGACAAAGGCGATACGATTGTTGCCCCCGAGCACTACATCAACCGCGAGCTGAGCTGGATTGCCTTCAATCAGAGGGTGCTGGCCCAGGCACTGAACGAACATACGCCCCTGCTGGAGCAGGCGAAGTTCAGCGCGATCTTCAGCAACAACCTCGATGAATTCTTCATGGTGCGGGTGGCTTCGCTCAAGTCCCAGCAGGAAGCCGGCATCACCACCCGCAGCGACGATGGACTCACGCCGCTCGAGCAGCTCGAAACCATCCAGGCGCGGCTGCGCCCCCTGCTGGAGCTGCAGCAGCAGCACTACCGCCATACGTTGAAGACCAACCTCAACGAATACGGCATCCAGCTGATCGATTATGAGCGGCTCAATGAGCAGCAAAAACACTGGGCCGACGACTACTTCCGCACCGCCATCTTTCCGGTGCTCACCCCCCTGGCGGTGGATCCGGCCCATCCCTTCCCCTTCCTGAGCAACCTCAGCCTCAATGTGGCGGCCCTGATCCGCGATCCCGACTCCGGCCAGCAGCAGTTCGCCCGGGTGAAGGTGCCCCAAAAGATCCTGCCCCGCTTCGTGCAGATCCCCACCGAACTCTGCAGCCGGCGGCCGGCGCCGGTGTTCACGGCCGTACCGCTCGAGCAGCTCGTGGCCTTCAACCTGCAGCTGCTCTTCCCGGGCATGGTGATCGAAGGTCACTATTTCTTCCGCGTCACCCGCGACGCCGACCTCGAACTGCGGGACCTCGAGGCCGATGACCTGATGGAGGCCCTGCAGGAGGGCCTGCGCAAACGGCGAATGGGCGGTGAGGTGGTGCGGCTGGAGGTGGCCGACGAGATGCCCGATGAGGTGGTGCAGCTGCTGATGGAAGGTGCCGCCGTGGAACCGGAGGACCTCTATCGCATCAATGGTCCCCTCGGCCTCGACGACCTGATGGGGCTGCTGGCCATCCCCCTGCCCGCCCTGAAGGACAAGCCCTTCAAAGGCCGCACCCACCAGGCCCTGAGCCGGGCCCAGCGGAGCGAGCTGGAGGACGGCTCGATCAAACCAGAGGAATTCGAGAGCATCTTCTCGGTGCTGCGGCGAGGGGATGTGCTGCTGCACCACCCCTTCGATCTCTTCGCCACCTCGGTGGAGGAATTCCTCAACCAGGCCGCCGACGACGCCGCGGTGCTGGCGATCAAGATGACCCTCTACCGCACCTCGAAGGATTCACCGGTCGTGGCGGCCCTGATCCGGGCAGCGGAGAACGGTAAGCAAGTCATGGCCCTGGTGGAGCTCAAGGCCCGCTTCGACGAGGACAACAACATCCAGTGGGCCCGCCAACTGGAGAACTCCGGCGTGCATGTGGTGTACGGCGTGCTGGGCCTCAAGACCCACACCAAGGTGACCCTGGTGGTGCGGCGGGAGAAGGAGCGGCTGCGCAGCTACATGCATGTCGGCACCGGCAACTACAACTCCCGCACCTCCAGCCTCTACACCGACCTCGGCCTGCTCACCGCCCGCGAGGACTTCGGCCAGGACCTGGTGGAGCTGTTCAACTACCTCACCGGCTTCTCCAAGCAGCAGAGCTTCCGCCGGCTGCTGGTGGCGCCCGTCACCCTGCGGCGCGGCATGGAGGAACGGATCCGCCGCGAGATCCGCCATGCCCACGAAGGCCGGGGCGGCCTGATTCGGGCGAAGATGAACGCTCTGGTGGATCCGGCGATCATCGCCCTGCTCTATGAGGCCTCCGCGGCCGGCGTTCAGATTGATCTGCTCGTCCGTGGCATGTGCTCTCTACGGCCAGGGCTGGAGGGGGTGAGTGAGAACATTCGCGTGGTGAGCGTGATCGGCCGCTTCCTCGAGCACTCCCGCCTGTTCTGGTTCGGCAATGGCGGCAACGACGAACTTCTGATCGGCAGCGCCGACTGGATGCCCCGCAACCTGGATCGGCGGGTGGAAGCCGTGGCACCGGTGGAAGATCCCGAACTGCGCCAGCAACTGATGCAGCTGATGCAGCTCTACCTGCAGGACAGCGCCGCCTGGCATATGCAAAGCGACGGCCATTTCGTTCAGCTGCAGCCTGAAACGGAACGCCAGGTGAGCCAGGCTGTGTTGATGGATCAGTGGCGCGGCGGCTTGAAACAGTAACCAAAGCGACAGCACCACAATGGATTGACCGCGATTCAGGAAATCTTCCACTTCCGACTGTTCGATCCGCCGCTGCGGTGCTACATTCCGGCCAAATTCATTCGGAGGCCTGGGGTGATGGGGACACCTCTGCATTCCGCATCGATGGCTGCGCCTAGCCAAGGGCCAGCCGCGGATGCGAATCAGATTGAACACAAATCCGGCGGCAAACGCAAAGCCGCCGGTGCTGCCCGTTCCGCGGCTCAGCGTTCGGCCGGACGCCTCAGTGTCGATTCGATCGGCTGGTATCTGAGCACCATCGGTCGGGTGCCGCTGCTGACCGCCGCTGAAGAGATCGAACTGGCCCACCACGTGCAGGCGGGTAAGCAATTGCAGAGCATTCCTGGCGACGAACTCACGGCCCAGCAAAAGCGTCGCCTGCGGATGGGACAGCGGGCCCGCGACCGGATGATGGCCGCCAACCTGCGACTGGTGGTGAGCGTGGCGAAGAAGTATCAGAACCAGGGGCTGGAGTTGCTCGACCTGGTGCAGGAGGGGGCGATCGGGCTGGAACGGGCGGTCGACAAGTTCGATCCCGCCATGGGCTACAAGTTCTCCACCTATGCCTACTGGTGGATCCGGCAGGGCATGACCCGCGCCATCGACAACAGCGCCCGCACGATTCGGCTGCCGATCCACATCAGCGAGAAGCTCTCGAAGATGCGGCGCGTCACCCGCGAGCTCTCCCATCGCCTCGGCCGCCAGCCCAACCGGCTCGAACTCGCCCATGCCCTCGGCACCACGCCGGAGGAACTCGAAGAGCTGATGGCCCAGAGCGCCCCCTGTGCCTCACTGGATGCCCATGCCCGCGGCGAGGAGGATCGCAGCACCCTCGGGGAACTGATCGCCGATCCGGCCAGCGGCGAACACTTCGACTCGATGGACCGCCATCTGCAGAAGGAGCACCTCGGCACCTGGCTTTCCCAGCTCAACGACCGGGAACAGAAGATCCTCAAGCTCCGCTTCGGCCTGGAGGGCAGTGAACCCCTCACCCTCGCCGAGATCGGCCGTCAGATCAATGTCTCCCGGGAGCGAGTGCGGCAGCTGGAAGCGAAGGCGATCCTGAAGCTGCGGCTGATGAGCAACCTTCAGCAGGCTGCCTGAACGGCGTGAACGGTGACTGGTGGCTGGGCCAGGCGATCGGGGTAGCCGCAGCCCTGCTGTGGCTCACCATCGTGGCCGCCACCGCCCTGGCGGTGCGGCAGCGCTGGCCGGAACGGCGGGAATGGAGCCGCAAGGTGGCCCACATCGGCTCGGGGCCCGTGGTGCTGATCGCCTGGGGGCTTGGCATCGACCGCTGGCTCGCCATCGCCGCGGCCGCCCTGGTGACGGGCCTGGCGATGTTGAACCACCGCACCCGCGTGCTGCCGGCGATCGAGGATGTCGACCGCGCCAGCTTCGGCACGGTGGCCTACGGCGCTTCGATCACCCTGCTGCTGCTGCTCTGGTGGCCCGGCCAGGCCGCGGCCGCCGCGGCCGGGGTGCTGGTGATGGCCCTGGGGGATGGGCTGGCCGGGCTGCTGGGGCCCCAGATCGTTTCCCCCAGCTGGCGGGTGTTGGGGGAGCGGCGCTCCCTGGTGGGCACCGCGGCCATGGCCCTGGCCAGCCTGGCGGCCCTGGCGGTGGTGGCGGGTCTGGCGCCCCAGGTCGCCCCTGCCCCCGCCGCCCTGGTGCTGATCGCCCTGGCGGCCACCGCCCTGGAGCAGGTGGCCTGGCTGGGAATCGACAACCTCACCGTGCCCCTGCTGGTGGGCGGTCTCTGGACGCTGTGGCGATGATGCCGTCCTCGCCGCCCTGGCAACCTGGAGCGATGACGGCGATCCGGCCCGGTGCGGCGCAATGAATCTGGTTGAGCGGCTGCTGCTGAGTGTGCTGCTGGGCGCCCTCACCCTCGGCCTGGGGGCACTGGCACGGCAGCGAAGGCTGCCCCGCCCGCCGCTGCGGATGATGCTGCTCGGGATCGTGCTTTGGGCCGCCTTCGACCGGGCCACCCCCTCAGGTGGGCTGCGCTGGCTGGCCGCCCTCGACGAGCTGGCGGTGGCCTACGGGCTGATCAGCCTGGGGGTGTGGCTGCTGGTGGAGTGCCCGCCAGCCCTGGGCTGGTGGGCCCCCACCGCCCGCATCCTCCGCGACCTGCTGCGGATCGGCTTCGGGGCCCTGGCCACAGTGTTGGTGCTCCAGAACCGGGCCCAGCTCAACCTGGTGGGTCTGGTGACCACCTCGGCCGTGCTCACCGCCGTGATCGGCCTGGCGGCCCAGGAAACCCTCAAGGATCTCTTTGCCGGCATCGAACTGCAGGTGGATTCACCCTTCCGGGTGGGCGACTGGATCGCGACCTGCGAGACCGATGGGGTGGTCGAATCGCTCAACCTGATGAACACCACCCTGCGCCGCACCGACAACTCCACCGTGCATGTGCCCAACAGCAAGGTGGTGGATTCGCCCCTGCGGCGCTTCGCCAGCGCCGAGGCGGCGGGCAACCGGTTTGTCGTGGCCCTCGGCTACGAGGTGCCGCCGGGTCAGGCCCACGAACTCCTCGAGTCGGTGCTCCGCCGCCATCCGCTGGTGCTCGACGATCCGGCTCCGATGGTCTGGGTTTCACAGTTCGATGCGTCCTGGATCAATTACGAGCTGGTGGCCTACCACCGCAACGGCTCGGAGGGCAGCCGCTTCCGGATCCGCAGCGAACTGCTCGAGCAGATCTGGTATGCGGTGGAGCGCCAGGGCTGGAACCTGCCCTACCCCATCCTGCAACTCCAGAAGCGGGCCGATGCGCCGGAAGCGGTGCTCAAGGACGCCTCGGCCACCAGCGAGGTGCTGCGGCGCAGCTGGCTCTTCTCCCAGCTGGAGCCGACGCAGGTGGAACGGCTGGCCCCGAGGGTTCAGTGGATCCGTTTCGGCCCCGGCGAAACGATCGTGCGCGAAGGTGATGCCGGTACGGCCCTCTACCAGGTGGTGAAGGGGTCGGTGGAAGTGTTCAAGAACGACGGTTCAGCCGAGGGGCTGGCCGTGGCCCGGCTGGACACCGATGAAATCTTCGGCGAAATGGGCCTCTGCACCGGCGAACCGCGCAGCGCCACCGTGCGCTCCCGCGGTGAATGCGTGCTGGTGGAGGTGAACCGGGCCGATCTGCTGCCGATGCTGGAAGAGGATCCCTCCGTGCTGGACCAGCTCTCGCGGATCGTGGCCTCCCGCCGCTCGGAGCTGGAACGTCTCTCGAGCCAGGACGCCGAGGAGCGGCGCAGTTCGATCCTGCTGCGGATGCGCGATCTGTTTGGCCTGGCCGGCTTGGATATCTCCTGAGCCAACGCCCGGGAGAAGGCTGCCATCGGCCCTCATGCAGCCCGGTGTCAGACGGTTGCCAGCTGCTGCTCGCGCACCGACCGCACCGCAGCGGCCAATTCCTCCAGCAGATCGAGGGTGGTGGGGAGGTTGATGCAGGCATCGGTGATGCTCTGGCCGTAAGTGAGGCGGGCCAGATCGGTGGGGATCTTCTGGTTGCCCTCCACCAGGTGGCTTTCCAGCATCACGCCCATCACGTGGATCGAGCCGGCGCGCACCTGATCGGCCACCTCGCGCAGCACCTCGGCCTGGCGGCGGTAGTCCTTGTTGGAGTTGCCATGGCTGCAATCCACCATCAGGCGGGCCGGCAGCCCGTCGCGCCCCAGCTGGGCAGCGGCAGCCTGCACCGCATCGAGGCTGTAGTTGGGGCCATCCTTGCCGCCCCGCAGCACCAGGTGGCCATCAGGATTGCCCGTGGTGCTCACAATCGCCGCGTTCCCCTGTTGGCTGATCCCCAGGAAGTGGTGGGGCCTGGCGGCGGCCTCCATGGCATTGATCGCGGTGGCGGCACTGCCATCGGTGCCGTTCTTGAAGCCGATCGGCATCGACAGGCCGGAGGCCATCTCGCGGTGCGTCTGGCTCTCGGTGGTGCGGGCACCGATCGCGGTCCAGCTGATCAGATCGGCGATGTACTGGGGCACCACCGGATCGAGCAGCTCGGTGGCCGCCGGCAGTCCAAGCTCAGCGAGGTGCAGCAGCAGGCCCCGGGCCCGGCGCAGGCCGGTGTTGATGTCGTAGCTGCCATCGAGGTGGGGATCGTTGATCATCCCCTTCCAGCCCACGGTGGTGCGGGGCTTCTCGAAATACACCCGCATCACGATCTCGAGGTCGTCGCGATGGCGTTTCTGCGCCTCCAGGATCGCCGCGGCGTACTCGCGGGCGGCAGCCACGTCGTGCACGGAACAGGGGCCCACAATCACCAGCTGGCGCCGGTCGCCACCGTGGAGGATCGCCTTGATCCGCTCGCGGGCCTGCTGCACGGTGCGGGCTCCCTGCTCGCTGATCGGCAACTCCCCGTGCAGCACCGCTGGCGGCACCAGGGGCCGGGTTTCGACGATGTGGAGATCGGAGGTGGGAATCATGCCGAGAACCGCTGGCCCGGAAATGCATCGCAGCATCCCACCCTAGGGGCGAGTGACGCACCCAAGAGGCCTGGCCGAAAGGCCTGCGGGCTCGCACCGCGAGGACGTGGGCAGTCCCAGGCCTGCCGCTGGAGCCAGGGCCTGTTTTGCAGCCATCGTCACCAAGGGGGGAACGGCCGGTATTGAGAATGGATTTCTCCGTATCCAGGCCCTTCTCCCGGCCACGCCCGCCCCATGCCCGAGACCACCCCCCTGGCCCCCACCGACCTGCTGCCCAGCTACCGCCAGGCCGCCCTGGAACGGGAGGAGCTCGGGGTTCCGGCCCTGCCGCTCAACGCCGCCCAGGCCTCGGCCCTCACCGCCCTGCTGGAGGAGCCCCCCGCCGGCGATGAGGGCTTCCTGCTGCACCTGCTCAGCGAGCGCATCCCCCCCGGGGTGGATGAGGCGGCCTACGTGAAGGCGAGCTGGCTGGCCACCATCGCCCAGGGCAGCAGCGCCAGCCCCCTGGTTAGTCCGGTGCAGGCGGTCAAGCTGCTGGCCACCATGATCGGCGGCTACAACGTGGGCGCCCTGATCGAGCTGCTCTCCAGCCCCGATGCGGCCATCGCCGCCGAGGCCGCCACCGGGCTGAGCCGCACCCTGCTGGTCTACGACGCCTTCCACGACGTGCTGGAGCTGGCGGCCTCCAATCCCTACGCCCAGCAGGTGATCGACAGCTGGGCCGCGGCCGAATGGTTCACCGCCAAACCCGAGCTGCCGGCTGAAATCACGGTCACCGTGTTCAAGGTGGAGGGCGAGACCAACACCGACGACCTCTCCCCCGCCACCCACGCCACCACCCGGCCGGACATCCCCCTGCACGCCAACGCGATGCTGGAGACCCGCATGAGCGGCGGCCTGGAGTTGATCCGCCAGCTCAAGGGCCAGGGCCACCCGGTGGCCTACGTGGGCGATGTGGTGGGCACCGGCAGCTCGCGCAAATCGGCGATCAACTCGGTGCTGTGGCACACCGGCACCGACATTCCCCACGTGCCCAACAAGCGCAGCGGCGGCGTGATCCTGGGGGGCAAGATCGCGCCGATCTTCTTCAACACCGCCGAGGATTCCGGCGCCCTGCCGATCGAATGCGATGTCACGGCGCTGAACTCGGGGGATGTGATCACGATCCGTCCCTACGCCGGCACGATTGAGCGGGCCGCCGGGGAGCCGAACGCCGGGGAGATCGTGGCCCGCTTCGCGCTCAAGCCCAGCACGATCACCGATGAGGTGCGCGCCGGTGGCCGCATCCCCCTGCTGATCGGCCGCTCGCTGACGGACAAAGTGCGCGCCCAGCTGGGCCTGAGCCCCAGCGATCTGTTCATCCGCCCGGTGGCCCCGGCCGACACCGGCAAGGGCTTCACCCTGGCCCAGAAGATGGTGGGCAAGGCCTGCGGCCTGCCGGGGGTGCGCCCCGGCACCAGCTGTGAGCCGCTGATGACCACCGTGGGCTCCCAGGACACCACCGGGCCGATGACCCGCGATGAGATGAAGGAGCTGGCCTGCCTCGGCTTCAGCGCCGATCTGGTGATGCAGAGCTTCTGCCACACCGCCGCCTATCCCAAGCCCGTGGATCTGAAGACCCACGCCGAGCTGCCCGATTTCATCAGCTCCCGCGGTGGCGTGGCCCTACGCCCCGGCGACGGCATCATCCACAGCTGGCTCAACCGCCTGCTCCTGCCCGACACTGTGGGCACCGGCGGCGACAGCCACACCCGCTTCCCCCTGGGCATCTCCTTCCCCGCCGGCTCCGGCCTGGTGGCCTTCGCTGCCGCGATCGGCGCCATGCCACTCGACATGCCCGAATCGGTGCTGGTGACGTTCACAGGGACGCTGCAACCGGGCGTGACCCTGCGCGATGTGGTGAACGCCATCCCCTATGTGGCGATCCAGCAGGGCCTGCTCACGGTGGAAAAGGCTGGCAAGAAGAACATCTTCTCCGGCCGGATCATGGAGATCGAAGGTCTGCCCGATCTCAAGCTGGAGCAGGCCTTTGAACTCACCGATGCCACCGCCGAACGCTCCTGCGCCGGCAGCACGATCAAGCTCTCGGTCGAAACGGTGAGTGAATACCTGCGCAGCAACGTGGCATTGATGAAGAATATGATCGCCCGCGGCTACCAGGATCCCCGCACCCTGGCCCGCCGCATCAAGGCGATGGAGGCCTGGTTGGCGAACCCAGTGCTGCTGGAGGCCGACGCCGACGCCGAATACGCCGCCGTGATCGAGATCAACCTCGATGAACTCAATGAGCCAATCCTGGCCTGCCCCAACGACCCCGACAACGTGAAGCTGCTCAGCGAAGAGGCTGGCAAACCAGTCGATGAGGTGTTCATCGGTTCCTGCATGACCAACATCGGCCACTACCGTGCCGCGGCCAAGGTGCTGGAGGGCCAGGGTGCCAACCAAGCCCAACTCTGGGTCTGCCCGCCCACCCGCATGGATGAGGAAAAGCTGAAGGAGGAGGGCTACTACGCCACCTTCGAGGCGGCTGGCTCCCGCATGGAGATGCCGGGCTGCTCGCTCTGCATGGGCAACCAGGCGCGGGTGGAGGACAACACCACCGTGTTCTCCACCAGCACCCGCAACTTCAACAACCGCCTCGGCAATGGCGCCCAGGTGTACCTGGGCAGCGCCGAACTAGCGGCGGTCTGCGCCCAGCTGGGCCGCATTCCCAGCAAGGAGGAGTACCTGCAGGTCGCAGCGGCCAGGATCGATCCCCTGGCTGATGAGCTCTACCGCTACCTCAACTTCGACCAGATCACGGGCTTCGAGGATGCAGGCCGAGTGGTGAGCGCCGACGACGAGGCGAAGTTGCTGGCGGAGGTGTGAGTCCCACCCGATCAGGTTTCGATCAGGCATGGGAAGACTTCCGGGCGGGGGCGGGCCGATTGGTGACGCTGCCGCAAGCCCTGCCTACGGTTCAGATGTCCTCCGTAACGGACCCTTTCCGATGACTTCGCCCTGGATGACCACCCTGCGCTCCTGGCTGGCCCCCCTGCGCCGCCTGGCTCTGGCTGGCCTGGCGCTGGTGCTGATGACGAACCTGGCGGCCTGCTCCGGCATCATTTCCCCCGATGCCAAAAATGCGGCCCGCTCCGTGGTTCAGGTGGCCAAGACCGCTGCCGACGTGACCGGCAACGAACAACTGAAGAACGTTCTCACCCCCGTGCTGAACGTGCTGAGCGCCACCGAGAAGGAGGTGAAGGCCGACAACATCCCGGCCGCCACCAACGCCATTTCCAAGTTCAAGGGCCTCTGGGATACCGCGGCCCCCGTGGTCAAGCTGGCCGCTGGTGACAACTACGGCCTGATCGACAAGGGCGTGACCCTGCTGACCAAGACCTTCGGTGGCGAGACCGCTCCCACCAAGGACAATGCCCTCACCGCCCTCACCGGCCTGATTGGACCCCTGAAGGCCCTGCTGGGCTGAGGCTCGGCCACCAGGTCCGATGCGCAGCGGGGGAGCCTTCGGGCTCCCCCTTTTTCATGGGCGGGGCCACAGGGCCCTGGGCCGGGATGAGCGGCGGAGAGATGGCGAATAATTGGTTACGATTGTTACAAGAAACCAAAGGATGGAGCATGGAGCTTCAGCGCCCCTAAAAGGTGGCTGAAGTCTCCCTTTCCTTCTCCCCATGCCCACGATCCGCGTGGTTCGCCGTTCCGTGATCGCCGTGGCCGCCGTCGCCGCCCTGGGCCTCACCGGTTGCTCAGGCACCCAAGAAGCCGCCAAGCAGGCGGGTGATGCCGCCACGACTGCCGCCACGACCGCCGCCACAGCCACGGGCCAGGCCGCCCTCGGTCAAGCCGTGACCCCGGTGCTCGATCTGCTCAAGAAGAGCGAAGGCGAAGTCAAGGCCGGCAATATCGCCTCAGCCGTTGCTGCCATGGGTGGCTTCCAGGCCCTCTGGAACACCGCCTCGCCCGTGATCAAGCCGATCGCCGGCGACAAGTGGCCCCTGATCAACACCGCCGCCAACCTGGTGCTCAGCACCTTCGCCAAGGGCGCCACCCCCACCCCCGCCACCGCCAGCTCTGCTCTCACCGGCCTGATCGGCCCCCTGAGCGCCCTGCTCATGAAGTGAGGCGGCTCTGAAGCCTCCGGCACCCGGCCCGGCGTTCTGCGAACGCCGGGCTTTTTTGTGCGGCAAGGGGCTGCCGCCATCCGCCACGGGCGGCCTCGGTGACACGCTGGAGGCCCCGCCCCGCAACCCCTGAACCAGGAAACCCTGCTGTTCGAACCCGCCAGGCCGACGCCGGATGCCCTGCGGACGGTGCTGGCCTTTCCGAGCACCTACAGCGTGGGCATCACCAGCCTGGGCTATCAGGTGGTGTGGGCCACCCTGGCGCAGCGGTCCGATCTCGACGTCCGGCGCCTGTTCACCGACCAGGGGGATCCGCCCCATGGTGGAGGCGGACTCGATCTGTTCGGCCTCTCCCTGAGTTGGGAACTGGACGGGCCGGTGCTGCTCGATCTGCTGGAGCGCCAGCGGATTCCGATCTGGAGCCACCAGCGGGGCGAGAGGGATCCAATCGTGTTCGGCGGCGGCCCGGTGCTCACGGCCAACCCGGAACCCCTGGCCCCCTTCCTCGATGCCGTGCTGCTCGGCGATGGGGAACAGCTGCTGCCGGCCTTCGTGGAGGCGCTCCAGGCCTGCCGCCATGCACCCCGGCCGGAACGGCTGCGCAGCCTGGCCCGGGTACCCGGCGTCTATGTGCCGTCACTGCACGCCCCCCGCTATGGAACGGACGGAGCGCTGCTGGCGGTGGAGCCGATCGAGGCGGGCCTGGCGGCCACCGTGACCAAGCAGACCTGGCGGGGCAACACCCTCAGCCACTCCACCGTGATCACCCCCGAGGCCGCCTGGCCCTCGATCCACATGGTGGAGGTGGTGCGGAGCTGCCCGGAACTGTGCCGCTTCTGCCTGGCCAGTTACCTCACCCTGCCCTTCCGCACCCCCTCCCTCGACGATGGCCTGATCCCGGCGGTGGAAGCGGGACTGGGTGCCACCGAGCGCCTGGGGCTGCTGGGGGCGTCAGTGACCCAGCACCCCCAGTTCGCCGACCTGCTCCACTGGCTCGACCAGGACCGCTTCGACGGCGTGCGGCTGAGCGTGAGTTCGGTGCGGGCCGCCACGGTGACGCCCCAGCTGGGGCGGATCCTGGCCAAACGGGGCAGCAAATCACTCACGATCGCGATCGAAAGCGGCAGTGAACGGATGCGGGAGGTGGTGAACAAGAAGCTGGCCACCGAAGCGATCTTCGCGGCAGCGCGCTACGCCCGCGAAGGAGGCCTGAGAGGCCTGAAGCTCTATGGGATGGCCGGGCTGCCGAGCGAGGAGGAGGCCGACATCGAGGCCACCGCCGCCCTGTTGCTGGACCTCAGAAAGGCCACCCCGAGCCTGCGGCTCTCCTTCGGGGTGAGCACCTTCGTGCCCAAGGCCCACACCCCCTTCCAATGGGACGGGGTGCGGCCCGAGGCGGAGAAGCGGCTGAAGCTGCTCGCCAAACGGCTCAAGCCGAAGGGCATCGACCTGCGGCCGGAAAGCTACGGCTGGAGTGTGGTCCAGGCGCTGATCTCCCGCAGTGACCGTCGGCTGGCGCCGGTGATCGCCGCCGCCCGGGGCGATCACGGCAGCCTGGGGGGCTGGAAGCGGGCCTACCGCGCGGTGGTGAACGGCGAGGCCATCGATCCGGCAGCCCAGGTTCTGGGGCTGCCACCCCCTCCCCCCTGGGAGGAGGTCGTGCAGGCCACCTGGGAGGCCGAGCGGGTGCTGCCCTGGCAGCACCTGGAGGGTCCCCTGCCGGTCGCCACCCTCTGGAAGCACCGCAGCGAAGCCGGCCTCAGTCCCTGATGCTCAGCCCCTGACCCCCGGCCCCGGATCCGGAACCAGGGGGGGGCGCAGCATGCAGTAAGTGCCGGCCAGCAGCACCCAGCCGGCCACATTGATGCGGCTGTCAAAGAAGGGCATGTCGGTGGCGTGCAGGATGGCGAGCACAACGACGGAGGTCCACCAGGCGCGATCGGCCAACCGCCCCCGCAGCAGGGCCGGCCGCAGGCTCAGCAGCAGCAGACCCAGCACCAATCCCACCAGCAGCAGCGCCACCGGCACCCCGTGGCTCACGGCCAGATCGATCGGCAGGTTGTGAGGATGGCCATGCCAGTGGCCGGTGCGCAAGGGATAGATCAGGCTGAACGCGGCGGCACCCCAGCCCAGCCAGGGCCGTTCGGCCACCAGGGTGAGGGCCGCCTGCCACTGAGCCAGCCGGGTGATTGCCAGGGGCCGCTGGCCGGCGAAGTGGAGATCGCTGAGCCGACCCCAGATCGCCTCAGGCACCAGGCTGCGGGCGGGGGCCTGGAGCAGCTCCGGCACCCACGCCACGCTGGCGGCGGCCACCAGCAGCAGCACCACCGCCAGGCCCGGCAGCAGCCAGCGCCAGGAGCGGGGCCCGCACACCAGCGGCAGGGCGAGCACCAGAGCCCCCCAGGCGTTGCGTGAATCGGTGAGAAACACCGCCGTGACCAGCGACACCGCCAGCAGCAGCACCACCGCCCGCCGCCAGCGGACCAGCCCCGGCTGAAGCAGGGCCGCCAGCAGCAGCGGCCAGACCAGCACCAGCCACGAGCCGGCGATGTTGGCGTAGTCGAACAGGCCGGCCAGCCGCCCCGGCGGGTTGCCGCCGGCCCGCAGATGCCAGATCACCATGCCGCCGAGGGCCTGGAACGGCCCCTGCCAGCCCCACCAGAGCTGGCCCAGGCCGGTGAGGATCACCGGCACCGTGCCCGCCACCAGCATCAGACCGGCCCGCCGGCGGGCGGCTGGGGTGCTGAGGTAGGGCTGGAAGCCCCAGAACGCCCAGAAGAAAGGCAGCCAGTTGCCCAATCCCACCCAGGCCAGCCAGCCGCTGTAGGCGCCGATGCAGCCCAGCACCATCAGGGTGGTGATGGCGATCAGCACGCGGTTGGCGGGATCGGCCAGGGGCTGCCTTCGCCCCCGGCTGCCCAGCAACAGGGCCATGAACAGGAACACCGCCCCCAGCAGGGCACTGGCGGCAAGGAGCAGCAGGCCGATCTGGAAACAGCGCCAACCCAGCGGTGTGGCCGTCTCGGGGCGGTCGGCGAGCAGCCGTTGATCAAGGGCGGCGAGGCGGAAGCCGGTCAGGAGCGGCGCTGCGGGGCGTGATTCACGATGGCATCGCGGCGGCCCGCTGCCCAGCGTGGGGGCGCCGGGGCCAGCCGGATCAGGCGAACACCGCGGTGCGGCCGCGGTAAACCATCACCTGGCGCCGCAGCACCAGCCGCAGGGCCCGGGCCAGGGCCAGGCGCTCGCTGTCGCGGCCGAGCCGGATCAGGTCCTCCACCTCGTCACGGTGGCTCACCGGCATGGTGGCCTGCTCGATGATCGGCCCGCCGTCGAGTTCCTCGGTCACGAAGTGGGCCGTGGCGCCGATCAGCTTCACCCCCCGCTCCCAGGCCCGGTGATAAGGCTGGGCGCCCTGGAAGGCGGGCAGGAAGGAGTGGTGAATGTTGATCACCGCGGCGAAACGCTCCAGGAAACGAGGGCTGAGCACCTGCATGTACTTGGCCAGCACCACCAGCTCAATGCGGTGCTCGGCCAGCAGGGCCAGCTGGGCCTCCTCGGCGGCCGCCCGATTGGCGGCCTCGACGGCTTGATGCACGAAGCGCACCCCGAACTGCTCAGCCACGGGCCGCAGATCGGGGTGGTTGCTCACCACAAGGGCCACCTCCATCGGCAGTTCACCGGCCCGAGTGCGCCAGAGCAGATCCACCAGGCAATGATCCTGGCGGCTCACGAAGATGGCCACCCGGGGGATGGCATCGGAGAAGTGCAGCTGGCCTTCCCCACCGAGCCGGGCGACCAGGGCCTCGGTGGCCGGAGCGATCGCCTCGCGGGGAAGCCCGAAGCCCTCCAGGGCCCACTCGATCCGGCTCAGGAAAAGCCCGGCGCCGGCATCGGTGTGGTGGTCGGCATGGCGGATGTTGCCGCCATTGGCGGCCACCCAACCTGAAAGCTCGCTCACCAAGCCAGGGCGATCGGCACAGATCACCTGCAGGATCGCCGTTGGGGAACCCATCACCACCCAGGCCCCATAGGCCCATCACTCCGGCATTGTGGCCATGGTCGGTCGCGGCGACCGCAGCCGCGACGGCGGCGCGCAGGCTGTTGCAAGCGGCTACGGAGCCGTGTCCAGGGCCGGTGAGCGTGGGTACAGTCGCCGGACCGACCCGATCCGTTCCATGGTTGCCTCCACCAGCCTGGCCCTAGCGCAACCCATCGCCGGCCCCACTGCCCCCGGCCGGCCGGAGAGCGGGGTGATCGGGCTACTGCGGCGGCTGGCGGCCCTGATGATGGCCCTGGTGCTGAGCGTGGCCGTGACCGCCTGCAGCGGCGCCCGGGCCAGCGCCCCCGCCAGCCTCTCGCCCGAGGCGATCGCCGCGATCACCAAGCAAGCCGAAGGCTTCCTCGCCGCCCGCGACCGGCTGCCGGAACTGGCCAACCTGGTGAACACCCGCAACTGGGTCTTCACCCGCAACCTGATCCACGGCCCCATGCAGGAAGTGGGCCGCGAAATGCTTTACATCAACAAACTTCTGCTTCCCGCCGACCGCCCCGAGGCTCAACAGCGCGCCACCAGCCTCAAGACGGCCCTGGCCGAGCTCGACGAAGCGGCCCGCCTGCAGGACGGCGACGCCCTTCGCAAGGGCTACATCAAGGTGGCCAGCGGCTTCGGGCTCTACGCCCAGGTGCTGCCCGAACCGGTGAAGGAAGCCCTCAATCAGGTCTGAGCCTCGCCCTCCACCCTTTGCAGGTCCCTGATGCAGGCCTGTGGCTCCGTGCTGGTCGTCGGAGCCGGCATCGTGGGGCGGGCCGCGGCCTGGCAGCTGGCGGAGCGGGGCCACCCGGTGACCCTGATCGATCCGGCCCTGGAGCCTGAGGGAGGACGGCACCGCGACCTGCCGCCCGCCGGCAGCCTGGCAGCTCTGGCGGTGCTGATGGCCCGGGTGTTCCACCGCAGCAGCGGTCGGGCCTGGCGGCTGCGGCAGCAAAGCCACCGGCTCTGGGGCCAGTGGCTGGCGGAGCTTGAACGGCGCGGCCACCGGCTGCCGCGCCGCCAGGGGTTGCTGCTGCTGGCCGCCAGCGACGAGGACCTGGCCCGTCAGGCGGTGATCCTGGCCGACCGTCAGCGGCTGGGCATCCCGATGCACCGGCTCGAGGCGGCCGAGCTGGCTGGCTTGCACCCGACACTCCCCGGCCGGCCGCTGGGGGGCCTGCTCTCGCCTGAGGATGGGCAGCTCGATCCGGCCCCCGTGCTGCAGGCCCTGCGGGAGGAGGCCGAACGGGCCGGCGCCACCTGCCTGGCCGAGAGGGCCGTGCAGCTGGAGCGGGGGAGCCGTTGGCGGCTCGCTCTGGAGGGCGGCGAGCGCCTCGAGGCCGACTGGCTGGTGCTCGCCCCGGGGCTGGGCACGGCGGCGCTCCTGGCCGGGCTGGGGCATGCGCTGCCGCTCGAACCGGTGCTGGGGCAGGCCCTGGAGTTGGAGCTTCCGGCGGATCCGGGCTGGAATTGGCCCGGGGCCGTGGTGTGGCGGGGCATCAATCTGGTGCCCCGCCCGGATCTGGCCGGCGGCCGGCGGCTGTGGCTGGGGGCCACGCTGGAGCCGGGGCTGCAGGCCAGCCCGGACGCCCTGGCGGCCCTGGCCGATCTCGGCGGCGAGGCCCCCCGCTGGCTGCGGGAGGCGGAGGTGGTGCGCCGCTGGCAGGGATGGCGCTGCAGGCCCCTGGGGCGCCCGGCTCCGGTGCTGGAGGAACCAGAGCCGGGTCTGCTGGTGGCCAGCGGCCACCACCGCAATGGCGTGCTGCTGGCGCCGGCGAGCGCCGCCTGGCTCTGCGAGCGGATCTGCGGACCAGAAACGGCCGGGCCTCCCCGTGGCGGCTGAACCGGCGACAACAAGCGGCCCTCACCATGAAAAAAGCCCCCCGGATGGGGGGCTTGAGCCGGGCAGGGGAGGCCGGAACGGCCGGCCGGCTGCCTCACTTGCTCTCGGTGAACTCGGCGTCGATCACGTCATCGGCGGAGCTGGCGGAGCCGGAGGCACCGTTGCCGTTGCCGCCGGGGGCCGCACCGGCGGCACCATCGGCACCGGCCTGCTGGTACACGGAAGCACCGGCGGCGTAGAGGGCCTGCTGGAGCTGCTCGAGGGTGGCCTTGATCGCATCGGTGTCGTCCTTCTCGACGGCGGCCTTGAGGTCGGCGGTGAAGCCTTCCACCTTGGCCTTGTCGTCAGCGGCCACCTTGTCGCCCAGTTCGCCGAGCTGCTTCTCGGCCTGATAGATCAGGGTTTCAGCCTGATTCTTCAGGTCGATCTTCTCGCGCTTCTCCTTGTCGGCCGCGGCGTTGGCCTCGGCATCCTTCACCATCTTGTCCACCTCGTTGTCGGAGAGGGTGGAAGCGCCGGTGATCGAGATGCTCTGCTCCTTGCCGCTGCCCTTGTCCTTGGCGGTCACGCTGAGGATGCCGTTGGCGTCGATGTCGAAGGTGACTTCGATCTGGGGCACGCCGCGAGGAGACGGGGGAATGCCATCGAGGCGGAAGGTGCCGAGCGACTTGTTGTCGCCCGCCATCTCACGCTCACCCTGGAGCACGTGGATCTCCACGTTGGTCTGGCCATCCACCGCGGTGGAGTAGGTCTCCGTTTTCTTGGTGGGGATGGTGGTGTTGCGGGTGATCATCTTGGTCATCACGCCGCCGAGGGTCTCCACGCCGAGCGAGAGCGGGGTGACATCGAGCAGCAGGATGTCCTTCACCTCGCCGGCCAGCACGCCGCCCTGAATCGCGGCACCCACGGCCACCACCTCATCGGGGTTCACCGTCTGGTTGGGGTCCTTGCCGGTGACGCGCTTGACCAGCTCCAGCACCGCCGGAATGCGGGTGGAACCGCCCACCATCACGATCTCGTCGAGCTCGCTGGTGGAGAGCTTGGCGTCCTTGAGGGCCTGCTCCACCGGCACACGGCAGCGGTCGATCAGCTTGGAAGCCAGCTCCTCGAACTTGGCGCGGGTGAGGGTGAGGTCGAGGTGCTTGGGACCCTCCGGGGTGGCGGTGATGAAGGGGAGGTTGATCTCGCTCTGGGTGGCGCTGGAGAGCTCGATCTTGGCCTTCTCGGCGGCCTCGGTGAGGCGCTGCAGGGCCTGCTTGTCCTGGCGGAGATCGATGCCCTCGTTGGCCTTGAACGAATCGGCCAGGTAATCGACGATCACCTTGTCGAAGTCGTCACCGCCAAGGTGGGTGTCACCGGAGGTGGAGAGCACCTCGAACACGCCGTCGCCCACCTCCAGCACCGACACGTCGAAGGTGCCGCCGCCGAGGTCGAACACCAGGATGCGCTCGTTGCTCTTGCGGTCGAGGCCGTAGGCCAGGGCGGCCGCGGTGGGCTCGTTGATGATGCGCAGCACCTCGAGGCCGGCAATCTTGCCGGCATCCTTGGTGGCCTGACGCTGGGAGTCGTTGAAGTAGGCGGGCACGGTGATCACCGCCTGGGTGACGGTCTCACCGAGGTACTTGCCGGCGTCCTCGGCAAGCTTGCGCAGCACCTCGGCCGAGATCTCCTCGGGAGCGAACTGCTTGTTGAGCACCGGGGCCTTGATCTTCACATTGGCGCCGGCCTTCTCGACCGTGTAGCTCACCTCCTTCGACTCTTCGTTGACCTCATCGACCCGGCGGCCGATGAAGCGCTTCACCGAATAAAAGGTGTTTTCGGGGTTCATGACCGCCTGGCGCTTGGCGATCTGCCCCACCAGCTTGTCCTGGTTCTTGGTGTAGGCCACCACCGAGGGGGTCGTGCGGAACCCTTCGGCGTTGGCGATCACCGTGGGCTTGCCGCCCTCCATCACGGCGACGCAGCTGTTCGTGGTGCCGAGGTCAATACCGACGACCTTTCCCATGGATTCCCACCTCCTGGAGTGGATGAAATTCGGACTGAGAGCATCTTCAGCAGGGCCCCTCCCCTGAGGCGAGGCGTGGTTCCCGAACCGGGCCGGGGACGGTCAACCCCCAAAACCCAGTGAGGGCCTACGGTTCCAGGGGGCCCAAGGGCTCCGGAGTCCGTGAAACGCCGCTCCGCCACCACCGCCCCAACCGCATGAGCGCCGCCGCCCCCGGCCCGATCTCCGGCTCCACCGCCCTGCTGGGGGTGCTGGGCGACCCGGTGCGCCATTCCCTCTCGCCGGCCCTGCACAACGCCGCCCTGCAGGCCCTCGGCCTCGACTGGGTGTATCTGGCCCTCCCCGTGAAGGCGCCCGATCTGGCGGCGGTGGTGACAGCCCTGGAGGCCCTGGACTGCCGCGGGCTCAGCGTGACCATCCCCCACAAGCGGACCGTGGCCGAGCTGGTGACCGAGCTGAGTCCGCTGGCCCGGCGGCTGGGGGCGGTGAACACGCTGGTGCGGCGGCCCCAGGGGGGCTGGTTGGGCACCAACACCGATGTGGAAGGCTTTCTGGCTCCCCTGCGTGACGCCGACTGGCGGGGGCAACGGGCGGTGGTGCTGGGCTGCGGCGGCAGCGCCCTGGCGGTGCTGGCCGCCCTGGAGCAGCTGGGCTTCGGCGCGGTCGCCGTGGCGGGCCGCAACGCCACCGCCCTGGGGGCCGTCCGGGCGGCCTGCCAGGACTGGCTGCCGCACCTGCGGCCCCTGGCCTGGGACGAGCCCGACCGCGAAGGGCTGCTGCAGGCCCTGGCCCAGGCCGACTTGGTGGTGAACTGCACACCGGTGGGGATGACCTCCAGCAGCGATCCGGCGGCGGTGAGCCGATGCCCGCTCAGCGCCGCGGCCCTGGACCGGCTGCGGCCGGGCTGCGGCGTGTACGACCTGATCTACACACCACGGCCCACGGCCCTGCTGCGGCAGGCGGCGGCGCGGGGGTGCCGCACCTGGGATGGCCTGGAGATGCTGGTGCAGCAGGGGGCCGCCGCCCTCCGCCTCTGGAGCGGTTGCGACAGCGTGCCCGTGGCCGCGATGCGGGACGCGGCCCTGACCCGCCTGCAGGCCCCCTAGCCTGGGCCTCGGTTTCCGACCCGCCACCCGCCACCCATGCAGGATCCCCCGCTCTGGCAACGCCTGCTGGCGGCCTTGGCCTATCTGCTCCCCTGGAGCGATGCCATTCCCTTCGGCCAGGCGCTGTTTGGCCCCCTGCCCTGGCTGCGCTGGCTCACCCTGCCGGCGCTGCCGGTGCTGGCGCTGCAGGAGGCCGTGCCCCTCGGCAGTCTGGTGCTGTTCCTGGTGCTCTTTCTGGCGGTGGTGCGGAACCCCCAGGTGCCCTACCTGATCCGCTTCAACGTGCTGCAGGCGATCCTGCTCGACATCGTGCTGGTGCTGCTCAGCCTGGCCTTCAACATCCTGCTGGCTCCCCTGGGTGGCAGCCTCGGTTTCGTGGTGCGCACCCTCCAGAACACGGTGTTCCTCGGGGCCCTGCTGCTGGTGCTGTTTGCCGTGGTGCAGAACCTGCGGGGCAAGGACGCCGACATCCCGACCGTGTCGGAAGCGGTGCGCATGCAGCTCTTCTGACCCCTGCCGCTCAGGGCAAGAAGGTGAAGGGCGCTGCGATAGGTTGGCCGATCCGTCGCTGGCGGGCCCAAGCCCACCAGCCGCTGCCCTTCCACCAAGGCGACCCCCGAAGCGACCATGACGCAGCCCTACTACGAGACCATGTACATCCTTCGTCCGGACATCCCGGAGGAAGAGGTGGAAAGCCATGTCAACAAGTACCGCGACCTCGTGATCGAGTCCGGCGGTGACGTGCTCGACAACCAGATGCGTGGCAAGCGCCGCCTCGCCTATCCGATTGCCAAGCACCGCGAAGGCATCTATGTGCAGCTCAACCACAATGGCGACGGCCAGCAAGTGGCCCCGCTGGAGCGGGCGATGCGCCTCTCTGAGGATGTGATCCGCTACCTCACCGTCAAGCAGGACGGGCCCATGCCGGCCCCCCGGTCCCTGCCGGTGAACGCCAGCGAAGCCCCGGCCCCCACCGAAGCGGCTCCGGCGGTCAGCTGAACGGGATCAAGACCGCGAGAGGATCCTGGGATGTCCGGTGGCGGCTGCTGCAGTCGTCCCCGGACAACTCCTCTACAGTCCAGCCATTCGCTGGTTGGGCTGACCCGGAATGAACGCGAGCAACGGCGCGGTTGATCCCCATATTGGGGCCCAGCCGTTGCGGATTCCGCCACCCCCGCCCCCCCGCTCCGCCCAGCGGACCCTTCACCTGGTGCCTTCTCCTCAGGAGACCGATGCGGCCGGGGCCTCGCTTGGACCAGCAAGGGCCGAACCATCGGCACCTGCCGATGGCCTCCCCCAGGCTCACCTCCCCACCGCCGAGCCGGTGACGCCCCAGGGGGACGCCGCCTTGGAGGTGGCAACCCTGCGCCTGCGGCGGGAACTGGCCGAGGTGCAGGAGGAGGTGGAGGCGCTGCAGGAGATGCTGCAGGAGCTCCCCTCGATCTTCGAGCGCAAGTTCCAGCAGCGCCTGCGCAAGGTGGTGGATCAGCAGCGCCTGCTGGAGGCCAACAACACCAGCCTGCGCCGCCGGCTCCTGGCCCTGGCGCCGGGGGGCGAACCCGAGGCCCTGCCGCTGCGCCCCCACGGACTGCTGCCCCCCTCGGTGCGCACCGCCCTGAAGCTGCGCCAGCAGGAGGCGATCGAGGCGCCGCTCGTCAGCGGTGCCGAGCCGACCACAGGCGCGTCGGCAGACCCCACACATAGATGAAGCCTTCGGCGGCGCGGTGATCGAAGCGGTCATCGCTGCCGTAGGTGGCCATCGCGTCGACGTAGAGGCTGTCGCTGCCGCTGCTGCGGCCCACCACCGTGGCATTGCCTCGGTGCAGCTTCACCCGCACCTGGCCGTTCACCGTGGCCTGGGTGCGGTCGATGAAGCCATCGATCGCCTCCTTGAGGGGGCCGAACCAGAGGCCCTGGTACACCAGATCAGCCCAGCTGGCCTCCAGCTGGCGCTTGGTGCGCAGCACGTCGGCGGCGAGGGTGAGGGATTCGAGCTCCTGGTGGGCCCGGATCAGCAGAAGCAGGCCGGGGGTTTCGTAGATCTCACGGCTCTTGATACCCACCACCCGGTTCTCGATCATGTCGATCCGGCCGAAACCGTGGCGGCCGGCCAGTTCGTTGGCCCGGCGGATCAGGGCCACCGGATCCAGCCGCACCCCATCGATCGCCACGGGGTTGCCCCGCTCAAAGGTGATCTCCACCACCTCGGGCTCGGCGGGCGCCGCATCGACCGCCACGGTCATGGCGTAGATCTCCTCCGGCGGCTCCACGGCGGGGTCCTCCAGGGAACCGGCCTCGATGCTGCGACCCAGCAGGTTGAGATCGATCGAATACGGAGACTTTTTGCTCACCGGCGCAGGGATGCCGCAGCGCTCTCCGTAGGCGATCGTCTCCTCGCGGCTCATGCCCCATTCCCGGGCCGGGGCCAGCACCTTGAGATCGGGGGCGAGGGCGCCGATGGCCACATCGAAGCGCACCTGGTCATTGCCCTTGCCGGTGCAGCCATGGGCCACCGCGTCGGCGCCCACCTCCCGGGCCACCTCCACCAGGCGCCGGGCGATCAGGGGCCGGGCCAGGGCGGTGGAGAGCGGATAGCGGCCCTCGTAGAGGGCATTGGCCCGGATCGCCGGAAACGCGAATTCCGTGATGAAGGGCTCGATCAGGTCCCCCACGATCGACTGGGTTGCGCCGGCCTCCAGGGCCTTGCAGCGGATCGGCTCGAGCTCATCGCCCTGGCCCAGGTCAGCCGCGAAGGTGATCACCTCCTCCACCCCCCACTCCCGCAGTAGGTAGGGGATGCAGACGCTGGTGTCGACACCGCCGGAATAGGCGAGCACCACCTTCCGGGCCCGCGGAGCCCCGCCCTGTGCCGTCGCCGTCATCGCTGCTGCTCCTGGTTGGATGCCTCCGATTGTCCCTCCTGGCCGGCGGGCGGCAGGGACCAGCCCCGCAGCAGCCAGGCGCCGGTGGCCAGGGGGGGCGCCAACAACAGGCTCCACACCAGCAGAGGCTCGGGGAAGAGAGGATCGCTCCAGCGGCGCCCGGCGGCGTCCAGGGCGGCACTGAGGCCGAGGGCCAGGAGCCAGAGCAGGGCCATCACCCGGACCTTGGGGGGATCAGCGGCGGGCATGGCGGTCGGATGGGGCATCAGTTGGTAGATTGGTGGATCGGTCCATGGATCGGGAACGCCTGCGGCCGGTTTGCACGGGTTCCGGAACGCCGGATCCCTGCCGCCTCGATCCCCTTCCCCGGAGTTCTCTCCACCCCCGGCATGAGCATTCTCGACACGATCAATCCCTCCCTCACCCGCTACCGGCGCGACGAGCCGGCGCCGGTGCTGCCCCTGCGGGATGAACCCGACCTGCTGAGCCTGCTGGAGGCCAGCGGCCGCCTGGTGGCCGATGAGGAAACCGCCGGCACGGAGGTAAGCACGGTGGAAGAAGAGGAGCTTTCGGCGCTGATGGGCGAGAAGGAGGATTACAACCAGCCCGACGAACAGGCCGAAGAGGACTGGGAAGACTGAGATTCCGGTGCCGACAACCTTCCCCGACGGCAGGATTCCCGCCGCACTTCTGGCCCTCCTGCTGCTGGGCGCCTGCCTGACCAGCGACCTGCTGGTTCCGAATTCAGCCCTGACCGTGCCCCTGGTGGTGGCGGCCCTGGTGAGCGCCGGCGTGGCCCACTGGGGGGTGCCCCGGCTGCGAAACCTCAAGCTGGGCCAGGTGATCCGCGAAGAGGGTCCCCAAGGCCACCACAGCAAGGCCGGCACCCCCACCATGGGCGGCCTGCTGGTGGTGCCCGTGGGGGTTCTGGTGGGGGGCCTCACCAGCCCCGCCGATCCCCGCTTGCTGGCGGTGGCGGCGGTGAGCCTGGCCTACCTGGCCATCGGTGCCTTCGACGACTGGCGCAGCCTCACCAAACGCACCAACACGGGCCTCACGCCCCGCGGCAAGCTGCTGCTGCAGGCCGGAGCGGCCCTGCTGTTCCTGATCTGGGCCGGCCTGGGGGGCTGGCTGGGGGGCGGCGATCCCAGCGCCATCTCCCTGCCGTTCGGCTGGCTGATCCCGGTGGGCCTGCTGATCTGGCCTCTGGGGCTGTTCGTGTTCCTGGCCGAGAGCAACGCCACCAACCTCACCGATGGCCTCGACGGCCTGGCCGCCGGCTGCGGCGCCGTGGTGTTCACGGGCATGGCCCTGCAGCTGATGCTGCGCGGCAACGGTGGCGACCCCTCCCTGGCCGCCTTCTGCGCCGCCATGGCGGGCTGCTGGCTGGGGTTCCTCAGCCAGAACCGCCATCCGGCCCGGGTGTTCATGGGTGATACGGGTTCCCTGGCCATGGGGGCGGCCCTCAGTGCCGTGGCGCTGCTCAGCGACAGCCTCTGGCCCCTGCTGCTGATGGGCGGCGTGTTCCTGGCCGAATCGGTGTCGGTGATCCTGCAGGTGTGGGTCTACAAGGCCACCAAGGACGAGAGCGGCAAGGGACGCCGCCTGTTCCGCATGGCACCGCTGCACCACCACTTCGAACTGGGCGGCATCCCGGAACAGGGGGTGGTGCTGGGCCTGTGGGGGACCAGCCTGGTGCTGGTGCTGCTGGGCCTGCTGCTGCGGCCCTGATCAGGCGCCCTGCACCACGGCTGTCGCAGGGCTCGGCGCAGCCCTCTTCAACCGGCCGGTTCCTAGATTGGAGCCGTTCACCGTCGGTGGATTCGCATGGCCTACTTCACCTGGAAGGACACCGGTCTGACGTCCGATTGCGCCAGCCTCGACGCCATGGCGGCACGCTTCGAGGAGGCGGCCTCGCTGATGCGGCGGATGGCTGCCGAAGGCTTCTGGCTGGAGCGGGAAGTCGATGGGCCCCACATCAACCATGCCGATCCGGCCGTGTTCGAGGCCTACGGCTTTGTGAGCGAGGAGTCTCCGGAGCGCCAGCTCACCCTGCTCAACTGAAGCAGGAGCGGGAGCGATCGCGCCGGCCGGGGAGCGCTCAGCTGGAACGGCGGAAATACCCCACCACCCACACCACCACAAAGGCCAGCGACGACAGACCCAGATAGACGAGCGTCCAGGTCTGCAGCTCGCCCATTGACAGGCCGAAGGGCAAGGCTTCGTTGGCCTCCCCGGCAGTGCTCAGACCCAGGGGGAGCAGGGCAGGCGATCCGGCCGACAGGGCGCCGAGGGGGCTGGCGAAGGGTCCGGGCAAAAGGTTCGGAGCAACCGCTTCAGGCTAGGCGAGGCTTCCGAGTCGCGGGCAGGGCAGGATCGGTCAAGCGCTGGCGATCCAAACCCGATGCAGAGCCCAATGTCTCCGGTTGTGAACCCGGCCGGGGCCCGCTTCCCCCGCACCCTGATGCTGCTGGGCAGCGGCGAACTGGGCAAGGAGGTGGCCATCGCCGCCCAGCGCCTGGGCTGCCGGGTGATCGCGGTGGACCGCTACGCCGGCGCCCCCGCCATGCAGGTCGCCCACACCGCCGAGGTGGTGGCGATGACCGATCCCGAGGCCCTCAAGGCCGTGGTGCGCCGCCACCGGCCCGATCTGGTGATCCCCGAGATCGAGGCCCTGGCCGTGGATGCCCTGGCGGAGCTGGAGGCCGAGGGCATCACCGTGATCCCCACCGCTCGCGCCACGGCGGTGACGATGAACCGCGACCGGATCCGGGATCTGGCCGCCGGGCCCCTGGGGCTGCGCACCGCCCGTTTCGCCTACGCGGAGAGCGCCGCCGCGCTGGCTGCCGCCGCCGAACCCCTGGGCTGGCCCGTGGTGGTGAAGCCGGTGATGAGCTCCTCGGGGAAGGGCCAGAGCGTGGTGGAAGGGCCCGATGGGATCGCCGCGGCCTGGGAGGCGGCCCAGGCCGGAGCGCGGGGCAGCGGGGCGCGGGTGATTGTGGAGGAGTTCCTGCGCTTCGAGCTGGAGATCACCCTGCTCACCGTGAAGCCATGGAACGGAGCCACCCTCTTCTGCCCCCCGATCGGCCACATCCAAGCGCGGGGGGATTACCAATGCAGCTGGCAACCGGCGCAGCTGGGGGAGAAGCAGCTGGCGGCGGCCCAGGCGATGGCGAAGGCGGTGACCGACAACCTGGGCGGTGCCGGCCTGTTCGGGGTGGAGTTCTTCCTCTGCGGTGATCCGGCCGATCCCGAGGTGGTGTTCTCGGAGCTGTCGCCCCGTCCCCACGACACGGGCCTGGTGACCCTGGCGGGGCAGAACCTCAGTGAATTCGAGCTGCACCTGCGGGCCGTGCTGGGCCTGCCGATCCCGGCGATCCAATCCACCGGATCGGCCGCCAGCCGGGTGATCCTGGCGCCTGAGGCGGCCGAAAGCGTGGTCTACGAGGGGCTGGAGCAGGCGCTGGCAATCCCGGAAACCCAGGTGCTGCTGTTCGGCAAACCCGATGCCCGACCCCATCGCCGCATGGGCGTGGCCCTGGCCCGCGGGGCCAGCGAGGCCGAAGCCCGTGACCGGGCCGACCGGGCCGCCGCCGCGATCGCGGTGCGAAACGACGGCAGGATTCGCGAGACCCCTGGTGCGGCGTGAGATCAGGCCGTAAAGTTTGCCGAGCTTGCGTCGCTATGAGTCAGGCCTCGTCTCCCATCGAACCGCGGGTGACGCAACGCTCTGGCCGTGGACGCCGCCGCCGCGACGGCGCCGCTGCCCAGAGCACGGAACCGGTAGCCGTGCCCGACTTCCTGAGCCGCCGCCGGCCGCCCCCGGCGCCGCGGCGCAAACGAGTGCCGCTCGCCAGCTTCGCCCTGGGTCTGGGCCTGGGTTTTCTGCTGGGTCAGCACCACCTGGCCCTGGCTCCCCTGCTGGCGGCCCTGGGCCAGCTGCCCCACCATGTCCAGGCCCTGGGGCTGGGCCAGAAACCGGTGCTCGTGCTCGGCAGCGATGTGGTGTCAGGCAACACCGATGTGATCTTCGCCGTGCAGATCCAGAACGGCATCACCCGGGTGATCCAGGTGCCGCGGGACACCTACGTGCAAACGGCCGACCAGGGGGTCATGAAGGCCAATGCCCTCTACGGCGTGCTGGGGCCGGCGGCGGTGAAGCAGGAGATGAGCCAACTGATCGGAATCCCGGTGCAGCACCACCTCAAGGTGAACCTGGACGCCGTGGCCAAGGTCGCTGATGCCCTCGGCGGGGTGGAGGTGGATGTGCCGAAGCGGATGTACTACGTGGACAACAGCCAGGGGCTCACCATCGACCTCTACCCCGGCCCCCAGCTGCTGAAGGGACAGGAGCTGGAGGGCTTCCTGCGGTTCCGCCACGACGAACAGGGCGACCTGGGCCGGATGGAACGGCAGCGCCTGGTGATCAATCAGGTGTTCCGCAAGCTGGCCCAGCCCGCCACCCTGGCCCAGCTGCCGGCCCTGCTGACGATCGCCGGCGAGGACATCCACACCGATCTCTCTCCCCTGGAGCTCACCCAGCTGCTGGGGGCGATGGGCCACACCAAACTCAGCACCCAACGGCTGAACGGCCGGGAGTACTGGGAAAACGAGCTCAGCTACTGGATGCCCGCCACCAATCTCCAGCACCCCAGCGGCAACGGCGACATCCCGCCCAACTGAAGCGCGGCCGGCGCGGACCCGCGCACCGGCCGGCGAGCGATCAGGGCGCAGGCTTCCCGCAGGTAGGTGGCGCCATGGGCCTCCCAGCTGTAATAGCGCCCCACCGCCTCCAGGCCGTTGCGGCTCCACTGCCGCCAGCGGACATCGTCGGCCAGGCTGCGCTCCAGGGCCCGTTGCAGGGCATCCGGACAGCGCACATCCACCAGCAGGCCGTGGCGGCAATGGCGCAGGATCTCGCGGGGCCCGCCGTCGTCCGTGGCCACCACCGGCAGACCAGAGGCCGCCGCCTCCAGCAGGGTGAGGCCGAAGGGTTCGGTGAGGGCTGGATTCACAAACACACCGCCGCGGCGTGCCGCCCAGCGGTAGAGGGCCGGGATCTGGTCGCGGCGCACCCCAGCGGGCAGGGCCAGACGGCCCTGGAGCAGCGGATGACGCCGCCAACGCTCCAGCGCCTCCAACACCACGGGCTGGTCGCCACCAGGGGCCGGGCCAGGGCCGCGACAGCCCATCACCAGCACCAGGTTGTGCTGGCTGTGGAGGGCGCCCGAGGCGGCGAAGGCCTCTAGCAGGGCGGCCACGTTCTTGCGGGGATCGGGGCGACAGATCGCCAGCAGCGGCGGCCGGGCCGGGTGACGAAGCAGCCGATCAAGCTGAGTGGCCAACGCGGCGCCGGCGCCCCGCTCCGGTTCACCAGGCCTGGGCGGATGGAAGAGGCACCCATCCACCCCCGGGGGGATCACCCGGGCCCGCGAAGGGTTGAAGCAGCGGTAGCGGGCGTACTGGCCGGTGAGCTCCTGGTGGGTGCTGGTGACCACCAGGGCGCTGTGGGCCAGGGCCCGCTCCTCCGCGGCGATGCGACGGCGAAAGTGGTAGCGGGCCTCAATCGCCAGCGGATCCTCACCGGCGCTGAGCAGGCGTCGCCGCTTCTCCCGGCCCAGGGAATGGGCGGTGAACACCAGCGGCACCCCCAATCGCTGCTGCAGCAGAACCCCCACGTAGCCGGCATCGGCGTAGTGGGCATGGATCCAGTCGGGCAGCCGTGGCGCCGCCCGGAGGCCGGCCTCCAGGCTGGCGGCGAGCCGATCGAGATGGGGCCACAACTTCTCCTTGGGCAGGTAGCCCCTCGGTCCGAAGCCGACGCGGCGGATCACCAACCCCGGGCCCAGCGGTTCGTGGGAGCGGGCGTAGTCGGGACCCACGGCGGCATCCTGAATGCGGCGGGTGATCAGCTCCACCCGCTCCACCTCGGGGCGGGCCGCCATCGCCCGGGCCAGCTCCAGCACGTAGGTGGTTTGGCCGCCGGTGTCGGCATCGCGGCCCAGCTCCAGATCCTGACCGCGGAGGAGGCCATGCAGATGGAGATGGAGCACAACCAGGCCCATGCGCAAGCCGGGGGGACTCCTTCTCGATAGGAGGATCCACGGGGCCCGTTGGCCGGACCGGTCGGCGGGAGCCGGATCCGGCGCAGACCTGCGGCGCGGCCGCCGCTCAGGCGGCGCCGACCCCGGCCGGATGCTGCTTCAGCACCTGCTTGAGGTAGCGCCCGGTATGGCTGGTGGGATGGGCCGCCACCTCCTCCGGCGTGCCGCAGGCCACGATCTCGCCGCCCTTGTCACCGCCTTCGGGGCCCAGGTCGATGATCCAGTCGGCGCAGCGGATCACATCGAGGTTGTGCTCGATCACCAGGATCGAGTTGCCCTTGTCCACCAGCCGCTGCATCACCTCCATGAGCTTGTGCACGTCGTAGAAGCTGAGGCCGGTGGTGGGCTCATCAATCAGGTAGAGGGTCTTGCCGGTGGCCCGCTTGGAGAGCTCGGTGGCCAGCTTCACCCGCTGGGCCTCGCCGCCGGAGAGGGTGGGGGCGGGCTGGCCGAGCTTGATGTAGCCCAGACCGACATCCACCAGGGTGCGCAGCCGGTCCGCGGCTTGGGGGATGGCGCTGAACTCCTCGGCAGCCTGCTCCACCGTCATCTCCAGCACGTCGGCGATCGTGTGGCCGCGATACGTGACCTGCAGGGTTTCGCGGTTGTAGCGGGCCCCCTTGCAGACATCGCACTGCACATAGACATCGGGCAGGAAGTTCATCTCAATCACGTTCACCCCCTGGCCGCTGCAGGCCTCGCAGCGCCCCCCCTTGACGTTGAAACTGAACTGACCCACCTGATAGCCGCGCGCCTTGGCCTCCACCGTGGCGGCGAACACCTGGCGGATCGGATCGAAGGCGCCGGTGTAGGTGGCCGGATTGGAGCGGGGGGTGCGGCCGATCGGGCTCTGGTCGATCACGATCACCTTGTCGATCGCCTTGATGCCGCGCAGCTCGCCAAGACCGGCCGGAAAAGGCACCTTCAGACCCAGCTTGTGCTCCAGGGCCGGGTGGAGCAGTTCATTGACCAGGGTGCTCTTGCCGCTGCCGCTCACCCCGGTCACGCAGACCAGCCGGCCCAGGGGAATCTCCACATCCAGCCCGGCGAGGTTGTTGCGGCTGCAGTCCACCAGGGTGAGGCGGCGGCTGCCGGCATCGCGGCGCTCGGCGGGGGTGGGGATGGCGCGCCGCCCGCTGAGATAGGCGCCGGTGAGGGAGTCCTCGGCCGCGAGAAGGTCCTGCAGCGACCCCTCGGCCACGATGTGGCCGCCGTGCACACCGGCGCCGGGGCCGATATCCACCAAGTGGTCGGCGGCGCGGATCGTGTCCTCGTCGTGCTCCACCACGATCAGGGTGTTGCCCAGGTCGCGCAGCTTGACCAGGGTGGCGAGCAGGCGGTCGTTGTCGCGCTGGTGCAGGCCGATGCTCGGCTCATCCAGCACGTAAAGCACGCCGGTGAGGCCGGCGCCGATCTGGGTGGCCAGGCGGATCCGCTGGGCCTCACCCCCCGAGAGGGTCATGGCGGGGCGATCGAGGCTCAGGTAATCCAGCCCCACATCGAGCAGAAACTTCAGCCGCATGCGGATCTCGCGCAGCACCAGGTCGCCGATCTGGATCTGCCGCGGCGTGAGCAGCGGATCGGACCCCGCACTGGCCCCCACCCCCATCAGCGCCTCGATGCGGGCGAGGGTTTCGGCCACGCTCACGGCGGTGAGCTCGTGGATCGCATAGGGACCCACCCGCACCGCCAGGGCTTCGGGCTTGAGCCGCAGGCCGCGACAGGTGGCGCAGGGCACCAGCTCCAGGTACTTCTCCAGCTTCTGGCGGATCGCCTCGCCGCCGGCATCGCGCAGCTGGCGCTCGAGGATCGGCAGGATCCCCTCGAAGGGGCGCACGTAGGTCTGGCCCTTGCGGTAGCGGCTGTCGGCCTGGATGGAGATCGGCTCGCGGCTGCCGTTGAGCAGGGCGTCGCGCTGCTCATCGCTGAGCTGGTTCCAGGGGGTCTTGAGCTCGAAGCCGAAGGCCTCTCCCACCGAATAGAGGAGCGAGAAGTAGTAGCTGTTGTCCTTGTCGCTCCAGGGCGCCACGGCGGCATACACCGGCAGGCTGGGGTCGGGCACGACCCGCTCGGTGGTGAAGCGCCGCAGGAAGCCGATGCCGTGACAATCGGCACAGGCGCCGTAGGGGCTGTTGAAGGAGAAGAGCCGGGGCGAGAGCTCCTCCATCACGGCGCCGTGGGCCGGGCAGGCGAAGTTCTCGGAGTAGAGCCGCTCCCGTTCCACCCCCTCCGGCAGCTCCTCGCCGGCCTTGGGCACCACCTCGACCAGGGCCAGGCCCTCACCCCGCTTGAGGGCGGTGCGCAGCGAATCGGTGAGGCGCTCCTGCACGCCCTCACGGGCCACGAGCCGGTCCACCACCACCTCGATGTTGTGGGCGTGGTTCTTGTCGAGCTCGATGTTGTCGGCCAGTTCACGCACCTCGCCGTTGATCCGCACCCGGGCGAAGCCCTCGGCCACCAGGCCGCCGAGCAGCTTCACGTGGGTGCCCTTCTTGCCCCGCACCACCGGCGCCAGCAGCTGATAGCGGGTGCCCTCGGGCAGGGTGAGGATCTGATCAACCATCTCATCGATGGTCTGGGGCCGGATCGAGCGGTCGCACTGGGGGCAGTGGGGTTCGCCGGCGCGGCCGAACAGCAGCCGCAGATAGTCCTGGATCTCCGTCACCGTGCCCACGGTGGAGCGGGGGTTGTGGCTGGTGGATTTCTGGTCGATCGAGATGGCGGGCGAGAGTCCCTCGATCGCATCGACATCGGGCTTGTCCACCTGCCCGAGGAACTGGCGTGCATAGGCCGAGAGGCTCTCGACGTAGCGGCGCTGGCCCTCAGCGAAAATGGTGTCGAACGCGAGCGAACTCTTGCCGCTGCCGCTCACGCCGGTGAACACCACCAGGCGGTTGCGCGGGATGGTGAGATCAACGTTCTTGAGGTTGTGCTGGCGGGCGCCCCGCACCCGGATCACCTCCTCGAGGCTGCCGCCGCTCAGCAGGCGGGGCGCGGCCTGGGGCTCCGCCGCAGGTAGTCGAGACGGGGAGGACTCCGAGGGCGCCGGCACCGCAGGTGCCTTGGTCACCTGGGGGGATCGGGAGCCGGCGCTGGCGCGGGGCATGGGAAGCTCTGGCAGCGGTCGAGTCTAGGGGGGTCGTTCCTTCCCCATTGCTGCCACAGGGAGATGGGACCGCCGGCTGCTCAGCGGCCGCTGGCGTCGGTCTGGATTTCGGCGCTGTTCTGGTGACCCTTGAGGTGCTTCTCACAGGCGGAGACCGGGCCCGCCGCCGCGGCCAGCACCGCCAGGAGAGTGAGAGACGACAGCAGCAGCCGCATGACGATCGAAACGGACAAGACCTGGCCGCAGACTAGGAAACTCCTCCGTGGCAGGCCGGACCGGTGTCGTTTCGCAGTTCGATTGCCCCCTCTCCGGCCTCCCTGGCCCTGCTGACAGCCCTCGCGCTGGCGGCCGGTGGCCCACAGGCGCTGGCGGCTACTCCTCCTGCGCCCGGCCCGGGCAACCCGGCTGCAGCGGTGCAGCCCGGCTCCACCCTTGTGGTGACCGACCGGGACAACGGCGCCAGCGTGGTGATGCGCCAGAACGAGACCCTCTGGGTAGTGCTGAGCAGCAACGGCGGCACCGGCTACAGCTGGGACATCGAACGGCTCGACGCCAACCGCATCGTCTCCCTGGGCCAGGCCAACCGCCCGAGCCCGGGAACGGCCCTGCCGGATGGCCGGGCCCTGCCGATGGCGGGCGCCCCCCAGCAGGTCTCCTTCCTGTTCCGCATGGCCCGCCCGGGCAGCAGCGAGCTGGTGCTGCGGCTCTGGCGCCCCTGGGAGGGCGCGGCCTCGGCGGTGGAACGGTTCCGGCTGCGGGTGATCACGGTGCGGCCCTGAACCCTCCGGCGGCGCGCGGTTTCAGGCGGCCGGCGGGGCCGCCGGGGCGGGTTCGGCCAGGGGCTCGAGCAGGCTGGCGGCATAGCTGAAGGCCTCACCGGAGTCGCCCCCCGCCAGCTCGGCGAGCTCGGCCTGGCGAGCGCGAGTGTCCCGCAGGTGGGACACCCGGGTGAAGGTGGTGCCGCCCTCCACCCGCTTGGCCACGCTGAAGTGATGGTCGGCAGCGGCGGCAACCAGGGGCTGGTGGGTCACGCAAAACACCTGCCGCCGGGCCGCCAGTCGCTTGAGCAGGGAGGCCATGGCGCCGCTCACCCGGCCGCTGACGCCGCTGTCGATCTCATCGAACAGCAGGGTGACATGGGGATCGGCGGCGGCCAGGCAGGTCTTGAGGGCAAGCAGAAAACGGCTCATCTCGCCGCCGGACGCCACCTCCACCAGCGGGGCCGGCGGCTGGCCGGGGTTGGCGGAGAAGAGAAAGACCACCCCATCGGCCCCCTCCTCGCCGGGGTCGGCCGGCTGAATCGCCACCGCAAAGCGCACATTGGCCAGGCCCATCGGCCGCAGCGCCTCCATCAGCTGCTGCTCGAGGGCGCGGGCCGCGGCGGCACGGGCGGTGGTCAGGGCTCCGTTGGCCTGGTCCCGGGCCTGGCGGGCCAGCTGCTCGGCCTGCTCCAGGGCGGCCAGGGACGCCTCCAGCCCGCCAGGGGCCAGCTGCTCCCGCAAGCGATCGCGCAGGGCGATCAGGGCGGGAAGGTCGTCGCCGTGGCGGCGCTCGAGGGCGCGGAGCTGGGCCATGCGCTCCTGCAGCCCCGCCAGGCTCTCGGGATCGCTCTCCAGGCCGGCGCCGTAGCGGTCCAGGTCGCGGGCCAGATCCTGCAGGCCGGCCAGGGCGTCGGCAAGAGCCTGGCCAAGGGGAGCCACGCTCGGATCAAGGGCCTCCATCAGCTGGAGCTCCTGGCCGCAGGCCGCCAGGTGATCGAGCACCGAAGGGGCTCCCTCCGCCCCCTCCATCAGCCGCCCGAGCAGCAGCATCACCCCCTGCTGCAGCCGCACGCCATGGGCGAGGCGGTCCTGCTCGATCTGGAGCCGTTGCCGTTCGTCCGGAGCATCCAGGGAGGCGGCCTCCAGATCCTCCAGCAGCTGCTCCTGGCGCTGGCGCTCCTGCTCCAGACGGGCCTGATCGGCGCGGGCGGCGGCCAACGCCGCCGCGGCCCCCTTCCAGTCACGCCAGGCAAGCGCCGCGGCCGCAAGGCGCGGGGCGTGATCAGATCCGGCGAAGCGGTCCAGCCAACGGCGCTGCTGGCCGGGGCGGGCCAGCTGCTGGGTCTGGCCCTGGACGGTGAGATCCAGCAGCAACGGGCGCAGCTCCAGCACCTGGCTGCGGCCGATCGCCACGCCGTTGAGCCGATGGCGGCTGAGGGACTTGCCCTCCTGAAGGCGCCAGTCGCGGCTGAGCAGCAGCTCGCCCTCCTCCGCCTCCAGCTCCTGCTCCGCCAGCCAGGCCGCCACGGGGGGGGAGAGGGCGAAACTGGCCTCGATCCGGCCACGCTCAGAGCCGCGCCGCAACAGCCGAGCCCCCTGGGCCCCCTGGGCACCGCCGAGCAGGGCATCGAGAGCATCGAGCAGGATCGACTTGCCGGCACCGGTCTCGCCGGTGAGCACCGTGAAGCCAGGCCCGAAGGCCAGCTCCAGCCGCTCGATCAGGGCGATGTTCTCCAGGCGCAGACCCGTGAGCACCCTGGCCTCCGGTGAGCGTGTGCGTGCAGGGCCCGACCGTAGCGGCAGCCAACCTGTTTCAGAAGGGGGGATGGGATCGGCGGCTGGCCAACGGCAACGGCCCTCCGGCCGACAGAATCGCTTCATCTTCATCCGATCCCGGACGCGGCGCCGATGGCCCCATCCGCTCCAGTTGCCGGCGAGGCCCCGGCCAGCGGCGGCACCGCCACCGCGGCCGACCATGCCCTGGCGGCCATGCGGGCCGCCGTGTTCGGCACCGACCCGATGGCACCGCCACCGCCCGCCGAACCCAGGATCCAGGCCCCAGCCCACCCCGCCGCGCCCGTGCATGCCTCGGCCGCGGCGGATCCGCGGGAGCTCGATGATTTCATCGAAACCGCCGGCCTGCTCCGCTACGACCCGGCCACCATCACCCGCATCTACGCGGGCCACCCCCGGCGGTTGGCACGCCGGCTGGCCCAGACCCTGATTCCCATCGGTCTCTACCTGAGCGGCGTGGCCAGCGACTGGCTGCTGGGGCGACTGCGGGGTGAACGGGTGCGGGAGCGATCCCGCGAGGCGGCCGATCTGGTGGCCTCGCTGGGGCCGGCCTTCATCAAGGCGGGCCAGGCCCTCTCCACCCGGCCGGACATCATCCCGCCGGTGCTGCTCGAGGAGCTGGCCCAGCTGCAGGATCAGCTGCCCGGCTTCGATCCGGCCCTGGCGATGGCCTGCATCGAGGAGGACCTCGGCGCACCGGTGGAGGCGATCTACGAGCAGCTCGACCGCGATCCGATCTCAGCCGCCTCGCTCGGCCAGGTGCACCGGGGGGTGCTGAAAGGAGGCCAGCGGGTGGCCGTGAAGGTGCAGCGGCCGGGCCTGCGGGAGCAGATCACGCTCGATCTCTACATCGTGCGCAACATCGCCGCCTGGCTGAACCGCAACGTGGGCCTGATCCGCAGCGACCTGGTGGCGCTGATCGATGAACTCGGCCAGCGGGTGTTCGAGGAGATGGACTACCTCAATGAAGCGGCCAACGCCGAAAAATTCGCCGAACTCCACAGCCACAACCCCCGCATCGCCGTGCCCCGCATCTTCCATGAAGCCACCAGCCGACGGGTGCTCACCATGGAGTGGATCGATGGGGTGAAACTCACCAACCTCGAGGCCGTGCGAGGGATCGGTGTTGACCCCGACGACATGGTGGACGTGGGGGTGAACTGCAGCCTGCAGCAGTTGCTGGAGCATGGCTTCTTCCACGCCGATCCCCATCCCGGCAACCTGCTGGCCCTGAGCGACGGGCGGCTGGCCTACCTGGACTTCGGCATGATGAGCACGGTGAGCCGCGAATCACGCACCGGGCTGATCCAGGCGGTTGTGCATCTGGTAAACCGCAATTTCGGGGCCCTCTCGAAGGATTTCGTGGCCCTCGGCTTCCTCGGCGAGGAGGTCAACCTCGAACCGATCGTGCCGGCGTTTGAACATGTGTTCGGCCAGGCCCTGGAGATGGGCGTGAGCCGGATGGACTTCAAGGCCGTCACCGACGACCTCTCGGGGGTGATGTATCGCTTCCCGTTCCGGGTTCCTCCTTACTACGCCCTGATCATCCGCTCCCTGGTGACCCTCGAAGGCATCGCCCTGAGTGTGGACGCGGATTTCAAGATCCTCGGCGCCGCCTATCCCTACTTCGCCCGTCGCCTGATGGAGGATCCCGATCCCCAGCTGCGCTCCAGCCTGCGGGAGATGCTCTACGACGGCGATGAATTCCGCTGGCAGCGGCTCGAGAGCTTGATCGGCAGCGCCTCGCTCCAGGACCAGCTGGACCTGGAGGGATTGCTCGACCAGGTGCTGGATTTTCTCTTCTCCCCGAATGGCGGCCTGCTGCGGCGCCAGCTGGTGGATGCGGCGGTCGAGCGGATGGACGCCCTGGCCTGGCGCACCACCCTGCGGCTGGGCAGCAGAGTGCCGAAACCGCTGCTGCCCCCGGGCCTCCGCAAGCGGCTACCAGAGGCCGGCCGGCCGGCGGGTCCGCTGCTGGATCTCGAACCGCTGCGGCAGCTCAACGCGATCCTCCAGGACCTGCCGGGCTTCGATCCGCAGATGCTGCTGCGTCGCCTGCCGCGTGTGCTGGGGGAACCGGACCTGCGGGCGATGGGGCTGGAGATGGCGCGGGGACTGGCCGAACGGGGCGTGGTTCGGCTGCTCCGGGATGTGCTCGTGAGTCCCGCCTAGATTCTGAATCGAAACCGGTGCACCCCTTGGGCAGCCCTCTCAGCCGCAACCTCACAGGCCCGTCCGCGACCCGAAACCCTGCCGGTGGAGGCCAGGCTCAGCCGCGGCGGCGACGCCGCAAGCTTCTGGCCGGTCTGCTCGGGCTGGGGCTGCTCTGCACCACGCCGGCGGCCCTGGCGGCCGAGAACATCGTGCTGGTGAGCGGAGCCTTCCGCCGCTCGATTCCCGTGGCTGATATGGAACTGCTGGCCAGCAAGGGCCAGGCCCAGGGACTGCTGGCCGACCTGCTGCGCTTCGGCAAGCAGAACCCGGCCGAGGTGGGCAAATTGCTCAACCAATCGATCCCCCTGCCGCTGGTGATGGTGAGCCGTCTGCTCAACACTCGCATCGGCGAGGCCCTGCTGGAGCGTCTGGCCAACATCGTGTACCCGCTCAAGACCCCCGGTGTTGGGGTGCCGGCCCTGCGTTCGGCGATGGTGATCGGCATCGCCGAGGGGAATGGTTCGCTCTCGGCGATCTCCTTCCTGAGGGCCTACCCCAACAGCGAGATGGAAGTGAATCTGCCGGCCCTGCTGGGCCTGCTGCAGAAGGCCAGTTCGATCTCGGATCTGGTGCGCTTCTTCTCCGAATCCCCCCTCGACGGCCTGCGCGGCAGCACCACACCCTGAACCGCGAGAACGCCAAAGCCGCGGCGTAGATTGGCCTCTAGCCCTTTCCCCGCGCCCGTGGCCCTGCTCGAAGCTCTGCGGCGCCTGGGTCAATCGACCAGCCGGCGGCCCACCCTGCAGGATTGGCCCGGATTGATCGAGGCCTACCGCAGCTGGCTCCCGGTGAGCGCCGCCACACCGGTGATCACCCTGCGGGAGGGCGCCACCCCCCTGATTCCCGCACCGGTGATCGCCGAGCGGATCGGCCGTGGCGTGAAGGTTTTCCTGAAGTACGACGGCCTCAACCCCACCGGTTCCTTCAAGGACCGGGGCATGACCATGGCGATCAGCAAGGCCCGCGAAGCCGGTTCGGAGGCGGTGATCTGTGCCAGCACCGGCAACACCTCCGCCGCCGCGGCCGCCTACGCCCGCCGCGGCGGGATGCGGGCTTTCGTGCTCATCCCCGATGGCTACGTGGCCCAGGGCAAGCTGGCCCAGGCCCTGCTCTACGGCGCTGAGGTGCTGGCCGTGAAAGGCAACTTCGATCGGGCCCTGGCGATCGTGCGGGAAGTGGCCGACAGCTATCCGGTCACCCTGGTCAACTCCCTCAACCCCTACCGGCTGCAGGGCCAGAAAACCGCCGCCTTCGAGGTGGTGGATGCGCTCGGTGATGCCCCCGACTGGCTCTGCATCCCGGTGGGCAACGCCGGCAACATCAGCGCCTACTGGATGGGCTTCAACGAATATCGGGCCGCCGGCCACTGCCGCACCCTGCCCCGAATGATGGGCTTTCAGGCCGCCGGCGCCGCGCCGCTGGTGCTGGGCCACACGGTGGAGCAGCCTGACACCATCGCCACCGCGATCCGGATCGGCAACCCCGTGAACAAGGAGAATGCCCTGCGGGCCCGGAGCGAAAGCAACGGCGACTTCATGGCCGTGACCGATGCGGAGATCATCGAGGCCTACAAGCTGCTCGGCAGTGGTGAAGGGGTGTTCTGCGAACCGGCCAGCGCCGCCTCGGTGGCGGGACTGATCAAGCGGCGCGAGGAGGTGCCGGCCGGCGCCACGGTGGTGTGCGTGCTCACGGGCAACGGCCTCAAGGACCCCACCACGGCGATCGAACACAACGACGCCCGCTTCCACACCGGCCTGGACGCCGACACGGCCACCGTGGCCCGCGTGATGGGCTTCTGAGCGGCGACCCGGGCCGTGATCCGGCCGCCGGACTGGCACAGGGAAAACAGGGGGAAAACGCTGCCCGTTGATGGGGATGGCTGAGGCCATCCACCGACCGCGACCCGGATGTGGTTTTCCCCAGGGCCTGGAAACCGGGAAAAGCGGAAAAGGCGCTGAACAGAGCTGGGCCTCTCCCCAGGCGCAACGCCTGCCAAAGGCGCCTGAGCACTGCCAATCTCTGGGTTTTCCCCATTTCCCCGCGCTCTACGACAACGACTATGGATTGTTCTTCTGGTTTTAAACCCAATCCTTGAAAGCGGAGCCGGGGGAAAGCTGAACCTCCATGGCCCCACCCCGCTGGTGGGGTGGGGATTCCCCGTTGCGCTTTGGCCTGGCGTGTGAAACCGTGGGCCCGCACCTCGGCCGATGCGGCCCCGTCCGATCCCCCTATGAAGCTGGTCTGCTCCCAGACGGAACTCAGCTCCAGCCTCCAGCTGGTGAGTCGGGCCGTGGCCGGCCGGCCCACCCATCCGGTGCTGGCCAACGTGCTGCTCACCGCCGATGCGGCCACCGGTCGCCTCAGCCTCACCGGCTTCGACCTCAACCTGGGCATCCAGACCAGCCTGCCGGCGGCGGTGGAGGCCAGCGGCGCGATCACCCTGCCGGCCCGCCTGTTCGGCGAGATCGTCAGCCGCCTCTCGGCCGACAGCCCGCTCACCCTGGGCTGCCCGGAGGGGGAGGAGCAGGTGGAGCTCACCAGCCTGTCCGGCACCTACCGGATGCGCGGCATGCCGGCCGAAGATTTCCCCGACCTCCCCCTGGCCCAGAGCGGGGTGCCGATCCGGATCGATGCCGCTTCGCTGGTGAAGGGGCTGCGGGCCACCTTGTTCGCCAGCTCCGGCGATGACGCCAAGCAGATCCTCACCGGGGTGCATCTTCGTCTGGCCGGCGAGGGGCTCGAATGCGCCGCCACCGATGGCCACCGCCTGGCGGTGCAGCGGCTCGATGAGGCCCTGGCCCCCGGCAATGAAACGGTGCTGGCTGAGGGCGAGGAACCCTTTGCGGTCACGGTGCCGGCCCGCTCGCTGCGGGAGCTGGAGCGGCTGCTCTCCGGCCGCCCTTCCGATGAACCCCTGAGTCTGTTCAGCGAGCGGGGCCAGGTGGTGGTGCTCTGGGCCGATCAGGTGCTGACCAGCCGCACGATCGACGGCACTTACCCCAACTATCGCCAGCTGCTGCCGGAGACCTTCAACCGCCGCCTGGTGCTCGACCGGCGCGCCTTCACCGCCTCCCTGGAGCGCGTGGCCGTGTTGGCTGACCAGCACAACAACGTGGTCAAGATCAGTAGCGATCCAGCCGCTGGCCAGGTGCTGATCCGGGCCGACGCCCAGGACGTCGGTAGCGGCTCCGAAGGCGTGGCAGCCGTGATCGAGGGCGAGGCGATCGAGATCGCCTTCAACGTGCGCTACCTGCTCGAGGGCCTCAAGGCCATGGCCGCTGATCAGGTGGTGCTGCAGTGCAACGGTCCCACCACGCCGGCGGTGCTCGCTCCGGTGGGGGAGGATGGGAGCTTCACCTACCTGGTGATGCCGGTTCAGATCCGCAGCTGAGTCGTCGCCAGTTCCCGGAGCAGACCCGATCCCGTGGCCCTTCCCGAGCAGCTGTTGCTGAGCGACCTGCTCCGCTTGCGGGTGCGCTGCGATCAGGGCCTCGACCATGGCCCCGGGGTGCTGGCCTGGATGCATCCCCCCGTGCACCGGCTGCTGGGCTGGGCCTGTCGCCCCTCCGCCTTTCGTCCCCAGCGGGAGGTGTGGCGGCTGGATCAGCTGCGGGGCATCAGCAACACCGAGGCCTTCGTGAAGGGGGAACCGGCCGCGGCCGACCCCGCCATCCTCGAGCAGCTGCCCACCTTGATCCAGGCCGCCCTGGTGGGGGCCGGTGGGCGTCCCCTCGGCACGGTGGCTGATGCTGCGGTGCAGCTGCGCAGCGGCCGGATCCTTCATTACCTGGTGGCCCGCAGCGATCCCCGGCTCCCCGGCAGCAGCCGCTGGCGTCTCACGCCGGATCGCATCCTCGACCAGCGCAGCGGTGAGGTGATCACCGCCCTGGAGGGCCTCGATGATCTTCCCCTGGCCCGCGCCAGCGTGCGCCAGGAACTGCTGCGCCGCTCCCGCCGCTGGCGCGAGCAGGTTGGCGAGGAGACCAGCCGGCTGCGGGAGCAGTTTCAGGAGGTGGGCGGCCGTTTCGAGGATCGGCTGGAGGGCTGGCTGGAGGAGCCTCCCTGGGATGAGGTGCTCGATCGCGGTCGCCCCCGGGATCCCGGGAACGACCGCCGCGACGAGGCCGGCCCAGACCCGGGCCGTGAGCCCGCCGGCTTCGATCCCTTCGATGACTGGGACGAGGACGACCTGCCGCCACCGCCCGGGCCGCGGGGCCGGCCGGCACCCGAGTCCTGGAGCGATGACGGTGTCGCGGACGCTGGCGACCTCGAGGGTGGTGACGACGGCGAGGCTGCCTGGCCGCCGCCCCGCTCCCGGCGCCCTCCCGGCCGGTACCGCGGCCGGGACCTCGACGATGACCCCTGGGTCTGACCCCGGGATCGGATACTGGGATCTTTCGTGGCGGCACCGGTGGTTTCCTCTCCCCCCTTCTCGGTGCCGGATGCCCTGCGCAAGGAAGGGTTGAGCGAGGCGGATTATGAGGAGATCGTGCGTCGCCTCGGCCGGGCTCCCAACCGCGCCGAACTGGGCATGTTCGGCGTGATGTGGTCGGAGCACTGCTGCTACCGCAACTCCCGCCCGCTGCTCAGCCAGTTCCCCACCAGCGGGCCCCGCATCCTGGTGGGCCCCGGCGAGAACGCCGGCGTGGTGGACCTGGGTGAGGGCCAGCGGCTGGCCTTCAAGATCGAGAGCCACAACCACCCCTCGGCCGTTGAGCCGTTTCAGGGGGCCGCCACCGGTGTGGGCGGCATCTTGCGGGACATCTTCACCATGGGTGCCCGGCCGATCGCCCTGCTCAATGCCCTGCGCTTTGGGCCTCTGGACGATCCCCGCAATGTGGGCCTGATGGAGGGGGTGGTGGCCGGCATCGCTCACTACGGCAATTGCGTGGGGGTGCCCACCGTGGGCGGTGAGGTGGCCTTTGATCCGAGCTACGCCGGCAACCCCCTGGTGAACGCCATGGCCCTCGGCCTGATGGAAACCGAGGAGATCGTGCGGGCCGGCGCGGAAGGGGTGGGCTATCCGGTGGTCTACGTGGGCAGCACCACCGGCCGCGATGGCATGGGGGGCGCCAGCTTCGCCAGCGCTGAACTCACCGAGGCCTCCCTCGATGACCGGCCCGCCGTGCAGGTGGGGGATCCCTTCCTGGAGAAGGGCTTGATCGAGGCCTGCCTGGAGGCGTTCCAGAGCGGTGATGTGGTGGCCGCCCAGGACATGGGCGCCGCCGGCCTCACCTGCAGCTGCTCGGAAATGGCGGCCAAGGGGGGTGTGGGGGTGGAACTCGACCTCGACCGCGTGCCGGCCCGCGAGAGCGGCATGACCGCCTACGAGTTTCTGTTGAGCGAATCCCAGGAGCGCATGCTCTTCGTGGTCAAGCCGGGCCGGGAAGAAGCCCTGATGGCCCGGTTCCGCCGCTGGGGGCTGCAGGCCGCGGTGGTGGGCCGGGTGCTGGCTGAGAACGTGGTGCGGGTGCTCCAGAACGGCCAGGTGGCCGCCGAGGTGCCCGCCAGCGCCCTGGCCGAGGACACCCCGATCAACCACCACGTCCTGCTGGCTGAACCGCCGCCGCAGATCCAGGCCCATTGGCGCTGGCAGGAGAGCGAGCTGCCCCCGGCCGACGCCGAGGGGATTCTCCTGGCTGCGGGCCGGTTGGGCTGGGGTGAGGTGCTGCTGCGCCTCCTCGATGACCCCACCATCGCCAGCAAGCGCTGGGTGTGGCGCCAGTACGACCACCAGGTGCAGGCCAACACCGTGGTGCCCCCCGGCGGTGCCGATGCCGCTGTGGTGCGGCTGCGGCCCCAGCAGGGTGAGGGGTCCCTCGCCGCCACGGTCCGCGGCGTGGCGGCGGTGGTGGACTGTCCCAACCGCTGGGTGGCGCTCGATCCCGAACGGGGCGGCATGGCGGCGGTGGCCGAGGCTGCCCGCAACCTCAGCTGTACTGGCGCTGAGCCCCTGGCGGTGACCGACAACCTCAACTTCCCGTCCCCCGAAACCCCAACCGGCTACTGGCAGCTGGCCATGGCCTGCCGCGGCCTCTCCGCCGCCTGCCTGGCCCTCGACACCCCCGTGACCGGCGGCAATGTCTCCCTGTACAACGAGACCCGCCTGCCGGATGGCACGATGCAGCCGATCCATCCCACTCCGGTGGTGGGGATGGTGGGCCTGGTGGCGGATCTGGCCCGGGTCACGGGTCTGGCCTGGCCGGAGCCCGGGGCCGCGATCTGGTTGCTCGGGGTTCCCCCCGAGACCGATGTCGCCGTGCTGGATGGCCGGCTGGGGCTCGGCGGCAGCAGCTATCTGGAGGTGATCCACGGCCGCCTCACCGGTCGCCCGCCCGAGGTGGACCTGGAGCTGGAGCGGCGGGTGCAGACCCTGCTGCGCCAGGCGATCGCCGCCGGTGTGGTGGCCTCCGCCCACGACCTCTCCGATGGTGGCTTGGCGGTGGCGGCGGCGGAGGCCTGCATCGCCTCCGGCCTCGGGGCGCAGCTGGAGCTCCCCGCCGCCGCCGTTCGGCCCGATCGGCTGTTGTTTGCCGAGGGGGGCGCCCGGGTGCTGGTGGCGGTGCCCGCGGCCCGGCAGGAGGCCTGGCTGGAGTTGTTGGGCGTTGCTGGCGCGCTGCCCCACACCCACCACCTCGGTGTGGTGGACGGCGAGGCCCGGCTTGCTGTGGTGCAGGCCGGCACAACCCTGCTCGATCTGCCCGTGGACCAGCTCCAGGCCTGTTTCGAGGGCGCTCTGCCGCGGCGTCTGCAGCAGGCCCCTCCGCCGCCGGAACGATGATGCGTCAGGATGAAACCCGGCCCGATCCGGTGACCAGCGTGACCTCAGTCGAGCCCATGGCCAGCTCGGGGGTCCCGCTCCGTTTCGACTCCTCTTTCGGCGAATCGGAAGGTTCGCTGCCCCCGGTCGAGCGGCCGGACAAGCCGGAGGAGGCCTGCGGTGTGTTCGCGGTGATGGCCCCCGACCAGGCGGTGGCCAACCTCACCTACTTCGGTCTCTACGCCCTTCAGCACCGCGGCCAGGAATCGGCCGGCATCGCCGTGTTCGATGGGCCCAGCGTGCGGCTCCACAAGGACATGGGTCTGGTGAGCCAGGTGTTTGATCAGGCCGTGCTGGAGCGGATGCCCGGCGAACTGGCGATCGGCCACAACCGCTATTCCACCACCGGCAGCAGCAAGGTCTGCAACGCCCAGCCCGTGGTGCTGATGACCCGGCTCGGACCCTTTGCCCTGGCCCACAACGGCAATCTGGTCAATGCGGCCGAGCTGCGCGAGTCCTTGCGGCATCTGGCCGGTGAGTTCACCTCCACCACCGATTCCGAACTGATCGCCTTCGCCCTTCAGCAGGCGGTGGATGGGGGTCAGGGCTGGGCGGATGCCATCCGCGCCGCCGCCGCCCGCTGCCGCGGGGCCTTCAGCCTGGTGATCGGCACCCCCGACGGGCTGTTCGCCCTGCGGGACGGCCACGGCATCCGGCCCCTGGTGTTCGGCCGGATCGGCGAGCCTGCTTTGGCCCAGTGGGTGGTGAGCAGCGAGACCTGTGGCCTCGACATCATCGGCGCCCGCTACAGCGACGACGTGCAGCCCGGCGAACTGATCCAGTTCCGGATCGGCGACCCTGAACCCCAGCGGCAGCGCTGGATCGAGGAGCCGGCCCGGTTGTGCGTGTTCGAGATGATCTATTTCGCTCGTCCCGACAGCCGTTTCTTTGGCGAATCCCTCTACAGCTACCGCGTCAGGATCGGCGAGGTGCTGGCCCGGGAGAATCCGGTGGAAGCCGACATCGTGATCGGCGTTCCCGATTCCGGCATCCCGGCGGCGATCGGCTATTCCCAGGTGAGCGGCCTCACCTTCGCCGATGGCCTGATCAAGAACCGCTATGTGGGACGCACGTTCATCCAGCCCACCCAGGCGATGCGGGAGGCCGGCATCCGGGTGAAGCTCAACCCCCTGCCCGATGTGCTGGCCGGTCAGCGGGTGGTGGTGATCGATGATTCGATCGTGCGGGGCACCACCAGCCGCAAGCTGGTGCAGGCCCTGCGGGATGCCGGTGCCACCGAGGTGCACATGCGGATCAGCTCGCCCCCGGTCACGCACCCCTGCTTCTATGGCATCGACACCGACACCCAGGACCACCTGATCGCGGCCCGTCTCACCCTCACCGAGATTGAGCAGCACCTCGGCGTCGATTCCCTGGCCTATCTCAGCAAGGAGGGCATGGTGCAGGCCGCCCGCACCCATGCCGGTGAATTCTGCACCGCTTGCTTTGACGGCGCCTATCCGATTCCCATGGATGACGAGGTGCGGCGCAGCAAGCTGATGCTCGAGCCGGCCGGACTGGCAGCGACAGCGGGGTGAGCGATCTCCAGCCCGACCCGGCGCCCCCGGCGCGGCGGCTGCGCATCGGCTTTCTGGATTCCTGGCTGCAGGATTCGGCCGGCGGCAGCGGCACGGCGGTGGCGATCGGCGGCTTGGCTGGGGCCCTGGCCGCCCGTGGCCACCGGGTGGAGCGGATCGTGCCGCGGGATCCATGGCCCCTCCCCCTGCTGCTGCGGCGCCTCTGGTTCAACGTCACCCTGCCCGGGCGCCTGAACGCCTCCGCTGGTTCCTTCCCTTACGACCTGGTGGTGGGTTTCGACATCGACGGCTTCCGCCTCGCCCATCGCTGTCCGGTGCCCTACGTGTGCAGCATCAAGGGGGTGCTGGCCGAGGAGGCCCGCTGTGAGCGCGGCCTGGCCCGCCTCAGCCTCTGGGCTCTCTCCCGCCTGGAGGCGCTCCATGCCCGGCGGGCCCCCCGGGTGCTCAGCACCAGCGCCTACTGCCGCGAGCGCATCACGGCCCACTACGGCGTGCCGGCCTCCCGTCAGGCCGTGGTGCCGGAGGGTATCGATCCCTCGGCCTGGACTGTCGATGTTCCGGCTGCCGGCGAAGCGGGGCGCGACCCCTGCACCGTGCTCTGCGTGGCCCGGCAGTACCCCCGCAAGCGGGTCACCGATCTGATTGCGGCCTTTCCGCTGGTGCTGGAGCGCCTTCCTCAGGCCCGCCTGGTGGTGATCGGTGACGGGCCTGACCACGGGGCCCTGGCCCGGCAGGTGGAGCAGCTGGGGCTGGGGAGGGCCGTCCGCCTGCTCGGGGCCCTCCGCTCGGATCGGGAGGTGCGGGCCTGGTACCGGCGGGCCTCGATCTTCTGCCTGCCCTCGATCCAGGAGGGATTCGGCATCGTGTTTCTGGAGGCCATGGCCAGCGGTCTGCCGGTGGTGAGCACCACGGCCACGGCGATTCCGGAGGTGGTTCCCGATGGACGTGCCGGCCTGCTGGTGCCGCCCCGGGATCCGCCGGCCCTGGCCGCGGCGATCGTGCGCCTGCTCAGCGATACAGACCTGCAGGAGCGCTGCCGGAGCTTCGGACTGGAGCAGGTCCGCCGGTTCAGCTGGGACCGGGTGGCGGAGCTGTTTCTGGAGGCGGTGGCCCCGGCTGGATGAGCAGCAGGCCGCGGCTGCGACCGGAGCTGGAATCGAGGCTGCGCACCGCCCGCCACAGGTCCGGCCCGGCGACCCACACTGCCGGGTAGCGGTAGCGAGCCACATCAAGGATCAGCACCCGGTCGCTGCGGGGGTCGTAGGCCGCCAGGGGGGAGATGTGGCCGCCCCCGGCCTGGCCCAGGGCGCGGCGGTCGTAGTTGGCCAGGATCCGGTCGGCCGGATCGGCCAGGTTGCGCCGCAGCAGCAGCTGGAACTGGGCCAGGCTCAGGCCATCGCCGTAGAAGCGCTGCACCCGCAACCCCTGGCTGCTGATCAGGCCATCGAGTTGCTCCAGATCCATGCCCTGGCGCGCCACGCGCTCGGGCTGCACGAAGCGGGCGCTGGCCGCTGTGGCAAAGAGGTTGGTCTGGGTCCAGAAGCGGTAGGCGCCATAGCCCGCGGCGGCGGGGGCCGGCAGGGCCAGGCTGTTGAGCACCATCACGCTGCTGGCCACGCCGCAGTAGGCCAGGTTGGCCTGGGTTTCGAACCACTGGGCCAGGGGGGCGTAGTCGGCCCGCAAGGTGCTCGGCTGGAGCAGCAGAGCCTGGCCCGCTGCCGCGCTCAGCGGAATCAGGGGTGCCGGGGTTCCCGCAGCGGAGGGGCGCGTGGCCGTTGCCGGGCTGAGCTGGCTGCTGTCGGCCCAGCAGAGGCTGGGCCAGGCCAGACCCACCGCCAGGCCGGCGTGGAGCAGGGACCGCGCTGCCCTGGTGGATCGCCGCGGGCTCCTGCGCCGGACCGGGGACTCAGCCATTGAGCGGCACCAGGGCCTCGAGGTCGCTGCCGGCCGGCAGACCCAGGTCCAGGCCGACACCTCCCACATCCTCGCTGGCGAGATCAGCCGTGGCCAGCCGCAGGCTCCGGGCCGGTGTTCCGCTCAGAAGCACCCCCATCAACGGGCTGCCATCGCCCTGGAGGTCGACCAACGCGTCATCCCGTTCGAGCAGACGCAGCCCGATCTGGCCCAGGTCGCCCCGCTGGCAGGCCCGCAGCTCCGCCACCGCCAGCCGCTTCACCCGGCCCAGCCGGGTGGCCAGCAGCACCGTGGCGTCCGGGTTGACGCAGGTCGCGCCCACCACCGCTTCGCCGGGCAGCAGGCGCAGCAGCATCGGACCCTGGGCGGCACGCCCCATCATCGGCAGGTTGGCCTCCTGCACCGCCAGCCGCAGCAGCCGCCCGGTGCTGCTGGCCACCACCAAGACCTGCCCCGCCGCGCAGGGCACCACCCGCTGCAGGCGCACCCCATCCTTGAGCTTCAGCACGGTGGTGGCCCGACCCGAAAGCTCCAGGAACTCCGCCAGTGGCAGCCGCTTGAAGCGCCCATCGGTGCTGAGCAGGCCCAGGCTGCTGTCGGGATCCTTCGGCAGGGGCAACACCTGCACCACTGGATCGCCCGCCAGACTTTCCGGTAGGAACTTTTCCACCGACCCGGGCTGCTGACCGGCGAATTCCCAGCGCAGCACCGCCACCCGGCCGCTGGCGCAGAAGGCCAGGAGGGCGGGTTCCTGGGCCACCGGCAGGATCAGCCGGGCCGGGGCTGGGTGTTCACCCAGGTCGCTGCCCTCCTCCAGATGGAGTCGCCCCAGCATCTGGGGCGTCACGATCCGCACCTGTCCATCGGCCTGGATCAGCAGACGGCTGTCGCTGGCCAGGGCTCCGAAGGCCTGCTGCCGCTGCCGTTCGGTGCTGGGCCGCACCGCCGCCGCCCGCTGGGCCACCAGGTCGTCGCCCCCTTCCACCAGCCGGGTGCGGCGGGGGGTGGCATAGCGCTTGCGGAGGGCCTTGAGCTCGCTCACCATCGTGGCGAGCAGGGTGTCGCGGTCGTCGAGCAAGAGCCGCAGCCGTGACCGCTCCGCCCGCAGCTCCTCGACCTCCTTGTGCAGGCTTTCCTGCTCCAGGCCGGTGAGCCGCCGCAGCGGCATGGCCAGCACGGCATCGGCCTGGCGCTCGCTCAGCTCCAGACGCACTTGCAGGGCGGCCCGGGCGGCGGCCGCATCGGCGGCAGCGCTGATCATGGCGATCACCTCCTGCAGGTGGGCCAGGGCCGTGATCAGGCCCTCCACCACCTCCAGCCGGTCCTCGCAGCGCCGGAGGGCATGGCGGGTGCGGCGCAGCAGGGTGAGTTCGCGGTACTCGAGGAAATGGGCCAGCAGCTCCCGCAGGCTCAGCTGCTGGGGCTGGCCGTTGACCAGGGCCAGCAGGATCGCGCCGAAGTTGCTCTGCAGGGCGGTGCGGCGCTGCAGATCAGCCAGCACCGTTTCGGCGTTCGCGTCGCGGCGCACCTCCACCACCACCCGCATGCCATCGCGATCGCTCTCATCACGGATGTCGGCGATGCCACCGATCTTGCCCTCGTTCACCTGCTCGGCCAGCTTCTCGATCCAGCCCGCCTTGCTGAGCTGGTAGGGCAACTCCGTGATCACCACGGCGCCGCGCCGGTGGCGGCCCTTGCCGGGCTGCACCTCTTCGATGTGGGCCACCCCCCGCATCGGGATGCTGCCGCGGCCGCTGAGGTAGGTGTCGCGCACGCCGCTGCCGAGCAGCACCTCCCCGCCGGTCGGGAAGTCGGGACCAGGCACGAGCTCCAGCAGCTTGGCGTCGCTGAGGTCGGGTTTGCGGATCAGGGCGATCAGGGCGTCCACCACCTCGCCGAGGTTGTGGGGTGGAATGCTCGTGGCCATGCCCACGGCGATGCCGGAGCAGCCGTTCAGCAGCAGGAATGGCAGCTGGGCCGGCAGCACGGTGGGTTCCTGCTGGGAGCCATCGAAGTTGGGCGCGAAATCGACGGTGTCGCTGCCGATCTCATCGAGCATCCCCTCGTGGGCGATCGGCGCCAGCCGGGTTTCGGTGTAGCGCATCGCCGCCGGCGGATCGTCGTCGACGGAGCCGAAGTTGCCGTGACCATCGAGCAGGGGATGGCGGCTGGCGAAGTTCTGCACCAGCCGCACCAGGGCGTCGTAGACCGCCTGGTCGCCATGGGGGTGGTATTTCCCCAGCACGTCCCCCACCACCCGGGCACATTTGCGGTACGGGCGGTCGGGGGTGAGGCCGAGCTCATGCATCGCGAACAGGATGCGCCGCTGCACCGGCTTGAGCCCATCGCGCACATCCGGCAGGGCCCGACCCACGATCACGCTCATCGCGTACTCGAGGTAGGACCGCTGCATCTCCTGATGGAGCGCGATCGGCTCGATCCTGCCTTGGTTGGGATCGCCGTTCGGATCCTCGATCGGTCCCCCGGCGCGGTCCTCGGCCATCCAGTGTTCGGCTCAGGCGCTCAGGTCGGCGGCCAGCCTACAGATGGTGCCCGGGGTTGACCTCAGGGGCGGCCGTTCGCCTTCTCGCCGCCGGCGTTGGCGGTGGCCCGCTCCACGGCGGCCTTGAGTTCGGGCCGGGTCAGCAGGGAGCGGGTGGCGGCCCGCAGCCGTTCACCCCAGAGCTGTTCCTTGCGGTAGCTGTCGAGCACATAGCTGGGTTCATCGGCCAGCGCCCGCTGGGCCAGATCCACGGCCTCCTTCTGCTCGGCCGGACCGCGGCCATTGAGGGTAGCGGCCACCGCCAGGCTGGTTTCGGCCGCATCGGGCTTGATCTTCAGCACCTGCCGCCAGCGCTTCAGGGCGTCGTCCTGCTGACCGGCTTCGTAGAGCACCAGGCCCTGGTTGTTGATCGCCTCCCAGAAGTTGGGCCGCAGTTTGGAAGCCCGCTCGAATGACTGCATCGCGGCACCGCCCTGGTTGAGCAGCAGCTGGGCGTTGCCGAGGTCGAAGTAGGCGCCGGCATTGCGGGGATCCAGTTCCAGCCCCTTGCGGAGCAGCGGCACCGCCTCGGCGGGCCGGTTCTTGCGCAGGGCCAGGGATCCTTCGGCAAACCAGATGCCGGCGTTGCCCGGATCGAGCCGCTTGGCGCGGGCCAGGGCCTCGAGGGCGGCATCGGGCTGGCCGCTGCGCAGCCGCGCCTCCGCCAGCAGGATCCAGCCGCGGGAATCAGAGGGCAGCAGCCGCACCGTGAGTTCCGCCAGTCGGGCTGCATCCTCCGCCTGCCCCATCCGCAGCAGCCGCGCCGCCGCCTGGGCGATGCCCAGGCCCGCCCCTTCCAGTTCCTTCTGCTGGGGGAGGAAGACGTAGGGCACCAGGGCCCGGGCCGCCGCTGCTTCCCCCACCACGGCGACCGCCGCCGGCAGGGCCAGGCAGACCCCCAGGATCCAGGGGCTCACCCGGCGCCGGGCTCGCCGCCAGCCAGAGCTCTTGGGTGCCCATCCCGTCCGCTTCAAACCGGAGCCCATCCGCTTCTCAGGCAGCGTTCCCTGGCGGTGGCCCACGGAGTCACAACAAACTTGACCCAGCCTAGGGAGCAGCCTCTCCCTTACCCACCGCCGCCCGCAGGTTGCGGCGCCACATCCAGGGGCGGATCCGCCGCAGGGCTGAGGCCCGCAGCCGTTCGTCCCAGTCCGTGTCGCTCCAGCCCAGTGCCGTGTCGGCCCGCAGCTCCAGCAGCCAGGGCCGGGGCTGCAGATCGGGATCGCCGGAGCTCTCCAGGGAGCCGTGGTTCCAGGGGCACACGTCCTGGCAGATGTCGCAGCCGGCCACCCAGCCCTCCAGGGCGGCGGCCACCGGGGTCGGCAGGCTGGCATCGCGGTTTTCGATCGTGTGGTAAGCGATGCAGCGGCGCGCATCCACCACGAAGGGTTCGCGGATCGCCTGGGTTGGGCAGGCGTCGATGCAGCGGCTGCAGCGGCCACAGAGGGGCTCCGCCGGCCGGTCGGCCGGCAGGGGCAGGGTGGTCAGCAGGTGGCCGAGCAGCAGCCAGGAGCCCCGGCGGCGGTGAATCAGGTTGCCGTGCTTGCCGATCCAGCCCAGGCCGGCCTCTTCAGCCCAGGCCTTGTCGAGCAGCGGCGCACTGTCGACGCAGGCACGCCAGCCGGTGCCAGGCACCCGCTGCTCCAGCCAGCGTCCGAGCTGCCGCAGCCGCCCGTCGATCACCCGGTGGTAATCCCGTCCCCAGCCGTAGCGCGCCACGTTGAGGCTGCCGGGTTGCCGCTCGGCGGCCACGTAGTAATTGAGGCCCACGGCCAGCAGGCTGCGCACTCCGGGCAGCAGGGCTTCGGCGGCGCGGCGGCGGGGGTCGGCCATCCAGCCCATGCCTGCCTGGTGGCCGGCCGCCAGCCACCGCTCCAGGGCCGCGGTGCGCAGGGTGAGGGTGGGGCCGCCCGGCACCGCCGCGATCCCCACCGGATCGAAGCCGAGCCGGCCGGCCTCGTCGCGCAGGTCGGCCGCCAGGCCCGTCAGGTCCGGGGCCGGCCGCGGTGGTGGGACGGGGGCGGATGGTGCGCTCAAGCGGTGTCGGTAAAGTCCCTGCAGTTCCTGTCTATCGCGTGGTCCTCTCGTCCTCGTCCCGTTTCAGCCCGCTGTTGCGCTGGATCGGGATCACCCTGGTGGTGCTCCTGCTGCTCCAGCTGCTCTCGGTGCTCACCCTCTGGGACTGGGGATCGGAGGCCTTCCGCCAGCTGGTGGTGGAGCGGCTGATCCAGCAGTCGCCGATGGCCCTGGTGGGCCTGGTGCTGATGTATCTCTCGTCCCGCCTCGAGGACAACAGCGACAGCCGCACGCCGGCGCTCTGGACCGTCTGCGTGCTGAGTGGTCTGCTGGCGGTGTTGCTCACCGCCGCGCTGCCGATCGCCTTCGGTGGGGACAAGATTCTCCAGGACCAGGCCGATCAGCAGCTCGCCGCCAAGCGGGGTCAGCTTGAGATGGCTCGCCAGCAGAGCAAGGAGCCGGCGGTGGTGCAGCAGCTGATCAAGCAGGCCGAGGCCAGCGGCCAGGTGCCGGCCACCGCTACGGATGCCCAGAAGACCCAGGCGGCCCGCTCCTTCATCGACCGCCAGCTCCAGCAGATGGAGGACCAGTTCAAGCAGGCCGAGCAGACCAGCAAGGTGGCGATCAACCAGCGCCGTTTCGGGGGCTCCGGTGGTGCCATTGCCCTGATCGTGGCCTTCACGATCCTTTGCCTGGGCAGCGTTCTGTAGGGAACCTCCCGCGGGTGGTTACCGTTGGGGTCAAGTCTGCGGACGGCGTTTCTTGGATTCCACCAGCCCACGACCGGACCAGCCCCTGAGGGCGCGGTTGCAGCAGGACCTGAAGAACGACCTGATCGCTGGTCTGCTGGTGGTCATTCCCCTGGCCACCACGATTTGGCTGGCCACCACGGTGAGCCGCTTCGTGTTGGCGTTCCTCACCTCGATCCCGAAGCAGTTCAATCCCTTCAACACCCTCAATCCGCTCCTTCAGGAGCTGATCAACCTCGGGGTGGGTCTGCTGGTGCCCCTGCTCGGCATCCTGCTGATCGGCCTGATGGCCCGCAACATCGTGGGTCGTTGGTTGCTGGAGTTCGGCGAGGGCACCCTGCTCCGCATTCCCCTGGCCGGCTCCGTCTACAAGACCCTCAAACAACTGCTGGAAACCTTCCTGCGGGACAATTCCAGCCGTTTCCGCCGGGTGGTGCTGGTGGAATATCCCCGCGAAGGCCTCTATGCCGTCGGCTTCGTGACCGGCACCATCGGCGCCGCGGTGCAGGCCGGTTTCAGTGAAGCGATGCTGAGCGTGTTCATTCCCACCGCCCCGAACCCCACCACCGGCTGGTACGCCGTGGTGCCTGAAAGCGCCGTGCGGGACCTGGAGCTCAGTGTGGAGGATGCGTTCCGCACGATCATCTCGGCCGGCATCGTGTCGCCTGATGAGCGGGAACCCGTCACCAACCGCAGCTTCGCCAACCTGCTGGCCCAGCTCCGGGCTCCCCAGTTCTCCTGATTCAGCCCTGATGCAGAGTCGCACCCTCTCCCGTGAGCTGGCCCTGCTCATCCTGGGCCAGATTCCCGATCGCGGCTCCGCGGTGCCCCCCGGGGCCGACACCCCCCTGGAAGCGGTGCTGCTGCAGGCCCTCGAAAGCCTGGGCCAGCATGTGCGCGATGCCCTCGACCGTTCCGCGGAGGACCTGCGCCAGGCCCAGCAGGAACTGGTCGACAGTGAGCTTCAGGAGGGTGGTGGTGAGCGTCTGCCCCGGGTGCGTCAACACCTGCAGGAGGGTCTGGCGCTTGCCGAACAGGCGCTCAACCGCCTCTCCGCCGGCCTGGAGCTGCCCCGTCTGCTGCTCTTGGCCGATCAGGAGGGGGTGCGCCGCGATGCCCTCGCCCGGGCCGCCGCCGTGCTGCGGGATCGTGGCAGCATTGATGAGCGACTGGATGGGGTGATGGAGGGCTGGCGCCTCACCCGCCTGCCCCGGATTGATCGCGACATCCTGCGGCTGGCGGTGGTGGATCTGGAGGCCTTCGCCACGCCCCCGGCGGTGGCCTGCAATGAGGCGGTGGAGCTGGCCAACCGCTACAGCGATGAGCAGGGTCGCCGCATGATCAACGGGGTGCTGCGGCGCTTCACCACGGCAACGGTCTAGGGCGATGGTGTTCGATTGGTTCAACCGGGGCGTCAGCGATCCCCAGGCGGCCGAGCCGCCCGCGACCGAGGCCGAGGAGGCTTCCGCCACCCCTGAGGCCCCCCAGGTCGCTGAGGCACCTGAGGCTCCCGGGCCGAGCATCGATGCCCCGGAGCCCGCTTCTGCCCCAGGGCCGGCCGCTGCCGTGGTGGATCAGGATGCCTTGGCCTGGGCCCGCCAGGCCTACGCCCGGCTCAAGGCCCAGCAGGAGGCCGCTGCCGCCCCTGCCGCTCCCCAGCCCCCGCCGTCGGACCAGCCCCCGCCCGCTTCGGGCCCAGGCGATGGTCTTGGGGTCGGTGATTTTTCTGTACAGCCTGTACAGAACCCCCAGGGCGTTGCGGCGACACCACCAGCCCCAGACCTCGTTCCATTGGCCGCGTCAGCCGATGCGGCAGCTGCCGTTGTCCCGGCTTCTGCCTCCCCGTTGCCATCTGCCGCCGCTCCTGAACCGCCGGCCGCGGCCGCTGCGCCGTTCTCCCTGTTGGAGCTGGCGGCCGCCCAGCGGGAGCAGCGGCGCCAGGAGATGCTGGCGGCAGCCCCACCGGCTGCTCCTCCGCCGGCCCCCACCACTGCCGCGCCGCCTGCCGCTGCCCCTGCGGCCGATCAGGCCGAGCCCAGCCTGGGGGCTTTCGATGCCGAGTTCACCTGGTCCGCCGAGGTGCTGGCCGCCCAGGGGCGCCGGGTGGAAGACGTGTCGATCGAGGAGATCGACTGGCTCAGCCGCCTGCGTCGCGGCCTCGAGAAGACCCGCAAGGGATTCGTGGCCCAGCTGCTCGACACCCTCGGCGACGACCCCCTCAGCGACGAAAGCCTGGAGGACATCGAATCCACTCTCCTCCGCTCCGATGTGGGGGTGCAGGCCACCGACCGGGTGCTGGAGGCCCTGCGCCAGCGGCTCAACGAGGAGGTGGTGGATCCTGCCGAAGGCCTGCGCTTCCTCAAGGAACAGCTGCGCACGATCCTCGAAGAGCCGATCACCGCCAGCGGCCACACCCTGCTGGCGCCCCAGAAGGATCGTCTCAATGTGTGGCTGCTGGTGGGGGTGAACGGTGTGGGCAAGACCACCACCCTCGGCAAGCTGGCCAACCTGGCGGTGCGCAGCGGCTACAGCTGCCTGATCGCCGCCGCCGACACCTTCCGCGCCGCTGCTGTGCAGCAGGTGAGCGTGTGGGGCGAGCGCAGCGGCGTGCCGGTGGTGTCGAACCCCAGCGCCAACGCCGATCCGGCCGCCGTTGTCTACGACGCCATCGGCGCCGCCCGGGCCAAGGGCACCGAGCTGGTGCTGGTGGACACGGCCGGCCGACTGCAGACCAAGCACAACCTGATGGAGGAGCTCAGCAAGGTGCGCCGCATCGTCGACAAACTGGCCCCCGAGGCGGTGGTGGAATCGCTGCTGGTGCTCGATGCCAGCCAGGGCCAGAACGGCCTGCGCCAGGCCATGGCCTTCGCCAGCGCTGCCGGTCTCACCGGCGTGGTGCTCACCAAGCTCGATGGCAGCGCCCGCGGCGGCGTGGCCCTGGCGGTGGCATCCGAGGCCCGCCTGCCGATCCGCTTCATCGGCGCCGGTGAAACGATCCGCGATCTGCGGCCCTTCAACAGCTTCGAGTTCGTGGAGGCGTTGCTGGGGGGGTGAGCGGACCGCTGCGCCCGTGGCATCCAGCGAATCGGCCGCTTCGACGGCTGCCTTGGCCAGAGCAGCTCTTTTGCCAGGCATGTGCGGCAGTTGCCCATGGCAGCAAGGAGAGCATTCCGACCTCACGGCTCATGGCACCTGGCCTAGGCAGCAATGGACAACCCAACAAGCAATGGACAGCCTAGAAACTGTCCTGTCCAGCGTCCAAGGCCTGGCGGGCTGACGCAAAAATGTTAAAGATATAAGTAAAATGTTCGATTAAAAAGACTACATTGATAAGTTCAGTATTCACAAGTTTAGTCGCAACGTCTGTTTTTGCTCCGGCAAAAGCCATCCAAATTTTAGATAGTTTTCCCTCCTCTGGAACACCTTCCGCTCAGGCCTTGTTCGCCAGCGGTGCATCGAGGCCTCTTGGTGTGCCGTTGTTCACGACTGGGACGGGGTTCAAAATCAACTCTTTCGAAGTTTCACTTTCTAAGATTAGTGGAGTCGTTGCTCAGTCTAATTCTAATTACAATTTCCAAGCCGATCTTTATCAATACACCACAACCGATCCTGTAACAACAAGTGGATCTGGTGCCAACAGAAACTTTCTCCTCCCCTTGTCCGAAGGCACATTGATCGCTTCAAACACTTTTACACTTGCTTCCAATTCCCTCTTGAGTGCAACCCCATCCGTTGCAGCACCGGCAGCACGAATTTTCTCTGGTGCTACTCCTAACCAAACAGTGGGCTCTGGCCTCTTGTCATTGTTTAACGTTAATTTTGAGCCATCACAATATTATCTTCTTCTCTTTTCCAATCCAGCTGCAGCATCAACAGGTGCCAATGGTGCAGCAACAGGAACTTCCACTTATTATCTTCGCATGACGGGTTCAACCAATGCCATAACCAATAGTACTCCTGATGGCAATTATTTGCGCTGGAATGACACTGCCTCATCCCCATGCTTAACTGCGGTTCAAAGCACCCTGTCCGGTGGTCAATCTTGCCGTTATCCCATGATTAGTTACACAGGCGCGTCAAGTACACCTACCGTTAATGCGAATCAAATCTGGCTGCAGATTAATACACCTGTCCCAGGTCCTCTGCCCTTGCTCGGCGCTTTGTCTGCCTTCCATGCCTCGCGTCGCATGCGAAAGCGCCTCAAAACAACCACTGCCGCAGGTTGATGTAGCTCACGAATTGCCTTTGCAATGCTTGGGCACAAATGCCCAAAACTCACTCGCTTGTTTGAATGTTTTTCCCCTGTAGGGGCACTGACATTCATCGCGCTATCAATCGCTTTCGCCCGTAGCACCCCGCAGAGCAGCTGCGTCCTGATTGCGGTCGCCCCTCGAGAGGTACGCTTCTCAAAGGGTTGGCGGATTCTCCACTGGTTCGCGGGTCTTAGAAGAAGAACTTCAGCCCCACCTCCACGCCGTTCTGGTAGGTGCTGAAACCATTGGCACGGCTGGCTCCGTTGTCGTAGGCAAGGCCCATGTAGCGCCAGGAGACGTTGAGATCGGTGCTGTTGCCCACGGCGTAGCCCAGACCAAGCTGGGCGTTGCCGGAAAGATCCTGGGCGCCGCCGAGGCCGAAGCCACCGATGTCGGCCCGGCCGAAGGCCCGCAGCCGGTCGGTGAGGAACAGGGTGGCCTGGCTGCCGATCAGGGGCTGGACCCAGGTGCGGTTGAGGTCGCCCTGGCGCTGCAGCTGCAGGCCGAGGGGTCCGTTGCCGCGGAGCTGGGCTTCCACGCCCAGGCCCGCATCCACCAGTCGCAGGCCCGCGTAGGGAATCACGGTCCAGATCCCCGGGGCGCCCACGGCGTTCTCCCGCGCGCCAAGGCGATAGCGCAGGGCCAGGTCGTAGATCCCGAGGTTCGAGGTCACCGCCGCCGTGCCGGTGAGCAGGCCCCGCGGCGTGGTGCGGGCCAAGGTATCGCCGATGCGGTTGTAGCTGAGGTCCGCCAGCAGGCCGAAGCGGCCCTGCTCCAGGCTGCCGCGGACCGAGGCCGTCATCTGGATCAGGGGGATCAGCTCACCCAGCCAGAGGTCGGTGTCGGCGGTGAAGCCCCGCACCGTGGTGTCTCCGGTGGTGCGGATCGGCGCGAACCCGTAGAGCTCCAGGGTGGCGGCCCAGGGGTTGGGTGGTTCGGCCTGGGCCGGCGCCGCCATCAGCCCGGCCAGCAGCGCGGTGAGGCCGGCGCCGAGGGCTCCGGGCCGGACCCTGCCGGGGCGCTGCGGCTGGTGGGGTCGGCCCGGGGCCGTGGAGCGGGCGCTGAGCGGGCGGGTTGGGGGCATCACGGTCGGCGGGTTCGCTGGCCCGGTGGGCGCGGGCCGAGGGTTGATCTGGCGGGAAGTTAGGCGCAAATGCCGTGGCATGGCACCCGGATCGCGCACGGTTTCTTGCCACGGTGCGTTTCCTGGATCGCTCCCCTTTGCGCTCCTCGGCCCGTTTCCTCAGCGTTGCCCCGGCCGCCCCGCCCTGTCGGTTGCCCCGGCGGGCGCTGATCTGTGCAGCCCCGCACACCTCCCTTGACCGGCTCGCGGCGCTCCTTACCCTGCCGCCGACCTCATCTGCCGGGGGCTGCCGTGGCCCTGCTGCCAACGCTGGTGGAGGCCGCCCTGGGCCTGGCCATCGTGTTTCTGGTGGTATCCCTGCTGATCGCGGGACTCCAGGAGCTGGTGGCCACCCTGCTGGGTTGGCGCAGCCGCCATCTGCAGCGCTCCCTCGGTCAGATGATGCGCAACCAGGCCGCCGAGGCCCGGGGGATCGATGGAGCGGAGGAGGGCGCCGCGGTTCACGCCCTGGTGGCCCGCCTCTATGGCCACGACCTGCTGCAGAGCCTCAGCCATCGCTCCGAGATCCCCCTGGCCCAGGTCCGCCGCCGCCTGGGACGGGGTCTGGCCGGGCTGCTGGCCAGGCTGCCAGGCTGCCCGGCCGTCGCCGACCACCCCCCGGCCGGAGCACTGCCGGCCAACCTGGCCCACATCGAGCCCGACACCTTCGCCGCGGTCCTGGTGCAGGAGCTGCTGCCGGATCTGGCCCGCCGGCCGGCCAGCGGCCGGGCCGACCTGGTCGAGGTGCGCCGGGACCTGGCGGCGGCAGCGGGGATTCCGCGCGCCTTCCGCGCCACCCTGCTCAGCCTCGCCGACCAGGCTCAGGTCCGGCCCCGGCTCGATCCGCTTGAGGCCTTTCAGCGGGAGATCGCGGCCCTGTTCGAGCGCTCGATGCAGCGGGCCAGCGGCGTGTACAAGCGCCATGTGCAGGGCTTTTGCTTCCTGGCGGGTCTGCTGGCCGCCATCGCCCTGAACCTCAACAGCCTGCAGCTGGCCCAGGCCCTGCACCGCAGCAACTCCCTGCGCGAACCGCTGGCCAACAGCGCCGCCGAGATCGTGCGGGCTCGCAGCGTTGCGGCCGCCGCTCCGGCGGGGCTCCCCGCTTCCGCTTCCGGCCTGAGCCCCGATCAGGAAACCCTGGTGCGCCTCCTCTCCGAGGACCTGCCGATCGAACCCCTGGTGCTGCTCAGCCCCACCCCCACCTTTGCCGCCAGCCTCAGCGCTCCCGACAGCCTGCCGCCCTGCCGCGGGGGGCGTTCCGGCGGCAGCGGGGCCTGCCCGGCCCGCCGCGGTCTGCGGCTGGACGGCGCCCGGCTGCTCCAGGCGATCCCCGGCTGGCTGGTCTCCGCCCTGGCGATCTCGATGGGGGCACCCTTCTGGTTCGAGGTGCTCGCTCGGCTGGTCAACGTGCGGGCGATCAGCCGCGGCGGCCAGCCCCGCGGCGGGCTGGGGCCGCTTTAGGGCCGCCGCTTCGGGACGCAGGAGAGCAGGTGCACCAGCCAGCCCGGCCCGCTGAGGGCCAGCACCAGGACCGTGAGCGAGGTGCTCAGCCGGCTTGAGACGGTGCGGGCCTGATCGAGGCCGCTGTGCAGGAAGGTGAGGGTCACCAGCACGGCGAAGATGCCGGTGGTGAGGGCGCTGGCGGTGCGCAGGGTGTCCTTGGGGGGGCGGCGTTCCGGGTGGTTGGCGTCGAAGCTGAAGCTGCGGCCGCCGATCGCGCCGGCCACCACCAGGCAGCCCAGCAGCGCCAAGCGCAGGCTCAGGCCTTCGCGTGGGTCGGTGGCCTGGATCTTCTCGGCCACCACCATGGCGCTGCCCAGCAGGCCGCCGCAGCCGGCGCCGAGCACACCCCACCAGGCCCAGGGGGCCAGGGCCCGGCCGCTGGCCACCGAACCACCCGCCAGCAGCAGGGCCGTGAGGAAGGTGGAGGGCAGGGCCGCCAGGTGGCGGGTGAGCAGGTAGGCGGCCCCCACGCCTCCCAGGCCGCCGAGCAGCCGCTGGAAGCGGGCCGGGAGACGGGGCGTGCCGTGCGCCATCCCTACTGCCGCGCCAGGATCTGGCGCATCTGCTCCTTGAGGTCGTCGACCGGGGTGCCGCTCACATCCACCAGGGCCCGTTTGATGCGGCCGGCGTAGGCGAAGGGGGGCTTGTAGTCCGGCAGGGCCGGCGAGCCGGGATCGGCCCCCACCGCCACCCCGGCGGCCAGACCGAGGCTGAGGGGGATGGTCACCGGCAGGTCGCCTTCGCCCACGGGCTGTCCATCGACGAACAGCACCACCTTGGCCGGGGTGCCCTTGCCGTTGGCGATGTCGGGCGCGCCGGTGGGGGTGAATTCGGCGCTCAGGATGTGGTGGCCGGCCGGAACCGGACCGCTGGAGCGCACGTGGAAGAACTGCTCGGCCACGTAGTTGTAGCCGTAGGTGAGCAGGCCGTTCTGCACGTAGAAGGCGAAGCCGCCGTCGTTGCCGCCCATGCTGAACAGCACCCCTTCGGCGCCGGCTTCGGGCACCTCCACCTCCACCGAAATCGAGTGGGTGCGGTTCAACACCCGCGGCGCCGAATTCAAGGGCACCATCTGGGTGCCGGGGTAATAGATGTAGCGCTGGCGGTCGGCGGTGATCTGGGGCCGCTCCACCGCGAAGCGCAGGGTGCCACGGCTGTCGATCGGCAGCACGTTGTACTTGCCAGCCTCCACGTACCACATGCCGATCATGGCGATCAGCCGGTCCCGTTCCGCTTCGGCAAGGTTGTTGGTTTCGGCGAAGTCGGTGTTGAGGTTGTAGAGCTCCCAGCCGTGGGCATCGAGCTGGATCAGCTGGTCGTAGCTGATTGGATCGCCGAAGCGGCGGCCCGATTCCACGAACGAGGTGCCGGGCCAGGGGCACACGGCGCGCCAGCCATCGTGATACAGCGAGCGGTGGCCGAACATCTCGAAGTACTGGGTGAGATGCAGGCTCGGCGCGGCGGGATTGGCGAAGCAGGAGGCCAGCGAGAACCCCTCAATCGGGCTCTGGGTGACGCCCTTGATCGTGGTGGGCGCCTCGATGCCGAGGGCATCGAGCACCGTGGGCATCATGTCGATCGCATGGCAGTACTGGGAGCGCACTTCGCCCCGGGCGGCGATGCCCTTGGGCCAGCTCACGATGAACGGATCGCTGGTGCCACCCCGGTAGGTTTCCCGTTTCCAGCGGCGGAAGGGGGTGTTGCCGGCGTGGGTCCAGCCCCAGGGGTAGTGGTTGAAATACTTCGGGCCACCGATGTCATCGATGGCGGCGAGATTTTGCTCCAGGTTTTCTGGAACGTTGTTGAAAAACTTGCCCTCGTTCACGGATCCGGTGGGGCCGCCCTCGGAGCTGGCGCCGTTGTCGGAGATCACCATGATCATGGTGTTGTCGTACTCGCCAATCTCCTTCAAGAAACTGATTAACTCTCCGATGTAGTGGTCGGTGTGCTCCAGGAAGCCGGCGAACACCTCCATCATGCGGGCATAGAGGCGCTTCTCTTCAGCGGAAAGGCCGTTCCAGTCGGGTACATCGGGGTCGTGGCGCGAGAGCACCGTGCCTTCGGGGATGATGCCCAGTTCTTTTTGGCGCGCGAAGGTGGACTCGCGGTAGGCGTCCCAGCCGCCATCAAACTTGCCCTTGTACTTGTCGGCCCATTCCTTCGGCACGTGGTGGGGCGCATGCATGGCGCCGGTGCAGAAGTACATGAAGAAGGGTTTGTTGGGCGCCACCTGCTTCGAATCAGCGATCATCGCCTTGGCCTTCGCCACCAGATCGGGGGTGAGGTGATAACCCTCCTCCGGGGTGGCAGGGGGCTCCACCTGGGTGTTGTCCTGCACCAGTTCGGGGTAGTACTGGTGGGTGTCACCCCCCAGGAAGCCGTAGAAGCGCTCGAAGCCGCGGCCAAGGGGCCAGCGGTCGTAGGGGCCCGCCGCCGAGGTGGCCTCCGCCGGGGTGAGGTGCCACTTGCCGATGGCGTAGGTGTTGTAGCCCTTCTGCAGCAGGATTTCGGAGAGGAAGCCGTTCTCGAAGGGGATGTAACCGTTGGAGCCCGGATAGCCCATCGACCCTTCGGTGATGCAGGCCAGGCCGTTGGAGTGGTGGTTGCGGCCGTTGAGCATGCAGGAGCGCGACGGCGAACAGAGCGCCGTGGTGTGCATGTTGTTGAAGCGCAGGCCGTCGGCCGCCAAGGCATCCAGGTTGGGGGTGGCGATCGGGCTGCCGTAGCAACCGAGTTGCCCGAAGCCCGTGTCATCGAGCACCAGGTACAGCACGTTGGGGGCCCCTTGCTTGGCCCGGTTGGGCATCGGCCAGGCGGGGGTCGACACATCGGCGGTCCGGCCGATCACGCCGGGGAAGGCGGCACCGGGCTTGTATTCGTTGAGCGGCATCGGAGCGGCAGGGAGGCTCTGGCCGGACCCTAGCCAGCGTGGTGTGCGGTGAAAACGGACGGCGCTGGAATGATTGGGCCCGATTCGACCCTGCTGGTGCGCTTTTGGTGCGTTCTTGCGCTTCTAGTGATCTTGCTTGGCAAAGCCCCGGATGATTCCTAAGCTTCACTGAAAACAAAGCCAGCGATCCATGCCCTACGGGCTGAGTGAAGGCACAGTTTCGCTCCCGTTCATCAAGTTGCCGGGGGCTTCGCTGGCGTCCTCCAGCACCGTTGATTTTGGCGGCATTGTTGGCACGTTTTTACCCCTTCATGTTCATCGCTGGGATCACCCCCAGCACGATCATCCCTTCCGCAATCATTCCGGCTGCATCCGCCTCGGCGACCTCACCCTGTTGGCCACCTGGGGCTCCGCGATTCTTGGCGAGGTGGAGCAGAAGTGCGAAGCCCAGTTGGTGCTCCCCTATGTGGCGGGGATCAATGCCTTCACGATTGAGCGGCAGACCTACACCTTCCGCTCCTCCTGCCTGTTCATCCCGGCGGCCCGCAGCCGCATTCAGATCGATTGCAGCCAATGCTCGGGAATCATCATCAGCTTTCCCCCCGAATCCCTCCTGCCGGTGGCCCAGGCCATCGCCGGTCCCGGTTTTGACCCCCTCCCCCTTCGCGTCGCCCTGGAGCAGCCCACCATCCTCAGCCGGCGCGCCGATCCCCGCCGTGATCGGCTGCATGACCTCCTGATGGAGACGATGGCCTATGCGGAGCGGTGCATGGCGATCGGCGCAGCGATCAACCCGATGCTGCGCCTCGACGACCTGATCCGTCGGTTGATCGTGATGCTGTTGCTGCCCGATCTGCTCGAGTCGGCCACGGCGGCTCCGCTGGTTGCCGAGCCCTTCGTGCACCAGGGTCTGGTGGAGTGGTTGCTGGCCCACCTGCACGAACCGATCAGCCTCTCCGACATGGAGCAACGCAGCAGTTACAGCCGCCGTTCGCTCCAGTACGCCTTCAAGCAGCGCTTCGGCTGCGGGCCGATGCAGTGGCTGCGCCAGCAGCGGTTGGCCAAAGCCAGGGCCCTGCTGGAGCAGCCCGGAGGCCGGCGCAGCCTTCAGGAGGTGGCCCAGGCCAGCGGTTACCTCTCCCTGGCCTCCTTCAGCCGTGATTTTCTGGCCCGCTATGGCGAGCGGCCTTCCCGGGTGCTGCGCCGTTTCCGGGATCGCAGCCTGCTCAAGCGGCTGCATCAGCAGGCCTCCATGGAGGCCGGCGGCAAGGCATCGGCGGAGGGACGGTGATGCGGCGGCGAAGTCAGCTCCGGCAGCTCCGCTCGCTGGCCGTCGTCCTGCTCCTCGTCACGGCGACGTTCCCCGCCCGTGCCGGGGCCATCCCCGCCCAGGCGCTAGGCGGCGGGCCCGATCCCCTTCCCTCCTGGCGGGAGGGCCCTCTCAAGCAGAGCCTGCTGCGCTTCGTCCAGCGGGTCAGCCAGAGCGGCTCGCCCGACTGGGTGCCCGTTGAGGAACGCCTGGCCGTGTTCGACAACGACGGCACCCTCTGGCCGGAGAACCCCATCCCCTTCCAGCTGGCCTTCGTGCTGGATGCCCTGCGCCAGCGTGCCGCCCGGGAGCCGGCCGTGGCGGCCGATCCGCTCGTGAAGGCCGCCCTGGCGGGTGATCTGGCCGCGCTCAAGGCGGAGGGTTCCGCCGGGTTGCTGCAGCTGCTCGAGCTGAGCCAGGGCGAGGTCAGCGCCGAGGCGTTCCGCGCGGCGGTGCTCCGCTGGCTCGCCACGGCCCGCCACCCCCGCTACGGCGTTCCCTACGACCAGCTGGCCTACCAGCCCATGCTGGAGCTGCTGCGCCATCTGCGGGCCCACGGCTTCCGCACGGCGATCGTGTCCGGCGGTGGCAGCGATTTCATGCGGGCCTGGAGCCAGAGCGTCTACGGCATCCCGCCGGAGCAGGTGGTGGGATCCACGTCGGCCAGCCGCTTCGAGCTGCGGGACGGCCGGCCGGTGGTGGTCAAGACCGCCGGCGCGATCGTGGTGAACGACAAGGCGGCCAAGCCGGTGGGGATCGAGCGCGCCTTCGGGCGCCGTCCGATCGCGGCCTTCGGCAACTCCGATGGCGATCTGGCGATGCTGCAGTACACCACCATCGCCAACCCTCGGCCCAGCCTCGGCCTGCTGGTGCACCACACCGATGGCGGGCGCGAATACGCCTACGACGCCGCGCCGCGCAGCAGCGGCCGCCTGGTGGAGGCCCTGCGGGAAGCGCCCGGCCGCGGCTGGCTGGTGGTGGACATGGCCCGCGATTGGACGGTGCTGTTTCCAGCCCCCGCAGCGGTGCGCCCCTGAGGGTGCGTCGCTGCCCGGCTCAGGGCGCCGCCACTCGCACGATGCAGCGGAAGCCGAGGTGGCAGGTGGAGGTGTCGATCCCCTGGGCCATCCGCGCCGCCGGGCGGTAGCGGCGGCAGTAGCTGGGGGCGCACAGGAAGGAGCCCCCCTTCACCACCTTGCGGGGGATGGCGCCGTGCTGGGAGCTGGGGTCGATGCTGGCGGCGGCGTCAACGGCCCCGCGGGGATTGCGCAGGCTGGCGCAGCAGCCCTGCGGCTGGGCATCCGTCGCGCCGCCCGATGCCAGTCGGACCCCGTGCTCCTGGTACCAGTCGTCGGTCCACTCCCACACGTTGCCGATCATGTCGAGCAGGCCGTAGCCGTTCGGCGGGTAACTGCCCACCGGCGCCGTCCCCTCCCAGCCATCGGCACGGCTGTTGTGGTGGGGGAAGTCGCCCTGCCAGGTGTTGGCCAGCATCCGGCCGCCAGGATGGAGCTCTTCCCCCCAGGCGAACTCCGCCCCCTCGAGGCCGCCCCGGGCCGCCCGTTCCCATTCCGCCTCCGTGGGCAGCGCCTTGCCCGCCCAGGCGGCATAGGCCTGGGCATCGGCATGGGCGATGTGCACCACCGGGTGGTGGTCGCGGTCCTTGATCGAGCTGCCGGGACCCTCCGGATGGCGCCAGTTCGCCCCCGCCACGTACTGCCACCAGCGGTAGGGATCGCCCGGGCCCACCGGCCCCGGCGGCGGCACGAACACGATCGAGGCCGGCTCCAGCAGCTCCGGCCGGGCTTCCGGGTAATCGGCCGGATCGGCGGGCCGCTCCGCCAGGGTGATGTGGCCGCTGGCCTTCACAAACTTGCGGAACTGGGCATTGGTCACCGTGGTGCGGTCGATCCAGAAGCCATCCACCGCCACCGGATGGGTTGGCGCCTCTTCGGCGTAGTGGTGATCGGAGCCCATCTGGAAGCGGCCGCCCGCGATCCACACCATGTCCCGCGCCGGCGGGCGGCCCGGCGGGCGAGTGGAGTCGCCGACGCCATCGCTGGAACCCCGTGGGACGGTCGCGGTCTTCACATCCGATCCTCCGGCCAGGGACCTCGCCGTTCCTGCTCCTCCTCCAGCCGCCGTTCCGCCTCGATTTCGCGACCCAGAAAGAGGTTGAGGAAGGTGCGGATCAGTGCCACCACCCCCAGCTGGATCAGGTGCGTGGGGGAGGGGCTCACCGTGGTGGCCACGATGTCGGCCCCCAGCTGGAACTCCAGGGCCAGGGCCAGCCAGCTGCCGAAGGTGAGCCGCGCCCGGTTGGAGGGCCGCTGCGGCAGCCGCCGTCCCAGCCGGGGCAGGGCATCGCGGCTGATCGCCAGCAGGCCGGTCAGCACCGTGAGCACCGAGAGGGCTTCCATCAGCAAGGAGGTGGCCTGGGCAAGGGGCACCAGCACCTCCTCGGCCACCGCGAGGGAGTAGGCCATCGAACCTGCATTCCGCCGCCGCAGGCTAGGCAGGCTTCCCGCCGCGGCCAACCCGCCGAACCCCGGCAACGTTGCTACGTTTCGGGTCCTTCGCGGCCGCTCCTTGGGCAGCCCGCCGCCCCGCCGCCCTTCGGGCCCCGCCGCCCCCATCCCGCCCTTCGGATCCCCGCCGCCCGCCGTACCCGCCGCCGGGACAGTGGCCGGGCCCGCCGGCGCTGGCGGCTCCGCTGCGGGCGCCCCGCTCCCTTCGGCTCCCCCCCATTCCGGAGCGGCCCTCAGCCCGGCGGCGTCGGTGCGCCAACTGCTCGACAGCCTCAACCGCGAACAGCGGCGCAACCAGGAGCTCCTCGCCTCGCTGGCCTTCGCCCTGCGCAGCTTCACCAACCTCAACCGCTTCCTGGAGCTGGTGCCGGTGGTGGCCTCCCGGCTGGTGGAGGCGGAGGGGGCGGTGCTGGTGGTGCTTCAGCCGGATGGCCGGCTGTGGCGTGAGCACCTGCAGGCCAGCCCCGGCGAACGCTGCGGTGAGGCCCTTCGCCAGCTCTCCGCCCTGCCGGACAGCCAGCTCCAGGCTCTCTCGGGCGAGGGGGCGGTGGCCGGCCTGCTCGATCCCCTGCTCCATCGCCTGCTGGGGCCGGCCCGGGTGATCGCCACCTCGGTGGTGGCCCGCAACCGCCAGCTGGGCCGTCTCTACGTGTTCAGTGGCCGCCGTGGCTTCAGCTGGAGCGAGGTGCACCGCCGCCATCTTCAGCTCGTGGCCGATCTCACCGGCGTGGCGCTGGAGAACGAACTGCTCCAGGAGGACATGCGGCGCCACGAGCGTCTCGACCGCCAGCTCAGCATCGGCGCCGAGATCCAGGCCCAACTCCTGCCGGACCACTGCCCCACCATCGAGGGGGTGGATCTGGCCGCCCGTTGCCGGCCCGCCTTCCAGGTGGGCGGCGACTACTACGACTTCATCCCCACCCGGCCCCAGGCGATCGGCCGCCGCCGCGAGCGGGGGCGCTGGGCCCTGGTGATGGGGGATGTGATGGGCAAGGGGGTGCCCGCCGGCCTGCTGATGACCCTGCTGCGGGGCATGTTGCGGGCCGAGGTGCTCAGCGGCCTGCCGCCGGATCGCATCCTGCACGACCTCAACCAGCTGGCCCAGGAGGACCTGGCCCACTCCCATCGCTTTGTGACCCTCTTCTATTCCGATTTCGATCCCCGCACGCGCCTGCTGCGCTTCGCCAACGCCGCCCACAACCCCCCGCTGATCTGGCGCCGCCTCAACGGCCAGGTGGAGAGGCTCGATGCGCCGGGTCTGCTGATCGGGCTGCAGAGCGAGGCCGAGTACGGCTGCGGCGAGGTGGTGCTCGAAACCGGCGATGCTCTCCTCTATTACACCGATGGCGTGACCGAGGCCCTGGGGCTGGGCGGCGAGCGCTTCGATGAGGAGCGGCTGGTGGGGGCCTTCCAGGCGGCCTGCCGCTCCGGCCTCGGCGCCCAGGGCATCCTCGACCAGCTGTTCGGGCGCCTCGATCGTTTCGTGGGGAGCGACCGCCAGCTCGATGACGACGCCTCGATGGTGGTGCTGAAGGTGCGGGAGGAGGTGCGGCTGCCGGCCCTGCCCAGCCTCTGAGCCCTGGGCCAGGGGGCGCGACGGGGCCTCCGCGGATGCGCCGCGACCCGGTGCCAAGCTGGACTCCTGCATCGGGTCCGCGTGTCCATGGCTGCTGAAACCCCTGCCTCCCCGGGCCCTGCTGCCGGCGGCGGTGCCGGTGTGACCGGTGGTTCGGCGGCGGGCTGGAGTGACCGCTTCGAGCAGGGGCTCCATCCGGCGATCGAGCGGTTCAATGCCTCGATCGGCTTCGACATCACCCTGCTCCAGGAGGATCTCGACGGCTCCATCGCCCATGCCCGCATGCTCGGGGTCTGCGGGGTGATCAGCCCCCAGGAGGCTGCCGGGCTGGAGGAGGGCCTTGAGCAGGTGCGGGCCGAGGCGGCGGCCGGCGCCTTCCGGCCCGGCCTCGAGGCCGAGGACGTGCACTTCGCCGTGGAGCGGCGCCTGATCGAGCTGCTGGGTCCCCTCGGCAAGAAGCTCCACACCGGCCGCAGCCGCAACGACCAGGTGGGCACCGATGTGCGCCTCTGGCTGCGGGGGCGCATCGATGCGATCGACGCCGCGCTGGTGCGTTTCGAGCAGGCCCTGCTGGCCCAGGCCGAAGCCCACGCCACCACCTTGATTCCCGGTTACACCCACCTGCAGCGGGCCCAGCCCCTGGCCCTGGCCCACCACCTGCTCGCTTACATCGAGATGGCTGAGCGGGATCGCCAGCGGCTGGCCGATGTGCGCCGCCGCGTCAACATCTCGCCCCTGGGGGCGGCGGCCCTGGCCGGCACGCCGGTGCCGATCGACCGCCGCCATACCGCCGCCACCCTGGGCTTCGACGCCATCTATGCCAACAGTCTCGATGCCGTTTCGGACCGGGACTTCGCGGTGGAGTTCATGGCCGCCGCCAGCCTGGTGATGGTGCACCTCAGCCGCCTCAGCGAGGAGGTGATCCTCTGGGCCAGCGAGGAATTCGGCTTCATCGCCCTCACCGACCGCTGCGCCACCGGCAGCAGCCTGATGCCCCAGAAGAAGAATCCCGATGTGCCGGAACTGGTGCGGGGCAAGAGCGGCCGCGTGTTCGGCCACCTGATCGGGCTGCTCACCATGATCAAGGGCCTGCCCCTGGCCTACAACAAGGACTTTCAGGAGGACAAGGAGGCGCTCTTCGATGGGGTGGCCACCTGCCTGGCCAGCCTGGAGGCGATGGCGATCCTGTTCGAGGAGGGCCTGGAGTTCCGGCCGGCGCGGCTGGAACAGGCGGTGGCCAGTGATTTCTCCAATGCCACCGATGTGGCCGATTATCTGGTGGCCCGCGGGGTGCCCTTCCGTGAGGCTTACCAGCTGGTGGGCTCCCTGGTGAAGACCTGCCTGCGGGAGGGGGTGCTGCTGCGGGATCTGCCGCTCGAGCGCTGGCAGGAGCTCCACCCCGCCTTCGCGGCCGACATCCATGCCGCCATCGAGCCCCGCCGGGTGGTGGAGGCCCGTCGCAGCGAGGGGGGAACGGGTTTTGAGCAGGTGGCCGTGCAGCTGCAACGGGCCCGCCAGCGGATCGGCGGCGGCGATGGGGGCGGATCCGCTCCCATCGCACCATGAAGCAGCACCACGGGAATGCTGAATCGTCAGCGCTTCGGGTCTAACCTTGCAGGGTCATTGGCGCCCTTCGCGCCCTCCAGTCCCCCTGGACGTTCCGTGAGCATCTTTGTCGGCAATCTTCCCTTCCGCGCTGAGCAGGAAGACGTGATCGAACTGTTCGCCCCCTTCGGCGAAGTGGCCAACTGTTCCCTGCCCCTGGAGCGGGATACGGGTCGCAAGCGTGGCTTCGCCTTTGTGGAGATGGCCGATCCCGAGCTGGAAACCAAGGCCATCGACGCCCTCCAGGGCGCTGAGCTGATGGGCCGCCCCCTGCGCATCAACAAGGCCGAGCCCCGCAGTGGCGGCGGCGGCGGTGGTGGTGGCGCTCCCCGCCGTGGCGGCTACGGCGGCGGTGGTGGTGGCTATGGCGGTGGCGGCGGCGGTGGTTACGGCGGCGGCGGTGGCGGCGGCTATGCCCGCAGCGGCGGTGGTGAGGGCGGTGGCTCCGGCTCTCGCGGCTGGGAAGACCGCAGCGGTGGCGATCGCGGCAGCGACGGCTTTGATGCCGGCCGGGCCCGGCGGCGCCGCACCGGTGGCGGTGATGCCGGTGGTTACGGCGGTGGCGGTGATTACGGCGGCTACGGCGGCGCCGAGGTCTGAAGCCTCCCGGGGGCCCTCACAGCCCCCGCTGTTCCAGTTGGCGGGCCGCGGCGACCAGCACCTCCACGCCGGCTGAGCGTTGCCCGGCCTGTTGGGTGAGGTTGCTGCGCCATGGGCGGGCGCCCGGCACCCCTTCCACCAGGTGCACCAGGTGGCGGGCGATCGCCCAGAGGCGGCCGCCGCCGCGGCACCAGCGCTCGGCGTGGGGCAACAGCCCCCCGATCACGGTGGAGGCCCGGGCCGTTTCGCGGCTGCTGTCGCCGAAGATCTCCCGGTCCACCGCCGCCCAGCGCAGCGGGTGGGCGTAGGCGGCCCGGCCCACCATCACCCCATCCACATGGGCCAGCTGGGCCCGGCAGGTGGCCAGGTCCTCCAGGCCGCCGTTGAGTTCGATCAGCAGCTGGGGCCGGTCGGCCTTGAGCCGGTGCACCAGGTCCCAGCGCAGGGGCGGGATGGTGCGGTTCTGTTTGGGGTCGAGGCCCTCCAGCCAGGCCTTGCGGGCATGCACCGCGAAGCGGCGGGTTCCGGCGGCCGCCAGGGTGTCCACCACGTGGAGCAGGTGCTCGTAGGAGTCGAGAGCGTCGATGCCGATCCGCTGCTTCACCGTCACCGGCAGGGGAGTGGCTGCCGCCATCGCCTCGATGCAGCGGGCCACCCGCTCCGGTTCCGCCATCAGGCAGGCCCCGAAGCGCCCCTGCACCACCTTCTCGCTGGGGCAGCCGAGGTTGAGGTTGATCTCGTCGTATCCCCAGTCGGCCCCGAGCCGGGCCGCCTCCGCCAGCAGGGCCGGATCGTCACCCCCCAGCTGCAGGGCGAGCGGGTGTTCCTCAGCGTCGAAGCCCAGCAGCCCCTCCAGCCGCCGCTGCGCTTCGCCGGCACGGGGTCCGCGGCTTTCGCTGCGGATGTGGTGCAGGGCCCGGGCCACCACCATCTCGCTGGTGAGCAGGCAGCGGCGGCTGACCTGCCGCATCAGCACCCGGAAGTGCCGATCGGTGCAGTCCAGCATCGGCGCCACACTGAAGCGGTAGGCGTGCTCCATTCCCCCATGCTGCCCAGTCGTGGATCCGTGGTGGTGGCCGGGGGCGGTCCGGCGGGCTACATGGCGGCGATCGCCGCGGCCGAGGCCGGTGCCCGCGATGTCTGGATCCTGGAGGCCACGGCTGAACCGCTCCACAAGGTGCGGATCAGCGGCGGCGGCCGCTGCAACGTGACCCATGGCTGCTGGGATCCCCGCGCCCTGGTGGGCCACTACCCCCGCGGTGGCCAGGCCCTGCGCGGCCCCTTCGCCCGGTTCGCCACGGGCGACACGGTGGCCTGGTTCGATGCCCACGGCCTGCAGCTGGTGGAGGAGCCGGATGGCCGGCTGTTTCCCCGCTCCAACCGATCCAGCTCGGTGGTCGACACCCTGCGCCGTGCCGCCCGCACCGCCGCCGTGCATTGCCTCGAGGGCCAGGCCCTGCAGGCGGCGGAGCCCCTGCCGGGCGGGGGCTTCCGGCTGGCCCTCCGGGGAGGGGCCAACCTGGAGGCTGGCCGGCTGGTGCTGGCCACCGGCAGCCACCCCAGCGGCCTGCGGATCGCCGCCGCCCTCGGCCACGGCCGGGTGCCGCCGGTGCCATCCCTGTTCACCCTGGCCCTCGGCGCCCACCCCCTCACGGCCCTGGCCGGGGTGGTGGCCGATCCGGTGGTGGTGGAGCTGGAGCCGCCACCGGAGCCGGCGACGGCTGGACGCCGGCGGGTCGAGCGGCATCGCCAGCGGGGGCCCCTGCTGATCACCCACTGGGGTGTGAGCGGTCCGGCGATCCTGCGGCTCACCGCCTTCGCCGCCCGGGACCTGCGGGCCTGGGGCTACCGCGCCGGCCTGCGGGTCGACTGGACCGGCGGCGTTTCTGCCCAGGAGCTGGAGGAGCGCTTCGCCGCCGCCCGGCAGGAGCAGGCCCGCCGCCAGCTCGGCACGGTGCGGCCGTGGCCCTCGCTCGGCCGCCGCCTCTGGCTCCACGTGCTGGAAGCCCACGGCGTTTCCGCCGACCTCCGCTGGGCCGACCTGGGCCGCGGCGACCAGCGGCGCCTGATCGAGGCCCTGCGCCAGAGCCGCTATGCCATCACCGGCCGCGGGCCCTTCGGCGAGGAGTTCGTGACGGCCGGCGGCGTGCCCCTGGGGGAGGTGAACCTGGCCACGATGGAGAGCCGCCGCCAGCCGGGCCTCTTTCTGGTCGGTGAGCTTCTGGATGTGGACGGGGTGACCGGTGGCTTCAACTTCCAGCACTGCTGGAGCTCCGGCTGGCTGGCCGGCCAGGCCCTCGGCGAGGCCCAGCCCTCAGCGGACGTTCTCGAACACCGAGAACATCGGTAGGTACATGGCCAGCAAGATCGAACCCACGATTCCGCCCACTGCCACGATCATGATCGGTTCGATCATCGAGGTGAGCGCCTTCACCATCGTGGAGACCTCATCCTCATAGAAATCGGCCACCTTCGAGAGCATGGCGTCCATCTCGCCGGTCTCCTCGCCGATCGCCAGCATGCTCACCATCATGTCGGGGAACACCCGCTTCATCGCCAGGGCGGTGCTCAGCGGCACGCCTTCACTGATGTCGTTGCGGGAGTTGCTGATCGCATCGCAGACCACCGAATTGCCGGCCGTTTCGCGCAGGATCTCCAGCGACATCAGGATCGGCACCCCTGCCCGCGACAGGGAGCTCATCGTGCGGCAGAACTGGGCCGAGGCCGTTTTCTGGAGCAGATCGCCGAACAGCGGCAGTTTGAGCAGCAGGCCGTCCACCACCCGCCGGCCGCTGGGGGTGGCGTAGTAGCGGTTGAAGGCAACGGCGCTGAGCAGCAGCCCCCCCACCAGCACCACTGAGAAGGACGAGCGCAGCAGCTTGCTCAGATTGAGCATCATCTGGGTGAACAGGGGCAGCTCGGCGCCGAGCTGGTCGAAGATGTCGGCGAAGGTGGGGATCATGAAGATGGTCATCCCCAGGAACACCAGAATCGCGATCACGAACACCGTGACCGGATAGCCCATCGCGCTCTTGATCTGGTTCTGCAGGCGGGCGTTCTCCTCCAGCAGCTTGGCCAGTCGCTTCAGGGTTTCATCCAGCACGCCGCCGGCCTCGCCCGCTTCCACCATGGCGATGCTGAGGTTGTCGAACACCTTCGGCCAGCGCCGCATCGAGGAGCCCAGGCTGCCGCCCTGGTTCACCTCTTCCGTCATGGCGGTGAGGGCCCGGCGGAACAGGGGCGATTTCTGCTGGCGCCGCATCAGATCGAGGCTGCGCATGATCGGCACGCCCGCATCCACCATCGCCGAGAGCTTGCTGGCAAACAGTGCCTTCTCCTTCACCGTGATCTTGGCCTCGAACAGGCTCTGCCAGCCGCCGCCGCCGCCGCCGGGCATCGCCTGGGGAGCGGCCGCCTTCTCCTTGCGGATCAGGGTGGTGGGCAGGATGCCGCGCTTGCGCAGCAGGCTTCGGGCCGCGGCGGGAGTGTCGGCCTCCAGGGTGATTTCCCGCTGGCGCCCCGAGCGGGTGGCATAGGTGACGAGGAAGGTGGTCATCGCGGCACAGCGATCAGGATTGTTCCAGGATCCGTTGCAGTTCCTCGGGCCGGGAGGTCTTCTGGAGGGCCTCCTCGGCGCTCACCCGCTGGTCGCGCACCAGGTTGGCCAGGGCCCGCTCCAGGGTTTGCATGCCGTACTGGGCGCCGGTCTGGATGAGGGAATAGATCTGGGCGGTCTTGCCTTCCCGGATCAGGTTGGCGATGGCAGGGGTGTTGATCATGATCTCCTGGGCCATCACCCGGCCGAAGGCCCCGGCGGTGGGATGGTTGCTGCGGCAGAGGGTCTGGGAGAACACCGCCACCAGGCTGGAGCTGAGCTGAACCCGCACCTGGGTCTGCTGGGCGGCCGGGAACACATCCACCATCCGGTCCACGGTCTGGGAGGCGGAACTGGTGTGCAGGGTGCCGAACACCAGGTGGCCCGTTTCGGCGGCGCTGATCGCCAGCTGGATCGTTTCGAGGTCACGCAGCTCACCCACCAGGATCACATCCGGGTCCTCCCGCAGGGCGGCGCGCAGGGCGTTGGCGAAGCTGCGGGTGTCCTCGTTCACCTCGCGCTGGTGGATCAGGGAGCGGTCGTTCTGGTAGGTGAACTCGATCGGGTCCTCGATCGTGAGGATGTGCTCGTTGCGGGTGTGGTTGATGTGGTCGAGCAGGGCGGCCAGGGTGGTGGTCTTGCCGGAGCCGGTCGGACCGGTAACCAGCACCAGGCCCTTGGGCTTGCGGCTCATCTCCTCCACAACCGGCGGCATGCCGAGCTTGTCGAGGGCGGGGATGCTGTTGCCCAGGGCCCGCAGACAGGCCGCGTAGCTGCCCTTCTGGCGGTAAACGTTCACCCGGAAGCGGGCCACGCCGCGCAGGCCGTAGGAGCAGTCGAGCTCCCAGGTCTGCTCCAGTTGCTTGCGCTGGGCGTTGTTGAGCAGGGAGAAGATCAGGCGGTTGCAGGTGTCCTCATCGAGGATCAGGTCGGGCCGGATCGCCCGCAGCTGGCCGTTGAAGCGGCCGAAGGGGGCGTGGCCGGTGGCCAGGTGCAGGTCGCTGCCGCCGGCTTCGACCAGCTCCACCATCAGATCTTCGATCGTGAGTTCCATGTCCCCTAGCGCCTCACCCGCAGACAGTAGGGGCATTCCAGCCACTCGTCCTGCAGGCCGGCACCGCAGCCCTTGCAGGTCAGGGTGTTGAGGGCCCGGGCGCGCCGTTCTGATTCGAGGCCGGTGTCGGTGAGCAGCATCCGCTCCACCTCATCGAGGCTGGTGAGGCCCTGGCGCACCAGGTCGAGGCCGTAGCCCAGCAGGGTCTTCATGCCGCCCTCCAGGGCCAGCCGCCGCAGCTCCTGGGTGCTGGCCCGCTTGGCCACGGCCGCGGAGAGGCTTTCGGTCATGGTGAGGATCTCGTAGACCCCCACCCGGCCGGAGTAGCCGCGGCCCTGGCAGGAGGGGCAGGCCGTGGTGCTGCTGGGGGCCGCCACCGTGGGGCTGTAGAAGGTGATCCTGCTCTCATCGCTGGCCACCAGCCCGAAGCGGGCCAGTTCCTGGCTGCCGGGCCGGTGGGGCTGGCGGCAGTCGGGGCAGAGGCGCCGCACCAGGCGCTGGGAGACCACCCCCAGCAGCGAGGCGCTCACCAGGAAGGGTTCCACCCCCATCTCATCGAGCCGCGCGAAGGCGCTCACGGCGTCGTTGCAGTGGAGGGTGGTGAGCACGAGGTGGCCCGTCAGCGCCGCTTCGATCGCGGTGCGGGCCGTCTCCAGGTCGCGGGTCTCACCCACCAGCAGCACGTCCGGATCCTGCCGCATGAAGGCCCGCAGGGCGGTGCTGAAATCCAGGCCCTTGTCGCGGTTCACCTGGGTCTGGGTGATGCCCTTGAGGGTGTATTCGATCGGATCCTCCACCGTGGAGATGTTGATGCCCGGGTCGTTGCGTTCGGCCAGCAGGGCGTAGAGGGTGGTGGATTTGCCCGATCCCGTCGGGCCCGTCACCAGCACCATGCCGAACGGTTTGCCGCCGATCTCCCGCAGTGTGGCCCGGGCCTGGGTGTCGGTGATCAGGGTGTCGAGGCCCAGCTGGGTGGCGCCGCTGTCGAGCAGCCGCAGCACCACCTTCTCGCCGTGGCGGCTGGGCAGGGTGCTCACCCGGAAATCCATGGTGCGGCCCCGGAAGCCGCGGCGGATGCGGCCGTCCTGGGGCAGCCTCCGCTCGGCGATGTCCAGGTCGGCCATGATCTTCAGCCGGGAGGTCACCGCCGGCGTGAGGGTTTTGGGCAGGGTCTCGATGTCGCGGAGCACGCCGTCCTGGCGGAAGCGGATCAGCAGCCCGTTCTCCTGGGGCTCCACGTGGATGTCGCTGGCGCTGTTGGTGAGGGCCTCGATCAGGATCCGATCCACCAGGCTGAGCACCGGCGAGAGGCTGTCCTTGCGGCTGCTGGCCTCCAGGTCCTCATTGGCTGCCGTGTCCTCCTGGGGAGCGGCGTTGGCGGCTCCGCCGATGTCGATGCCGCCGAACATCGAGGACACTCGTTCGGTACCGCGGGCCTGCATCCTCGGGATTCGGGTGGTGAGGGGTCGGGTGAGGGTCGGGGCTGGAGGGACCGCCGGCGCTGCGGCGGTAGCCGCCTGGACGATGGGAATAGGAGCCGGTTCCGCTTCCATCCTGCTCACAATTCAGCGGGGGATCGCAGGCCCTACCAGGCGATCCGGCCACTTCCCACGCCGGCGCAGCGATGGCGCCCGAGGTGCGGGCTTCCGCCGCTTGTGGGGTGGCCGCCCGGCGCAGCAACATGATCCAATCGGATCCCCTGATCTCTGAGCATGAGCGGCGACACCTCCCCGGCCAGCGCTTTCGGCCCCGACGCCCAGGAGCCCGGCGTCCCGTCCGCCCCGGCGCCGGCCGAGGCCGGTGCTCCGGAGGCTCCAGCCGCCGAGGCGGTTGTGGTGCCGCCCCAGGAGGCAGGCCCGGCTCCGGCGTCGTCTGCCGACCATGCGGCCCCGGCCGATGGTTCCAGCCAGAGGCTGGCCGACCTGGAGGCCGAGCTCGGTGCCCTGCGGGGTGAACACCAGACCCTGCGCGACCAATACATGCGGATCGCCGCCGATTTCGACAACTTCCGCAAGCGTCAGAGCCGCGACCAGGACGACCTGCGCCTGCAGATCACCTGCACCACCCTCAGCGAGATCCTGCCGGTGGTCGACAACTTCGACCGCGCTCGCCAGCAGCTCAATCCCCAGGGGGACGAGGCCCAGACCCTGCACCGCAGCTACCAGGGCCTTTACAAGCAGCTGGTCGATGTGTTCAAGCAGCTGGGCGTCTCGCCGATGCGGGTGGAGGGCGAACCCTTCGATCCCACCCTCCACGAGGCGGTGATGCGGGAGCCCAGCCACGACCACCCCGAGGATGTGGTGATCGAGGAGCTCCAGCGCGGCTACCACCTCAACGGCCGGGTGCTGCGCCATGCCCTGGTCAAGGTGTCGATGGGCCCGGGTCCGAGCGGCGGCGCCCCTGAGGCCGCCGGCGAGGAGCGGGCCGGCTGATGGCCGATTACTACACCCAGCTGGGGGTCGGCCGTGATGCCGATGCCGACACCATCAAGCGGGCCTACCGCCGCTTGGCGCGCCAGTACCACCCCGACGTCAACAAGGACCCCGGCGCCGAGGACCGCTTCAAGGAGATCGGCCGCGCCTACGAGGTGCTGAGCGATCCCCAGACCAAGGCCCGCTACGACCAGTTCGGTGAGGCCGGCCTGGGTGGGGGTGGCGGCATGCCCGACATGGGTGACATGGGCGGCTTCGCCGACCTGTTTGAGACCTTCTTCAGCGGCTTCGGCGGCGCCGGCGGCGGCGGTGGTGGCCCGCGGCGTCGCGGTCCGCGCCAGGGCGACGACCTCCGCCTCGACCTCACGATCGATTTCAGCGAGGCGGTGTTCGGCGTGGAGAAGGAGGTGCAGCTGCGCCACCTCGAGACCTGCGGCACCTGCAGCGGCTCCGGTGCCAAGGCGGGCAGCGGTCCCACCACCTGCGGCACCTGCTCCGGTGCCGGCCAGGTGCGCCGCGCCACCCGCACCCCCTTCGGCAGCTTCACCCAGGTGGCCCCCTGCCCCACCTGCGAGGGCAGCGGCCAGACCATCGCCGACCCCTGCACCGCCTGCCAGGGCCAGGGGCTCCAGCAGGTCACCAAGACCCTCCGCATCAACATTCCCGCCGGGGTCGATTCCGGCACCCGGCTGCGGGTTGCCAGCGAGGGCAACGCCGGCCAGCGGGGTGGTGCGGCGGGCGACCTCTACGTGTTTCTCGGGGTGCGAGCCCACCCCCAGCTGCGGCGCGATGGCACCACGATCCTTTCGGAGCTGCCGCTCAGCTACCTGCAGGCAATCCTGGGCGACACCATCGAGGTGGACACGGTGGATGGCAAGGAATCGCTGGAGATTCCGGCCGGCACCCAGCCCGCTGCCGTGCTCACCCTCAAGGGCAAGGGGGTGCCGCGGCTGGGCAACCCGGTGGCCCGTGGCAACCACCAGTTCACGGTGAAGGTGCAGCTCCCCACCCGCCTCAACGGCGAGGAGCGCCAGCTGCTCGAGCAGCTGGCCGGCCACCACAGCCGTCGCGAGCAGCGCCCGCCCCACAAGAGCGGCCTGTTCGGCGGCCTGTTCGGCTGATGGACCGGCTGGATCTGCGGGGCACCCCCTGCCCGCTCAACTACGTGCGCAGCCGCCTGGCTCTTGAGAAGCTGCCGGTGGGGGCCTGCCTTGAGGTGGACCTCGACGCGGGCGAGCCGGAGCAGATGGTGGCCGAGGGGTTGCGGGGCGAAGGCCATGGGGTTTCGAGCGAAACGCTCACACCGGAGCACGTGCGGCTGCACATCCGTCGTGGCTGAACTCTGGGGCCGGGTGGTGGCACTCCAGGCCCAGTTCAGCGAGGTGGTGCTGGAGGACTCCGCGGCAGCGGCCGGTGTTCCGCCGCGGTTGCTGTGCACCCGCCGCACCCGCCTCGACCATGCCGGCCTGCAGGTGTGCGTGGGCGACCGGGTGCGGCTGGAGGGCCTTGATGCGCGGGCCGGCCGGGCGGCCGTGGCGGCCGTGGCACCGCGCCGCAACCTCCTGCAGCGCCCTGCCGTGGCCAATGTGAACCGGGTGGTGGTGGTGGCCTCGCTCGCTGAGCCGGCCCTCGATCCGCTCCAGCTCACCCGGTTTCTGATCACCGCCGAGGCCAGCGGTGCCGCCGTGGAGCTGGTGCTGGGCAAAGTGGATCTGGTCGAGGAGGGCGTCCTCGAGAAATGGTGCGCCCGGCTGGAGGACTGGGGTTACCGGGTCTGGCCCCTCTCCACCCACCGGGGCTGCGGCGTGGAGGCCCTCGCCCTCCAGCTGGCCGAGGGCGGCGGCATCGGCGTGGTCTGCGGTCCTTCCGGCGTGGGCAAGAGCAGCCTGCTCAATGCCCTCTGCCCCGAGCTGGCCCTGCGGGTGGCTGCGGTGTCCGGGCGTCTGCGGCGGGGCCGCCACACGACCCGCCACGTGGAGCTGTTCCCCCTGCAGGGCGGCGGTCTGCTGGCCGACTCACCGGGCTTCAACCGGCCCGAGCTGCCCGATGATCCGGCTGCCCTAGCGGCCGCCTTCCCGGAGCTGCGCACCCGGCTGGAGGCGGCCGGTTGCCGTTTCCGCAACTGTCGCCACACGGGCGATCCGGGCTGCGCCATGGGTACCGACTGGCCCCGCTATCCGCTCTACCTCGACTGCCTGGAGGAGGTGGAAGCGAAGGCGAAGCTGGCGCCGCGCCGCCGTCGGGTTGGGGGCTCCGCCCTCAGCCCCCCAGACCGGGCAGGTTGAGATCGAGGCCGCCGGTGAGCTCGTCCATCCGTTCGCGCATCGTGCTGGTCGACACCTGGTAGGCGTTCTGCAGGGCTTCCAGCACGGCGGCCTCCACCGCGGCGGCCGGTTCGCCGAGCAGGGCGGGATCCAGCACCACCTTCAGGGGCTGCTGGTTGCCCGACAGCCACACCTGGGCCCGACCATCGGCGTTGTGGCCCTCGAGCTCCATGGCGTCGAGTTCGTCCTGGAGTTTCTGGGCGTCCTGCTGGATCTGCTGAGCCTTGCGGAAGGCCTCGGTGAGTTGACCGAAGTTGGGAAGTCCGAAGCCGGCCATGCCGCTGCGTTGGAAGGTGGCTGCAGGCTAGACCCCGCCTTGCGGGAATCCGAGCCGCTTCACCTCCGGATGGAGGTCGATCCCCTCGGCGGCCAGCACCCGCTCCCGCACCAGGGAGATCAGCGCATCGATGTCGGAGGCGGTGGCGGCGCCGGTGTTCACGATGAAGTTCGCGTGCAGGGTCGACACCTCGGCGCCGCCGATGCGGGTGCCCTTGAGCCCCAGGCTCTCGATCAGCTGGCCGGCCTTGCGGGGCTCGGGGTTGCGGAACACGCTGCCGCAGCTCGGCTGTTGGTAGGGCTGGGTGCTCGTGCGGCTGTGCAGGTTGGCGCTGGTGCGGGCCGTGACGGCGGCGGGATCGTGGCCAGGCTCGAGGCTGAAGCGGGCCGAGAGCACCAGCAGGGGCTCCTGCTGGAGGCGGCTGTGGCGGTAATCGAAGCCGAGCCCGGCCGCGGCGATCCGGTAGGGGGCATCGGGGCGCTGCGGATCCAGCACCAGCACCGACTCCAGCCATTCGGCCGTGCAGCCCCCCTGGGCGCCGGCGTTCATCACGGCGGCGCCGCCCACCGTGCCGGGGATCCCCACGGCCCACTCCAGGCCGTGGAGGCCGGCACGGGCCACCTTGCGCGCCAGGGTGGGAATCGGCTCGCCCGCTTCGGCGTCTACCACGCCGCTCTCCCCATCCACCCGGCTGCCCTGGAGGCGGCGGTTGCACACCGTGAGGCCCGGCAATCCCTGATCGGCGATCAGCAGGTTGGAGCCGGCGCCGATCACGCGGAAGGGCAGACCCTGTTCCGCCGCCCAGGCCGCCAGGGCGATCAACTGCCCCTGGTCGGCCGGTTCGGCGAACCATTCGGCCGGTCCCCCGACTCGCCAGGTGGTGAACTCCTGGAGGCTCACCCCCGGCCGCACGCCCGCCGGTGGAGCCTGATCCGTCCTCACGTCAGGCCACCAGCGCGCTGGTGGCGTCGCTCGGGCTCGGCAGGGCCTGGAGGCGATCCCAGAGGCTGTTCACATCGCCGGCGCCCATGGCCAGCACCAGATCGCCCGCTTCGCTCACCTCCGCCACCCGGGCGGCCAGCGCGTCCAGATCGCTGCAGGCCAGCACCGGCGCGGTCGGCCGCAGCTGCTGCACGGCGGCCGCCAGGGCGGCGCTGGAGATGCCCGCGATCGGGGCTTCCCCGGCGGCGTAAAGAGGCGCCACCAGCACCCGGTCGGCGGCGCTGAGGGCCGCGGCGAATTCGGCCAGGAACTGGGCGGTGCGGCTGTAGCGGTGGGGCTGGAACACGGCCACCAGGCGCCGGGGCGGAACGGGCAGGGTGCTGCGGCCCGTGTCCACCATCAGCCGCGCCATCTGCAGGGTGGCCGCCACCTCGCTGGGGTGGTGGGCGTAGTCGTCGACCACGATCCGGCCGTTCCAGAGGCCGCGGCAATCGAATCGCCGGCCCGGCGGCCGCAGCCGGGCCACCGCCTCCTGCAGCGCAGCGAATGGAACTCCTTCCAGCCGGCAGGCGGCCATGGCGGCGGTGGCGTTGCTGAGGTTGTGGCGGCCGGGCAGCGGCAGCTCGAAACGGCCGACCAGCTGCCCGTTTTCGTAGAAGTCCGCCAAGGTGCCGTCGCCCCGCTCTTCGCTGGCGAGGGCGGCGAAGGGCACGCCATCGCTGGTCTCGGTGGACCACCAGCTGTCGGCCTTGAAATGCTCCCGCAGGATCGGACAGTCGCGGTTGGCCAGCAGGCGGCCGCAGCGGCCGGCGAACTGCTGCAGCGTGTCCACCAGGGCGGCGAGGTCCGGGTAGTGGTCGGTGTGGTCGAGCTCCAGGTTGGTGAGCACCCCCAGGGAGGCCTGGAACTTCACCAGGGAGCCATCGGATTCATCCGCTTCGGCCACCAGCAGCCGCCCTTTCCCCTGGCGGCCGTTGCTGCCGAAGGCGGGCACGATGCCGCCGATCACCGCTGTGGGATCGCCCCCGGTGGCTTCCAACAGGGTGGCGATCAGGGTGCTGGTGGTGGTCTTGCCGTGGCTGCCGGCCACGGCGATTGAAGGCTGGCCGGCGATCAGCGCGGCGAGTACATCGGAGCGGTGGCATAAGGGCAAGCCCAGCCGGCGGGCTTCCTGCACCTCCGGATTGGTGTCCGGTACCGCCGAACTCAGGACCACCAGCGGGTTTACCGTCTGCCCTTCGGAGATCGCCGCGATCGTGGCGGGCTGCTGCTCGTGGAAGATCCGCACACCCGCCTGGCGCAGCGAGGCGATCACGGCGTTGTCGCGCGGGTCGGAGCCGCTGACCCGGAAGCCGCGGCTGGCCAGGATCGAGGCCAGGGCCGACATGCCGATGCCACCCACCCCCACGAAGTGGAGCGGTTGCCGGTGGTCGAGCTGCAGGCCCAAGGGGGTCTCCGTGATTCAGCCGAAAATACGGCCGCAGGCCGCTCATTTGTTTTACGAGTTGCTTCGCGCTCCGGCCAGCCCCCGGCAGCGGCGCTTCCGCCTGCTGCCGACGCGGTTTCGGGGGGGCGAGGCGCTTGCGATGTGGAGGCCGCTGTGGCAAGGGGCCGATGGCGCAAGGGGTTTCGGGGGGCCGACCCTGATTTCTGTATGATCGGCGGCCGAATCACCCTTGCTAGCGGGTTCCGCCGCTTTTTGCCATGACCCTGCGCGTAGCCATCAATGGATTCGGTCGCATCGGCCGCAACTTCATGCGCTGCTGGCTGAGCCGCGGGGCCAACACCGGCATCGAGGTGGTGGGTCTCAATGGCTCCGGAGATACCAAAACCAACGCGCACCTGCTCAAGTACGACACGATGCTAGGTCCCCTGCGCAACGCAGAGGTGAGCACCACCCAGGACACGATCGTCATCAACGACAAGACGATCAAGGTGTTCTACGACCGCAATCCCGCCAACCTGCCCTGGCGGGAGTGGGGTGTGGACCTGGTGATCGAGTCCACCGGGGTGTTCAACGACGACGTGGGCGCCAGCAAGCACTTCGAGTCCGGAGCCAAGAAGGTGATCCTCACCGCCCCCGGCAAAGGGGCGAAGGTGGGCACGTTCGTGGTGGGCGTGAACGCTGATCAATACCGTCATGAGGATTGGGACATCCTCAGCAACGCCAGCTGCACCACCAACTGCATGGCGCCGGTCGTCAAGGTGCTCGATCAAGCCTTCGGCATCGTCAAGGGCACGATGACCACCACCCACAGCTATACCGGTGACCAGCGCATCCTCGACGCCGCCCACCGCGACCTGCGGCGTGCACGTGCTGCTGCCGTGAACATTGTGCCCACTAGTACCGGTGCTGCCAGTGCGGTGGCCCTGGTGTACCCGCCGATGAAGGGCAAGCTGAGCGGCATCGCCCTGCGCGTTCCCACCCCCAATGTCTCGGTGGTGGACATGGTGCTGGAAATGAGCCGCGACACGACCAAGGAGGAGGTGAACGCCGTGCTCAAGGCCGCTTCTGAAAATGGCATGAAGGGCATCATCAAGTACTGCGATCTGCCGCTGGTGTCCAGCGATCATGCCGGCACCGATGAGAGTGCGATCGTCGACTCCGATCTCACCCTGGTGATGGGCGGCAACATGGTGAAGGTGATCTGCTGGTACGACAACGAGTGGGGCTACAGCCAGCGCGTTGTCGATCTGGCCGAGGTGGTGGCGAAGAACTGGAAGTGAGTTACGGGCCCAGTCCGCACCATCAGGGCAGTTTCTGAGTGGCATCGCGCCAGGGTCTGTTGCGATGCGGCCGGTTGAGCGTCGCGTCATCGCCGTTCGCTGGCCTCCCGTGCAAGGGGCATGAGCAGGTACTGGTCCGTGCGGCAGCGGCTTGTGCTTCCAATCACCCCGAGCGGCGGGTTCAGCCGAAGTGCCGGTAGCCACGGCTGGCGATCCTGACGTCGTTCTGCCCGGCGGGCCCGCCCCAGCGCAGCTCACCGGCCGGTCCCGCTACCAGCTCCCCGATCGTCCTGGTGCCCGGCAGGTCCGCCACCAAGGCCTCCGCCCAGGCGGGCGTGAGGGCGAGCACCAGTTCGAAGTCCTCGCCGCCCTCCAGGCACCAGGCCTCGGCAGCCGGTAGGTCGGCCATGGCGGGATCCAGGGGCAGGTCGGTGCGCTCCAGTCGGGCCGAGCAGCCGCTGCTGGCGGCAATCGCCGCCGCCGCCGCCGCCAGCCCATCGCTGCTGTCGCAGCCGCCCACCCGCCAGGGCAAGGCCTTCGGGCGGCAGCCGATCAGGGCCCGCACCGCATCGAAGCGGGGCAGCGGCCGCCGGTGGGCCGCGAGCGCCCGCTTCCGCAGGTCTGGATCCAGCAGGGCGGCTGGTTCCGCCGCGATGGCGCCCTGCAACAGGGCCAGCCCCAGCCGGCTCAGGCCGTGGGGTCCGGTGCACACCAGAACGTCGCCGGGACGACCATCGCCGCGGCGGATCGCTCCCCAGGGGGCGGATGCGCCTGGGATCAGGCGCTGCTCTTCCGGCTGCAGGGCCCCCGCCAAAGCCGGTGGCGCTGGCAGCCGCCCGATTGCCGTGACGGCCAGGATCTGCTGGGCGCCGCCGCTGCAGTCGCCCCCCAGCAGCACCCCGCCGTAGCTGTCCAGGGCCTCCCGCAGGCCGCCATACACCCCCTCCACCCAGGCCCACGGCGTGGAGGCCGGTGCCACCAGCCCCACGGTGAGGCCCACCACCTCGGTGCAGCCCATCGCCGCCAGATCGGAAAGGTTCGCGGCGGCGGCCCGCCAGCCCACATCGGCCGCTGCCGTGGTGGCCTCGCTGAAGTGCAGGCCCTCCACCAGCACGTCGGTGTTCACCACCAGATCGCCTTCGCCACCCACGCTCAGCAGGGCCGCATCATCAGCGAACTGGCCCGCTGGCGCGAACGCTCCCAGACGGCGGATCAGCTCCCATTCGCCCAGGTCGGCCAGGGTCTCGAGGCCCTGCGGACCTCCTGACCCAGCGCCACCGGCCGTCCGGACGACCACCCTCAGGCGTGGGGCCGCAGGTTGTCGCCGCCGTCGATCACCCGCGCCGACACGATTCGGTCGTCCACGCCCAGTTCATGCAGCACGTCCATGCCCTCCACCACATAGCCGAAAGCGGCGTTGCGGCCATCCACCAGGTTGAGGCCCGCCGGGGTGAGCTCGGCTTCGTAGAGGAAGAAGAAGAACTGAGAGGAGCCGTCATCGAGCTGGCCGTCGGAGTGGGCCCAGCCGAGGGTGCCGTAGGTGGCGAAGGGGAGCACCGGTTCCGCCTTGTAGCGGCCGATGTCCTCGAAGGTTTCGTTGTAGATCGGTTCGGCGTCGCCGCTGATCAGGATCTCGAGGGGCACATGCCGCTCCTGGCCGCTCTTGGCATCCACGAAGCCGGCGGCATCACCCTTGGGATCGCCGGTCTGGAGCACATAGAAATCCTCGGCGCGGGTGAAGGGAAGGCCGTCGTAGAACTTGCGCTGCACCAGATCCACGAAGGCGCCGCCGGTGAGGGGGGCGTTGTAGCCGTCGATCACGGCCGTGAGATCGCCCTTGGTGGTGCTGATCTGCACCGTGGCCCGGCCGAGCAGCCGGGGCAGGGCATCGAATTCAGCCGGGATGGTGAATGGAAAGTCGCCCACCAGCAGGGCTTCGGCGTCTCCGATGGTGGCGAGGGCCGTGCGTCGGCTGGCCAGGAAGGCATCCCGGTCACGGGATTCGGCGGCGACGGCCACCTCCTGGAGCTGGGTTTCGAGCCCATCCAGCAGGGCCGTGGCGCGGGGCAGGGCCTCCGGCGGGAAGCTGGCGAGGATGGCGGCTCGCTGGCCCGTGAGCTGCGACTGGCTGCGGGTCACGACGCCGGCCAGGGGTTTCCAGCGCTTGGCCCGCAGATCGTCGCTGGTGGCCTCCAGGCGGTGCTGCAGATCCTGCAGTTGGGGCGCTTTGATCGGCAGGGCATTGCGCAGGATCGCTTCGGGATCCTTCACGGCGTTGCCCTGGGGCAGTTCCGCCAGGGCCGCGGGCGGAGCGGCCAGCAGGGCGATGCCCAGGACCAGGGCCAAGGCCAGCATCAGGCCGGCGAAACGACGGCGGAGGCCGCGACGGTCGCCGCTTCGGCCAGCTGCGCGCATGGCTGGGAGCCCACTCTTCTGAGCGGACTCTGGCACAACCGCCAGGCCCCCCGGCGGCGGGTTCCCGGAGCCCCTCGGTAGCCAGCCGTACAATCGGCCGGATTCGAACCGCCGGGATGATCTCCAGCAACGACTTTCGCACCGGCACTTCGATCGAGATCGACGGACAGGTCTGGCGTGTCGTGGAGTTTCTGCACGTCAAGCCCGGCAAGGGCTCGGCCTTCGTGCGCACCAAGCTCAAGGCCGTGCAGACCGGCAACGTGGTGGAGAAGACCTTCCGGGCCGGCGAGATGCTGGCCCAGGCGGTGCTCGAGAAGGCCACCCTCCAGCACACCTACATGGAGGGCGACGACTTTGTGTTCATGGACATGGCTTCCTACGAGGAGACCCGCCTCACCGCCAAGCAGATCGGTGACCAGCGCAAGTACCTCAAGGAGGGCATGGAGGTGAGCGTGGTGTCCTGGAACGGCAAGCCCCTGGAGGTGGAGCTGCCCAATTCCGTGGTGCTGGAGATCACCCAGACCGATCCCGGTGTGAAGGGCGACACCGCCACCGGCGGCACCAAGCCCGCCATCGTGGAGACCGGCGCCCAGGTGATGGTTCCCCTGTTCCTCTCGATCGGCGAGAAGATCAAGATCGACACCCGCAACGACAGCTACCTCGGCCGGGAGTCCTGATCCATGCAGCTCGACCACGACCAACTGCGCCAGATCCTGGCCCTGCTGGGTGAGAGCGACATCCAGGAGTTTTCCCTCGAAGGCGACGACTTCCGCCTTGAGGTCCGCCGCAATCTGCCCGCCAGCGCCGCCCCGGTCACGGTGCTGCAGGCCCCCGTCGCCCCCCCGGCCCCCCTCCCCGCGGCCCCGGCAGCCCCCGCCGCTCCCGCCGCCGCTCCTTCCCCGCCGCCACCGCCCGCCCCGGCGGCCCGCAGCGATCTGCAGGCGATCACCGCCCCGATGGTGGGCACCTTCTACCGCTCCCCCTCGCCGGGTGATCCGCCCTTCGTGGAGGTGGGCAGCCGCATCACCGCCGGCCAGCCCATCTGCATCCTCGAGGCCATGAAGCTGATGAATGAGCTCGAGGCCGACATCGGTGGTGAGGTGGTGGAGATCCTCGTGGAGAACGGCACGCCGGTGGAATTCGGCCAGGTGCTGATGCGGATCAGGCCGGCCTGAGCTCGCCGCCCAGCTCCCGGGCGGTGGTGATGGCCTCCGCCATGCTCTCGGCGCGCGCCCTCCCCAGCCCTGCGATCCCAAAGGCCGTGCCGTGGTCGGGGGAGGTGCGCAGGAAGGGCAGCCCCAGGGTGGTGTTCACCGCCGCATCGAAGGCCAGCAGCTTCACCGGGATCAGGCCCTGGTCGTGGTACAGCGCCAGGTAGCCGTCCGCCCCAGGGCCCTGGCCCCGCCAGGCTTCGGCCGCCTCCAGCCAGCAGGTGTCCGGCGGCATCGGGCCCTCCAGCACCACGCCGGGATGGCGCCGGCGCCAGGCGTCGAGGCTGGGGGCCAGCCAATCCACCTCCTCCCGTCCGAGGTGCCCGGCTTCGCCGGCATGGGGGTTGAGTCCCGCCACCACCAGGCGGGGGTTGGGCTGGAAGCGTCGGCAGAAGGCCAGCAGGCGCTCCAGCTGGTGCTCCACCAGCTCCGGATTGAGTCGCCGCGGCACCTCCGCCAGGGGGATGTGGGTGGTGGCCAGCAGGGTGTTCAGGCGCCAGCGGCCTGCAGGCGAGCGGGCCGTGAACAGCATCGAGGCCGCCTCCACGCCGCAGAGTTCGGCCAGCCGTTCGGTCTGGCCGGGGTAGCGATGGCCGGCCTCCTGCCAGCTGGCCTTGGCGATCGGCGCCGTGACCAGCGCCCCGCAGCGCCCCGCCAGCACCAGCTCGGTGGCCCGGGTGAGCCAGGCGAAGCTGGCGGCCCCGGCGATCGCCCCGCTGATGCCGGCCTCCACCGGGGCGCTCAGGGGCAGGTCCTCCACCGGCAGGTCGTCCGGATCGACCAGGTCGGTGCAGCCGGCCGTCCGCAGCTGGCGGTGCGTGGCCCGCAGCCAGCGGCGGCAGCCCACCAGCACCACGGCGGGGGCCCCTTGCGGTTGCCGGGCCAGGGCCGCGAGGGCCTTGAGGATCACTTCTGCTCCGATTCCGGCCGGATCCCCCAGGGCGATCGCCAGGGGCGCTGTTTCGGGCTTCGATGGATGCAGGTCGACGGTCGGCAAGCCCATGGTCCGCATGCTGCTGTTCGGCATCCTCGCCATCACTCTGGGCCTGGGTCTGCAGAAGGGCTGGATCGAAATCCACTGGGACCGGGTGGAGCAGGAGCTTGGGCTTCCCACCCAACCCATCCAGGGGCCGGATCCCTTTCGCTCTTATTCCAAGCCCAAGCAGGCCCGGTAACCCTCCCGGTAGGTGGGGTGGAGCAGCCGGTACCCCAGGCCCTCTCGCAGCAGCTGGCTGCTCACCCGCCGGTTTTCGCTCCAGAAGCTGCGGGCCATGGGGCTGAGGTTCGCCTCCATCCGGCTCCAGGGCTGCACCTCCGGCAGCCGGCAGCCCAGCAGGTGGGCGGCATAGCCGAGGGTCTCGCTGGAGGGACAGGGGGCATCATCGGCCAGGATCAGGGTTGGGGGGCGCTCCGGCGCCGGCAGCGCCAGGCAGTGCAGCAGGGCCCCCACGATGTCGTCGACGTGGATGCGGCAGAACACCTGGCCGGGTTTGTGGATCAGCCGGGCCCGGCCCTGGCGCAGGTCGGCGAAAGGGGTGCGGCCGGGCCCGTAGATGGCCGGCAGTCGGAACACCTGCAGCGGCCAATCCAGTTGCTCCCAGGCCCGCTCGCAGGCCAGCCGGGCCCGGCTGCGCTCCAGGCCCGGGGCCACGGGGCTGGCCTCGTCCACCCAGCCGCCGCCGCGATCGCCGTAGACCCCCGTGGTGGAGAGGTAGCCCACCCAGGCCAGGGGCAGGCCGGCGAGCTGCTCCCCCAGGTGGGTCAGCACCGGATCCCGTCCGGCGGCGTCCGGCGGGATGGTCACCAGCACATGGGTGGTGCCCTCCAGGGCGGCCGGGTCGGGGAGCAGGCCGCGCTCCGGGTCGAAGCTGAGCCAGCCCAGGCCGGGATGCGTGGCGTCGGGGTCGGCCGGGTCGGCCTGCGCTGATGGCTCAGCCGGCGGGGGCGGCTCGCGGCGGGTGAGGACCACGGGCACCCCGAGGCTCGCCAGGGCCCGGGCGAAGCGCTGGCCGGTGAAGCCGCCGCCGAGCACCAGCACCCGGCCGGGCCGGGCCGGGGGCGCCTGAAGGGCGCGGGCCACCGCGGCCGTGACGGGTGTGGCGGCGAGGTGGTTGACAGGATCCACGGTCATGAGTACATCTGTACCAGCACCACGTGAGCCACGTCATGGCCCTCTCGCTTCTCTCTACTTCAAGCCGTTCCCGCTCCTTCCCCGCCCATTCCACCGGTCTCCCGGCGCTGGCGGGTGCGGGGGGAGCCCTCGGGGGTCCGGCCCCGCTGCGGCATGCCGGCGCCTTCGCCGTGGGCTCCGCCCGCAGCGGCCGCGGCGAGGCGACCCGGGTGTGGGGTTGTCCTCCGCTGCCCCTGGCCCTGGCCGCGGTGCTGGTCGCCCTCGCCGTGCTCGTGGCCCCGGAGCAACCCCGCGATCAGGAGGCGATCTGCCATCGCCATGCCGGCGTGGAGGCCTGCCGGGTCTGGTGACGCCGGCGCCGCTCCTCAAGCGGAATTGGTTCGGGGGCTTGGGGGGTGGCCCAGGTGAGCAGCCGCAGGGCCAATCGCAGATCCCCTTCGGTCCAGGCCCGCAGCGCCATCGCCCGGCGCGGGTCGTAAAACGTTTGGCGGCGGTACCAGTCGAAGGCGTCGGCATCGCCCTTATGGCCGTTGCAGGCCAGGCAGGCGGGGACGCAGTTCTCGGTCACACTCAATCCGCCCCGGCTGAGGGGGTGGATGTGGTCGATCGATTCGGAGGGATCGCCGCAGTAGATGCACTGGCCCTGGGTGGCCCGGTGCAGAGACTGCCGCCATCGACGCGCGCGCAACTTGGGGCAGAGATCCTCGAGGAAAACTCCATCCCTGGCCTGCATGCGAAAGCCCCGGTTTGCCGAAGTTTGCCGGGGGCGGCTTGGCTGTCAATGTGTCGGTGACTGCATTCCGGCCTTTTGGCCCGCGCCCCGGCCGTTCTTGCTTCGTCCCCCGCCGCGCTGGAGCTGCGCCTCGGGCCCACCGGCCTGATCGAGGTGGTTTGCCCCTTCGATGCCGTCACCCAGGCCCAGCTGGCCCGCATCCGGCCCCGGGGGTTCTGGCACAGCCGCCGGCGCTGCTGGGAGTTTCCGCTGGAGTCGGCCCTGCTGCTGCAGGCCCAGCTGGCCGGCCGTTTTCCGGTGAGCCCCGAGCTGGCCCGCTGGCTCGACTGGCTGCGCCACCCCCTGCCCCCTCTGCCCCCGCACCGGGAGCTGGTGGCGGCGGCGGCTCCGGCCGAGCCCCTTGCCGATGGCCGCCAGCTCTTTGCCCACCAGCGCGCCGCCGTGCGCTGGCTGCTGGCCCGCCGCGGTGCTGTGCTGGCCGACGCGATGGGCCTGGGCAAGACCCTCACGGCCCTGGTGGCGGCTCGTGGTCTGGTGCGCCAGGCCGACTGCCGAGTGGTGGTGATCGCTCCGGTGGGCCTGCACCTCCACTGGCGCCAGGAGGCCGCCTCGCTCGGGCTGCGCCTGGAGCTGCACAGCTGGGCGAAGCTCCCGGCCGCGTTGCCGGAGGCGGGCACCCTGCTGATCGCCGATGAGGCCCACTTCGCGCAGAACGGCGCCGCCCGGCGCACCCAGGCCTTCCTGCGGCTGGCGCGCCATCCCCGCCTGCGGGCGATCTGGCTGCTCAGCGGCACCCCGATGAAGAACGGCCGGCCCGCCCAGCTGCTGCCCCTGCTGGAGGCGATCGGCCATCCCCTCGCCCGCGACCGCCGTGCCTTCGAGGAGCGCTACTGCCAGGGTCACTGGCGCGAGCAGGGGGGACGGCGGGTGTGGCAGGCCAGCGGTGCCACCCATCTGGAGGAGTTGCACCGGCTGGTGCGTCCCCTGTTGCTGCACCGCCGCAAGGAGCAGTGCCTCGATCTGCCCCCCAAACAGCGTCAGCTGGTGCCGGTGGAGCTGGCGGAGGCCGCGGCTCATCGCTTCGACACCCGCCTGCAGGACTGTGTGGAGGCCTACCGCCGCCGGGCCGCCCGGGGCGAGGTGCGCCGCGACGCCGAGGCCCTGGCCGTGCTCACCGCCCTGCGGCGGATCGGCTCCCGCAGCAAGGTGCCCGCCGCCCTGGCCCTGGTGGAGGGCCTGCGACAACGGCAGGAGCCGGTGGTGGTGTTCACCGCCTTCGTGGGCACGGCCCGCCTGCTGCATCGTCTGCTGGGCGGGGGCGGCCAGGCCGTGCTGCTCACCGGCGCCGTGCCACCCCCGCAGCGCCAGGCCCTGGTGGATCGCTTCCAGGCCGGCGAACGGCCGCTGCTGATCGCCACCTATGGCACCGGCGGCCTCGGCTTCACCCTGCACCGGGCCCGCCACGTGGTGCTGCTGGAGCGTCCCTGGACCCCCGGCGATGCCGAACAGGCGGAGGACCGCTGCCACCGGATCGGCATGGGGGCGATGCTCACCAGCCACTGGCTTCAGCTCGGTGTGGCCGACCAACTGGTCGATGGCCTGATCGCCGGCAAGGAGAAGCGGATTGCCCTGGTGCTGCGCAGCCGCCAGGAGCAGTGGCGGCGGGCCGCCCTACCGGTTCTGGTGCGGCAGCTGTTGGACCGCTGGTGAGGGGGTGGCCGGGGCGCCGGCCTTCGCGGCCGGGGGCAGGGTCTTGGTCAGACCCGCCTCGCGGCAATCCGCCTGGCGCAGCGTCAGCTCGCGGCGCAGCACCGCATCGAGGCGGGCGGGGGGCACCTGCCGCGCCAGCTCCGCCGCCCGCTGGATGTCGTTGCAGGCGGCCCGGTCGTTCTCGGCGAGGGTGTGGAGCAGGAAGCGCTCGTTGAGGGGCAGGGGGTCCTTCGGGAAGGCCGCCACCACCTTGTCGCAGCGGGCGATGGCGTCCTTGAGGTTGGCCAGCTTCACCTCGCTGAGGCAGTCGTCGTGGCTGATCTGGCGCTGGGGCAGGGGCTCCTCGGCGCAGCCCCCCAGCAGGCCCGCCCCCAGCAGGCCCGCCAGCAGGATCCTGCGGGGCCGGTTCAACCGGCCGCGGCAGCCCCGGTCCGGCGGGGCGTCAGTTGGCGTAGCGCTCACTGCGGATGGGGGTGCTGGTGGATCCAGCACTACCACTGACCCCCGCCGAGGCCGGCGCCACCATCACGATCCGGCGGGTGTAGAGATCGCCCAGGTAGCGGCCGCAGTCGGGATAGCTGGCGGGATTCTGCACCACCGCCTCGGTGATCATCACCGCCGCGTGCTCGGGTGAGGTCTTGAACATGCTGGCGCTCTGCCGCTTGATCAGGGCGTAGGCGGCGGTCCAGCTGACTTCGTGGATGTTGCCGTTGCTGCGCATGTAGCAGTACACCTGGGCGCCCTTGGCCCCCGGCGAGGTGTCGGCCGCCTGGGCCCGCATTGGCGCTGCCCAGGCCATCCCCAGGGTGAGTGCCGCCGCCAGGGCCAGGCCGGACCGCCGGCCCTTGGCATGCGGGCGAAGGGTCGTGGGGGCCGTGGAGTGGGGGCGGTAACGGGGACGCATCGGAGCAGCAGGGCCTGGCGTGAGGGCCCAAGCTATCGAGCCAGGCCGGGCTGTCCAGGCGGGCTGGGCCGGTGCTCAGCCCCCGGGGCTGCCACCGCCGGCCGGCAGCACCAGTTTCACCACCAGCGGCAGCACCAGCAGCACGGTGATCAGCCGCACCGCGTGGAGGGCCGCCACCGCTGCCCCCACCCCGAATTCGGCCCCCACCAGGCTCATGCCGCTGATGCCCCCCGGCGCCGCCCCGAGCAGGGCCACCACCGGGCTGATCCCCAGCAGCCGACTGCACCACAGACCCACCACCAAGCCGGTGAGCACCAGGGTGAGGGTGATCAGCAGGGCCGGGCGCCAGAGCTGGCGCAGCTCCCCCAGGGCCGCGGCGGTGAGGCCGCTGCCGATCACGGTGCCGATGGCGATCTCCAGGGCGGTGCGGGTTCCCGCCGGCCACTGGGCCGGATCCACCCGGCCGCTCAGGCTCACCACCGCGGCCCCCACCAGGGCGCCGGCCAGGGGGGCCGCCGGGATGCCCGTGGCCAGGGCCAGCAGTCCCCCCAGCAGGCCGGCCAGGGCCAGCAGCAGCAGGTGCCAGGGGTGGGTCATCGCGCTGCGCAAGCTGGCCACAGTCTGCGGTGTGTGCTGTCATGCAGACCAGCCGTTCTGCTGCCATGGCGTCCCCGTCGGTTTCGTTCCGGATCAGCCGCAGTGCCGAGGATCTCGCCGGCACCCTCCACCTGCTCTCCCAGCGGCTGGTGCAGCTGGAGCAGCGGCTCGCCGGCCTTGAGGCTCAGCGCGACGCCGCCATGGAGCCGGACAGCGATCCGGCCCTGGACACGAGCCTCGCCAATGCCGAGCGGCTGCTGGTCGACTGCCGGGCGCTGCTGGGGGGAGCCCTTGAGGAGACCGCGGCTGGCTCTGCTCCTGTTCAGGCGGCGGAGGTGGCACACCACAACGACGATCACGAGGACACGGTTCCCCTGTTTCAGCACGATTCTTTCGATGAGGCCGTGGCCTGAGTCACACACCCCCCTGGTCAGGGGTGGCACAATGAAAAGAAAGTGAGCGATGGTCTACCCCACCTCCCGCGCTTCAGGGCACACCCCCTCCCCCTCCGGTGTCAGCCACGGGTCATCCCATCCGCGTTGCCAGTCCGGCAGCAGCCCGTCGGAAGGGGAACACCAGCTTGAAAAGCTTGAATTCGCGCTGGCGGTGGCTCTCACCCGCGGCGATCTGCAGCGGTCTCAGCAGCTGCGTGCCGCCATCGCCGCCCTGGGCGGCAACCAGGAAGAACCGGGCACCTGATCCAGCTCAGTCCCAGCCGCAGGTCTGGGACCAGGCCGCATGCGGGCCCGATGGGCCGAGGGTCGCCCTGTGCAGCGACGTTTCGCTTGTCACCAGTTCATGCCGGCGCCATGATTACGCGGACGATGCAATAAACTTCTGCGGAAACGTGAATCTGATCGGCCCTGTGCCAGATCAGTTCCTGCAGCAGAGCGGTGCACCACAAGATGCTCAGCTCGTGATTGGCCAAGGTTTGGAACGGTGATTGCTTCACCCGCTTGACGGCTCCGCTTCACGGCATTTTTGGCGACAACCTGATCGCCAAGCCTGTTGCCCCCTCCGATTGATGGAGTCCATCCCTCTGGGATGGGCAGCATCAAATCGGGCGGTTTCCGCGCCATCCCGCTTGCTCCCGTCCCTCACAACCCTGGCCCTGAGCCCTGTTCACTCCTTGATCTCGACCGCCCCGTTGGTTCACGCCCGCACCCCATGACCGCCACGAGGATCTCCCCCACTCCCCTCCATCCGGCCCGGAGCCAACCGGCCCGGCCCGAGGCCGCGCCGGACCGCCAGAGCCTGCTGCACCAGGCCAGCGAGCTCCAGGAGCGGGCCCGGAGCAGCGCTGAGGCCGGCGATATCGCCGTCGCTGCCCAGGCGATCCTCCAGGCCCTCGATTACGAACGGCGGGCCGGGGGCCTGGGGCCTCAGGTGCTGCAGCTGATCAAGCCCCGCTGAGGGGCTTGGCGTCGTCGCTTCCGCTGTCCCCGGGCCGATGCTGCGGCCGCGCCCGGTGGGCTTCGCGCAGCAGCTCCGAGGGTTTGACGTGGAAGCGCTGCTGGAAATCCACCGTGAACAGGTTGAGGGAGCGGTAGCCGCAGGCCAGGGCAATGCTGGTCACGGTGTCGCCGGGCTGGGGGTGCTGCAGGCAGCGGCGGGCCCGGTCCAGCCGCATCGCCCGGATCCACTGGGTGGGGCTGCAGCCGAGCCGCTCGAGGAAGGCGTACTGCAGGGCGCGGCGTGAATAGTGGCTCTGCACTTCGAGTTGGTGCAGGCTGAGTGGCTCGTGCAGGTGTTCCTCGAGGTAGGTGATCAGCTCCTCGAAACGGTCGCTTCCGTCTCGATGGCGGGAGCGCAGCCGTTGCAGGGGCTCGCTGCGTTGCAGATCCGGGATCATCAGGGCCGCCAGCAGGCGGTAGAGCAGCAGATCGAGTTCCAGCCGGGCCACGAGGTATTCGCCCGGATCGAACAGTTCACTGGCCATGGTCAGGACCTGCCCCAGACTGGTCTGCAGGCGATGCTCCCCCAGGTCGAGGCCGTCGTGCGGCTGCCAGTTCAGTCCACGCTCCAGCTGTTCCTTCCAGCCCGGCGGAAGCTGGCGTTGTTCCGCCATCGACAGCGCCACCTTCTTCAGCCGCTGCGGATCCAGGCGCAGCAGCACCAGGCTGCAGGAGCTGCTCCGGCAGCACCAAGGCTGGCCCGGGATCAGCAGCAGGCCCCGGGCGCTGCACCCCATCCGCTGCCCCCCCTGCTCCACCTGCAGGCTGCCGGCCTGGAGCACCAAGGCGATCAGATCCCGCTGGGCTTCCACCTCCAGATGCATCGGCCCCAGAACGGAGGCATTGGTGACCAGGCTGCCGATGCTGGCGGTGAAGCTGGAATGCCACCAACTGCCGGCATCCCCTTGGGGGGCAAGGGTGTGGACCGGCAGCAGTGGCCGCAGCTGGCTGGCGCTCTGGTGGGGGGTGTCGATCAGCGCCAACCGCTGCTGAAAGGGGTTCGGCAGGCTGGGTCCATCACTGGGCTGATCCGGTCTGGTAACGGACGCTTTGCCCATGGACGGCCGATGGTCAAGGGTTGTTCAGCGAGTTTTCCAGCATGTAGGCCGCGAGATTGGAGAGGGAGCGACCCTCTTGATCGCAGCGCTCGGTCAGGGCCTGATAGGTGTGGTGTGAGACCGTAATCGTAATGCGAACTGGTTTGCGGAAGGCAACGTGTGTTTCGGCAGCGAACATGGTTTTTGGAAACTCCTGATGAATCAAACGTACAGCGAAACCGGTGCTCTAGCGGCGCTTTCGGAGGCATGGACGATCAGATGTGCGCCATCCTGAGCCTGCTGCGCGATGAGGGTTCACTGATGGATCAACTTTGGCCGATATTGGGGGGTGTTGTCGGCTGATAAGCCTTGCTGGAAGCCGCATTGGTGAGTTGATTTTGTATGAATGACTCATTCAGATTTGATTGTAGAGCGTGAGTCTGACCCGAAATCGAGTAGCATCGCCAGGGGATCCTTTTGGTGGCGATTGATGGTGAGGCCACTGCCCGATTCCGGCATTCCCGCGCCTCCCTCGTTGGTGCATGTGGTGGGCATCGGCGCCTCCGCCGGCGGGCTTGAGGCCCTCCAGCAATTGGTGGCTCAGCTCATCCCCGCCGGGACGGTGAGCTACGTGGTGGCCCAGCACCTGGCGCCCGACCATCCCAGCCTGATCGTGGATCTGCTGGGCCATGCCACCACCCTGCCGGTGCTGGAGGCCGTTGACGGGGCGCTCCTGGCCCCCGGCACCCTGGTGGTGGCGCCCCCGAACCGCGACCTGGTGCTGGAGGGGGACCGGCTGCGGCTGCTCGATCCCCAGCCCCGCTTCGCCCCCAGCCCCTGCATCGACCTGCTGTTTGATTCGATCGCCGAGCACTGGGGCGAACACGGTGTGGCGGTGGTGCTCTCAGGCACCGGTTCCGATGGGGCCCGGGGCCTGCTCCGGGTGCGGGCCGCCGGTGGGCTCACCCTGGTGCAGACCCCCGAAACGGCCCGTTTCGACGGCATGCCCCGCTCCGCCCTCCACCTCGGCGGCGCCGATCTGGTGCTGGATGCCGCCGCGATCGGTCAGGTGCTGGCCAGCCGCATCGCCGCCGGCGAGGACTGGATCGAGCTGGCGGTCCCGCAGGATCTGGCCCCCCTCGGTCCGGTCCTTCAGCTGCTGCGCCAGGCCGGTGGCATCGACTTCAGCCAGTACAAGGACTCCACCCTGCAGCGGCAGCTGCGGCGGCGCATGGCGATCCGGGGGATCGGCAGCATTGAGGCCTACCTGGTGCTGTTGAAGCAGGATCCGGAGGAGGCGGGGGCCCTGGTGCGCAACCTGCTGGTATCCGTGACGTCCTTCTTCCGCGATCCCCAGGCCTTCGAGGCCCTGCGCCAGCGCCTGGAGGAGGACTGGGCCCAGCGGGAGGCGCGCCGGCCGTTGCGGGTCTGGGTGCCGGGCTGCGCCACTGGCGAGGAGGTCTACAGCCTCGCCATGGTGGTGAGTGCCGTGCTGGGCCATCCGTCTGATTTGGCGGCCCAGCTGCGCATCTTCGCCACCGATCTGGATGAGGGCAGCCTGCTGATCGCCCGCCGGGCCGTCTATCCCCTGGCCGCTGCTGCGGCCATCCCGGCCGAGCTGCGGGAGCGGTTCGTGAGCGTGGGGTCCACGGAGATCGAGATCGCCAAGGCCCTGCGCAACTGCGTGGTGTTCGCCCGCCATCACGTGGGCGAAGACCCGCCCTTCCCGGCGCTGGATCTGATCTCCTGCCGCAACACCCTCATCTATTTCAAGCCCGCCCTGCACACCCGGGTGCTGGATCTCTTCCGCTTCGCCCTGCAGCCCGGCGGGCTGCTGCTGCTGGGCAGCTCCGAGAGCCTGAGCGCCAGCACAGCGGGCTTCACCCCGGTCGATGCCGCCCATCGTCTTTATGTGCGCACCGCCGAGCCGCGGTTGCCGGGTCGGCCGGTCGGCCAGCCGGCCCGGCGGCCCCAGCTCCCCGGCCTGCTGGCGTCCCGCTCCTTGTCCCTCAATTCCGCCGTGCCCGAACAGCACCTGGCCCTGCTGGAGGCCCTGGTGCGCAGCCTGGCCCGGCCATCGCTGGTGCTCGATGAGCACCACGAGCTGCAGCTGGTGATCGGCGATGTGACCCCCTACTGCCGCCTCCCTGAGGGCCGGATCACCACCGAGGCCGGCGCCCTGCTGCGGCCGGAGCTGCAGGGGGAGGCCAGGGCCCTGCTGCTGATGGTGCGCGCCGATGGGCAGCCGGTGACCAGCCGCTCCCTGGCCCTGGAGAGCGGCGGCGCGGGGCGGTTGCATCTGGAGGCGCGGCCCTTGTCCCTGGGTGATCGCGCCCTGGTGCTGCTCTCCTTCGTGGACCATGCCGCCGTCGTGGACCCGGCCGATGCCCCCCCGCAGGTGGTGGGGGAGCGGGATGGGGCCTTCGATGCGGCGATTGCACGCCTGGAGCGGGACCTGCTCGCCAGTCAGGACCAGCTGCGCCACTCCCTGGCCGAGCTGGAGCAGGCCAACGAGGAGCTCGAGGCCTCCTCGGAGGAGTTGCAGGCCTCCTCGGAGGAACTGCAGTCGTCGAATGAGGAGCTCGAGGCCTCCAACGAAGAGCTGCAGGCCACCAACGAGGAGCTGGGCAGCCTCAACCAGAAGCTGCGCAGCCGCAGTGATCAGCTCGAGCGGCTCAACACCGAGCTGGAGAACATCCAGAGTTCGCTCAGCCAGGGCATGGTGATCGTGGATGGGGAGCTCCGCATCCGCCGCTTCTCCCCTCTGGCGGTGCGGGTGTTCGGCCTGCTTGAGGGCGACATCGGCCTGCCCCTGCTGGGGGTGCCGACCACGGTGCCGTTGCCCGAACTGGCTGCGGCGCTGCGGGCGGTGCTGGCCGGAGAGCAGCCCCGCCGCGGCTTTGAGGCCTCCAGCGGCGAGGTGGCCTACCTGGTGCAGGTGCTCCCCTACCAGGAGCGCGACGGCCGCCGCTGCGGCGCCATCGTCACCCTCACCGAGGTGTCTGAGCTGGTGGCCCTGCGCCGGGTGGCCGAGGCGTCCCTGGCCGAATTCGCCAGCCTCACCGATGCCCTCGAGGAGGTGGTGTGGAAGCGCGACCGGGCGATGCGGGAGCTGCTTTACCTGAGCGCCAGGATCCAGCCCCTCACCGGTTGGTCGCCGGCCGAACTGGGGGTGCAGGCTGATCTCCTCGATGGGCTGGTGCATCCGGAGGATCGCCAGGGGCTGGCCGAAGGCCGTGATCTGGTCCGCGGCCGATGGAGCGTGGAGTACCGCCTGATCCGCCGCGATGGGGACTGCCGCTGGGTGCGGGAGTCGGCCCGGGTGCTGGAGGAGGGCGACGACAGCTACGTGGTGGGCACCCTTTCGGACATCACGGCCTTGCGGGACCTGGCGGCCCGGAGCCGGGATCTGGAGCCGGTGTTGGCCACGCTGATCGCCCGCGGCCGCTGCGCCATGGCCCTGCTGGAGGCCGATGGCCGGATCGCCCTGGCCAATCCGCCCTTCGCGGCCCTGCTGGGGTTGGATCCCGATGCGGCCGTGGGGATGGCCGCCGGAGAGTTTGCCCCCGGCGACAACGGGCTGGCCAGCGTCCTCGAGGAGGCGCTGCAGGACGGTGCCACTCCCCTGCGGCGTTCGCTGCGGTTGCGCCACCAGGCGGCGGAGGTGGTGGTGGAGGCGGCCTTCAGCGCCGTGGCCCCGCTCGGGGTGGCGCCCCGGGTGCTGCTGGTGATCGATCAGGCCTGATCCTCGGTGCCGCAGAGCCGGTCCCAGAAGGTGAAGTAGAGCCCGAAGTTGCAGCCCGGCCGCCGGTGATGGCGGCCGTGGTGGGCCGGACCGATCAGCCACTGCCCCAATCCCGGCTGGCGGAAGGCCGCCGGCAGCCGGCTCGGATCGAGATGGTTGAGCACCGCCCAGAGGCTCATCGTGAGCAGCAGGGCCAGGTAGGTGCTGCGCGGCAGGGGCAGCAGCAGGGCCGCGCCCACCAGGAAGGTTGTCTGCAGCAGGGCCTCGGCCGGATCAAAGGCAAACGCGGTCCAGGCGGTGGGGTGGCGGCTGTGGTGGTGACCCCGGTGCAGCCAGCGGTAGAGACGGCGGTGATGCAGCAGCCGGTGCAGGCCGTAGTAAACGCCGTCCTGCAGCAGCAGCACCCCCGCAAAGCCCAGGGGTGCCAGCCACCAGGGCCCTGTGCCATCGGCCATCAGCCGGGTGAGCCCCCGGCCATCGGCCGCGATCAGCAGGGCTCCACCCAGGGCGAACACCCAGCCCGAACCCAGCGACAGGGCGATGTCGTGGCCGCTGGCCCGCCGGGGCGGGATTGGGGTGGCAGGGGCGCCCGCCGTGGCCACCACGGCCGCCAGAGCGGTGAGCACCAGGGTGCGGGCCAGGAGGATGGCGTAGAGGCCGGCCGTGAGTCCGACCAGCGACCGCAGCATCGGCACGGGGCATCCGGTTCAGGGGCGTTTCGGGGCCAGTGCGCCTGACCCACTCCTGCTGATCGTGGCCGCCGGATCCGGCGGGATCGTTCGCGATCGGGGGCGGATCGGCCCCATCCCCGCCGCGCTGCGCCTCCCCGGGCCGCAGGGTGCCGCCGCCCGCCGCGCCCCCGCCCCACCCCAGCCGCAGCCGCCCTTGCCGACCTTCAGCCTCCATAGGGTTGCAGGGCGGGTCCCTGGACACGGAACACATGGCAGGCCGCCGTCGCTACAGCCTCCGCGATCTGAGCCCGAAGGATTACAGCCTCTACCGCGTGATCTGCATCGAGCTGGAGAGCCTGGAGCATGAGATCGCGATCGAATCGAGCCTCGGAACCGATCTGCCGGCCCTCAGCACCGCCATGCAGGACCGGCGGCTGCTGGTGGAGTGGCTGCGGGATCTGCTGTTTCCGCCCGCCTCGCTCTACAACGACTGCGGCATCACCGAGGAGGTGGAGGAGCTGCTGCTGCGCGAAGCGCAGTGAGCAGCCTGATCAGCCCTCCACCACGTCGGCGTGGAGCCGATCCATGGCCGCCAGCAGCGGGCGGGTGTCGGCCTCGCTGAGCTCCAGGGTGGTGGCGAGGTTGGTGAGGATGTTCTGCTCATCGGCCTGCAGGGGGCCATCGGAGCGCATGATCTCGGCCGCCACCGCGAAGGCCGTGGTGCGCTGGCTGGGGTTGAGCTGTTCGGCGGCCTCAACCATCAGGCGCTGGGGCCCCACCCGCCGCAGTTCCGCCAGCAGGCTGTCCATCAGCGCCACCATGGCCTCCTGGCCGTAGCGCTGGAAGGGCTGGCGATAATCGAGGCAATGGCGCAGGGCCCGCGAGCCGGCCATGGTCATCACCCCGTCCCACGACACGGCCGCCAGGGCGATGGCGGCGAAGGCCGTGGCTGGGTCCATCACCACTGCTTCAGCGGCGGCAGCCGGCTGGGGGATGGCTTCGGCCGCGGCGGTGGGGTTGAAGGGAAGCGTGCTCACCATGGTTTGGGGATGGGGGCTGTTCAAGGCAGCATTCCCCCCGCCCATGCCCCCCTGCGGTAGCCGTTCCCACCGCCGCACCGGGTTGAGGATTCGTACCTAGCTCAGGGCCGCTGCGCCGGCTCCAGCAGCGGGAACCGCAACCGCACCTCGGCCCCTCCGAGCTGGGCGGAGCGGCCGAGCTCCATGCTGCCGCGGTGGTTCTCCACCGTGGCGCCCACCAGGTAGAGCCCCAGCCCCATCCCGGTGCTGCTGGTGCTGGCCATCGGCTGGTCCCTGGCCACCTCCGGGTTGAGCAGGGTCTCCGGCAGGCCGGGGCCGCTGTCGGCCACCACCAGTTCCAAGCTTTCCGCCCGTTCCACCAGCGCCACGGCGAGGCGCCGCTGGCCGGGCCGGCACCCGGCGAGGGCCGCCAGGGCATTGCGGAGCAGGTTGGTGATCGCCACCTGCAGCTGGGCCGCATCGCCGTGGAGGCTGGCGCGGCTGCCCGCCAGGCCCTCGCTGCTGAGCTGCACCCCTTCAGCGAGCAGCGGCCGCCGCAGGTAGGTGAGGGCCGCTTCGGTCACCTCCGCCAGGCACACCGGCCCCTGGTCGCTCTCGACGCTGCGCAGCAGCATCCGCATCTTCTCGATCAGCGCCACCACACGGCGCGACTCCTCGCGCAGCACCTGCAGCATCGGCAGGGCCTCCGCCCCATGGCCGCTCGCTTCGCTCTGGCTGATCAGCCGTTCGCTGATCAGGCTGAGGCTGCTGAGCGGCTGGTTGATCTCATGGGCCACTGCCGCTGCCGTGAGGCTGGTGCGGAGTTTGCGGCGCAGGGTCTGCTGCTGCAGTTGGAGGGCTTGCCGGGCCTGCTGGAGTTCCCGGCGGCGCCGGCGCAGCCGCTGCAGCAGGGCCAGCACCAAGGCCGCCAGCAGCCCGCAGAGCGCCAGGGCGATCGGCAGCGCCGCCCCGGCCTCAGGGCCCATGGCTCTGCAGCACGGCCAGCCGCACCAGCTCCGAGCCCGAGGCATTGAGCTTCAGGCGCAGGTTGCGGCGGTGGCTCTCCACGTGCCGAGAGCTAGCCCCAGGGCTTGGGCGATGGCCTTGCTGCTGCAGCCCTGGCCGATCAGGTCCAGCACCTGCTGCTCCCGCTCGGTGAGTCCGATCGACCGCTCGGCGGCTCGGGGCGCGGTGTCGGTGGAGCCGGAGCGCAGGGCGCCGAGCCGGTTGATTTCCTCCTGCAGGGCGCCGAAGGCGCTGGTCTTGTCGACCACGGCGTGGAGCATGGGCCTCAGCTCCTGGGGGCAGACGAAGCTGCTGGCCTGCCCCGAGAGCACGATCAGGTGGGCCCTGGGCCGCTGCCGCTGCAGGGCCTCGGCCACCACGATGCCGTTCTGGTCCGGCAGGGTGAGATCCAGGATCAGCAGATCCGGATCGGTGCGCTCCACCGCCGCGATCGCTTCGGCGGCGGTGCGGGCCGTGGCGGCCACATGCAGGCCGGGCATCTCCTGCAGCAGCGGCAGCAGCAGGTCCAGGAACATGGCGTGGTCTTCCACCAGAACGCAGCTGAGGGTGCGCATCAACCCCCAACCCCCGGCCGCCGGTGGAACAGCACGTGCGCCATGGACTGGCATCACCGCAGGACGTGGCAGACAGCATCGCACCGGGGGATCGTTGTCCCCGCCGGCTGGCTTTTCGCTGGGCTGGCGATGGGGCCGGTGATCCGCCCATCCCCGCGGGGCGCTGAGGGCGGCGCCGGACGCGCACGATGGAAAGGCGTTGCCACAGCTCGCGCGCAGCTGTCAGGCTTCACTCCTGCGGCGCTCTCCCCGTCCGGAGGGTGCCGCCAGGCTCGAAACTCCCCTTCGGATCGAATCGCTCCCTTGGCCCTGCCCCGCCAGGTCACCCCTCGCCTGCTGCTGTTGGCCGCGCTGGTGGCCGGCTTCGCCCTGGCCTGGCGGCAGCTGAACCAGATCCCGCTGCTGGTGGTCGGCCAGCCGTCGGTCACCGGTCCCCTCCAGCGGGACAATGAGGCACCCTTTTTCGTCGGGCTGCGGGAGCGCACCGGTCTGCCGATCAAGGTGACCTACAAGCCGGTCGATCAGATCGGTTTCAAGGATGTGTATCAGCTGCAGTCCCTCAAGGACGGCACCTTCGACCTGGTGTCCCTGCGCTTCATCCAGAACAGCCGGGTCGAGCCGAGCCTGGCGGGAATCGATCTGCCGGGGTTGATCGCGGATTACCCCACCGCCAAGCGGGTGGCGGCCGCCTATGCCGGCACCGTGGACCGGTACCTGCAGCAGCGCTACGCCAGCAAGCTGCTCGGCATCTGGAGTTTCGGCCCCCAGGAGGTGTTCTGCCGCCGGCCGGTCAGCCGGCTGGCCGATCTGCGCGGGATGAGCATCCGCGTGGCCAGCCCCCTGCTCGCCACGGTGCTGGAGGAGCTGGGTGCCAAGCCCGCGGTGATTCCCTTTGAAGACACCCGTGCCTCGCTCGAGGCGGGCCTGGTGGATTGCGCGATCACCAGTGCCCAGTCGGCCCATTTCGCGGGTTGGTTGGGCCTACGCGACCCACTCCTATCCGATCGCCTTTCAGTTCGGCCTCAATGGCTATGCGATCTCCCTGGCGAAGTGGAACGCGTTCTCGCCCCAGCAGCAGCGGCTTCTGGCCCGCACCTTCGACGATCACGTCAGCGATTTCTGGACCACGTCGCGCCGTCTGCAGGCCGAAGTGAGCCGTTGCCATGCCGGCGGACCCTGCGGCCCCTGGAAGCCCTACCGCCTGGAGCGGGTCGAGCCTTCCCCCGCCGACATCGCCCTGTTGCGGGAGATCATGCATCGCAAGCTGTGGCCGGCCTGGGCCGTCGCCTGCGACCGTGTTCATCCGGGCTGCAGCAAGGAGTGGCAGGAGAAGCTCGGAGCCTTCGCCGCGGTCGGTCCGCTCCCGCGCTGATGAGGTGCCCTCGCTGATGCGCCCCCCATCCACGCGGCTGCTTTCGGCTTCGGGATCGGCCTTCGCCATTCCCCTCCAGACCGTGGGCCTGCTGTCGAGCCTGATCTTTCTGGCGAACGGCACCTTTGAGGTGCTGGTGGTCAACGATCTCAACCGCGAGCAGTACGGCCTGATCGCGGCGCTGGTGGTGCTGCTCAGCGTCTGGGCCCTGGGGGAGGTGGTGCTGCTGCAGCGCCGGCGGCCGTCGATCCCCCTGCTGCCCCTGCAGCTGGCGTTGGGGTTGCAGCTGGGGGTGGTGCTGCTGCGTCATGGCCTCGGGGTGCTGCGCACCCCGGCGATCGTGAACGGGTTCGCCACGGCCAGCCGCCCCCAGTTCGGCATGGCGATCAGCTTTGCGCCGCTGTATCTGGCGATCTTTCTGGCCATCAGCAAGCTGATCATCGATCTGTTCGTCCATGCCGAGCAGCGGCGGGCCAACCAGCTCGAAGTGCAGATGGAGGCCCTTGAAGCGGCCCGACAGGATCTGCGTGATGCCCGCGATGCGGCGGAGGAGGCCAACCTCGCCCTGCTGGCCGCCAATGCCCGCCTCCATGGGCAGGCCACCTCCGACCCGCTCACCGGCCTGTCCAACCGTCGCCATTTCGAGGCGGCCCTGGCCGATCAGCAGGCCCTCAGCCAGCGCTTTGTGGAGCCCCTCTCCCTGCTGATGGTCGACGTTGACCAGTTCAAGACGATCAACGATCGCTTCGGCCACCGTTGCGGTGACCTGGTGCTGGTGGAGCTGGCCCAGTTGCTGCGCTCCAGCCTGCGCAAGCCGGATCTGCTGGCCCGCTGGGGCGGCGATGAATTCATCGTGATGCTCCCCCACACCAACGGCGACAGCGCCTTGGAGCTGGCCCGGCAGATCTGCGTGGCCGTTGCGGTGCACGTGTTTCCAGCCGTGCCCGCGGTAACGGCCAGCATCGGTGTGGCCGAATGGCAGCCTGGCGAAAGCCTTGAGCAATGGTTTGCCAGGGCCGATAGCGTGTTGTATGTCGCCAAGGCGGCCGGCCGCAATGCCGCCAAGCTCAGCGCCTAGCAGGCGCGGGATCCCTTTGCTCGAAGCATCCTCCGGGTTCGAAGCAGCGCTTGCCGGCGGCCGCATCACAGCGCCGGCGCCCGGGGTGATGGCCTTGCACTGGCGCTGCGGTGCCGATGGCTGCACCGAGTACCCCTGGGTGGGGGAGGGGTGCCTGGAGTTGTTGGGCCTGGAACCGGCGGCGTTGATGGCCGATCCCGCCCTGTTCTGGCAGCAGGTCCATCCGGAGGATCGGGCCTCGCTCAAGCTCGCTGAATCGCGGGCGCGGTTGCGGGGCGGGGCGTTGCAGCACCGTTGCCGGCTGCTGGATGGCTGCGGTGAAGCGCGTCCGGTCGCGATCGTGGCCGTGCCCATGCCGCCCGATGGGGAGCTCTGGCAGGCCCTGGTGCAGGACGTGAGCGAGCAGCAGCGGCGCCTGGCCGACCACGATGACCTCCGCCAGGCCCTGGCGGAGCAGGAGCACCAGGTGGCTCAGAAGGCCCGGCTGCTGGCCGAGGCCCACGCCGCCATCGTGCGGCTCAGCACCACCGATGCCCTCACGGGGCTGCCGAACCGGCTCCATTTCCAGCACAGCCTGCTGCGGGCCGTGGGCCAGGCCCAGCGCCATGGCCAGCCCCTCACCCTGCTGCGCTGCGACCTGCGGGGCCTGCGCCGGCTCAATGGCCGCTCTGGCCTGCTGGCCGGTGACCGGGCCCTGCGCCGCTTCGCCGATCACCTGGCCGCTGCGATCGGCCCCGACCACACGGCCGCCCGGCTCGGGGGCGTGGAGTTCGCCGCTCTGCTGCCGGACACCGAGCCCGCCGCCGCCGAGCCGCTCCTGCACGATCTGGCCGCGGCCTGGGAGCATTGCCCGGTGCTGGAGCCGGCCGGCCTGCAGGGCATCAGCGCTGCGGTGGCCTGCCGGGCCGATGACAGCCCCGACACCCTGCTGGCCCGGGCCGATGGGGCCCTGGCTCGTTGAGGTGAACAAAGCGGGTGACCGGACTCGAACCGGCGACGTTCAGCTTGGGAAGCTGACATTCTACCACTGAATTACACCCGCATTTGGTGTATTTGGTCTGGAGGATTCGCTCCCCTGTGCAGCAATGAAGTGTTGTGGTCCAGGAGCTGTGCTGCTACCAAGCTCCATGGATTGAACCTTAGCAAGCAGTTACAGCAGGGCACCTCTTGGCGGGGCAGAGCCGCCGGATATCTCCGGCGACCCCTGGTTCGCCCCAGCCTCAGCCCTTGGCCAGCTCGGCCGCCGCCGCCGCCACGCCGGCACCGGTGGGCACCTTGCCCAGGCCCAGGTCCTGCAGGGTGGCCTCGATCGCCGCCACGGCCGTGAGGATGTCGCGGTCGGCCACGAAGCCGAGGTGGCCGATGCGGAACACATGGCCCTTGAGGTGGTCCTGGCCGCCGGCCAGGAGGATGTCGAAGCGGTTCTTGACCTCCTTGCGCAGCGATTCGGCGTCGATGCCTTCCGGCGCCACGGCGGTGATCGCGGGGCTGCCGTGGCCTTCAGCGGCATAGAGGGGCAGGCCGATCGCCTTCATGGCGGCGCTGGTGGCCCGCTGGTGGCGGGCGTGGCGGGCGAAGATCGCCTTGAGCCCTTCCTTCTCCATCATCCCCAGGGCCGCCTCGAGGGCGAAGTAGAGGTTGATGGCGGGCGTGAAGGGGTTGCTGTTGTCGGCGGCGGCTTTGCGGTACTTGCCGAGATCGAGGTAGAACTTCGGCAGATCCGAGCGCTCATAGGCCTGCCAGGCGCGCGGGCCCATCGCCACGAAGCTCAGGCCCGGCGGCATCATGTAGCCCTTCTGGGAGCCGGAGCCGATCACGTCCACGCCCCAGTCGTCCATCGGCACGTCAGTGGCGCCGAGGCTGGTGACGCAGTCGGCGATGGTGAGTGCGATGCCGTGGGCCCGCACGTGGGCGGCGATGGTCTTGAGGTCGTTGATCACCCCGGTGGAGGTTTCCGAGTGGGTGAGGATCACGCCCTTGATCGCCTTGGCCGTGTCCGCCTCGAGGGCGGCGCGGAACGCCTCGGGATCGAGGGGCTGGCCCCACTCCGCCTTGATCACCTGCACGTCCAGCCCGTAGGCCTTCGCCACCTTCACCCAGCGTTCGCCGAACTTGCCGTTGTCGCCACAGAGGACCTTGTCGCCGCGGCTGAGGGTGTTCACGATGCCGGCCTCCATGGCGGCCGTGCCGCTGCCGGTAATCACCAGCACCTCGTGTTTCGTCTGATGCAGCCATTGCAGCTGCTCGGTGGTGCGCTTGACGATCGCCTGGAAATCGGCGCTGCGGTGGCCGATCGGATGGCGGCCCAGCGCCTGCAGCACGGTTTCCGGCACCGGGGTGGGGCCGGGGATCATCAGGGTGAGTTTGTCCTGCATGGAAGGCGGGGCGTCGCGGACGCGTAGGGGTGGCGCCGAGGGGGCGTGGCTGGGGGTTGCGGCGCCGTCTGGGCACGCAATCGACCACCATAAAAAACGATGAACCCTGCTCCACCGCATCGCCAGGCCATGGCTGACGCTTCCCCGCCGGCTCGGGGCTACACCCTGCCGGTGTGGGTGGCGGCGGCCGCCCGGGCGGCCCTCGGGGTGCTGGTGGGGGAGTCCGGGCAGCCTGCGGTGGAGCTGGAGCTGCTCGAGCCCCCGGGGCTGGCGGCGGTTCCGGTGGAGGCTGCGGCGCCCTTGGCCGATGGCTGGGCCCTGGGCCAGGCCCGCTGTGATCCGGGCGAGGGCCTCGATCTCACCCGCGGACTGCTGGTGTGGGTGCTGGTGCGCTGGCGGCAGGCGGCTCCAGCCTCGGCGGCGCTCAAGCCCGGCCCGGAGGACTGGCTGCTGATCGAGGCGGGTGAGGGGGTGGGCATCCATGCCGCCAGCGGTGAGGCCTGCCTTTCGGATTACGCCCGCCGTCTGCTGGCGGCCAACCTGCGGCCCCTGCTGCCCCCTGGTCAGGGCTTGCAGCTGCGGGTGGTGCTGCCGGCCGGCCGCGCCCTGGCGGAGCGCACCAGCAATGCCGCCTTCGGGGTGGTGGAGGGCCTGGCCCTAATCGGCACCCGCGCTGCGGTGCAGGCCGGTGCCTCGCCGGACCAGCTGGAGGCCACCCTGGACGCCCTGCGCCAGATGGTGGCTGAGCCTGGATTCGCTGGCGATCTGGTGCTTGTGATCGGCGAGAACGGCCTCGATCTGGCCCCCCAGCTCGGACTCCCCCCGCCGCTCCTGCTGAAGGCCGGCAACTGGATCGGCCCGGTGCTGGTGGCGGCGGCCGAGGCGGGCGTGAGGCGGCTGCTGTTGTTTGGCTACCAGGGGAAGTTGATCAAGCTGGCGGCGGGCATCTTTCACACTCACCACCACCTGGCCGATGGCCGCGCCGAGGTGCTCACCGCCTTCGCGGCCCTGGAGGGGCTCGCCGGCCCGCCGCTGCAGGCGCTCCATGCCGCTCCCACGGTGGAGGCGGCCCTGGCCGAGCTGGAGGCCACCGATCCGGCCCTGGCCCAGCGTTTGCGCGATCGCCTTGCGGCGGCGGTGGAGAGCCGCAGCGCCGCCTACCTGGCCCGCCACGGGGGCGGGGGGCTGGTGGTGGGGGCGGTGCTGTTCGACCGCAGCCGCCGCGTTCGCGCCGCCGGTCCGATCGGCGGACCCCTGTTGGCGGCCCTGGCCTGTGGACCCCCGCCTGAGGTGCCACCGGTGACGGGCCCTCCGCAGGGAGGCCTTTAGGGTTGGGTTAACGGTTCTGAGATGCGATGGTCCACGTGAGCGGTGCTTCTTCGCAGGCCGCGGGCCGGGACCTCACCAGCGGATCGAGCCGGGCCCCCGGGCTGGTGATCCTTGATTTCGGCTCCCAGTATTCCGAGCTGATCGCCCGCCGCGTCCGCGAAACCGAGGTGTTCTCCCTGGTGCTGCCCTGCACCACCAGCCTGGAGGAGCTGCGGGCCCTTGCCCCGAAGGGCATCATCCTCAGCGGTGGCCCCAGTTCGGTGTACGAGGAGGGGGCGCCGAGCTGCGATCCGGCCCTCTGGGATCTGGGCATCCCGGTGCTGGGCGTCTGTTACGGCATGCAGCTGATGGTGCAGCAGCTGGGCGGCGCGGTGGTGGCCGCTGGTCGGGCCGAATACGGCAAGGCGCCCCTCCATGTGGACGACCCCACCGACCTGCTCACCAACGTGGACGACGGCTCCACGATGTGGATGAGCCACGGCGATTCGGTGGAGCGGCTGCCCGAAGGCTTCGTGCGCCTGGCCCACACCGAGAACACCCCCGAGGCGGCGGTGGCCCACCTCGGCCGCCGGCTTTACGGCGTGCAGTTCCACCCGGAGGTGGTGCACTCCGAGTGCGGTATGGCGTTGATCCGCAACTTCGTTTATCACATCTGTGGCTGCGCCCCCGACTGGACCACGGCCGCCTTCATCGATGAGGCGATCGCCGACGTGCGCGCCCAGGTGGGTGAGAAGCGGGTGCTGCTGGCCCTCTCGGGCGGCGTCGATTCCTCCACCCTGGCCTTCCTGCTGCACCGGGCGATCGGCGATCAGCTCACCTGCATGTTCATCGACCAGGGCTTCATGCGCAAAGGTGAGCCCGAGTTCCTGGTGGAGTTCTTTGATAAGCGCTTTCACATCAATGTGGAATACATCAACGCTCGCGAGCGCTTCATCAACAAGCTGGACGGCATCACCGATCCCGAGGAGAAACGCAAGCTGATCGGCGCCGAATTCATCCGGGTGTTCGAGGAGGAGAGCAAGCGCCTCGGCCCCTTCGATTACCTGGCCCAGGGCACCCTCTATCCCGATGTGATCGAGAGCGCCGGCACCAACATCGATCCCAAGACCGGCGAACGGGTGGCGGTGAAGATCAAGAGCCACCACAACGTGGGTGGCCTGCCCAAGGATCTGCAGTTCAAGCTGGTGGAGCCGCTGCGCCGCCTGTTCAAGGACGAGGTGCGCAAGGTGGGCCGCAGCCTCGGCCTGCCCCAGGAGATCGTGGGCCGCCACCCCTTCCCGGGGCCGGGCCTGGCGATCCGCATCCTGGGGGAGGTGACCAGCGAGAAGCTCAACATCCTGCGCGATGCCGACCTGATCGTGCGCGAAGCGGTGCGCGACGCCGGCCTCTACAACGAGATCTGGCAGGCCTTCGCCGTGCTGCTGCCGGTGCGCAGTGTGGGGGTGATGGGCGACAAGCGCACCTACGCCTTCCCGGTGGTGCTGCGTTGCGTGTCCTCCGAAGACGGCATGACCGCCGACTGGTCGCGCCTTCCCTACGACCTGCTGGAGCACATCTCCAACCGGATTGTGAACGAGGTCAAGGGCGTCAACCGGGTGGTGCTCGACATCACCAGCAAGCCCCCCGGCACGATCGAGTGGGAGTAGGGCCGCGCCGGCCCCAGCCCGCACTGGCCCCCACCGGTGGACACCGATACCATCGGGCACCTGACGATCGGCCCCGTGACCGCCGTGACACCCGCCGTGAGCGCCGACCCGGATCCCCAGCTGCAGCGGCGCCTGCAGCAGGACAGCATCCTGATGGGGGGCAAGACGGTGTACCTCAACCCCTTCCTCTACTGGCGCCGTTTCGACGCCAACACCGATCGCTGGCTGCGGGAACCCGGCCAGCTGCCGGAGGAGCAGATCCAGGCCAACCGGCTGCGCTTCTACCCCGAGCTCGACTGGAGCCTGCTCGATGAGCAGGAGCGTCCGATCAAGGATGGGGCCGTGGAGATGTTCCTCAAGACTCTGGAGCTGATCGGCACCTTCAACCCCGAGCTCAACCCCGGCCAGCTGCTGGAGGTGGAGCGCAAGATGGCCGTCACCAAGAAGAAGGCCTTCGAGCGCTGGGTGGAGCGGGCCCTGAAGCGGCGGGAGCAGCAGGTGTCGCGGGAGCGGCGCCGCTTCGACCGCGATCGGGTGCTGCGCGACTGGACGGAATGGGCGGCTCTGCCGGCCACCCGCCGCGCCCTTCTCCCCCTCTCCCTGGCGCTGGTGCTGGCTGGGGCCGGCGGCTGGTGGCTGGGCAGCCAGCGGCCCTGTCGCGCCGTGCTGGTGGATCCCGGCGTGCAGCGGCCGGCCCTGCCCTGAGGTCGCGGCCGTCAGGCTCGGGTCGGGCAGGGCAGACTGGGGATCCGACCCCCGGCCGCCTTCCGGTCCAGCCATGGCCCCCGATCCCCTCGATGCCCTGCGCCTCACCCTGATGCAGGAGGTGCTGCCGGTGGGTCTGGCCGTGGTGGAGCGGGCCCGCAAGGGGGGGGCCCGGGAGGTGCTGGCCGCCTTCGAGGCCCATCCAGCCGATCCCCTCGCCGCCCTGCGCCGAGAGGGCGAACCGGCGGCCAGCCAGCTTCGTGACTCCCTCGATCGGGTGCAGCCCGGCCTGGGTAATCCGGTGATGAAGGTGGAGGTGCGCGATGTGCCCGGCCCCGCTGCCCCATCCCCGGCGGCGGTCCCGGTCGCACCCGAAGGGTCGGTTCCAGATTCCGCCGCGTCCCCCACGGCCGCCGAGACCGCCGCCCTGCAGCAGACCCTGGCACGCATCGCCGACCGCCTCGGCGAACTGGAGCGGCGTCTGAGCTGATGGCCCTGATCGGTTTCGGAAGCTCGCGCCACACCGGGGTTGGCCGCCAACCGGGCCTGTTGATGGCCCTGGTGCTGCTCTTCTGCACCGCCATGGTGGGGCGGCTCGCCTGGCTTCAGCTGCTGCATGGCCAGGAGCACCGGGCCATGGCCGATGAAAATCGCATCCGCCTGATTCCCCGCGATCCGATTCGGGGCCGGCTGCTCGATCGCCATGGCCAGGTGCTGGCCACCAATCGCCTCACCTACCGCCTCTACCTCCAGCCCCGGCTGGTGAACGATCGTCAGTGGCCCGCCCTGCGGGACCGGCTGGCCAGCCTGCTGGCCATTCCGGCCGCTCGGCTCGATGAGCAGCGCCGCCTCGGCAAGGCCAGCGACGACGACTACCACATCCTCCTGGCCGGTCCGCTCACGCCGCTGCAGGTGCTCCGCTTCCGCGAGCAGGCCGCCTCCCTGAGCGGCGCCGAGGTGTCGATCGATGTCCTGCGTGACTACCCCAACGGCAGCCTGGCCGCCCATGTGATCGGTTACACCAGCAGCCTCACCGAGGAGGAATACAACAAGCTGCGGGAGAAGGGCTACCGGCTCAGCGACAGGATCGGCCGCAGCGGTCTGGAGAGCACCTACGAGTCCCATCTGCGCGGCGAGTGGGGCGGCCAGCAACTGGAGGTGAATGCCGCCGGCCGGGTGCAGCGGGTGCTCGGCGACAAGCCGGCCCGGGCGGGTCGCGACCTGCGCCTCACCCTCGATCTGGATCTGCAGCGGGCCGCTGAGCGGGCCCTCGACCATGTGGGCAAGGGGGCGATCGTGGCCCTCGATCCTCAGACCGGCGAGATCCTGGCCATCGCCAGCCGGCCGGGCTTCGACCCCAACATCTTCTCCAACGGCCCCACCACGGCCCAGTGGAACAACCTCAACCGCCCCGAGGCGCCGATGCTGAACCGTGCCCTGCAGGCGTTTCCGCCGGCGAGCACCTTCAAGATCGTGTCCACCATCGCCGGCCTGGAATCGGGCGTGTACACGCCCACCTCCACCCTGCCCACCATGGGCTCCTTCTGCTACGACGGCCAGTGCTACACCGACCACGGCGCCTACGGCGCGATCGGCTTCGAGAAGGCCCTGGCCGTTAGCAGCAACAGTTTCTATTACCTGATGGGTCTCAAGGTGGGCCCCGATGAATTGTTCAAGGCCGCCCGCCGCATGGGCTACGGCAGCCACACCGGTGTGGAGCTCCGCGATGAGGAGAGCGCCGGTCTGCTGGGGGACCAGGCCTGGAAGCGGAAGGTGATCGGCGAACCCTGGAATTCGGTCGACACGATCACCTCCTCGATCGGCCAGGGGGCGGTCACGGTGACCCCGATCCAGATGGCCCGCCTCTATGCCGCCGTGGCCAATGGCGGTTGGCTGGTAACCCCCCACCTGGTGCAGCGCGATGTGCCGCGGCAGTGGCTGCGGCTCAAGCCGGAGACCCTGCGGGTGCTGCGGGAGGGGCTGCGGATGGTGGTCACCGAAGGCACCGCCCGCATCCTCAACGACACCACCCTGCCGGCGGTGGCCGGCAAGACCGGCACCGGTGAGGATCCCCCCCGGCCGGACCACGCCTGGTTCGGCGGCTATGCTCCCGCCGGCAAGCCCAACCTGGTGATCGTGGCCTTCGGCGAGAATTCCGGCGGCTACGGCGGCACCGTGGCGGCGCCGATGGTGAAAACGATGATGGAGGCTTGGTTCCATCCGGCCACCGGCACCGCCTCGGCGCGCAAACCCTGAGGGCGGGGCGCTCGCCCCTCAGGCCACCAGGGAGAGGGGGCGGCGGCGGGCGAGCACCTGTTGGTAGTAGTCGCGCAGCTGGGCCGTGGCGCCGGCCCAGCCCCAGCGCTCGGCTTCCTGGCGGGCCTCCTGGCGGAGCTGGCTGCGGGTCGTCTGATCCCCCAGCAGCCCCTGTACCGCCGTGATCAGGCTGGCGGGTTGGTCAGGCTCGTAGAGGCGGCCGTTCACGCCGTCGGTCACGATGTCCGGGATGCCGCCGCGGTTGGCCCCCACCACGGGGCAGCCGGCCGCCATGGCCTCCAGCAGCACCAGCCCCAGGGTTTCGGTGCTGGAGGGGAACACGAAGGCATCGCCGCTGGCGTAGGCCGAGGCCAGTTCATGGCCCGCCAGGTAGCCCACGAAGGTGGTGGCGGTTCCCTCGAACACCCGCTCCAGCTGCTGGCGATGGGGGCCGTCTCCCACCAGGGCGAGGCGGGCATGGGGCAGGGCCTCAAGCACCGGCCGGATCCGCTCGATCTGCTTCTCGGCCGAGAGGCGGCCGATGTAGAGCAGCAGGTTGCCGGTGTCGCTGTGGCCGCCGTGCAGACGGGTCCGCATCGTGGGGTTGGCCAGCTCGGGCCGGAACAGGTCGGTGTCGACCCCCCGCTGCCAGAGGGCGGTGTGTTCGATCCCCTTGGCGGCCAGTTCCTCCACCATGGCGGTGGAGGTGCAGAGGTTGAGCTCGGCCTGGTTGTGGGCGGCCTTGAGCAGTTCCCAGAGCAGGGGCTCCAGCATGCCCATGCCGTAGTGCTCGAGGTATTTGGGCAGATGGGTGTGGTAGCTCGCCACCAGGGGAAGGTTGCGGGTCTTGGCCAGCCAGATGCCGCCCAGGCCCAGCACCGCCGGGTTCACCACATGCACCAGATCGGGCCGAAAGCGCTCCAGTGCTTCGGACACCGCCGGCCGCGGCAGGGCCAGCTTGAGTTCGGGGTAGAGGGGCAGGGGCATGGCCGGCACTCCCACCACCTGGGCGCCGGCGTGGTTGTCCGGAGCCCCCTCGGGGCAGAAGATCAGCACCTCGTCGCCGGCTTCCACCAGGTGGGGCAGCGTCTTGGTGAGCCGCGTGACAATGCCGTCAACCTTCGGCAGGAAGGTTTCGGTGAAGAAGGCGATCCTCACGGGCGGTCGGTCCGGTTCAGGCGGATGTGCGGAGTGCTTCCGCCTGGCGGGTGGTCCAGGCAGAAAGGCAGGGGATGCGGGAACGATCGCAGCGGTCGGCCCAGCGGCGGGCCACATCCACCACCTCGGCCAGCAGTCCGTCGTCGAGGGTGGTGGGCTTGAGGCCGAGCTCGATGAAGCAGCGGTTGTCCACGATCAGATCGTTTTCGATCGCCTCCTTGCGCGGGTTGGCCTGGAAACGGATCTCGGCACCGGTGAGGTCCGCCACTTTGCGGGCCAGCTGGCCGACCTGGTGGCTTTCGGTCATCTGGTTGAAGATCTTCACCTTCTCGCCGCTGGGTGGCGGATTCTCCAGGGCCAGCTGCACGCAGCGCACCGAATCGCGGATGTGGATGAAGGCGCGGGTCTGGCCGCCGGTGCCATGCACGGTGAGGGGATAGCCGATGGCGGCCTGCATCAGGAAGCGGTTGAGCACCGTGCCGTAGTCGCCGTCGTAATCGAAGCGGTTGGTGAGGCGTGGATCCCTGTCGGTGAGGTCGGTGTTGGTGCCCCAGACAATGCCCTGATGCAGATCGGTGACCCGGATCGAATCGTTCTTGTTGTAGTAGTAAAAGAGCAGCTGATCCAGCGTCTTGGTCATGTGGTAGACGCTGCCGGGATCCGTTGGGTGCAGGATCTTTTCGGTGAACCGGCTGCCATCGGCCTGGGGCACCTCCACCGTGAGGTAGCCCTCGGGAATCGTGGCGCCGCGGTGGGAGCCGTAGCCGTAGACCCCCATGGTGCCGAGGTGCACGATGTGCACATCCAGGCCGCTCTCCACGATGGCGGCGAGCAGGTTGTGGGTGCCGTTGACGTTGTTGTCGACCGTGTAGCGCTTGGTGGCGCTTGATTTCATCGAATAGGGGGCGGCCCGCTGTTCGGCGAAATGCACCACGGCCTCTGGCCGCTCGCTGCGCAGCAGCTCCAGCAGGCGCTCGTAGTCCCGGGCGATGTCGAGCTGCACGAAGCGCATCGCCTTGCCGCCCACCTGGTCCCAGGCGCGCAGCCGTTCATTGATCGTGGTGATCGGCGTGAGCGACTCGACCTCCAGGTCGATGTCGATCTTGCGGCGGCTGAGGTTGTCGACGATCACCACATCGTGGCCCGCATCCGCCAGGTTCACCGCACAGGGCCACCCGCAGAAGCCATCGCCGCCGAGAACGAGAACCTTCACCCCTGTCTCCTGGTCGAGCCATTGCCCGGGGGCAAGCTACTACAGGCCTTCGGCTGCCCCCCTGGGCCGGCGATCCCGCCGGGGTGGGGGCGGCCGCTCCCCGGCGGTCAAGGGCTGCGGCGCAACGGATCGGCGCTACCGCGCCTCAGCTGATGCCGGCGGCCACCGCCACCAGCAGCAGCACCAGGGCCACGCCACCGATCAGCAGGGGGCGGCTCGGGCCATTGGCCTCGCCCTTCTCCATCACCACCATGCGGGGCTCGCGGGCAAAGGCGTTGAGCCTGCCGCCGTCTTCCTGGGTGACCTGCATGGGGGTGGAGGGGTGGGTCGTGGAACCCTATGGAGCCTTTTTCTGGCGTCATCCCTCGGCGCCGGAACTGTCACAGACGCTTCACACGGCGGCGCTGCGCTCCGCGCCCCCCAGGCGCCCCTCCAGCGGCGAGCTGGGGCTGGCTTCCGCCCGCATCGGCAGGCGGCCAGCTCGGAAGGCCGTGCGGCCCGCCCTGCAGGCCTGGGCCATCGCCTCGGCCATGGCCGCCGGGTCGCCCGCCAGGGCGATGGCGCTGTTGATCAGCAGGGCGTCGGCGCCCATCTCCATGGCCTGGGCCGCTTCGCTCGGCACGCCGATGCCGGCGTCCACCACCACCGGCACCCGGGCGTTCTCGATGATCAGGGCGATGTTGGCGGCGTTGCGGATGCCCTGGCCCGAGCCGATCGGGGAGCCCAGGGGCATCACGGTGGCGCAGCCCGCCTCCTCGAGGCGCTTGGCCAGCAGGGGATCGGCGTTGATGTAGGGCAGCACCGTGAAGCCCTCCTTGACCAGCTGTTCGGCCGCCTCCAGGGTGCCGAAGGGGTCGGGGAGCAGGTGGCGGCTGTCGGGGATCACCTCCAGCTTCACGAAGCTGTTGTCCTCCTGGCCGGCCAGTTTGGCCAGCTCCCGCCCCAGCCTCGCCACCCGGATCGCCTCCTCGGCGGTGGCGCAGCCGGCGGTGTTGGGCAGCATCCAGATGCGGCCCCAGTCGATCGCGTCCATCAGGCCGCCGTGGCCCGCGGCCTGGCTCTGCACCCGCCGCACCGCCACGGTCACGATCTCGCAGGCGCTGGCCGCGAGGCTGGCCTGCATCACGGCCAGGGAGGGGTATTTGCCCGTGCCGGTCATCAGGCGGCTGCCGAAGCGCCGGCCCCCGATTAGCAGGTTGTCGACGCCGGCGGCAGCAGGGCCGGCCGCCGAGATTCCGGCTGCGGGGGCGGTGGCGCGGCCGACCGCTTCGGGTGACGGGGGAGAGGGGAGGTTCAAGGCCGGATTCAGGGCTGGGTCAAACGGGGGCAGAAGGACGCCATAGCCCGGAGGCGGGCGCGATGCGGGGCGATCCCCTTAGTCTGCGGTCTGGCCCGAGTACCGCCGCCATGCCGCTGCCGCTTGCTTCCACGGCCCTGCCCGTGTTGCTGGCCCTGGCTCCGCTGCCCAGCGATGCCTACAAGCCCTTCGTGCCCGCCACCCGCGGTGCCCCTTCCCCGGAGGCTGGCCCGCTGCTGATCGAATCGGCCCCGGTGGAAACGTTCGATCCGATCGGCCGGGCCAGCCTGATCCGCGACCAGATGCCCCGCTACTGGAGCGGCAGCTACGTGCCCTTCGATGGCAGCGCCGTTCAGCCGGTGGAGCTGTCCCTCCAGCAGGTGAGTGCCGCCGGCCAGATGGTGGTGCTCCAGGGTCAGATCCGTTTGGCCGGCAAGGTGTCGCCGGTGCAGGGCAACCTCAATGCCAAGTCCGATCAGCTCGATCTGCTGGTGCTGGGCGACGATCCGGGGGCCGGCCTGGGAGCCGGTGGCGCCTTCCAGGGGGTGCAGGGGATGAGCCTCTCGGGTTGGAATGCCGATCGCCTCACCGACCTGGGGGGGCGCCTGCAGCTGGTGCCCTCCGCCCCGCCGCCGGTGGCCAGCGGGAGCGAGCCGATCCGCGGACTCTGGTGAACGGGAAGGTGGCGAGGGGGGTGCTCAGGCGGCCTTGCTGAACCCTTTGCCCCCGTCGCTACCGGGTTGGTCATCGTCGTCGTCGCCAGCCGACGCAGCGGCGGCAGGCGTGTTGCCCACCCGGCGCTCGAGGGTGCGGAGTCCCTTGCGGGCCGTGGCATTGGCGGGATCGAGGGCCAGAACCTTGTTGTAGGTGGCCCGGGCCTCGTCGATCTCGCGCTGCTTGGTGAGGGCGTAGGCGAGGTTGTTGAGGGCCACGGGGTAGTCCGGCTTGGCCTGGAGGGCGGTCCGGTAGTGGCGGATGGCCGGGGCGAACTTGTTCTGGGCTGCCAGGGCGAAGCCCAGGGCGTTTTCGATCAGGGCGCGGGCTTCGTCGGGGGCCTTCTCGGCCTGGGCCCGGCGCAGGGCGAGCTTGAGGTTGTCGACCGCCTGGCCGTAGAGGCGCTTGCGCAGCTGAACCGAGGCGAGTTCGTAGAGGCCGGCCGAATCCTGGGGACCGCCACCGGCCTTGCCGTTGCTGCTGAGGCGGGCCAGAGCCTGCTCATCGCGACGCACGCGCAGGATCTGCCGGCCCACCAGCACAGCGGCGCCGCCAAGCAACACGATCAGACCGATCAGGTAGGTCTGGGGGAGCAGATCCTGCATGGGGTGCCGCGGCTCAGTGGCCGGCGGCGGAAACCACGGCGGTGAAGCTGGCGGGATCGGCCACGGCCAGTTGGGCCAGCATTTTGCGGTTCAGGAGCACGTCGGCCTTCTTGAGGCCCCCGATCAGACGGCTGTAGCTGAGCCCGTTGATGCGGGCCGCGGCGTTGATCCGGGCGATCCAGAGGCGGCGGAAGTCGCGCTTGCGGCGGCGACGGTCGCGGTAAGCGTTGCAGAGGGCCTTCATCACCCGCTGGTTGGCGGTGCGGAAGAGGCTGCCGTTGCTGCCCTGGAAGCCCCGGGCAAGGCGAAGGATCTTGTTGCGGCGTTTGCGGGCGACGTTGCCCCTCTTGACGCGAGCCATGGATCAGGGAGATGGGGTGGAAAGACTGGAAACCGGCGGCGGCCGGTGCAGGGCACAGTGCCCCGAGGGGGCCGGGGCCGGATCAGGCGTAGGGAAGCATCAGCGCCACGTTGTCGGCGTCGCGCTCGTCGACGACGGCCATGGTGCCCAGCCAGCGCTTGCGCTTGGGGCTCTTGTGGTCGAGCAGGTGGTTGCGGAAGGCATGCCGGCGCATGAACTTGCCGCTGCCGGTGATCTTGAACCGCTTGGCGGCTGCTTTGCGGGTCTTGAGCTTCGGCATTGCTCTGGCGGCGGGCACAAACAAGCAGAGTACGACGCGACTCCACCCTTCGCCAAATCCCCCGCCGATGCCGCTCCGCTCCTCCGTCCGCCGCCGTCCGAGCACAGCGCTCCTGTCGCCGTCCTGGCGGCCTCTGGGGGGCTGGCTGCTGGGGGCGCTTCTGCTGCTGCCGGCCGGTTGCAGGGCCTCCGAGGGCACCCTGCCCGCCGCTGGCTCCGCTCCCGCCGGTGCCGCGGGTCCTGCTCTGCCCCTGCTGCCGCCCCCGCCACCCCCGCCCGCTGAAGCGGGTACCCGGGAGGGCGCCGGGGCCTCCCTGCACTGGCCGGTGCCGCCACCGCCGGCGCTCCAGGCCACAGGCCCAGTGCTGTGGGTGGCCCTGGTCTCCCGCCTCGGGGTGCCGCCGGGGGCCCCGGCTTCCGCTACGGCGGCGCCCCTGCGGCTCGCCGCCGCCGGCGGGGTGCTTGTTCTGGAGGATGGGGCGCGGCGCCGCGTTCAGGCCAGCGAGGCGGTGCTGCAGTGGCGCTGGGAGCCCCTGGCCCAGCCGCTGATCGTGCGGCGCGAGGTGCTCGGCCCCTTTGCCAGCCACGAGAGCGCCCTGGCGGTGGCCCGCCGCTGGGAGGCCGCCGGGGTGCGCCCTGTGATCGCCCGGCCCGCGGAGTGGGAGGTGTGGGCGCCGGCCGGCACGCCGCCACCGGAGGGGTTCACGGCTCGGCGGGTGGAGCGGCGAGAAACCCGCCGGCTGGTACCGGTGTGGCAGGGAGCCGCTGGGGAGCCGGTGGTGCTGCAGGGCCCGATCCGGATCCAGGCAGCCCAGGGTCTGCGCTGGGGTGAGGGGGTCCACCAGGGTCCGTTCCGGCTCCAGGCCGATGCCCACGGCGGCTGGACCCTGCTCGAGGAGGTACCGCTGGAGCGCTACCTGCTGGGGGTGGTGCCCCATGAGATCGGCGCCGGCTCCCCCCCGGCCGCCCTCGCTGCCCAGGCGGTGTTGGCCCGCACCTGGGCCCTGCGCAACCGGGGCCGCTACCGGGTGGATGGCTACCACCTCTGCGCCGACACCCAGTGTCAGGTGTACAGCGATCCGCGCGTGGCCGGGCCGGAGGTGCGGCAGGCGATCGCGGCCACCCGGGGCCTGGTGCTGAGCGCCGGCGGTGCGCCGATCCATGCGGTGTACCACGCCAGCAACGGCGGCATCGCCGCCGGCTTGGACGAGGCCTGGGACGGGGAGAGCCTGCCCTATCTCAAGGTCTTCGCCGATGGGGATGCCCCGTTTGTGGCCCGCCATCCGGTGCCCTTGGCCGCCGCGGCGCTGCCGGGGCTGCTGCGCAACGGCCAGGGGGCCTACGGTGCCGGCCACCCCCGGTTCCGCTGGCAGCGGGAACTCACCGCCGAGCGGATCGGGGCAGCCCTGGCGGCCCGCGGCAGTGCGGTCGGCACGGTGTCGAGCCTGCGGGTGCTGGAGCGAGGGCCCAGCGGCCGGGTGGTGGCTCTGGAGATCGGCGGCTCCAGCGGCCCGGTGGTGCTGCGCCGCGATGCCATCCGCCGCACCCTGCGCACGCTGCCCAGCACCCTGTTCACCCTGGCGCCGGCCGGCCCGGGGCGCTGGACGGTGGAGGGGGGCGGCTTCGGCCACGGGGCGGGCCTCTCCCAGGCCGGTGCGATCGACCTGGCCCGGCGCGGCTGGAGCAGCGAGCGGATCCTGGGCCACTACTACCCCGGCACCAGCCTGCAGCCCCTTGAGGCGATCGGCGCCGACCTGCGCGATGGCAGCTGAAGCGGCTGGGGGCAGCTCAGCGGGCCGGCGCCAGCTTCCCGAGGCCCCGACTTCGGGGGTGAGCTTTAGAGTTGCTCAAGTTTTGTGAGCGGTATGGGCGGCGGCAGCTCCGACGATCGCCGCCGCCCCAAGGCCGCCCTCTTCCTGCTGGCCTGTGGGGTGGCTGGCGTCTTGCCCCACACGCTGGGGCCTTTGGACCGGCTGTTGCCGGCCCTGGGGCTGGCCGGGTTGCTCGGGGCCTACGCCGTGCGCACGGTGTTGTTCCGGCCGCCCGGTGCCCCGGTGTTCACCACCGAAGCGCTCCTCACTGAGACAGAAGGCTCGGCTCCCCCCAGTGCCGATCGGCCCGCTGTGGATGTGGTGGTGGCCGCCCGCGATGAGGAGGCGGTGATCGCCCGGCTGGTGGAGCGGGTGCTGGGGCTGCGCTGGCCCACCGAGCAGCTGCGCCTCTGGGTGATCGACGACGGCAGCGAGGACCGCACCCCCCAGCGCCTGGCCGAGCTCCAGACCGTCTATCCCCAGTTGAAGGTGCTGCGCCGCAGCCGTGATGCCGGCGGCGGCAAATCCGGGGCGCTGAACCTGGTGCTGCAACAGCTGCAGGGCCGCTGGATGCTCGTGCTCGATGCCGATGCCGATCTCCAGCCGGACCTGCTGGAGCGCCTGATCCCCTTTGCCGAAACCGGCGGCTGGGCGGCGGTGCAGCTGCGCAAGGCCGAGGTGAATGCCGAGGCCAACTGGCTCACCCGCGCCCAGGCGATGGAGATGGCCTTCGATGCCTTCATCCAGGAGGGCCGCCTGGCCCGCGGCGGCGTGGCCGAATTGCGCGGCAACGGTCAGCTGCTGCGGCGCGATGCGGTGCACACCGCCGGTGGTTTCAACGAGGCCACCATCACCGACGACCTGGATCTGAGCTTCCGCCTCCTGCTGGCCGGCCTGCCGGTGGGCGTGCTCTGGGATCCGCCGGTGTGCGAAGAGGCGGTGCTCACCCTGCCGGCCCTGTGGCGCCAGCGGCAGCGCTGGGCCGAAGGGGGCCTGCAGCGCTTCCTCGATTACGGCGACCAGCTGGTGTCCAACCGCCTCAACGGGGCCCAGAAGCGCGACCTGGCCACCTTTTTCGTGCTGCAGTACGTGCTGCCGGTGATGGCCGTGGCTGATCTCGCCGGTGCCCTGCTCACGGGCACACCGCCGGGGATGTGGCCCTTCTCGGTGGTGGCGCTGGGCCTCTCCGGCTTTTCGATCGCTGCGGGCTGCGGCCGCCGCTCAGAAGGCCCGCCGCTGCCCAAACCCACCCCGGCGAACATTGCCCTGGCGATGGGCTACTTAATGCACTGGTTCGTGGTGATCCCTTGGGTCGCGCTGAAGATGGCGCTCCTGCCCAAGACGCTGGTCTGGGCGAAGACGGCGCATGGGGGTGCACACGAGGAGGGTTGGGAGGCGGAGCTTCCCCTGAGAAGCGAGCTTGAGGATGCCCTGGACTCCGAGGGCATTGCTCCGCTGGCTGCGGAAGGCCCCTGATCGGAATCTTGAACGAGCTGTTGTTGCTTTCAGTCCGGACCGATCAGCTGTTCAGGGAATCATCGAGCAGCTCGCCATTGAAGAAATCAGCCAGCTGCCTGGCTTTCTGATCCAGTCTTGAGGGTGCAACAGGAATGGGTCCTGAAGCCGCTGGGATCGGAACAGCGTTGGCAACGGGAGAGGTGGGCTCCGCCAAGACGGCTTCGCGGGACTGCGGCGAGGGTTCGGGACGTTGCGGGGCTGCATCCACCGGTGCTTGTGCGGCCGGGGGAGGCACCGTTTCCGCCTGACCCGGGGGCTTGGGTGTGGGTTGGCCGATCGCTGGTCGCGCTGGCGCGGACTCCTCAACGGCCACGGCCGCGGCAGGGGCTGTTTCCCCCGCCTCCAGCGTCACCTGTCTCGGGCTACCCAGGGCCTTGGTGACAGCGCCCTCCAGCAGCGGCAGCCGGCTCTGCACCATGGCGATCCAGTTGCTGGACACCCGCACCACGGCGCGGCTGTTGTCGAGCCGATGCAGGTGGGCCTGCTGGGAGAGGAGCATGCGGGTGGAGGGCAGCTCCAGCCCCGCCAGGATCTGCTGCCAGAGCTCGCCCAGGTTCGATGAGGGGGCGGGAGTTCCCGGATCCGTTCCTGCGGCCGGTGTTTCGGGTTGGCCGTGGTTGTTGGGCACGCCCGGATCGGGTTGGTTTCCCTGCGGCGGGATCGTGGCTGGCTCGGGTGGAGTGGAGGTTGTGGGGCCCGGTGCTTGGGCATTGCTCACCGCCGGGGCGGTTGCTTCCGCAGCACGGGCCTCCGCCGCTGGTGCCGGCGTTCTGGCCTGCGCCGCAGGCTGCGTCCCACTGCGGGCCTGGGCCTGAGTGGCATCGACAACGGGGCGGCTGGGTGCAGGACTGGCCTGGGGTTCGGCCAGCAGGCCCAGCAGCAGCACCTCCAGCCAGAGCCGCGGCTGCACGCTGTGGCGCAGCTGCTGTTCGCTGCCCTTGAGCTGGGCCTGCCAGTGGAGCAGGCGCGCCTTGCCGATCGATCGAGCCACCGCGGGCAGCTCCGGCCGCAATGCCGGCGACACGCTGGTGAGCTCCAAGCGGTTCGGCGCCACCCCGGCCAGCAGCAGATCCCGCAGCAACCCGGCCAGGCCCTGCAGCACGGCGGAGGGCTCGCGGCCCCGCTCCAGCAGCTGGCGGCAGGCTTCGATCACCCCCAGGGGCTCGTCTTCAGCCATGGCCCGAGCCAGGACCAGCAGCTCCTGTTCGGGCACGGCCCCGAGCAGCTCCCACACCGCCAGGGGCTCGATCGGTGCGGGCAGCAGGCTGAGCTGATCCAGCAGGCTTTCGGCGTCGCGCAGGCCCCCCTGGGCCCGCTGGGCCACCACCTGCAGGGCCTCGGGGGTGATGCCGATCGCTTCCTGGGCGGCGATCCAGCTGAGGTGCTGTTCGAGGGCCTCCAGGGGGATGCGGCGGAAATCAAAGCGCTGGCAACGCGAGAGGATCGTGGGCAGCACCCGCTGCGGATCGGTGGTGGCCAGCACGAACACCACCCGCGGCGGCGGCTCCTCCAGGGTCTTAAGCAGGGCGTTGAAGGCGGCGGTCGAGAGCATGTGGCACTCATCGATCACGTAGACCTTCCAGCGGGCCTGAACCGGCGCGAAGCGCGAGCGCTCGATCAGCTCGCGGATGTTGTCCACGCCGGTGTTGGAGGCGGCGTCGATCTCGATCACGTCGAGGGCATTGCCGGCCGCGATCGAGGTGCAGAGCTCGCAAGTGCCGCAGGGCTTGGGCGTGGGCCCCTCGCTGCCGATGCAGTTGAGTGAGCGGGCCAGGATGCGGGCGCTGGAGGTCTTGCCGGTGCCGCGGGGCCCGCTGAACAGGTAGGCCGACGCGATCCGCCCGCTGCGCAGGGCATTGCCCAGGGTGGCGGCGATCGCCTCCTGCCCCACCAGCTCCGAGAGCCGCTGGGGGCGGTACTTGTGGTGGAGGGGTTGGTAGGCGGGGGTCATAGGATCGTGATTGACGATGAACCAACCTGAGAGTCAGAAATCAACGCAACAATCAGTGACTCTGTCGAGTGTTTCAGCTGGTGGCTCAGGCAGCGTTTGCGCCATCTCTGCGCCATCTGTGTTTATCTGCCTGAAATTCAGATTCTGATCCTACGCCATGCCCACGCAATCGAGCATGCGATCGCCGCTGATCAGCGTGATCATGCCAACGCTGAATTCAGTCAATGATCTTCATCGATCTCTTGGGTCCCTGATCGCACAGAGCTGGAGATCTTTCGAGGTGCTGATCATCGATGGCGGCTCAGAAGATGCCACGGTGAGCCTTGCCAGCCAGCTTCTAAAGGTGGCAGACCTTCAGCATCGCATCGAGACCGTTGATGGTTCCAGTATTTATGGGGCAATTAATCATGGCATCAAGGCCGCAAGCGGCGACTGGATTTACGTTCTGGGATCCGATGATATGCTACTCAATGCCAGGGTTTTTGAGGATCTCGCGCCCTTGCTTCGGCAGGCTCAGCCTGGCGTATGGGTGGTGCATGGTGACGTTTGGATTGAGGAGCCAGGTTATCGCTATGGTCAAAAATGGGATCTGCCGCGCTTTTTAGACCGTAATATCAGTCATCAATCCGCCTTTTATCGGCGAAAGCCCATTCAGGCCCTGGGAATTGAATATAATGAGAGCTATAGGATCTATGCCGACTGGGATTACAACATCAGGCTGTTGGCCCATGGTGGTTATTGTTATGTACCCCTGCCAGTTGCATCTTATGCCTGCACGGGAACCTCATCCCGTGCTGTCGATGAGCGCTTCCTCGCCGATAAAGATCGTAATGCCATGCGTTATTTTGGCTGGCGTGCATGGTGGCTGATGCCTCCCCATCGTTTCGCCCTGGCTTGGGGTGATCGTCCAACCGCAGCCAATCGTGCCATGCTGCTTGCCAATCGTCTGGTTTGGCTGATGCGTAGGCAATGGCAGAAACTGGCAGCCCGAAGCTGATAAGGTTGCTTCAGAATCAAGAGCCATTGATCATGCGTTGCCTGGTTTCGATCCCACCGGTTTTGCGCGGCGTGCCTTTTGGGGGATCGGATCCAGCCTCACTTCAACAGCGTCTGATTCGCTCCTGGATGGACGCTGGCTTCGCGGTTGTCTCTCTCAATACCGCGTCAGAACTGAAGGCCCATCCAAATCATCAAGAGTGCTTAGCGCAGATCGGCGTTGATGTTCAAGTTGTCCCTTCTTCGGGAGGTGATTACCCAACGTATTTACCTAATTTGCGCGAATCTCTGCAGCTTGTTGCTCAGCGCTATCCCGGCGAGGTGTTGGCGATCACGAATGCCGATATTCACATCGCGCTTGATTTCACTTCACAGCAACGTCTCGCTGGACTAAGGCCCGAGGAGTTCTTGCTGGCTCATCGAACCGATGTGGAGGATAATTCTTGTCTAAATCTTTTGCTTGCTGAGCGTAGAGATCAACAATTACATGTGCCATTTCTTCCAGGTATTGACTTCATCGCCGCCCGTGCCGAGACCTTTCAGCGGGCCAGTCCATTTCTCAGCCCTGACCTCACAATCGGCTTGCCGTGGTGGGATCTTTTGCTGCCGATGGCCCTGATGGCCGCCGGTGCAACCCGCACCTTTCTGGCAAGCGATCAATTCCTCCATATCAAGCATCAGGAGCGTTGGGATCCCCGCTGGCTGGATCAGGTAGGATCATCGGCCACACGTTACCTGCACCGTCAGATCAAAGCGTTCAAGGCACCTGCATCTGCCTATGTCTGGTCTCTCGCTTATTCCAAGCTCACCTCTCCGTTGCAAAGCCCAAGTGTTTACAAATCACGCTTAATCACTCATGTTGAACATATCAAACAACGCCGCCGCTGTCCAGCGAGTCTGATGGACACCCTTCGGCTGACCGAGGCTTTGGTCTGCGAGCAGGGCTGGGATCTGGACAAGCGCTGGATTGGGTCTTGGTATCAGGGACATTCACTTGGATTAGGCAGTATTGCGCGACACGCGCACTGAGAAGTGCGTATGTTTTTCAGCTGCCCATCAAGCCTAAGTTAAGAAATTTCTTGGCAAGCCTCATCTTTGGGTGAAGCATGTTTGTTTCGACAATCTCTTGGGTCTTCAAGTAAAATCGTATCGATTTTTTGAGAATTTCTTCATATGCGTCTCGGCTGATTGCATTTCTTGGAAGCGGAATATTCAAAATACCACTTTTTTGTAAAGCCTCAACGATAAAGTCCATAACTGGTAGTTGACCGTCGTTGGCAAAAGGCTCCCCATCGACCGGAGTGAAAGATGAAGGGCTGTAGTTCAGTGTCTTTGCCCAAATCGATGAGTATAATTCATTTAGCAGGGCTGCGGATGGATGATTAAATGTATGCCCCATAAAGCAATTGAGAGGGATCCCATCAAGCCTCATCACGGAGTTCATTTGATCCAGCCGATGTTTGAGTTCACGCAATGAAGCTTCTGAGTTTTTGACAATGGTCGCCTTTTGTTTGCATGCTATGGCTAATCTTGCTCTTTGTATGCGGTCCCATGGTATTCGGGATGCTGCAATCGCCATGGCAAGAAAGTCATGGTAGTCACCATGGGGACTGTCACCATAATCAGTTGTAGTTAGCACGGTTTGATCACGGCAACGTGCATAGCCAAAGAATGGGAAAAAGCATCGCAATATAGGTTTGGAATAAAATGGATTGGACATCCAATTCGTCGCCTAAATACTTCCGTGCCTATCGACTTCATATCTCGATATTTGCTTTTGACAGGCATAGCCAAGACGAAGTCTGCAATTCTGCAGGACTCAATCCAATGATCAACTTGGACGTTGCTTGTGATGAGATGGTAGGGGTTCAACAGTATAATGTTGCAATCGGGAATGGCTTTCATTAGCCATTTTGCCAGAGGTTTAACTTGGCAGTTGCCAGCTACGCCAATTGTAAGTGAAGCCATGGTTCAGCGATGCATTTCTTGTATATCCATCGTCCCTGGATTGACCCTAATCTTGTTTACAGAGCACATACCAGTCATCCCACTGCGAGACGTCTTCATAAACCTGTCTATAGTTTTTGCTTGTGAGCAGTTCACGAATGGCCGTTCTGTTGGGCTCTACATGATTGTGCTCAACAGAAATAAGTCGAAACCGATAACGAGTGAAATCGATGGTTTCTATGATGGAAAGCTCGCTCCCTTCAGTGTCAATTGACAGATACCCAATGTCTGAAGGCGCTGAGTGTTTGAGAAGAAGGTCGTTTAGCGAAATGGTCTGCACTTGGTACGTCTTGGCATTTCGAAGCCTCCTTTCGCGATGATCATCCAATGATTCAGCAAAGGTGGCCATTGAGGATAGTTCGGCTGATGCGATGGGATCGGCAGGGTCAGATGTGGCTTCGATAAAATCAACCAGCTGGTTACTTTCACTGCTAACACAGTCAAAGCTGATGATGCAGTTGCGGTTGAGTCTCAGATCTTGATGCCATGTCTTCGCCGGCTCAGCGAGAATTCCGTCCCAGCCTAAATACTTTTCAAGCAAATAAGTATTGCTTAGTTTGATGCCATCGGTGGCCCCAAACTCAACAAAGAATTGTGGGAATCCAGGTTCAAGGGAGTGACTGACAACAAATAGATCTTGAGCAAGCTGTGATTTTGATAGAAGGATATATGGATAGATAGCTTGTTTTTGGGCAGTATTCAGATGGTCCAGTATGCGAATGCTCTCCCACTCAGAGATAGCTCTTGATTTGATTGAGGTCTCAAAAGAGCAAGCCTTCTCAATAGCCTGATCGTGAAATTCTTTGTTTACAATAGCGAGGCCTGCCGTTGCAAGCAGCCTTTTGGTCGCTTGCTTAAGGAGACGGCTTACCATCGACTTCATTTTACGCAACGTATCCTAATCATACCATTGGCTCCATCCTGCTTCCTCTTGGGCCAGAGGCATAGGATTTGGTCGTCCAAGCCTTACCGCGTTCCATTTGCTTTTATTTGCTGATTAGCTAATCTGGTTTTTAGACACTCTACTCTTTTCCCTTTTTAGAGCCTTCTCCTTTTTCCAGTTAGCCATAGAGGATTTAAATGCCGCTCCAGCTCGGTTCCGTCCTTTCTCAAGTCCACACTTTTGAATCTGCTGGCGAAGCTAGGCTATCGCATCATCGCAATAAATGATCTTGACGATCAGTTTGATGCCACCCAAAGCACCGCATTTTTATCGCAGGTTGCATTGTCTAAACGTGTTTCCACGGCTGCCATGGTTATCTTTGATGTAGGATCAAATACTGGTCAGGCGTATTCAAGCTATAGAAAGCTGTTCCCCGATGCTATGATTTACTGTTTTGAACCATATCATGAATCCTACACAAAACTCGCCAGCTTGGCATCTCGGGATTCCAACGCGGTTCTGTGTCAGGTTGCAATTTCGAATGAGAGTGGAAGCGCTTTCTTCAACGTTAATAGTAATTCAGAGACAAATTCACTGCTGCAATCATCGCCACAGTCTGGTCAATACTGGGGACCAGGCCTCCTTGAGACGAAAGTTAGGCTCGAGGTGGAAAAGACCACTCTGGATCTGTTTGCTAAAGCCAGCAATGTAAATCATATCAGCATCCTTAAGCTGGATATTCAGGGTGGCGAGTATGATGCCCTGGAAGGTGCCAGTGAATTACTCCAAAGCCGATCCATTGATATAATTTATACTGAAATTATCCTCTGCGAAACTTACGATGGACAGCGCCATTTCTACGAATATCTCCAGCTGCTAAAGCGCCATGGCTATTCGCTTGTTGATTTTTATAATTCTTATCATAATGGTATCTTCTTGAATCAAGTAGATGCTATTTTTGTTAGCCTCAAATTGCTCTAGCTCTGAAAGCTAGCTTTCGAGCTTATGGTCTGCCAAGTTTATTTTCTTTCAAAAGACTTGACGTGGACCCCGAAAACCGGTCTAGGGTGAATGAGAGTCCTCAGCCGGCCAGACTGGGCCGGGGACTTCACCATGAAACGCACCAGGCACACTGCGGAGCAGATCATCCGCAAGCTCAAAACCGCCGAGCAGCTGATCGCCCAGGGCAAG
>JBILUS010000055.1:0-6871 GCA_044370835.1 Cyanobium sp. | reverse complement strand
CTGCTCTGGCTGCCGCTGCTGCTGGTGTTCGTGCTGCTCACCGGCCTGGGCTGGCTCGAACGCCGCCGTCAGCGGCTGTTTCGCGAGTGGGCCGAAGGCTCCGAACTCGCCAAGCTCGACGCCTGCGGCGCTGCCCGGCTGATCAACGGCGAACTGAGCTGGAGCCGCTTTGAGGCCGGCAGCTTCCAGCCAGCCGGCAGCTTCACGATCAAGAAGCTCGAACTGGTGGAGCTGCTCTCGCTGCGCTCCGGCGAGGCGCCGCTCACCGCCGAGAGCCAGGGGGCCTGCCGCCTGCGGCTGGTGGGCAGCGGTGAGTCGATGGATGTGCCCTTCTCCGATGCCGAACGCGCCCGGCGCTGGATCGATGAGCTGATGGCACGGGCCCGCTGCGAGCTGTGACCGACTCCTCCCTGCGCCCCGGAGCGGAGCGTCGTCGCCAGCTCCGCCAGCAGCGCCGCTCCGACCGGCTGCGCAACCTCTGGCGGCTGGTGGTCTTCAGCGGCCTGGCGGCGGGCCTGGGCTACGGCCTGCTCCGCCAGGGCTGGACCCTCCAGACCCCGACCCAGGTGGAGGTGAGCGGCAGCAAGGTGGTGAGCCGCGATCAGGTGATCCAGGCGGCCGGCCTGCGCTTCCCGGAACCGCTGCTCACCCTCCAGCCCCGGCAGCTGGCAACGAACCTCTCCGCCGCCCTGCCGGTGGAGAACGTGCGCGTGAGCCGGCTGATGCTGCCGCCGCGGCTTCGGGTGGAGCTGGTGGACCGCACGGCGGTGGCCCGGGCCGAGCGCCGCGGCCCCGGGGGACCGGAGCAGGGCTTCGTGGACCGGCTCGGCAACTGGATCGGCTCCAGCCAGAGCCTGGCCGCCCCTCCCCAGGGGGCCCTTGATCTGCGGGTGCTCGGCTGGAACGAGCGGCACCGCCCGGTGCTGGCGCGGGTGCTGGCCCAGGGGGAGCGTTTCGGCGGCAGTTTGCAGGAGATCCGCTTCGACCCCTCCGGCAGCCTCTGGCTCCAGACCCGGGAGCTGGGTCCGCTGCGGCTCGGCCCCCCCGATGCCCAGCTCGAACGGCGCCTCACGGTGGCCGCCCACCTCAGCCGCACCCTGCCGACCCAGCTGCGGGGCCAGCGCCCCCAGCTGGTGGACCTCAGCGATCCGGACCAGCCGGAGCTGAGCCTGGCGGGCCTGCGCAGCCTGGAAGCCCCGACCCCCGCCACCGCGGTGCGTCCCCGAGGCGGCCAGTAGGCCGCCAGCCAACCCTCACAGGACGTTGCGCCCGCACGCCTTCCGGGGCAGGCTGGTTGCCACGCCTGCGGGCGGTGCTCCAGACCCGTTCGAGTCTCCCGACATAATGCAGCCGCAGAACAACGGCACCAGCGTCCCGAACACCGCACCGCGCGATCATGCCCGCGCCGGCGGTGCTTCCCCCTTGCCCCCGCAGGCGCCACCGCAGGAGTTTCCCCCGATGAGCCAGTCCGCGCCGAGCAGCAACGGCATCGTTCCCAGCCAGTCGGCGCGGATCGAGGTGATCGGCGTCGGGGGCGGCGGCAGCAATGCCGTGAACCGGATGATCCTCTCCGACCTCCAGGGCGTGGGCTATCGGGTGCTCAACACCGATGCCCAGGCCCTGCTGCAGTCGGCCTCGCAGCAACGCATCCAGCTCGGCCAGAAGCTCACCCGGGGCCTCGGGGCCGGCGGCAATCCGGTGATCGGCCAGAAGGCGGCCGAGGAATCCCGCAATGAGTTGCAGCAATCCCTCGAGGGCGCAGACCTGGTGTTCATCGCCGCCGGCATGGGCGGCGGCACCGGCACCGGGGCGGCCCCGATCCTGGCCGAGGTGGCGAAGGAATGCGGCGCCCTCACCGTGGGCATCGTGACCAAGCCCTTCGGCTTCGAGGGCCGAAAGCGGCAGCGTCAGGCCGAGGAGGGCATCGCCCGGCTGGCCGAGCATGTCGACACCCTGATCGTGATCCCCAACGACCGGCTGCGGGAGGCCATCGCCGGGGCGCCGCTCAACGAAGCCTTCCGCGCCGCTGATGACGTGCTGCGGATGGGCGTGAAGGGGATCACCGACATCATCACCAAGCCCGGCCTGGTGAACGTGGACTTCGCCGACGTGCGCTCGGTGATGGCGGAGGCCGGCACCGCCCTGCTCGGGATCGGCGTGGGCTCGGGCCGCTCCCGCGCCACCGAGGCCGCCCAGGCGGCGATGACCAGCCCGCTGCTGGAGTCGGCCCGGATCGACGGGGCCAAGGGCTGTGTGATCAACATCAGCGGCGGCCGCGACATGACCCTCGAGGACATGACCACCGCTTCGGAGGTGATCTACGACGTGGTCGATCCCGACGCCAACATCATTGTGGGCGCCGTGGTGGACGACGCGATCGAGGGCGAGATCCACGTGACCGTGATCGCCACCGGCTTCGAGAGCGGTGGCAGCTACCGCCCCGAGCGCACCAGCGTGAGCTACAGCACCGGCTTCACCCAGGTCCCCGAGGAGCGGGGCGCCAAGATCCCGCCCTTCCTGCTCAACCGCCAGCACCGCAGCGAGTGAAGCCAGCCCGTCGGCTGGCCTGCAAGAGGGTGACCCGGAGTCCACGCCTGCCCGGAGCATCCCGTGTGGCTGCTCCCTTCCGGTCCTGACCAGATTTGGGCGTCCTGGCCGCGTGGGTCCGAGTCGGCTTCAACTTAGCAAGCGGGACCGATGCCGGGCCGGCACGCCGGGGATCCGCCAGGACCCTGGCCACCCCGGCTGCGAGCATGGGAGCCGTTCTGCCCCCGTGCCGTGCCCCAGCGCCCGCATGATCTGCTGCAGCGCAAGCAGGCCGGTCTGCCGATCTGCGTGCTCACCGCCTGGGATGCGCTCTCCGGGGCGATCGTGGCCGAGGCGGGCGCCGATGCGGTGCTGGTGGGCGACTCCCTGGCGATGGTGGTGCTGGGCCACGCCACCACCCTGCCGGTGACCCTCGACGAGATGCTGCACCACTGCCGCGCCGTGGGGCGTGGCGTGGCTTTGGCCGGCAGCCACCGCCCGCTGCTGATCGCCGACCTGCCCTTTCTGAGCTATCAGTGCGGCACCGACGAGGCGGTGCAGGCCGCCGGCCGGGTGCTCAAGGAAACCCCCGCCGCGGCGGTGAAGCTGGAGGGTGCCGAACCCGAAACCCTGGCCGTGATCGACCGCCTGGTGCGCAGCGGCATCCCGGTGATGGGGCACCTGGGCCTCACCCCCCAGTCGGTGCATCGGCTGGGCTACCGCCGCCAGGCGGAGGACCCGGTGGCCCAGGAGCGGCTGCAGCGGCAGGCCCGGGACCTGGAGGCGGCGGGCTGCTTCGCCCTGGTGCTGGAGCACGTGCCGGCTCCTTTGGCGGAGGCGATCAGCGGCCTGCTCACCATCCCGGTGATCGGCATCGGCGCCGGCGAGCGCTGCGATGGCCAGGTGCGCGTCACCGCGGACCTGCTGGGCCTGACGCCGCGGCAACCTCCCTTCAGCCGGCCCCTGATCGATGGCCGGGGCCTGGCGGTCGAGGCCCTGCGGGGCTGGATCAGCGCCCAGGGCTCTCCCACCAGGCAAGAAGCTCCCGCAACACCGCATTGCTGAGGGCCAGCCCCGCCGGATCGCTGAGCCGCCAGCGGGGGCCCTCGATCCGCAACAGCCCCGCCTGCTCAAAGGGCGCGAGCCGGCGCCGCAGGGCGGCGATGGCCCAAGCCTCAAGGCCCGCCGCGGCGGCCAGGGAGGGGAGGTGCACCCCCTCGCGGCGCCGCAGGCCCACCAGCATCCGCTCATCGAAGGGCATGCCCGCGCCGCTGACCTCGCCAGCCATGTCCTCGCCCCCAGCCCCGTGCCCCTCCCCCTGCGGCCCTCCTGCTTCCAGCCAGGCGGTGTAGGCCTCGCGGGTGCGGGGACGGGCCTGGCGCCGGCCCCGGGGGGCGCCGGTGGCCCCCAGGCCGAAGCCCCACCAGCCGGCGCCGCTCCAGTAGACGCGGTTGTGGCGGGAGGCATGGCCGGGCCAGGCGTAGTTCGACACCTCGTAATGGCCGTAGCCCGCCGCCGCCAGCCTGGCGTGGGTGAGCTCCATCAGGTCGGCGCTGGTGTCGCCATCGGGGAGCGCCAGGCTGCCCCGCTCCTGCCGCCGGGCGAACACCGTGCCGGGCTCCACGATCAGGTCGTAGATCGAGAGATGGGGCGGCCCCAGGGCCACGGCCTGGTCCAGTTCGGCCCGCCAGCGGCGGCGCACGGCATCGGCCGGACCAGGCTGGGGCACGCCCTGGATCAGGTCCAGGCTCCAGCTGGCCAGATCCCCGGCCCGGCGGGCCCCCTCCAGCCAGGCGGCCGCCTCCAGCAGGTCGGCGCGGCGGTGGCGCCGGCCCAGGCCCTCCAGCACGGCATCCTCGAAGCTCTGGCCGCCGAGGCTCACCCGGTTGACGCCGGCGGCCAGGGTGGCCTCCAGGCGCGGCCGGTCGAAGCTGGCCGGATCCATCTCCAGGGTGATCTCCGCCGCCGGGGCCAGGCCGTAGCGCCGTCGCAGGGCCGCCAGCAGCTCTCCCACCTGGCCGGCCGTGAGCATCGAGGGGGTGCCGCCCCCCAGGTAGACGGTGGAGAGGGGCGGACCTGGCGGGGCCTGGGCGATCTCCCGATGCAGCAGCCCCAGGTAGGCCGCGATCGAGGCCGACCCCGGGCCCGCCTCGCCGTCGGCCCGATCGCCGAGGGGCACCACGGCGAAATCGCAGTAGAAGCAGCGCCGATGGCAGAAGGGGATGTGCAGATAGGCGCTGCGCGGCGGCGGCGCAGCCGGTAGCGTCGGAATGTCGTCCGTGTGGGTCACGGCCGGTTACCCCTTCCGGCCCTGGGCCCCGGGATCCGGCAAGCTGCCTTGCTGATGTGATGGGCAGCCACGCGATCCCGGCCCCCTGGACCCATGGTGGACTCCCTCATCCTGCTGCTGTTCCTGATCTCGGGCGCCGCCACCGGCTGGCTCGGGGTGGACCTGCTGCCGGAATCCCTGCTGCAGCAGGTGACCAACCCGGAGGGTCTGCGCGGCGTGCTGGCGGGCTTCGGCGCCTTCTTCGGGCTGCTGGCCGGCTTCTTCTTCCAGCAGCTGCGCAAGCGCCTGATGGCCCAGGTGCGCAGCATGCCCACCGACCTGCTGATCAGCCGCGCCGTGGGGCTGATCCTGGGCCTGCTGGTGGCCAACCTGCTGCTGGCCCCGATCCTGCTGCTGCCCCTGCCCTGGGAGGTGGTGCTGGTCAAACCCCTGGCGGCGGTGCTGAGCAATGTGTTCTTCGGGGTGCTGGGGTACAACCTGGCCGAGGTGCACGGCCGCACCCTGCTGCGCCTGTTCAACCCCACCAGCACCGAGGCGCTGCTGGTGGCCGATGGGGTGCTGCAGCCGGCCACGGCCAAGATTCTCGACACCAGCGTGATCATCGACGGCCGCATCCGCGGCCTGCTGGAGTCGGGGCTGCTGGAAGGGCAGGTGATCGTGGCCCAGGCGGTGATCGATGAACTCCAGGCCCTGGCCGATTCCAGCAATGCCGAGAAGCGGGGCAAGGGCCGCCGCGGTCTGAAGCTGCTCACCGAGCTGCGCGAAACCTACGGCCGCCGCCTGGTGGTCAACAGCACCCGCTACGAGGGCAACGGCGCCGACGACAAGCTGCTGCGGCTGACCGCCGACACCGGCGGCACCCTGCTCACCGCCGACTTCAACCTCGCCCAGGTGGCCCAGGTGCAGGAGCTGCGGGTGATGAACCTCAGCGCCCTGGTGATCGCCCTGCGGCCCGAAGTGCAGCCCGGCGATGCCCTGCAGCTGAAGATCGTGCGCGAGGGCAAGGAGGCCGACCAGGGGGTGGGCTACCTGGAGGACGGCACCATGGTGGTGGTGGAGGACGCACGCAACCGGATCGGCGACCGCCTGGCGGTGACGGTGACCGGAGCGCTGCAGACCCCCACCGGCCGGATGGTGTTCGCCCGCTGCGACCGGCCCAGCGGCAAACAGGGGGGGAAACCGGTCGCTGCCCGGGGGCCGGAGCCCTCCGGGCCCGGCTAGGCTCCAGCCACTGCCCGATGGTGATGACCGGATGACGGTGTCGGCCCCCTACTACGGCGATTCCGCCGTGATGCGCACCCCGCCTCCGGATCTCGAATCGCTCCTGCTGAAGGAGCGAATCGTGTATTTGGGCATGCCGCTGTTCTCGGACGACGACATCAAGCGCCAGCTGCGGGTGGATGTGACCCAGCTGATCATTGCCCAGCTGCTGTATCTGGAGTTCGACAACCCCGAGAAGCCGATCTTCTTCTACATCAACTCCACCGGCACCAGCTGGTACACCGGTGATGCGATCGGCTTCGAAACCGAGGCCTTCGCCATCTGCGACACCATCCGCTACGTGAAGCCGCCGGTGCACACGATCTGCATCGGCCAGGCGATGGGCAGCGCCGCCATGATCCTTTCCGCCGGCACCAAGGGCCAGCGGGCCGCCCTGCCCCACGCCTCGATCGTGCTGCACCAGCCCCGCTCCGGTGCCCGCGGCCAGGCCAGCGACATCCAGATCCGGGCCAAGGAGGTGCTGCATAACAAGCACACCGTGCTGGAGATGCTCTCGATCAACACCGGCAAGAGCATCGAACAGCTCAGCCGCGACTCCGACCGCATGACCTACCTCACCGCCGAGGAGGCCAAGGAGTACGGCCTGATCGACCGGGTGCTCACCAGCCAGAAACAGCTGCCGACCCCGATCCCCACCGCCGCCGGCATCGGCTGAACGCCGGCGCCAGCCCCCCCCCCCCCCCGGCCGCGCCCCCCCCCCCCCCCCCCCCCCCCCCGCCCCCCCCCCCCCCCCCCCCCCCCGGCCCCCCCCCCCCCCCCCCCCCCCCCCCCCCC
>JBILUS010000035.1:0-23074 GCA_044370835.1 Cyanobium sp. | reverse complement strand
AACGCCGGCGCCAGCCCCCCCCCCGCCGGCGCGCCGCCACCACCCGCCCCCACCCCGGATCTCCTTCCCGCCATGCCCATCGGCACCCCCAGCGTTCCCTACCGCCTGCCCGGCAGCCAGTACGAGCGCTGGGTCGACATCTACACCCGCCTGGGCGTGGAGCGCATCCTCTTCCTGGGCTCCGAGGTGAACGACGGCGTGGCCAACGCCCTGGTGGCCCAGATGCTCTATCTGGATTCGGAGGACAACAGCAAGCCGATCTACCTCTACATCAACTCCCCGGGGGGTTCGGTGACCGCCGGCCTGGCGATCTACGACACGATGCAGTATGTGAAGTCGGAGGTGGTGACGATCTGCGTGGGCCTGGCGGCCTCGATGGGCGCCTTCCTGCTGGCGGCCGGCACCAAGGGCAAGCGGCTGGCCCTGCCCCACAGCCGGATCATGATCCACCAGCCCCTGGGCGGCACCAGCCAGCGCCAGGCCAGCGACATCGAGATCGAGGCGCGCGAGATTCTGCGGATCAAGGATCTGCTCAACCAGAGCATGGCCGACATGACCGGCCAGCCACTCGAGAAGATCGCCAAGGACACCGACCGCGACTACTTCCTCAGCGCCGCCGAAGCCAAGGACTACGGCCTGATCGACCGGGTGATCGCCCACCCCAGCGAGGCCTGATCCCAGCCAGGCCCACCACCCTCGATGAAGCCGCCGACGCCTTTTATGCTGCGGGCAACCGGCTTCTGGCCGGTGATGCCACCGCCTTCGAGGCGATCGGGTCGGACGCAGACGACATCAGCCATCTGGGCCCCACCGGTGCCACCTGCATCGGCCGCAAGGCGGTGATGGAGGAGTTCGCCAAGGAATCGGCCATGGGGTTCGCCGGAACCCTGGTGGCCGATGACCGCCGGTATGTGGAAACGGCCGAGATGGGCCTGCCGGCCTGCATCGAGCGCACCAGCGGCATGAGCCAGGCCGGGGAGCCGATCGCGGTGGACATCCGCTCCATCACCATCTTCCGCAAGGAGGACGGCCACTGGCGGGCGGTGCATCACCACACCGATCGCTTCTGAACCCGGGATCAAACACTGGAGCACGAATCGGGCCCGCTCCGGCTCTTGGGTAGGCTCCTCCTTTGCCCCAGAGCGCCGCCCAGCATGGCCCAGCTGTTCTACGACCAGGACGCCGACCAGTCCCTCCTTGCCGGCAAGACGGTGGCGATCATCGGCTACGGCTCCCAGGGCCATGCCCATGCGCTGAACCTCAAGGACAGCGGCGTGAACGTGGTGGTGGGCCTCTATGAAGGCAGCCGCTCGGCCGCCAAGGCCCAGGCCGATGGCCTGGAGGTGCTGAGCGTGGCCGAGGCCTCGAAGCGGGCGGACTGGATCATGGTGCTGCTGCCCGATGAGTTCCAGAAGGCCGTTTACGACGCCGAGATTGCGCCGCATCTGAGTGCCGGCAAGGTGCTGAGCTTCGCCCATGGCTTCAACATCCGCTTCGGCCTGATCCAGCCGCCCGCCGATGTGGATGTGGTGATGATCGCCCCCAAGGGCCCCGGCCACACCGTGCGCTGGGAATACCAGAACGGCCAGGGCGTGCCCTGCCTGTTCGCCGTGGAACAGGACGCCTCCGGCCACGCCCGCGCCCTGGCGATGGCCTACGCCAAGGCGATCGGCGGCACCAGAGCCGGCATCCTCGAGACCAACTTCAAAGAAGAAACCGAAACCGATCTGTTCGGCGAGCAGGCGGTGCTCTGCGGCGGCCTGAGCGAGCTGGTCAAGGCCGGCTTTGAGACCCTGGTGGAAGCGGGCTATCAGCCCGAACTGGCCTACTTCGAGTGCCTGCACGAAGTGAAGCTGATCGTGGATCTGATGGTGAAGGGCGGCCTCACCGCCATGCGCGATTCGATCTCCAACACCGCCGAGTACGGCGACTACGTGAGCGGTCCGCGCCTGATCACCGCCGACACCAAGGCGGAGATGAAGCGCATCCTCACCGACATCCAGGACGGCACCTTCGCCCGCAACTTCGTGGCCGAATGCGATGCCGGTAAGCCCGAGATGGACCGCATCCGCGCGCGCGACGCCGAGCACCCGATCGAGCAGGTGGGCAAGGGCCTGCGTTCGATGTTCAGCTGGCTGAAGAGCGCCTGATCGGCGCCGCGGGCCTGCTCCCGGCCCTGGCTCCGGTGGGCCGGGGCCTCCTTTGCTGGGGCCTGGTGGCCGCCGCCTGCGGGCTCGATCGTCTGGTGGGCGATCCCCGCTGGTGCCCCCATCCGGTGGTGGCCATGGGCTGGGGGATCACCCGGCTGCGGTGGCTTGCGGAAGCCTGGGCCGGTGACCGGCCGCTGCGGCTGCGGCTGGCCGGCGCCCTGATCACCGCCGCCTTGGTGGGGGTCAGTGTCCTGGCGGGCTGGGGCGTGGAGCAGGCGGCCTGGCGCTGGCCGGCGCTGGGGCTGCCCCTGCTGCTGGCGGGCCTGGCCAGTGCCCTGGCGGGAAGGAGCCTCAACCAGGCGGTGACGGGGGTTGTGGCCCGGCTGGATGATGCCGCGCCGGACGGCGATCCTCTGGAGGCGGCCCGCAGGGCCCTGGCCTGGATCGTGGGCCGGGATGTGGCGGGGCTGGAGCGCGGCGAGATTCTGCGGGCGGCAGCGGAAACGGCCAGCGAGAACGCCGTCGATGGCCTGTTCGCGCCGCTGTTCTGGATGCTGGTGGGGGCCGCCCTGTGGTGCCTGGCGCCGGCCGGGATCGCGCCCCTGGGCCTTGGGCCTCTGGCTCTTGGGCCTCTGGGTCTTGGGCCCCTGCCCCCTGGGCCTCTGGCCCTGGCCTGGGGGTTCAAGGCGGCCAGCACCCTCGATTCGATGCTGGGCTATCGGCGCGGCCGGCTGCGCTGGCTCGGCACGGCGGGCGCCCGCCTCGATGATCTGCTCACCTGGCTGCCCTGCCGGCTGGTGGCCCTCAGCCTGCCGCTGGTGGGCTGCGCCCTGGGCTTGCCGGGCGCTTCCGCCGGGGAAGGCCCCTGGCGCCGCTTCCGCAAGGCCCTGGGCGAGGGTGCCGCCGATCCCTCCCCCAATGCCGGGGTGTCCCAGGCGGCCTATGCCCTGGTGGCCGGGGTGCGGATGGGCGGCCTCAACCATTACGGCGGCGCGCCGCGGCCCAAGCCGGTGCTGGCCGCCGGGGCTGCGCCGGCGGATGGGGCCGTAGTGCTGCGGATCCTGGCGCTGAGCCGCTCCCTGGCGCTGGCCTGGCTGGGGGCGAGCCTGCCGCTGCTTGTGGGGCTGGCCCTGCTGGGCCAGGGAAACGCTCAGTAGGCGCCGCGGTCGCGGGGGTCGAGGATCACGCCGATGGTCCTGGCGATGATGCGCAGGTCCATCCAGACACTGCGGTGGCGTGCATAGCGGAGGTCGAGGGCGACCCGCTCGTCGTAGCTGAGGTTGTTGCGGCCGGACACCTGCCAGAGGCCGGTGAGCCCCGGGCGCACCGCCAGCACCTCCTCCATCCGGTCGCCGTAGCGAGGCAGCTCCTGGCGCACGATCGGGCGGGGACCCACCACGCTCATCTCACCGCGCAGCACGTTGAGGAACTGGGGCAGTTCATCGAGGCTGGAGCGGCGCAGAAAACGGCCGAGGCGGGTGATGCGGGGGTCGTTGCGGAGCTTGAAATCGTTGCGGAACTCCTCCTGGAGATCGGGAGACTCCGACAGCAGACGGGAGAGGATGCGGTCGGCATCACGCCGCATCGTGCGGAACTTGATGCAGCCGAAGCTGCGGTAATCCCGTCCCACCCGCTGCTGGACGTAAAAGACCGGACCGCGGGAGGTGATCTTCACCAGCAGGGCCAGGGCCAGGAACACCGGCGAGCCGAGGGTGAGGACGGTGAGGGAAAAGAGGATGTCGCCGGATCGCTTCACCACCCGCGCCCGTCGGGACTGGAGCTCGATCAACTGCTCGGCCCGCAGGAGCTGGGGGGAGATCGGCAGGAGAGCTGGCGCGGCGGTGGTGGATCCGAGGGTTGAAAGCATCGGAACCCGGTCAGGTGTGTGAATCTAAAGATCGGTCGCGATGAGACACCAGGCGCTGGGGTCACTCATCCCAGAGGCACAGGAGCCGCCGCCAGACCGGGGCGGTCCGGGAGGGCACCGAAGCGGCGCAGACGCTGCTGGTGATGCTGCCAGCCCTGCTCAAGCAGATCCCCCATGCGGCGGCGGAACACCGCGGGCGCGAAAGTTTCGGCCCACTGCCGCTGCCCCTCCGCCGGGAGACGGCGCCAGAGCGCGGCGGCCTCGAAGTGCTCCAGGGCGGCCGCCAGGGAGGCAGCGCTCTGTTCGCCATACAGCAGGCCGGTGGGGGAGTCCACCCCTTCAGCCAGGCAGCGCACGCTGTCCCGCAGGCCGCCGGCGCCGTAGGCGATCACCGGCGCGCCGGCCGCCATCGCCTCCACCGGCGCGATCCCGAAGTCCTCCAGGCCGGCATACACATAGGCCCGGCAGCGCTCCAGCCAGGCCGCCGCCTCGGCATCGCCGCAGCGGCCGAGGAAGCGCACCGAGGATCCTGCCATCGCCTCCAGCCGCCGCCGCTCGGGCCCATCGCCGAGCACCACCAGGGGCAGACCGGTGCGGTTGAAGGCCTCGACCACCACATCGACCCGCTTGTTGGGCACCAGGCGGCAGAGGCTCACGTACACGTCGTCGCGGGGGGCGTTCCAGCGGAAGCGCTCCACCGCCACCGGCGGCGGCACCACCTGGGCCCGGCGGCCCCAATAGCGGCGGATGCGGCGGGCGGTGAAGCGGGAGTTGGCCACCAGCGCATCGGGCCGCTGGGCGCTGAGCACATCCCACTGGCGCAGCTGATGAAGCTGGAGGCGCACCAGGGGCCCCAGGGGGCTGCGGGCGACGGCCGAACTCGCCAGGTAGGCATGCATCTGGTCCCAGGCGTAGCGCACCGGGGTGTGCACATAACTCAGGTGGAACTGGTCAGGGCTGGTGAGCACCCCCTTGGCCACCAGATGGCTGCTGCTCAGCACCAGGGGGTGGCCGCTCAGGTCGAGCTGCTCGATCGCCAGGGGCAGCAGGGGCAGGTACTGCTGCACATGGCTGGGGCCCCAGGGCAGCCGCTGGATGAAGCTGGTGGTGATCGGCCGGCCCTCAAGCCAGCTGCCGGGGCGCCCGCTCTCCCCATCCACCAGGGCATGGAGCCGGGGCGGGCGGCCGCGCTCGGCCAGGAGTCCATCGAGTTCGCGCACCACCTGCTCGGCGCCGCCCACGGAGCGGGGCGTGAACCATTCGTGCACCAGGGCGATCGGACCGGGAAGCGCGCTCATGCCGGACCGCGGCCCAGGGCTGCAGGGGTGGTGGGCAGGTTAGGCGGGAGGGCCAGTATCACGAATGCTCTCAGCACCAGGCGCGCTTCGGAGCAGCACCGGAAACTGTGGGGTGTGGCGCAAGGGTCAGGCCGGCAGCAATGGCAATCCGGGAGCTCCTCGAAGACGCACTCAAGGAACCCGTGATCGGCACCACCGAACGGTTCCAATGGCACGCCACGCCCGTGGGCATCGCGGCCCTCTGGTCCGCCGGCGAGGCGCCCAGCCTGCCGCCCTATGAAATGGCCCTCAAGGAGGGGCTGGAGGTGGGCCTGGACTTGAGCCGCGAAGAACGGGAGTTTCACCAGGTGAAATCGGGCCTGGTTCTGCTGTTCCATTCCTGAACCGCCGATGGCGCCGCCGAGCCTGGTTGCCGAAGAGGTTGTCGGTTCTCCGCCACCGGATCAGGGTGGCGCCACGGTCTGCAGGCCGTACGGTTTGACTTGGTCCCGCCACGTCCCGCTCCCCATGCTGCGCTTCCTGCTGAACGTGATCTGGTTCGTGCTGGGGGGCTTCCTGATGGGGCTGGGCTGGTGGCTGGCCGGGGTGCTGACGGCGATCACGATCGTGGGGTTGCCCTGGGCCAGGGCCTGCTTCCGCATCGCCAACTTCTCCTTCTGGCCCTTCGGCAAGGAGGCGGTGAGCCGCCGCGACCTCACCGGCCGAGCCGACCTGGCCCACGGCCCGCTGGGGCTGATCGGCAATCTGATCTGGTTCCTGGTGGCGGGCTGGTGGCTGGCGATCGGCCACGTGACCTCCGCCCTGGCCTGTTTCGCCTCGATCGTGGGCATCCCCTTCGGCATCCAGCACCTGAAGCTGGCCCTGATCGCCCTGGCGCCGATCGGCATGGAGGTGATCCCACGGGAGCAGCTCTCGGAGCGACTGGCGCAGCGGCAGGGATGAGCCCGGGGGGTGGAGCCGATGAACCGAGCCTGCGGTCTCCCCCCGAGGAGAGACTCCAGGGGGGGTGGGGTACGGGTTTCCGCCTGCGTCCCAGCGCGGCCCGGCCCGGCTGAGTGGTTGGGCAGAACCGGATGAGATCAGGTCAAATCGTCCTCAAAATCATCACCCGGATCATGATCTGAATCTTCAGGATCACGGGGGTAGCTACCGACAAACATTTCAAGATCCTCCTGATGTTTCACACGCTGTGGTTCGGGAGGGAGTGGACTGGAAGCCCCATGCGCATCCAGGAGGGATGGATCGGGATTGTCCGGCTTGTCTGCATGGCTGGAATCTCCACGCTGGCTTTGCTGATACTGCAACACAAAATCATCCATCAACTTGCGGTAGCGGTTCAACTGCCGCTGCGAGGGCCTGCGAAGTCGTCGCCCGGAAACGTCCTCAGGTGGCCCACCTGACTGGAGAGGTTGGTAATCACCCGCCATCGTGGCGAAGTTTTCGAGGGCGGCGCGCATCCGTTCACGATCCCTGGCCCTCCGCCGCAAATCCCAGGGAGTGGGCTGTGGCTCGCTGGGATAGCGATGAAGCGAAGCCTCGCCTGGAACCAGCGGCTCATTCACCTGCACACCGCGGAAGAGGCCGGCGTTCCGCCGCCACTCCTCTGATCTGATAGTGATGGAATCCCACGGTGCTGGTGGAGGGGGCTGAGGAATGGACTGAGGAACGCTCTCGGCGTGCAGGACTGGTGACTCCTGCTCCGTTTCGATCTCCGCGCCCTGATGCTGGAAAAGCCTGCGGATCAGCTCGAGATAGGACGTAGCCAGGCATCGTTTCTGGAAGTCGGCGAGGTCATTGATTCCACCGAGGTTGTGGACATCCGGATCAGCCACGGCCATCCAGTCCAGATAGGTGGAGCTGAGTTCCATCTCCCGTAATGCGCCGAGGCGCATCCAGGTGAGCATCAGGCCCACCAGGGTCGCCAGGCCGGCGTTCTGGACGGCGCGCCGCACAAACTGGCTGCGGGCCTGGGCTGCATTGCTGCCGAGCCGCGAGCGAACCCGCTGCCGCTCGCTCAGCAGGGCCGCTGTCACCTCCTGGCGCGCCTGCTTGAGGGTCACGTTGGGATTGGCGCTGAGGCGCACGCCGGGGATGGCATCGAGGCGCCGCCTGAGGTCTTCGAGATCCTGGCTGGCGAGCACCACTTGGCCGGCACGATCGAGCTGGCCCTCGATGGACGAGAGCTGGGCCTTGTTCACTTCCTCCTGCTTGGAACTGAGGGTCATCGAGTTGGCGATGCTGGCCGGGGCCATCAGGAAATGAACGGCGGCCAGCAGAGGCAGGAGCCCGAACAGGAGCGGCAGGAACAGGCGTTCAACAGGGTGGCGTTGCAGGCCTCCTTGAAACGAAACAAGAATGATGCCCACCACCAGGAGAGGTGATAGATCGAGGGCCTGGGAGATGTAATGAAGCCGCGGGCCGATAGCCCACAGCAGGGGCATCGTGAGCAGCCCCACGATCTCGCTGACCCAGATGCCGAGCAGGGTGTAGCCGCCCAGACGCAGGTGCACCACGGAGAACCGCAACCCCACCAGATCGGCAACCGGCATACCGAGGCTGGAGCGCCCCGGGGCGACGGCAGCGGGCGGATCAGAACTCTCGGCAGCCGAAGGGGGGCTCGAAAGCTGTTCAGGGTGAACGGAATTGGGCTCAGCGATGGAATCAGCTGGGTCGTCAAACCGCTGGGATGAGCTGTTAGCCAATGAAAGAAAATGATGGCGTTAGAACTAGCTGAACATCGGCGGAGTCAAGTTTCGCCGCTAAAGTCTCACCGAACAAATTCCTACCTCGAGCGTTAGAACGAAGCGGTGAACCCGAAAGCTTCCCCACCCGCGAGCGAGCCAGAGACCTGAAAACAGCCTAGACGAAAAACGAAAACCCTCGGCCAACCTTTGCGCTGCAGGGGTTTTGAGGGACTCAGCAGCGATCAACGATCCCCCCCCTAGTGGCTGGCCAGCTGATGGCGAGAGCAGCTCGTCGGCTCGGCGAAGGCTTCAGCATGGCCATGCCATGTAGCGGTGACCAACGCAACGAGCTACAGTGCGTGTAATGCCGCTGTTGCTCCCATGACTTTCGACTCGGTCGGGACCTCCCCCCTGGTTCAGCCGGTGCAGTACGTGGCACTCAGCAGCGGCGCTTCTCTTCTGGGCTTTGAAGCCGAAACCCTGTGGCAGCAGGCCCTTTCAGCGGCCACCAACCACCTGGCCAAGCTGCTCACCAGAAAAAAGCGCGACAAGCTGCTAATCGACGTATTCGGCCGGGCCGGTACCGACAAGGCTGTTTTCAGGACCAATCAGCAGGCCCTGCTGGCCGCCATGGGCGGCGAGGGCCTCAAGATCAACGTGGAGCTACGCAGCGATGGCGAGCTGAACGGTGCCCTGGCGGCCTACGCAGCCGTGGGCCACACCGGCAGCGAGCGCATCTATGTGAATGCCGACAAGATCACGTCAGGGGTGTTCGACCTGCAGCTGCTGACCGCTGCCCTGCTGGAGGAATTCGGTGCCGCCATGGATCGGCGCCTCAATGGCGGCGCCGATAGCCCTGGCGACGAGGGCCAGTTGTTTGCCGCCCAACTCACCGGCGTGGTGCTCAGCGCTGCAGAGCGGGCGCTGATTGATGCGGAGGACGACACCGCGGTGCTGACGATTGAGGGGGTGCAGGTGTTGGTGGAGGAGGCCACCATCAGTGGCACAGGCATCCAGGTGGGCACGGATACAGCAGACAACATCACTGGCACGGGCACCACCGGAGTGGATTACCTCTTCGGTGGCGATGGCGACGACATCATCGACACTGGAACCGGATCAGGCAGAGATATTGTCATTGGGGGGCGCGGCGCCGATTCAATCAACTCCAATTCCGATGCCGCTGGAAGCAAATATATCATTTACGCTGGCGACAGCTCTCCGGTTGTGGGGGGAAGTGGAACTGCCGGCACCATTTCCGGGTTCGATATCATTTATAATCACACTGACGAGGCTCAAAACGATCTCTTCAGGATCACTGGTCAAAACGGTGTCGCCCCTTCTAGCGTCATCAATACTGCCTTAACGGCACCAAGTCCATCATTCAGTACAAGCCGGCTGGCAACCGGCACTGGACGATACATCACTGGTGTCGCAACACCTAGCAATGGGCTGATTTCCTTCAGGGACGGAACATCTTCAAGCGGAACTTCGACATTAGCAATCAATACGAAAGAGAAGCTTGCAGCAGCAGTTCAATATCTCATGCTCTGCGATCTTGGCAATGCAGGTGCAACTGTGATCTTCACAGGAACCATGACCGATGCCAATGAACTTCGCTCAGGCGCCGCCGCCTCAACATCATATTCATTTGTTTACACACAAGCGACAAATAGCCCTGGTGGTTCGCTCAGCACACTAATCGCGATCGAAATAGAAAGTGGCGCCGATGTCCTTACCCGAATTGATACTGGAACTGGCGGTCAGAACAACCGCCTCAATCTGCTGACGACATCCGCTCTCACCGCACCATCATCGTTAACCATCGCGGGCTCCGGAACCAGAAACGCCACAACCGCTACTTCAGAAGGCTTCGTTTCTGCTGCAGGAGTTGCTAACACGAACTACGTTGATTTTATTTTTGCAGGCACCGCCGGCACCGTCTATAAATCTGTCCAAGCGTCCGGAACTACCGTTAATTCCCCGCAACTGACCGCCGCCGACCTGAGCACAATTGGAGACGGCACCGTTACGGTCACTAGTCGTCGGGTCAGCACGGGTGGTGTGACAAGCGGTGAGAGTAGTACAACTTTTACCCTAGACACCACACGGCCCACCGTCGCCATCGCCAGCACCACCAGCACCCTCAAGGCTGCTGAAACGGCAACCATCACCTTCACCCTCTCGGAAGCCTCCACCAACTTCGTTGTAAGTGACATCACCGTCAGTGGCGGCACCCTCTCGGGCTTCTCCGGTTCCGGCACCTCCTACACCGCCACCTTCACGCCCACCGCGAACAGCACCACCAATGGTGTGATCTCCGTGGCCTCCGGCACCTTCTCCGATGCCGCCGGCAACACCAATAACGACGGCGCCGACGCAAACAACTCCGTCACCCTGACGGTCGACACCATCCGGCCCACCGTTGCCATCTCCAGTAACGTCAGCACCCTCAAGGCTGGTGAAACGGCCACCATCACCTTCAGCCTCTCAGAAGCTTCCACCAACTTCGCCGTAGGGGACATCACCGTCAGTGGCGGCACCGTCTCGGGCTTCTCCGGCTCCGGCACCTCTTACACCGCCACCTTCACACCCACCGCGAACAGCACCACCAATGGTGTGATCTCCGTGGCCTCCGGCACCTTCTCCGATGCCGCCGGCAACACCAATAACGACGGCGCCGACGCAAACAACTCCGTCACCCTGACGGTCGACACCGCTGCTCCCACCCTCACCGCCGGCGCCCAATCCGCCCAGCTGGTGGAAGCCGGCAGCGCCGGTGCCGGCACCGATTCAGCTAGCCGCACCCTCACCCTCTCAGGCGGTACCTACAGCACCGACTACCTCACCGCTAACGGCTGGACGGCCGTCACGCCATCCCCTGTCACCACCGCCAATGCCAACGGCAGCGGGTACCACTACGAAATCAAGAGTGGGCAGGTCGGTTCCCAGAGCTTCACGCTCACCGGCAGCGGCACGTATGCACCCAGTGCGCTGCTGCTGGCGATTGCCAGGGAGACCGCAGAAACCGAAGCCAGCACTCTGCCGATCAAGGTGGAAATAGCCACCGCCGCATCTGGAGGCACTGTCCTCTTTGAGTGGTCCGGCACCGGCGCAACGTTTCCTGTGAACGCCAGCAAGGATGCACTCGACACCCGAACGTCAGTCACTCTGACGCGGCTCAACAATGCCACCCTGACATTCGGCACCCAGTATTTCATTCGGGTTTCCAGTACTGGCATCTTCGGTAAGGTCTACTGGTCCGGATCATCTAGCGACCTGACAGGTTTGCCCGCCGGCCATGCCTTCGAGAACGGAAACAGCATTTCCGACAAAGACCTCGAATACCAACTCACCTACGCCTCTGATCCAACCTCCTACACCAAAACCGGCACCTACGGTGCGGCCACGCTGAACACCAGCACTGGTGTAGTGAGCTACACACTCGACAACAATGATGCCGATACTAACGCGTTAGCTGCCAGCGCCTCCGCAAGCGACAGTTTCACGATTCGCGCTGTTGATCCAGCCGGCAACAACACCGATACGCCGGTCTCTTTCGCGATCACAGGCTCAAACGATGCGCCGGACCTCACTGCTGTCAGCTCCGGTTCGCTTACGGATACATCCGCCAACGACTCCTTTAATGCGATCACTGGCACGCTTGCCGGGTCAGACGTGGATGCTGGAAGCACCCTCACCTACGGCATCACAGGTGGCACCGTTTCCGCAGGCACCTCCACGCTCGCCGGCACTTACGGATTCCTCTCCGTGAATACTTCCACTGGCGCTTACACCTATACCCCAAACGCCTCAGCCATCAATGCGCTGAGCGCCAACGCAACGGACACCTTCATCTTCTCCGTTTCCGACGGCTCGCTCAGCACCACCACCGGCTTCACTGTCAACATCATCGGTGTCAACGACACCCCAATCATCACCTCTGCCACCACAGCATCCTTCGCTGAAAACGGCACCGGCACGGCCTATACCGCCACCGCCAGCGATGTAGATGCTGGCACCACGCTCACCTATTCGATCGCTGGCACCGATGCGGCACTCTTCAACATCAACAGCTCCACCGGTGCTGTCACCTTCAAGAACTCGCCCAACTTCGAATCACCGGCCGATGCAGGCGCCAATAACGTCTACGACATCACCGTCAGCGCCTCCGATGGCAGCCTGAGCTCCGCTGCCCAGGCCGTGGCAATTACCGTCACCAACGTCGTCGAATCGACGCCAGTTCTGACCAGCGTCACCATCAACCTCACCGAGGGCGAAACCAAAACGCTGGCGGCCAGCAACTTCGTGGCCAGCGATCTCGAAGGCACCACCAACTTCACCTTCACGGTGAGCTCCGTGGCTGCCGGCATCTTCCAGCTCACTTCCAATCCCGGTCAGGCGATCACCAGCTTCACCACCAGCCAGCTCAATGCCGGGGTGGTGCAATTCGCCCAGGACGGCGGTGAGGCGCCGCCCTCTTATCTCGTCACGGCCAGCAATGGCAGCAGCACGTCCAACATCCGGCCGGTGGTGGCCGTGATGTCGAACGTCAACGACGCCCCGGTTTTGGTGGCGGCCAGCCTGACCGTGGCGGAAGGCCAAACCGTAGCCATCAGCTCGGCCAACTTCAACGTCACCGATAGCGATAACGTCACTTTCACCTACACCGTTTCCGGCGTCAGCAACGGCCGCTTCCAGCTCAGTTCCAACCCCGGCCAGGCCATCTCCAGCTTCAGCACCGCCCAGCTCAACGCCGGCTTGGTGCAGTTCGTCCACAACGGTGGCGAAGCGGCTCCGGCCTACAGCGTGCAGGTGAGCGACGGCTCCCTCAACAGCAACACGGCTGCCGCCGCGATCAGCTTCACCAACGTCAACGACGCTGCTGTTGTGACCGCTGGCAACAGCATCGGTTACACCGAAAACGGCAGCCCCGCCGTGATTGATGGCTCCATCACCGTCAGCGACGCCGACAGCGCCAACCTGAGCGGCGCCACCGTGGCGATCAGCGCGGGTCGCACAGCCGGCGATCTGTTGGGCTTCACCCCCCAGAACGGCATCAGCGGCAGCTACGACACCGCCACCGGTGTGCTCACCCTCAGCGGCAGCTCCTCGGTGGCCAACTACCAGGCCGCCCTGCGTTCGATCACCTACAGCTCCAGCTCCGACACGCCCACCGCCATCGCCAACAGCCGCACAATCAGCTGGCAGGTGAATGATGGTGCAACGGCCAACAACGTCTCGGCCATCGCCACCTCCACGATCGTCATCACCCCGCTCAACGATGCACCTGGTGCCGCGAGCAGCACCATCACGATCGCCGAGGACGGCTCCTACACGTTCACGGCCGCCAACTTCGGCTTCAGCGACCTGGATGGCAACAGCCTCAGCAGCGTGATCATCACGTCGCTTCCGGTTGCCGGCAGCCTGCGGCTCAACGGCGTGGCCGTGACCGCCAACCAGGTGATCGCCGCCGCCAGCATCGGCGGCCTGGTGTTCAGCCCGGCGGCCAATGCCAACGGGGCCGGCTACGCCTCGATCGGTTTCCGCCTCCAGGACAACGGCGGCACCGCCAACGGTGGCAGCGACACCTCCGCTGCGGCAGCCATCAGCTTCAACGTGACTCCGGTCAACGATGCTCCGGTGATCACGAGCAATGGCGGCGGCGCCAGCGCAGCCCTGAGCGTGGCTGAGAACACCACGGCGGTGACCACCGTGACGGCTAGTGACATCGACAGCACCGGCCTCACCTACAGCATCAGCGGTGGCGCCGACCAGGCCAAGTTCAGCATCAACGCCAGCAGCGGTGTGCTCAGCTTCGTGGTGGCCCCCGACTACGAAAACCCCAGCGATGCGGGCGCCGACAACACCTACGACGTGATCGTGAACGTGAGTGATGGCAGCCTTTCGGCCAGCCAGGCGATCGCGGTGGCGGTGACGAATCTGATCGACACGCCGAACGAAGTCCCCACCCTCACGATCAATACCCCGATTTCGGGCGGTTACCTCAACGCCGCAGAGCAGCTCGTGCCCCTGGTGCTCTCCGGCACCATCACAGGCCTCACCAATGGCGCCGGTGTGACAGTGAGCGTGGGTGGCGTCGCGTTCAGCGCCACCGTGACCAGCACCACCTGGAGCCTCAGCGTGCCGGCTGCCGATCTGCAGGCCCTCAGCCAGGGCAGCATCAGCGTGACCGCCAATGGCAGCGATGCGGCCGGCAACAGCGCCTCGGCTAGCGCCTCCTTCATCAAGGACACGATCAACCCCACGATCACGATCAACGGGCCGGTTGGTGGCGATGGTTTCCTCAACGCCAGCGAGGTGAACAGCAGCCTCACGATCAGCGGCAGCAGCAGCGGCATCGAAACCGGCCGCACGATCACCCTGGTCGTGGGCGGCTTCACCTACACCGCCACGGTGCAGGCCAACGGCAGCTGGTCCAAGACCCTCAGCTCCAGCCAGCTCCAAAACTTCGGAGAAGGCACCATCCCGATCACGGCCAATGGCAGCGATGCCGCCGGCAATGCCGCCCCCGAGGCCAGCACCAGCGTGGAGAAGGACACCCTCACTCCCACGATCAGCCTCAACCAGCCGATCTCCGCTGGCTATCTCAACGCCAGCGAGTTGGCCGTGCCCCTCTCCCTTGGCGGTAGCGTCACCGACGCCAATGGCCAGACCGTGACCGTGACCCTGGTCGCCGGCGGCGCCACCCTGGCCACCCTCACCACCATCGCCAGCGCCGGCGCCTGGAGCCTGAATGTGCCCACCGGCACCCTCAGCGCCCTGCCCCAAGGCACCATCACCGTGAACGCCGCCGTGAGCAATGCCGCCGGCACCGCCGCCAGCCCCGCCACGGCCAGCTTCATCAAGGACACCGTGGCCCCCACCATCACGATCACGACCCCGATCGGTGGCGATGGCTATGTGAACAAGAACGAAACCAATGCGGCCCTGGCGATCAGCGGCACCACCTCCGGCGCCAGCAACGGCCGACCGGTGGCGGTGGTGGTGGGCGGCGTCAGCTATGCCACCACGGTCAACAACAACGCCTGGAGTGTGTCGGTGAGCTCCACGGCCCTCAAGGCCCTCAGCGACGGCACGATTGGCGTGACCGCCAGCGTCAGCGATGAGGCTGGCAACACCGGAAGCCAGGCCAGCAGCTTCATCCTCGACACGGTGGCTCCCACCACAGCCCCGACGGTCAACCCCAGCACCACCGCTCCCTCCAGCTTGGCGGTGCTCAGTGGCACGGCCACCGTGCCTGAGGGCGGTTGCCTCGTCGTGACGGTGAACGGAGCCAACTACAGCCCCGTGGCTGTTACCGACGGAACCTGGACCCTCAACCTCGCTTCCGCCACGCCCTCGAGCGGCAGCCTCGGCAGCTTCCTCGATGGCAGCTCCTACACCGTGACCGCCACCGTGTGCGATGCGGCCGGAAATGGCACGAGCGGCACGGGCACCCTTGCTGTCAGTACGCCTACCCCCAACACCCCCACGGTGAACCCCCTCACCACGGGCCTGGCCAACGGCAAGCCCAGCAGCCCGATCACCGGTGGGGTTCAGTTGCGCTCCGGCGAAAAACTCACCGTCTCGGTGAGCGATGGCACGACAACCGCCATCTACGACAACGTCATGCCAACGAGTGGCTCGAACTGGAGCATCAACCTGAGCGCTATTCCCACCTCCGGCACCCTGCCCACCTTCGTGTTGGGCAGCTCCTACAACATCATTGCCACGGTGACCAGTGCCAATGGCAGCCTCACCGCCACCGACACCAGCAGCGCTGAACTCACGATCGGAGCGCCGGCGATCCTCGGCACCCTCTCCGCGGCTCTCACCACCAATGGCGCCGAAGACAACGGTGCCGATGGCACGATCAGCGCCACTCCTACGGTGTTCACCTTCACCCGCACCCCGGCCACTGGGGTGCTGGCCGCCAACCTGCCGGAACTGATCGCCTCCTATACCCTCGGCGGCACCTCGCTTGGCGGCGTGGATTACGCCTACCCAGCTGGCTACAACCCAATCACTGGCAAGGGCACGGTGACCTTTGCCGCCGGGGCGACCACCGCCACGCTCACGCTGAATACGATCAACAACAGCATTGTGAACGGCTCCCGCAGCCTCAATGCCTACTTAGTCAAGCCCTCCGATTACACCCTCGCCACCATTTACAGCGCCGGTGCCCTACTGGTTGACAACGATGGGGCAGCTGCTCCCGTGAGCCTGCCCGTGGTCAGCATCAACAGCACCAGCCTGGTGGAGGGCATAGCCGGCACCACCTCAACAGCCACGCTGAAGTTAACCCTCAGCCAGACCTACAGCCAGGATGTTTCGGTGAACTGGACAACCAAGTCCAGTCCCGGTGGATCGCTGCCGAATGCCACAGCCACCGCTGGCACCGACTACGTCGCTGCCAGCGGCACGGCGGTGATTCTGGCCAACAGCACCGGCGCCAACGTGAACATCACCATCAATGGTGATGGCACCCTGGAAGCCAGCGAAAACTTCTACGTGCAGCTCACCGAGGCCACCAACGCCACGCTGAGCCCCACCAATGCAACCGGAACCATCACCATCTTGAACAACGATGCCTCCGGCCAGCTGATCGACAATTCCGCCAGTACCACCAACTCGACCATCACCGGCACCACCTTCGCGGACACCCTGATTGGCGGCAGCGGCAATAACAACATCTCCGGTGGCGCCGGCAATGATTTGCTCAGAGGTGGAATGGGCGCCGATACGCTGACCGGTGGTACCGGCAGCGACACCTTTGAGTACACCAGCTTTGCCCAATCAACCCGAGGCAGCGCCACCCAGGATTACATCGTGAGCTTCGATCTGGGCTCTGATCGCATCAAACTGCCCTCCCTGCCCGGCAGCCTCTTCAATGCGGGCGCTATCACCGCCACCAATCTTGATGCCGCCATCACCTCGGTCTATGCGGATAAGAACCGTGCCCTGGCGGGCAACCAGGCCATGGCCAGCGGCGATGCCGTGCTCTTCTCCTACAAAGCCACCGGCGCGGTGTTGGCCACGACCTATCTGATGGTGGCCGCCGGCAACTCAGCCAATTCCAGCTCCGACCTGTTCCTCAGGATGGGCACCGGTCTGTCCGGCGTGGCCGTGGGTCAGGTGAGCACCCCCTTCTTCACCACCTGATCGGGGGCATTGGGCCTGGTTCTCGAAGCCAGGCCCAAGACCGAAGATTTGCAGCAGCATTTGCATTAAAATGGTGTAACATTACTTCATTTCGCTTCATGATCGCTGCAACCTCTCATCCTTTTCTCAGAACCCATGCCTCCTCCATCGGGCCGCACAATGGCTCGTAGTCGCCTCCTAAGGTTCCTAGTGCTGCCGATCCTGAGCTTGGCAGCCCCTGCTGCCCATGCTGCAGTTGGCTTCACCGGCACGTTTGAGCCTGAAACCTGGTTAGTGGTGAACACCGGCGGCAGCCTGAATCAGAGGCTTAACTTCAGTGGGGTAACTCCTTCTGGCGGTCTTGCTATCGATGGAAAATACGGATGTTCTGGTAGCAATATTCCGCCTGAGGGAACGAATGTAGTTGCTTGTATTTCCGAATACACTGCTGATGGCGTTAACAACCAAGTGAGTCTGCTCGGCTCAACCGGTGGCGTGCCCCCTACATTCGATGGTGATCCACCACAAGAAATTGATCCAGGTTTCGAGGTACCTGGTGGCGGTCTGCAAGGATCACCGAGATCGTCCACTCTTGTGTTCACCAATAACTATTGGCGACCTTATCTGGTTTCATTCGACTGGACGTTCACCGACGCGGCAGACGCCAACGCTGGGGCCACGGATCAATATGTGAGCTTTCTTGTTGATCCGGGCTTTATCAGTCCAAATACTGGCAACACGTACTCTTACACTTCTGAAACAGGGGTTGCCTATACCAACTCCAGCTCGGTTGCCTACCTTCCTCCCGGCGCAACCCTTTCTTTCAGCGTCAACACCCTCAATAACTCCACCGATCCAGGAGTCCTGACCATCAAGGGCTTCACAACCGAAGAAGTCCCCGCCCCCCTGCCAATCGCGGGTTCAAGCGGCGTCCTGCTGTATTCCCGACGGCTGCGTCGCCGCACCCGCAAGGCCGCCAGCCAGCCCCCGGCCCTTCATCCCACCACCGGCAAGCTGTTGAGCCTGGCCGAACAACGCTCCGCTCACCAGCGCCAGCGGGCCCTCAAGCACTACGGCAGCATCCTCGCGGGACCGGTGCAATCCGCGTTGTCCACCTGCCCCACCGCCACCAACGGCTAAGCGACGAGTGAGGCCTTCGGGCCTTCAGTTCGCTGGCTGCAACTGGCGCGGTGGCATGGGTAAGAAGTTGCTGACCAGAAAGGCACCAGCCACCAATACCGAAGAGGTCCACAGACAAGCCTGGATCCCGCCCACCTGAAACATTACACCGGAAAGCAGGGTGCCCACCAGGCGCCCGGCGGCATTGGCCATGTAATAGAAGCCCACGTTGAGGCTCACGGCCTCGGCATCGGAATAAGCCAGGATCATGTAGCTGTGAATCGAGGAATTCATGGCGAACACCACGCCGAACACCGCCAGGCCGGCCACCACCGCCACGCCGGGGTGACCCACCTGACGCCACAGCGCGATCGCGATCAGAGCGGGAATGGCGGTGAGCACGGCGCTCCAGAACTGCACCGCCCCCACACCGGGAGGGGTGTTCTGACCCCAGGCCCGCCTGAGGGCCGGCGCTGAGCCCTGCACGATCCCGTAGCCGATCACCCACAGGCCCATGAAGCCGCCCACCTCCCAGAACCTCCAGCCCAGGGCGGCCTCCAGAAACACCGGCAGCGCCACCACAAACCACACATCGCGGGCGCCGAACAGAAAAAAGCGCGCCAGCGACAGCACATTGATGCCCCTGCTCTTGGAGAAGAGGGCGCTGAAGGCGGGCTTGGTCTTCATGCGGCCCATGTCCGCCGGGAGCACCAGGGTGCCGCAGAAGGCCAACAGCAGGCCGGCGGCCATCACCGCCACCGCCGCGTTGAAGCCGATGGTGGTGAGCAGCACGCCGCCCAGAAAGAAACCCACCCCCTTGAGGGCGTTCTTGGAGCCGGTGAGGATCGCCACCCAGCGGAACAGCTGCTGCTCGCCTTTGTTGTGATCGTCCGGCGTTTCGGGCACCACGGTTTTGATGGCGCTCTTGGCACTCATCTTGTTCAGGTCCTTGGCGATGCCGCTGAGCGCCTGGGCCACCATCACATAGGCCACGCTCCACCACTTCGGCCAGCTGTCCGCCACCGGGATCAGCATCAGCAGGGCCGCCACCTGCAGGAGCGTGCCGCTCCAGAGGGTGAGGCGCAGGCCGAAGCGTCCGGCCAGCCAGCCGCCATAGAGGTTGGTGAGGATGCCGAAGAACTCATAGAAGAGGAACAGCAGCGCGATCTCGAGCGTGCTGTAGCCGAGCGCATGGAAGTGGAACACCACCAGCATGCGCAGCGCCCCATCGGTGAGGGTGAAGGCCCAGTAGTTGGCCGTCACGATCATGTATTGCTGCAGGGCTGACAAGCCCGTGGTGGCGAGCCTGGCCGAGGTCAGCGGCGGGGTGGATTTCGGAGTCGTCATCGTGGGAAAGCTGGAGGCTCAACCGGGATTAGCGCTCATCGAGGAGCGCTACATGGCTCACCAGATCGGCCATGCGCGAGCTGTAGCCCCATTCGTTGTCGTACCAGGCGTAGACCTTGAGCTGGGTGCCGTTCACCACCATCGTTGAGAGGCCGTCCACGATGGCGCTGCGGGGATCATTCACATAATCCACCGAGACCAGCGGCCGGGTTTCGTAGCCGAGGATGCCCCGTAAGGATCCGTTCGCAGCCGCCTCGAAGGCGTGGTTCACCTCCTCCACACTCACGCTTCGCTTGAGCTCAAAGACCGCATCGGTGAGTGAGGCATTGAGCAGCGGCACCCGCACGGCATGGCCATTGAGCTTGCCCTGGAGTTCCGGGAAGATCATCCCGATCGCCTTGGCCGATCCGGTGGTGGTGGGGATCAGGCTCTGCATGCAGGAGCGGGCCCGGCGCAGGTCGCTCTTGAAACCATCCACCACCACCTGGGTGTTGGTCACATCGTGCAGGGTGGTGATCGAGCCGTGCTCGATGCCGAAGCTTTCATGCACCACCTTCACCACCGGTGCCAGGCAGTTGGTGGTGCAGGAGGCGGCGGTGACCAACCGGTGCAGGCCGGGGTCGTAAAGGTGGTGGTTGATGCCGTACACGATGTTCAGGGCTTCGGCGCCGGCGATCGAGCCCTTCACGGGGCAGGCCACCACCACGCGCTGCAGGCCCACCTGATCGAAGTAGGGCTGCAGGGTTTCGGGCGTCTTGAACTTGCCGCTGCATTCGAGCACCATCTCCACCCCGGCCTGGCGCCAGGGCACGGCAGTGGGGTCCTTCTCCTGGCTGGTGCTCACCAGGCTGGTGCCCACAAAGAAGCCCTGGCTATTTCCCGACATGCCTGGATTCGCTTGAACAGCCTGCTGCCAGCGGCCATGCACCGAGTCAAACGCCAGCAGATGGGCGGCGGCGGCGGCATCCCCGGCCGGATCGTTGAAATGAACCAGTTCAATGCCGGGCCGCCCCCAGAGGGCACGGAAGACGAGCCGGCCGATGCGACCGAAGCCGTTGATGCCGATCTTCATGGGCGCAGCCGCCAGGGCGAGGATGTTCTGCCCGACGATAGATCAACTAGGGTTGATGGATCAGGTGTTCTGCGTCACGTGCCTGCCACCTCCGTGCCGTCTGCCGCTGGGCCTTTTGCCGCTGTGCCGTCTGCCGCCGCGCCGTCGCCGGCCGCAGCGGTGTTGGCCGCTGAACCCCTGACTGCGGATCAGGCGCTGCCGCCGTTGCGCGCCCTGGCCGAGCCGATCCGCCTGCAGGTGGTGCAGGCCCTGGCCGGCGGCGAACGCTGTGTCTGCGACCTCACCGCCGAGCTGGCCCTGGCCCAGTCGAAACTCTCGTTTCACCTCAAGGTGCTGAAGGAGGCGGGCCTGATCGGCGCCCGCCAGGAGGGCCGCTGGATCTACTACCGCCTCGAGCCCGCAGCCCTCAAAGCCCTGCAGGACTGGCTCGGCCAGCTGGCCGCCGGCTGCCGGACCCCGGCCCCGCCCTGCTGCTGAGCCCCCTCCCTCCAGCAGCCCCGAACCACCACCGGCTCGCGATCCCCCATGGCCACCCCAGCCCCCACCCATCCCGCTCCGCTCGCCAGGGACAGCGAGGGCGCCGCACGGCTGCCGTGGCTCGATCGGCTGCTGCCGCTCTGGATCCTGCTGGCGATGGCCGCCGGGCTGCTGCTGGGCCGGCTGGTGCCCGGCCTGCAGGGGCTGCTGGGCCTGGTGCAGCTGGGGCACACCTCCCTGCCGATCGCCCTGGGCCTGCTGTTGATGATGTATCCGGTGCTGGCCAAGGTGCGCTACGGCGAGCTCGGCTCCATGGCCCGGGACCGCCGGCTGCTGACGATCACCCTGGGGCTCACCTGGGGGCTTGGGCCGCTGCTGATGTTCAGCCTGGCCTGGTTGTTCCTGCCGGATCAGCCCGCCTTTCGCACCGGGCTGATCCTGATCGGCATCGCCCCCTGCATTGCGATGGTGCTGATCTGGATCGATCTGGCCCAGGGAAACCGCGAAGCAGCGGCCCTGCTGGTGGCGATCAATTCGATCCTGCAGGTTCTGATCTATGCGGTGCTTGGCACCTTCTACCTGCAGATTCTTCCCGCCTGGCTGGGGCTCGACGCGCAGATCGTGCGCTTCTCGTTTGGGGAGATCGCCCGGGCGGTGCTGATCTTTCTGGGGATTCCACTGGTGGCGGGCTTCCTCACCCGCCTGATCGGCGTGCGACTCAAGGGGAGCCGCTGGTATGAGCAGCGCTTCCTGCCCAGGATCAGTCCCCTGGCCCTCTACGGACTGCTGTTCACGATCGTGGTGATGTTCGCCCTGCAGGGTGAGGCGATCACCTCGGATCCGGCTCAGGTGATCAAGGTGGCGATCCCGTTGCTGCTCTACTTCGTGCTGATGTGGGGCATCGCCTTTGCGGTGGGCATGAACAGCGGCCTCGGCTACCCCCGCACCTCGGCCCTCGCCTTCACCGCCGCCGGCAACAACTTCGAGCTGGCGATTGCCGTGTGCATCAGCATCTGGGGCGTCGCCTCCCAGCAGGCCCTGGCCGGCGTGATCGGCCCCCTGATCGAGGTGCCGGTGCTGGTGAGCCTGGTGTATGTGTCCTTGGCCTTGAGAGCACGGTTCCCCGCGATCACGGCGGACCAACGCTTGCACTAAGCCGAGGCGCGGCCGGCCACGGCTGGACGGAGGATCTGCACCGCAAGCGGCAGCCGCGGGATGGTCGTCGGGTCACCAGCATGGGGAGATCTGCCAGTCCGCCGTGCTTCTGAACCCCTTCTGCCCTTTCACCACGGCCAAGGTGCTGGCCCTCAAGGCCACCGTCCTGCTGCTGCTGACGCTGCTGATCAAGGCCAGGGTGCAGATCGTGGCCGGCTCAGCCCTGGGGATTGCCCTGCTGCTGCTCCAGGTGCTGGTGGTCCTGGCCGTGAGCGGCGGGGTGGTGCTGGCGGCCGGTGGAGCAGCGCTTGTCGCCACGCAACAGCGCCGGCCTGCAGCGGCCTGATGTCGATCCAGGTCGTGGGAGGCCCGGGAGGAACCGGGAGGCTGGCAACGGAATCGATTGCCGCGAACCATGAACCCTGAACAGATTCAGAGCCTGGAGGTTCTCCTCCTGGCCATGCTGCCCGTGGCGCTGCTTTGGTGGCTTTGGCTTCGGATGCTGCGCTGGTGATCCGTTCCGCGCCGCTCAGAGCAGGGCGAGGAACCTGATGGATGCTGCAGATCAGAAGGTCTTTGGAGACTTCTGCCGCTTCTCGGCCATGCGGTTCGCAAAACCGCCAGATTCAAGGCTGTAACAGGAACCTCCTGGAGCCACCACCATCACCCAGAAGATCTAATTTGTGATTGAGGGGAGGCCCGGGAGCCAACCCGACCCTCACCCTCCCAAAGAGTCCGGCCAGGGAGCACCCGAGCCGGTG
>JBILUS010000010.1:0-86888 GCA_044370835.1 Cyanobium sp. | reverse complement strand
TGCCCCAGAGCGAGCGCCTGGCCCTGGCGATCGCCCTCTGGGACAGCCTGGATGACGAGGCCCGAGACGGGGCGCTGCCGCTCGATCCCGACCTCTTCGCAGAGCTGGATCGGCGCTGGACGGCTCATCTAAGCAACCCTGACGCAGCTCTTGGCTGGGATGAAGTGCGCAGCCAGCTCGGCATCGGATGACGCTCCCTGAAGTGCGCTTCCTGCCGGAGGCGCTGGAGGAGCTCCATGAGCATCAGCGGTTGGTAGACGTGGCTCATGCGCATGCGCCTCGCGATGGAGTCGGGCAGGCGCTCGTAGGTGGGGGAGGGGGTTGGGGGAATGGGGGGATCCTGGCGCTGTGGCGGCCAGTGCTGGGGCGGGGGGTGACGGGGGGTGGCACTTGTAGGGCAGACGCCCCAGCGATCACCCTGACTCACGAATGCTCCCCCATGCAGACCAAGCGCTTGTTGACGAAGCCAAGATCTGCGACTACCTGCTCTCTGACACGCATCCGGTCGGTCGCTTTAAGGCCAGGGTATTTCGTTCACTCGGCTATACCGTTGAATCCTGGAGGCGACTTCGTGATGATCTGCTCCACCATGGGCAGACTGGGACGGTCCAGCGGATCGAAGCGAGCGCCTATGGGATGAAAGTAGTCATCAGTGCTACTTTGAAAGGCCCCAATGGAGCATCCAGACCATTCAGAACGGTCTGGCTTATCCACGATCAGTCCACACAGCCAAGGCTCGTCACCGCATTTCCGGAGTAAGTCATGTTCGTCTTGCACCAGACAGTCGCTCTCACCCACGACATACCTGATGCTGGTCTCCAGTTGGGGGATCTCGGTGCTGTCGTCGCTATTCACGATCCTGAAAATGTCGAGGTTGAGTTTGTCGCTGCATCTGGACGCACCCAATCGCTGTTGACGCTTTCAAGCAGCAGCCTCCGAGCGATTGGTGATCAGGATCTCATCGCGGTTCGTTCTCTGGCCGCTGCCAAGCATTGAGTTTCCTACGTGCCCAGCGGCCCCAATCATCCGCTCGGCGATGCGCTCCCGCCTCTCGCCTCGCCGCCCACCAGGCCGTAGGCGCCCTGGTCGTAGCGGGTGATGCCGTTGCCGGTGAGATCCTTGCCCACCATGCGCTTGACGCGTTCGGTGTAGACCTCGATCTGGGTCACGTCTTCCCCCAGGATCCGGCGGGCCGCGTCCTGCGCGGGGGCCGGGCTGGCTGTTGCCTGGCAAATCCATGGCCGAGGAGCTCCATGAGCATCAGGGGCTGGTCAACGTGGCTCATGCGCATGCGCTTGGCGATGGTGTCGCGTAGGCGCTCGTCGGTGGGGGAGGGGGTTGGGGGCATGGGGGGTGGCACTTGCGGGGGAGAAGCCCAGCCGCCATGTCTTGTTCTGTCCCCTCAGCCAGGGAGTCGGCCATAATGTGTAGACACCTCTTGACGAGGTCACACATGGCTACGAATCTCGCTCTCGATCAAGACCTGCTTGACCACGCCTTCCGCCTGAGCGGTGAGCCCACCAAGAAGGCCGCCGTTACCCGCGCTCTGCAGGAGTTCATCGCGCGCCGGGAACAGCGCCAGGTGGCGGAGCTCTTCGGCAAACTCGAGTGGGACCCCGGCTACGACTACAAGGCCGAACGGGAACGCCAGCGGTGAGTCTGTTGGTCGACACGTCCGTCTGGTCGCTGGCCTTTCGCCGTGATGGCCAGCCTGGACTGGCTGAAGTTGGCGCTCTCCGTGCCGCTCTCCTGGGCGCCGAGCAGGTCTTCACCACTGGATTGGTGCTTCAGGAAGTGCTGCAGGGTTTTGCAGGCCCCAAAAGCCGGGACCAGCTCGTGGAGCGTCTTTCTGGGCTCGCCTTTCTTCAGCCCGACAAACAGGACCACATCGCAGCCGCCGAGATCCGCAATGCCTGCCGCCGTCGGGGTGTACAGATCGGAACCATTGATGCCCTGCTGATCCAACTCAGCCAGCGCTATGACCTGACCCTGCTAACAACCGACAAGGACTTCCATGCGGCCGCTCAGCATGTGGATGTCCATTTATGGAGAATGGAGTGAGGTAGCTCCACCACCGCACTCCATTCCGGCTGGTGCAACGCCAACCCATCGGCCCCATGCCGCCGCGGGATCACCAGGCTGTGCCCCTCGCTCACCGGGTAGGCATCGGCGATGCACAGCGCCAGTTCGTTGTCCAGCAGCACCCGGCCGCTGGCCTCCAGCGCGCAGAACACACAGCCCGCCTCCCATCGCTTGGCGGCGTTGCAGCGGAAGCAGAGAGACTGCAGGTTGCTGATGGCGTCCGAACCGCCCTGGTTCCTGGGCACGATGGGGTCCACTTCCAGGGTGGCGGCTCCTGTGGGCGAACACTTCCTCGCCGCGCTGCTCTCGGAAAGCGTCAAGGCGTAGGCGGCACAGCTCCAGCAACTGGTCGCGCTCAGCGTCGCTCAGATCCTCGCCGCCCACCAGGCCGTAGGCGCCTCGCTCGTAGCGGGTGATGCCGTTGCCGGTGAGAACCTTGCCCACCATGCGCGGCGGTTCCGGCGGGCCACGTCCTGCGCGGGGGCGGGGGAAGAAACTGGAGGCGGCACTGAACGCATCCAGCCGCATACTCACGATCGTCACCAGGTAGAGAACGCCGTTCTGCAGCGGGATGTCGGTGATATCAGTGGTCCGCACCTGATCCACTGATGTGACCAGGCTCAGATCCACCAGGCATGCAAAACGTCCGGACGGATCCCCGCTCAGCATCCAGAAATGCCAGACCACCTCAGTCTCACCCCAGATCGTTGATCAGCACGATGCGATAGCGCGCTTTGCCGGAGCGGAGGTGATCCAGGGCTTCATTCACCTTCGACAGGGGGAAGAACTCCGTGGTGGGCACGATGCCATGGCGGCAGCTGAAGTGCAGCATTTTGTCGGTAGTGGACGGGCTGCCGAGGGGCGACCCGGAGAGACTTTTCTGGCCGAGGATCAGCGGGAAAGCGGCCAAGGCAATCGGCTCGGGAACGGCACCCACCGTGTGCAGCTGGCCCTTGGGTTTGAGGGCAGCGATGTAGGTGTTCCAGTCGAGGTTGGCGTTGGTGGTATTGAGGATGAAGTCGAAACTGTTCGCCGCTTGGGCGAGTTCTTCAGCATTGCGGGAGTTCAATGTGCGATGGGCGCCGAGCTGGAGCGCTTCCTCCCGTTTCGAGTCGCTCGTGGTGAAGGCCGTGACATCACATCCCCAGGCCCGCAGAAACTTCAGGGCCATGTGACCCAGCCCGCCGATCCCGATCACCGCCACGCTGTCGGTGGGTTGGATGCCCAATTCCACGATCGGGTTGAACACGGTGATGCCGCCGCAGAGCAGCGGGCCGGCCTTCTTGTCGTCGAGGCCTTCCGGCAGGGGGGCCACCCAGGTCCAGTCGGCCCGAACCCGCGTGGCGAAGCCACCGTGTCGGCCAACAATCGTGGCTTGGGCCTTGAGGCAGAGGTTCTGGTTGCCGGAGAGGCATTGATCGCAGGCGCCGCAACTGCCTGAAAACCAGCCCAGCCCCACGCGGTCGCCGATGCTCAGGCGCTTGGTGTGCTCCCCGAGGGCGACCACCCGCCCGATCACTTCGTGGCCGGGAACAAACGGATAGGTGGTCATGCCCCACGCGTTGTCGAGCATGGAGAGATCGCTATGGCAGATGCCGCAGCTCTCAACGGCGATCTCGACCTCTTCGCTACCGAGCGGGCCGGGGGTGTAGGTGAAGGGTTGGAGTGGTTGTCCGGCGCCGTGGGCGGCGAGGGCCTGGATCGGGGCAGTCATGGAATCTGCGGGGTTGGGATGGATCTGCTGATCTCGACGAAGGCTTGCCGTTGCCATGGATGGGCAGGCTCCGATGCCCCCAGAAGGTTGACCTTGCTGATCGGCAGACCATGCCGATCGGACGGCCTTGCCGATCGGGCGGACTTGCCGATCCTAAGCAAAACGGTCCAGCCCCTGGCCGCACCACCATCACCCCGTGCCCGCCCCGCCCCAACCCCGAGGAGGAGATCGGTGAGGGCCGTGGTTGGGGTGATCACCGCAGCCGATGAACGTCCCATCACAAAGCGCACCGCTGTGCTTGCGCGGGTTCGTGGCGCGCTTGAGCATGGCTGCGGGAACCTGCTGCTTAACCAGCGGGCGATCGATAGGCGCCTGGGCCTCGATCAACACCACAACCGCATCTTCACCATGGTGCGCGATCACCGACCGGCCTGATCACCATGGCTGAAAGCATCGACACCACCGTGCTCTGCTACGGCGATTCCAATACCTGGGGCTACGAACCCCTCACCGCGGCGCGTTACCCGCGCGCCGAACGCTGGCCGACCCTGCTGCAAAACCTCCTCGGAGAGGGTGTCCAGGTGATCGCCGAGGGGTTGAACGGCCGCACCTCCTGCTGGGATGAACCCTTCCGGCCGGGCCGCAATGGCCGTGAGGCGCTGCTGCCGATCCTCGAAAGCCATGCGCCCCTGGCGCTGGTGATCCTGATGCTGGGCACCAATGATCTCAAGCACCATCTGCATGTGTCGGCCCACGAATCCGCCCGCGGCGTGGCCACCCTGATTCGGATCGCCCAGCAGAGTGCCACCGGCCTCAACGGCCAGCCCCCGCCGCTGCTGGTGCTGGCCCCGGTGCAGTTCGGCGAGCTCTCCGCGTTGATGGCCGAACAGTTTGCGGGGGGAGAGCCGAAGTCCCGTGACCTGCCCCGCCATCTCGGGCAGGTCTGCCGCGATCAGGGTTGCCCGTTCTTCGACATCAATGCCGTGGTGTCCGCCGGCGCCGATGGCATCCATCTCGATGCCACGGGGCATCGGCGCCTGGCCGAGGCGCTGGCACCGGAGGTGCGCAGGCTGCTCGCCAGCCCGGCAGCCCCGCCGGCGGGAACCGGCGGATGAGGCCTCGTCGTCGGCCCTGACCTCTGAGCTGTGCGTGCCCGAATCGCGCCGATGACGATGGACAGGGCCCACGGCAGCACCATGCTCGGCTGGAGCGACGATGGGGGCCTGATCCGCCCCCGGACGGATTAGACCAGAGGCGGACACGCTGGGCAGGCATCGCCGGCGCAGGCCCCCCAGGAGATCCGCCGATGCCCACCCACCCCCTGCCGCCGATCGCCGGCCGCGAAGCGGCGATCCTGGAGTTGGTGCAGCAGGACACGCCGGTGTTTCTGCCGCGTACGACCCGGAAGCTTGAGGCGTTCCGCTCGAGCTTCGCCTGCGCGCTCCACATGCACCAGCCCACGATTCCGGCCGGGGTTGATGGCGAGCTGATCTCCCATCTCCAGCACATGCTGGAGCACCCCGGCGAGGGCGATAACCACAACGCCGAACCCTTCGCCCACTGCTACCGGCGCCTCGCCGATCTGATTCCCCAGCTGATCGGCGAGGGTTGCGATCCGCGCATCATGCTCGATTACTCCGGCAATCTGCTCTGGGGTTTCGAGCAGATGGGCCGCCGCGACATCCTCGAGAGCCTCCAATTCCTCGCCACCGATCCCTCGGTTCAGCCCCATGTGGAGTGGCTCGGCACCTTCTGGAGCCACGCGGTGGCCCCCTCCACGCCGATCCCCGATCTGAAGCTGCAGATCCTGGCCTGGCAGCACCATTTCGCCGCCCTGTTTGGCGATGCGGCCCTGCAGCGGGTGAAGGGCTTCTCACCACCGGAGATGGCCCTGCCGAACCATCCCGACACCCTCTTTGAGCTGGTGAAGGCCCTGCGGGAGTGCGGCTACCGCTGGCTGCTGGTGCAGGAGCACAGCGTGGAGAACCCCGATGGCTCCGGCCTGCGCCAGGAGCAGAAATACGGGCCCAATCAGCTGGTGGCCCGCAACGGCCGCGGCGAGGAGGTGTGCATCACCGCCCTGATCAAGACCCAGGGCTCCGACACCAAGCTGGTGGGTCAGATGCAGCCCTGCTACGAGGCCTTGGGGCTGAACCGGCAGACGCTGGGGGGAACCAGCGTGCCCGCGATCGTGGCCCAGATCGCCGATGGCGAGAACGGCGGCGTGATGATGAATGAATTCCCCTCCGCCTTCCTTCAGGCCCACCGGCGCATCGCCGCTGACGGGGGCGGAGCCGGGGGTAGCAGCGCTGGGACGGTGGCGATCAACGGCACGGAATATCTGGAGCTGCTGGAAGCAAGTGGTGTGTCCTGCGCTGATTTCACCCCGATTCAGGCGGTGGGGCAGCACAGGCTCTGGCAGCAGGTGGGCGGCTCCCCCACCCCGGAAGCGGTGGAGGCGGCGATCGCCGCACTCCAGGCTGCCGACTCCAGCTTCTCGATGGCCGGCGCCTCCTGGACCAACAACCTCAGCTGGGTGGAGGGCTACGCCAACGTGCTCGAGCCGATGAACCAGCTCAGCGCCCACTTCCACCGGGTGTACGACCCGCTGGTGGCGGCCGATCCCTCGGTCACCAGCAGCGAGCCCTATCAACAGGCCCTGCTCCATCTGCTGCTGCTCGAAACCAGCTGCTTCCGCTACTGGGGCCAGGGCACCTGGACCGATTACGCCACCACCATCCAGCGCCGCGGCGTTGCCCTGCTGGAGGCGGGCCGCTGAACGAGGCAGCCGGTTCAGGCGCCCTGAAGCCGGCTCAGAGGGCCGGGGCCTGCAGCGCGGCCAGGATCGCCTCCACCGAGGCCGCCGTGCTCTGCCGCTCGGTGTGCACCACCACGTCGTAGACGAGCGGGTGGGCATGGCACAGCTCACTGCTGCGGCGGGCCAGGCCCAGCGGCCTCTCCTCCACCGCACCGTCGCCGCGGAAGGCTTCGCGGCGCTCCAGCTCGGCCACCGCGCAGAACACGCCCACCCGCAGCAGCCGGGCGCCGGAGCGGCGCAGGATCGCCAGGATCTCGTCGTGCCACTCCGGCTCCTGCAGGAAGTGGTCGATGATCAGGTTGGTGCCCAGCTCCAGGTGCACCCCCCAGCCGCGGTGCAGACCCGCCAGCAGCCGGCGGGCGTGGGGTCCCAGCACCAGCCGCAGGCGGGGAGCGCCATCGGCAGGTGCGCCAGTGGGATGGTCCGCCACGTACTCCCAGCCGGCCAGGCCATCGTGGGGCTGGCGGGATACCAGCCGGGCCGGATCGCCGCCCTGCTGCCGCACCAGGCTGTGCGGAAAGAGCCGCTCGGACATCAGCGGGACCAGATCGTCGAAGGCGACGCGGGCGTAGGCCTGAGCGTCCTGGCCGCCGGCCAGGCCAGCGAGGTGATCCTGCAGAGCCCGGCAGAGGGTGGATTTGCCGGAGGAGCTGGGGCCGTTCACCAAAATCGCCACCGTGCCCGGCGGTGAAGCCGCCATGGCCTCATCGCGGGGTGTGGATTCCGGTGCTGCCATTGCGGTGGATCGGGTCGGCGACCCAACTGTGCTGGTCGCGAGGCGAACCAGCCGTGGCGAAGGCTGAGCGAGGTGGGCAGCGGCGTGTGCAGCGGCGTTTCAGCGGCACAACCCAGCCCAGCAGGAACGAAAGCTGGGACAAGCCAGCGGGCGGACCTAAACCTCAGCCGAGCCGCCGGCCGCGACCCGCTCGGAGGCCAGCAGATCCTCAGCCAGGATCAGCAGCGACATGCCCATCAGCGCCAGAGCTTCGCCGCGCTGGGCATCGGCGGCCCGCTCAATCGTGCGGGACGCCTGCAGATGCTGCGGCCAGCTCAGACGCATGGCGAACTACAAGTAATCGTGATCAACAGCCTAGAAAATGCTGATCGGTTCCGTTGGCCAGGGCGCCGGCGTTGACAACTCGCAACACGGAGAGCCCCTGGCTCCACCCGCCCGAAGCCCCAGGCAAGCCTGAGAAGGGATGGCGGGCCAGGGCCCCAGGCCCAACGCCAGCCCCGCGAGGGCGATGCCCATCTCCACCCCCGTGAGGGGATGGTGGAAACCGGCCCGAAAGCCGCCGTCCTGAAGGGAGGTGGTGTGGGCGCGGGCCGACACCGGCAGGAGCAGCGCCGCAAGGGTGGCGAGGGCAAGCCAGGGAGAACGGCGCATCAAGCCCGGGACCCTGCCTGGATCCAGGTCGGCAACGCTCCTCATTGCCAGAACAGTACAGGCGTACTAGCCTGCAAGGGTCGCTTCAATGGCCGTGGCACCCGGACAGATCGATCCCGCCGTTGCGCCCCTGCGCCGCGCCTGCCCCCACCGCTTCCGCGAGGTGCGCCCCGGCCATCTGGCCGTGGTGGCGATGGCGGGCCGCCCCTGGTTCATCGGCCGGGTCACCACCGTGACGCCCCGCCCCCACAGCCGGACCCCCGGCTTCGTGCAGGTGCTCAACGTGGACAACGGCGAAATCGAGCGCATCCCCGCCCCATCGATCGTGGAACTGCTCAGCGGCCGGGCCTGAAAGCGTTGCCAACGCACGCCAGCGGCACCGAACCTGTGCGATAAAGGAGTCACGCGATCGCAGTGCCATGCCTCCCTTCCCGGCGTCCCGGCTTGCCCCCGCCAGCCTGCACCGCCCTCGGGCCCGGGTCCTTAGCACCTTTGGCTTCGGCAGCACCCTGCGCCGTGCGCCCAAGCCCTTCCGCAGCGCCCACCGGATCGATCCCTGGCTGCGGCGCCGTCGCGTCCTGATCGAAGGGGTGGCCACCGTGCTCGCCACCACCTTCCTCACCAGCGTGGCGCTGGCCCATCCGGCCGTACTCCGCAACGACCCCGGCACCACCCTGCAGGCCGTGGGTGCCCAGCTGCTGCCCGGCCTGGTGGCCTCCCCCAACTCCCTGCTGCACGACTGCCCCTGAAGCTCCGTCGCCAGCGGCTTTCCCGAATGCTCCCCAGGCGGCTCAAGGTGCTCGGGCAGCGGGTCCTCCCTGTCCTGTTGATCAGCGCGGCGCTTCTGGCGGCGGGCCCTCCGCCGGCTCAAGCGGGCCAACCACCTCCAGCCCCCAGCGATGGGGCGACGTCGCCGTTGATCACCCTGGTCGGCACGGCAAGCCTGGAGGGTTCTGCTCCCCTGCCCGCCGATGCGGTGCTGGAAGTGCAGATCATCGACACCGCCCTGGCGGATGCCCCGGCCCCGGTGCTGGCCCGGTGGCGGCGGGCGCCGGCGGGTCCCGGCCGGGGGCCCTTCCGCTTCGCACTGGGCTTCCAGGAACCATCCCGCCCAAACCGCTACGGGATCGCGGTGCGGGCGGAGGTGCGCCAGGCGGGCCGCCTGCTCTACCTCACCGACACCCGGATCCCGCTGCCCGCCGGGGCCAGGCCGCAACTGCGCCTGCAGCTGGTGCGGGTGGCGGGTGATCCCCAGGCCGACAACCCGGCCCGCGCCAGCCTCGGCGCCTTGCCGGGCAGCTGGGAGGGGGCGGTGGGCACCCAGGCAGGAGCGGAGCGGTGGCATCTGGATCTGGCCCCCGAGGGCAGCTTCGCCCTCCGCCGCTGGTCAGCGTCCGGGCCGGACACCTCAGCACGGGATGCCATCGGCCGCTGGCGGGTGGGCGGCGGCGTCCCGCAGCTGCTGCTTGAAGATGGGGAACGGCCTCCGCTGCAGTTCCAGGTTTCAGCAGGCGGGACAGGACTGAACCTGGCCGGCGCGACGGCGGCGGCAGGGTTGGCCCCTGGCTCGGGGCGGCTGCTGAAGCGGCTGGAGCCCGAACCGATCGACCCGACCCTGGAGCTGAGCGGGATGGTCAGCCTGATGGCCGATGCCCCGTCGATCGTGCTCTGTGCCACCGGTCAGCGGCTGCCGGTGGCCATGGAGGGTGCCTACCTCGCCCTCGAGCGGGCCTACCTGGCGCAACGCCACGCCCCCGGCGCACCATGGCGGGTGCGGCTGGCGGGACTGATCACAGAGCGGCCTTCAGCCGAGCCGTTCCAGGCGCCCCGCCGCACCCTGGTGGTGCAGCGCTTGCTCGGCGCCGAGCCCGGCGGAGCAAGCGGCTGCGATCCAGGCAGGGCTCAGGCCGCCTTCTCGTCCTCGTCGTGGGCGAAACGGTTGTAGAGGAAGTCGAGGGCGCTGTTACGGAGTTCGTAGTAGCGCGGGTCCTCCATGATCTCCTCACGGCTGCGGGGCCGGGGGAAATCAATCGTGAGCACCTCGCCGATGCCGGCGGCTGGGCCGTTGGTCATCATCACGAGCCGATCAGCCAGGAACAGGGCTTCGTCGATGTCGTGGGTGATCATCAGCACCGTGCACTTCTGGGTGTTCCAGATCGAAAGGAGTTCCTCCTGTAACTCCTCCTTGGTGATCGCATCGAGGGCGCCGAAGGGTTCATCGAGGATCAGCACCTCCGGCCGGATCGAGAGGGCCCGGGCGATCGCCACGCGCTGCTTCATGCCGCCGGAGATCTGGGTGATCTTCTTGTTGGCCGCTTCGCTGAGCCCCACCATGGCCAGATGCTCCAGGGCGATCTCGCGCTTCTGGGATTCCGGCAGGTTGGGCTTCACCGCATCAATCGCCAGATGCACGTTCTCGTAGGCCGTAAGCCAAGGCAGCAGGGCATAGCCCTGGAACACCACCATCCGGTCGGGACCGGGCTTGGTGATGGGCTTGCCCTCCAGCAGCACCTGGCCGGAGCTGGGGGTGGCGAAACCTGACACCATGTTGAGCAGGGTGGATTTGCCGCAGCCGGAGTGGCCGATCACACACACGAATTCACCCTGGTTGACCTCCAGGTTGATGTTCTCGAGCACGGGATAGGGACCCCGCGGTGTGGCATAAACCTTGCCGAGTTGCTCAAAACGCAGCAGCGGCATGGCGTTGGCCGCACTGCGGCCCGGGGAGGAAGCGAGGGTGGGTGAGGCGCTCATCGGAAGCGGTTGGCAACGGGATGGGATGACAGACAGGCTGTTGAGAGAAGGCTGGTGAGAAGCGGGCTGAGCCAGGGTCGCGGCTGCGTGGAAGCCTGGGCGGCGCTGGATGGATCAGGCCGCCCCAGCCGTTCAACCAACCAGGACGCGGGGTACCCCGATCGGGATCTCGGCCACGCTTAAGTTGCGGTGAACCGTCACATCATTGAGGTAGCCGATCGGATCCTCCGTGTTGAACGGGCGGCCATCGAACAGATCGATGGCGCCCCGCTGGTACGACACCTCCTCAAAGCCCAGTTCGCGGGCGGCGGTGCTGAACACCCCCACCGCACAGATGCGCTCCAGGATCTCCACGTAGTTGCGCGGGAACGGAATCTCGGCCCAGCGGGCGAGCTGGGTGAGGATCCAGAGGTGTTCACTGCGGCTGGGGCGGTTCACGCCGGGGCCAAAAAAGAGGTGATGCGGCACCGTGGCGTTGCCATCGGCGCTGGCTTCGCTGAACCAGATCACCTCCTTCTTCATGCCGAGATAGCGACGATCGCTGAGCAGCTCGCTGAGCTCCGTCCAGTGCTTGGGTTGGGCGCAGTAGGCGCAAGCCTCCAGCAGGGCCTTCACCAGAGCGATGTGGGTGTTGGGATAGGCCAGGGCCCAGTCCTCCCGCACCCCCAGCACCTTGCCGGGGTGACCCGGCCAGATCGCCAGGTCGCCCGCCACGGTGAAGCCATGGCCTTCGGCCACCGCCCGATCCAGCCAGGGAGCGCCGATGCAGAAGCCGTCGATGCTGCCGTCCTTGAGGTCGGCCAGCATCTGGGCCGGCGGCAGGGTCTGCAGATGCACATCGCGGTCGGGATCGATCGCGTTGGCCGCCAGCCAGTAACGCAGCAGCAGGTTGTGCATCGAGGCCGGATGCACGATGCCGAGGGTGTGGGGCTCGCGGTTGTGGCTCTGGAGCCAGGCGCGGTAGTCGTCCACGCTCTGGACCCCGGACTCGGCGAGCCGTCGGGCCAGGGTGATGCCGTTGCCGTTGCGGCTGAGGGTGAGGGCGCTCACCACCGGCACAGGGGTGTCGCCGTGGCCGCCGGCCGTCATCCAGCCCGGCATGCCCGAGGGCATCAGGGCCGCATCGAGGGTACGGTCCAGCAGGCCGTCGGTCACGCCGCGCCAGCTGGTTTCCCGCACCAGGTGCACCTCATCGAGCCCATGCTTGGCGAACAGCCCCTTGGCCTCGGCCACCGCCAGCGGCGCACAGGCCGCCAGGGGAACGAAGCCGAGGTCGAGATTCACCTTCTCCAGACCATGGCGGGCCAGCACCTTGTGGGGCTTGGCCTGCCACTGCTTCACCCGCTTCTGGCCTGCGGCGCCCCTTCCGCTCCGGCCTGGGGGTGGAACTGGTGCTGGCCCACGGCGTCGACACCGACAACCTCGGCAGCTTCAGCGGCGAGCGCCCGCGGCCGGCCGACGCCCTCACCACCTGCCGCCTCAAGGCCGAGGCCGGCATGGAGGACTGCGGGTTGCCGCTCGGCCTGGCCAGTGAAGGGAGCTACGGCCCCCACCCCACCATCCCCCTGCTACCGCTGGGCAGCGAATGGCTCACCTTCATCGACCGTCCCCGCCAGCTGGTGATCAGCGAACGGATGGTCAGCCCACGGGTCTGCTGCAGCGAGCGGATCCTCGCCGCCGGGGAGGATCCGGCGCCCTGGCTGGCGCGGGTGGGCTTCCCCGCCCAGGGACTGATCGTGCGGCCCCACCAACCGGCCGGCGCCGGGGCCGCACCCCTGCCGGCCGAGGCAATCAGCAAGGGCATCCACAGCCTGGAGGACCTGGAGCAGGCCCGGCGCCGCGCCAGCGCCCTGGCCGAAGACGGCCGCGTGCTCCTCCAGACCGACCTGCGCGCTCACCACAACCCCACCCGCATGGCGGCGATCCTGCGCCTGGCGTTCCGCCTGGTGCGCCGTCTCCAGACCCCTTGCCCGGCCTGCCAGGCGCCGGGCTGGGGGCTGGTGGAGACCACAGCAGGCCTGCCCTGCGCCTGGTGCGGCGAAGCCACCGCGCTGGTGCGGGCCGAGATCCACGGCTGCGCCAGCTGCGACCACCGCGTCAGCCTTCCCCGCCCCGACGGGTTGCTGCAGGCCGATCCCGGCCATTGTGACCACTGCAACCCCTGAGGCTCGCTGCCAGCCGGTGCGCGTGGGAGCAACAACGTTGGTCCGATCGGCTCGATTGCGACGTGACGATTGGTCTAAGGTTTACAGCGCCATGGATTGGTCTGATCCAGGCAACATTTGCTGAACCGCTTTCTGATTACGATGCAGTTCGACGATTACCGCGACCTGGCTGAAGTTGAGGACTCGATGTGGTATTTCCACGCCCTCAACCGTCGGATGCTGCTGCCGCTGGGCGAACTGACCGGCCGTCAGGCCAGCATTCTGGATGCGGGTTGCGGCACCGGCGGGCTGATTAAGGCCCTGCAGAAGCATGAATCGGCCTGGACGATCACCGGCCTTGATTATTCGCCTGTGGCCTGCGAATTCGCTCGCCAACGGACCTCCGCCCCGATTGTGCAAGGCTCAATCGAGGCACTTCCCTTTGAGAACGCCAGTTTTGATGGGCTGGTCAGCGCCGATGTGATTTCGCAGATCGACCAGGGCTCGAAGGCTATTGATGAATTCGCCAGGGTGCTGAAACCCGGTGGAGTTGCGGTGATTAACGTGGCCGCTTATCAATGGATGTGGTCTTATCACGACAAGCTGATGGACACCCGCCACCGCTTCCGCCGCAGTGAACTGGCCGATCTTCTGCTGCGGCGTGGTTTCGAGGTGACGATCAGCAGCTATGCCAACCTACTGATCTTCCCTTTGATCTTTGCCCGGCGGAAGCTGTTCGTGCCGGCCAATCCGACCAGCGATGTTAAACCCTATCCGCCCCTGATCGAATCCAGCTTCGCGGCAATGGCCAAGCTTGAATACGCCGCGCTGGAGCAAGGCATCACCCTGCCAGCCGGCAATTCCGTGTTCATCGCCGCCCGTCGCCTGCCCGATGCCTGAGCGCTGAGCAGGGGAGGACTCCACGGCGCGCTCCAGACGGATCCGCCCTGCCGCCGATCCGCCGCAGAAGCCGCGCCCTGCAGCGGCGGTTCTCCACCGGCCGCCGGCTCGCCCCCTAGGACCAGCAAGCCCGGGGGATCCCATGGACGGACCTGTCGAGAGCCGCGCGTGCAGGGTGGAACTGGGGCCGGGCCAGGTCCAGTTGGCGGTCACCCTGCTGCTCGACCTGCTCACCCCCGCGGAAGCGGCGCGCGATGCCCGCGATGGAGCCCTGCGCTTCGCCATCCCGCTGCTGGGGGAGCGGCTGGTGGGCAGCCTCGACTGGGTGGGGCGGCAGGCGGATCTGGCACCCGCTGCCCTGGCTCTGGTGCGCTGCCCGGTGCTGCTGATCGTGGGGGACCGGGACACGGAGGTGCTGCGGCTCAACCGCTGGGCCGCCGCGCGCCTGCACGCGCCGCACCGGATCAGCCTGGTGGCGGGCGCCAGCCATTTGTTCGAGGAACCCGGAACCCTCGCGTGCGTGGCCGATCAAGCCTCCGACTGGTTTTCTCGCCACCTGGCCCCACTCCAGGCGGGCATCGCTTCACACTTCCACACACAACCCTGAGTACAGGTGCTCATTTCCCTGCGGGCTCCCAAAAAGCAAGCGTATGGTCTGGGAACACACACATTGGCAGCCATGACCTCCTGGAACCAGCCCACCGCCGGCCTCGCCTCCTCCGCCCATGACAGCCATGCCGCCCACCAAGGCATGGGTGCTGAGCACATCGAAGGCAGCGATCCGGTGGAAGCCTATTTCGAATGCATCACCAGCTGCTCTCTGGATGATCAGGACTGCGTCACCGTCTGCACCACGGTTCTGCGCGACCACAACTGATCAGGGGGCCCTGCTGCTGGATCACGACTCCCGCAGCAGGGCCTCCACCGCCTCAACTTTCTGCGCGAGGGTCTGTTCCCGGTCAGTGCGGCTGTTGATGGTCACCACGGTGTGAATGCGGCCGCATCCCATCGCGTGGACCGCCGTGTGGCAGGCCTCGATCGCGGCGAACACCGCTCCCCACTCGCCCGCCACCGAGGTGCCGTTGGGGTGGAGCTGAACCTCATCCAGCCCCGCAGCGCGCAACACCCGCTCACAGGCCGCCACGTAAGGGGCCAGGGAGGGCCCCACCCCCAGGGGGATGACGCACAGATCAACGATCACCTTCATGGGGGATTGAGCGAGGGAACGCGGTAGGGAAAGCGCTGCTGCAGGAGCTGGGGCCATTCTGAAGCCGCCGCTGGCCCGTGGGCAGGTCCCGCCGGCCCCCCGGCCCTGCATCCACGGGCACCCGGGCCGGTTGCCGGAGGGTCCTCCGACCGGGGCGTAGCCACTCAGGCTGGGGGCAGAGCAGCGAGGGAGCCATGTGGGAGATCGTGTTCGACGTGGTTCAGGAAGACCGTGGGCACATCGCCGCCGCCACCGCCCGGGGGCTGCGCGTCGAAGCCAACAGCCTCGAGGCCCTGCACCATGAGGCCCGCGATGCCCTGATCGCCAGCCTGCGCCGACGGTCCACAGGTCTGGATCCACCGTCCTAGGAGGGACGGACGGTTTTCCCCCCGATCCGGGAGGCTGGACCGTCCTCGCCGTGGCCGCCGATCCCCCCCAGAGTGGAGATCGATCGCCACGGACCCCGCCGGTCCCGTCCGCCATGCAATCACTCCATCGCCTGCGCAGCTGGCTGGGCGGCACGCTTGTGAGGCTGGGCCAGCGGCTGGCAACTCCTCCCCCGGCGCCGCCAGCATTACCGGCGCCGCCAGCATTACCGGCGCTCCCAACATCAGCAGCGCTGCCCGCAGCAACAGCGCGGGCAGCATCCACGGGGCTGCCTGGATCGGCCGTGACCCCAGCTGCAGCGGGGCCGGTGGTGGTGCCGCCCTCCCCTGAAGCAGCAGACGAGGCGCAGGCCACCCCCAAGCCGGAGGCCTCGACAGCGCCGCAACCCCCTGCTGCCCCGCAGGCTCCCGACACCATGTCCACCGAGCCGGCCAAGCCCCTGACACCGGGAGCATCGCCCGGCCGCCCCAGCCACGCCCCGATCGCGGTGTTCAGCCCGGCCAGCCGCGAGCCCCTCTCGGTGGAGGCCGCCGTGCTGGGCCGCAGCATGGCGCTGCTGAAGCGGGAGGCCGCCGATTCCCTGGCGGCTCTGGGGGCCGCCCATGCCCTGGTCACCTCGGCTCGGCTGGCCCAGGTGCAGCACCTGCGGGAGCAGGTGGAGCGTGGTGAAGAGAACGCGGAGGCGCTCACGGCCCTCGCCGCCGATTACCAGGGTTGGCAGAACGATCAGGTTCGCCTGTTCGATGCCATGGCCCTGGTGCTGCGGATGGGTGTGCCGATGGTCACCGCCCTTGAGGTGATCGAGCCCCAGCTCCACGACCAGGCCCGCGCCCATCTGGCCAGCCTCTCGGCCGAATACCAGCGGGGCCTGCTGATGGAGCAATTCCGCGACAGCCCGCTCAATTCCTGAGCGCCGGCGCCCCGTCCCGCAGGGCTGGGTCAGTAGCCGGTGTCGAGTTCGGCGCTGATCGCGAAGATCGCGCCGTGCAGCCAGGCCACCCGTCCGTTCAACCCGTCCCGCAGGGAGGGGGGACAGGCCGGATCCTGCAGCCGCCGGCGCAGCAGTTCAAGGCGGTGCAGCAGCCGCTCGATGCGGTTGCCGTAGGCCTCCACACTCACCACAAGGCGGGAATCCATCGGCATCGGCCCGGACGAACCCCGAGCAGACCACGGCGGCCCCACCGATCGGAGCCTGCGCCGAGCATCCGCGGCGCCGACGCGGCGGCGGGGCCGCAGCATGCCCCCCTCAGCCCGGCGGCCCAGCAGGGCCGGGCTCGATCCTGGCCAGGCGGCGCTCCAGCAGCAGCAGGCCCACCACGGTGGTGACGGTGACCATGATCACCAGGGCGGCGAACTGCACGGCATCGATCAGGCCGGCCGTCAGGGCCGTGGTGGCGAACACCAGGCCCGGCAGCCCGCGCGGGATCAGGCCGTAGGCCACCACCCAGCGGTCCACCCCGGCGGCCCGGTCCGCCCGGGACACGCCCAGGGCGCAGAGCAGCTTGGCTGCCACGGCGAGGATCACCAGAACGGTCCCCAGGGCCCAGGCACGGGGCTCCAGCAGGGTGGCGGCCGGCAGGCGCATGCCCACAGCGATGAAGTAGAGCGGCAGGAACACCTCGGCCAGCAACACCAAGACCTGGCGCAGCTCCGCCTCCGGGGGGGAGAAGCGGGCCAGCAGCACGCCGCCCCACAGGGCCCCCAGCAGGCTGGTGAGGCCGGTGGCCTCCCCCACCCAGGCGCAGCCGATCAGCAGCAGCAGGATGGCCAGCGGCCCGGCCGGCCGCCCACCCCCGCGCCGAGCCCAGCGGTCGACCGGAAGCCAGCTGAGGGCCGCCAGCAGCAACCCCAGCAGCAGGCCCAGGGGCCCGGGGCCATGGGCGGCGAGGGCGCGTCCGCCGCTGGCGGCGGCCAGGGCGAGCAGGGCGATGGCCGGCAGGTCGTCGAGCACCGAAACGCCCACCAGCAGCCGGCCCGAGGGGCTCTGCAGGGCTCCCCGCTGGGCCAGCACCCGCAGGGTCACACCGGTACCGGTGGCACAGAGCACCGCCAGGGTGAGCAGGGTCTGGGGGACGGCCATGCCGAACACCTGGCGGAGGGGCGCGAAGGCCAGCAACGGCACCAGCACGCTGAGAGCCACCGTGCGGGCGATGGCACCGCGGCGGGACGTGAGCAGATCACCGCGCACCTCCAGGCCCACCTGAAAGAAGAGGGCGAGCACCCCAAGCTGGGTGAGGCCCTCCAGGGGCGCGATCGCCCGGAAGGGCAGCACGGTGTTGCCCAGCACAAAGCCCACCGCCAGCTCCAGCACGATCGCCGGCACGGCCCAGCGGGCCAGGCGGCCAGCCGAGATCCGGGCAAAGCCCACCCCCACCAGCAGGATCAACAGGGTGGTGAGCAGCGATGGGGCCGGGGGAAGCGGCAGGGGGGCCGTCATCGGGGCAGAGCCAGACCGGGGAGAGGGGCCATCGGCACCCTAGGGATCGAGGCTGGTCCTCAGGCTGCCGGGGACTCGCAACGCTCGCTCGGATCGACCGGCCCGCAGCGCCCCGGCAAGGGCGTCCACCAGACAACCGAGCCACGCAGCAGACTGGCTCAGCTTTCCGGCACGGCCCATGCCCCGCCCCCCCATCAAGGCTTGGTGGAATCCCTGGTGGGGCCCCTGGTGGAGCCTGCTGCTGCAGCGCCGTAACCAGCTCACCGTGCCCCAGTTCACGGTGGTGACCGGCATGCTCGTGATCGCCTCCGGCACCCTGCTGCTGGCCACGCCCCTCTGCTCCAGCGAGAGCGTGGACCTCTGGGAGGCCCTGTTCACCGTCACCTCGGCGATCACCGTGACGGGCCTGTCGATCATCGATGTGGGCAAGGAACTGACCCCCGTGGGCCAGGGGGTGCTGGCCCTGCTGATCCTCACCGGTGGCATCGGCCTGATGGCGATCACCACCTTTCTGCAGGGCTTCGTGCAGGGGCGTTCCGGCCTGCGCCACCGCCTCGATAAGGGCCGCGCCCTCGATGAGTTCGGCGTGGGGGGGATCGGCCCCACCTTCCACCGCATCCTGCTCAGCGCCACCCTGGTGATCGGCCTTGGCACGGTGGTGCTCTACGGCTTCGGCTTCACCGACATCGCCAATCCGGGGGAGCGGCTCTGGGCGTCGCTGTTCCATTGCATCAGCGCCTACAACAACGCCGGCTTCGGCCTCTGGAGCGACAACCTGGTGGCCTACCGAGGCCAGCCGGTGGTGAATGGGGTGATCGGCGCGCTGATCGTGGTGGGGGGGATCGGCTGGCGGGTCACCAACGACCTGTGGAGCAACCGCCGGCGCTGGTGGCAGCTGCAGCGCTTCAGCCTCCACAGCCGCCTGGTGCTGCGCAGCACGGCCCTGCTGATCGTGCTGGGCATGGTGGGGCTCCTGCTCACTGAGCAGTTCGCGCCCGATGGGGTGATGCAGAGCCTGCCACTGGCGGAGAAGCTGCAGGTCACCCTGTTTCAGTCGATCACCACCCGCACCGCCGGCTTCAACACGGTTCCGCTCTCGATCGCCACCCTTTCGGATGCGGGCCTGCTGCTGATGATCGTGCTGATGTTCATCGGGGCCAGCCCCGGCGGCACCGGCGGCGGCATCAAGACCACCACCTTCGCGATCCTGATGGGCGCCACCCGCTCCACCCTGGAGGACCGCGAGGAGGTGATCATCCACCGCCGCACCATCTCCGGCGAACTGGTGCTGCGGGCCGTGGGGGTAACCCTGGCCTCGGGCCTCTTCGTGCTGGGGATGACCCTGCTGCTGGGGCTGGGGCCCACCACCGGCGGCGAGGATCTCAACCAGAGCGTCAGCTTCATGGAGAAGCTGTTCACCTGCATGTCGGCCTTCTGCACGGTGGGGCTTGATGTGGGCCTCACGGCGCAGCTCAGCCGCTGGGGGCAGCTGGTGCTGATCGTGGGGATGTTCGTGGGGCGGCTGGGCATCCTGCTGCTGCTCTCGGCTGTCTACGCCCGCCGCCATCCCCCCCGGGTGGGCTACCCGCGCGAAGAAGTGTTTCTCTGAGCCAACGTCCTGCAATGCGTGTTCACTCACGACCCCACCCTGCCCCGGGCCGTCGCCAATGCAGGCCCTGGTGCACGACGGCTTCGCCGATCTCACCGAACGCTCCCGCCGCCACGTGGCCCTCGTCCTCGCGGAACACATCGCCGTAAGCCTGCAGGGCCGCCTGGGCAAGCAGGGGCGCCAGCCAGCGGCGAGACGAAGCTGGGGGCTTGGCGGGGCGGCAGGCGGGCGCCTGCGGATCAACCGAAGGAGCGGACGCCTGCGGACGTGAGTCAGTGCTCACTCCGTTCAAACCGGTGACTTCGGCGGCCAGCCGTGCTGCTCTGGTGAGCGCAACAGGCTGATCCGGATCGCTGGGGGGCATCGGCCGGGGATCCGGCCGGTACGGCTTGGCCAGCAGCGAAAGATTCCTCCTCGCAGGCTGACCATCCCGGCAAATCCGCCTAAACATTCCACTGGAAACCCGGACTCTTGATTCCGTTGGCCGCACCCGTTCCCCCCACCCCAGCCTCCGTCCCGGACGCCCCGAACCGAGCGCCGATCCGGTTCAGCCTGAGGCGGGGTGGACCGACTGCCACCCTGCTGGCGGCCGCCCTGTTGGGTGGACCCCTCACCGGGGCCGGGAGCCTCACGGCAGCGGAGGCCGCACCCGCCATCGGCTCTTCCCACCCCGGAGTGGCTCCAACGACAGCCGCCGCTCCAGCCACCCTCTACGCCGGCGGGCCGATCCTCACCATGGCCGGGCCGCAGCCCAGCTATGCCGAGGCCCTGGTGGAGCGCGGCGGCCGCATCGTGTATGTGGGCCCCCTGGCCGGCGCGATCCGCGCCGCGGGCGGTGGCGCCAAGCGGGTGAACCTGGCCGGCCGGGCCCTGCTGCCCGGCTTCATCGATGCCCACGGCCACCTGCCCGACTACGTGGCCACCTGGGGCCGGCCCGACCTCAGCCCACCGCCGGTGGGCAGCACCCGCCGCATCGCCGACATCCAGGCCACGGTTCGCGCCTACCTGGCCAGCCATCCCGCCCCGGCCGGCCAGCTGCAGTTCTTCATGGGCTACGACGACAGCCTGCTCGAGGAGAAGCGCCATCCCACCCGCGCCGACCTCGATGCGGTGAGCGCGACCGTTCCGATCGTGCTGATTCATGCCTCCGGCCACCTGGTGGTGGCCAACACCCCGGCCCTGGCCCTGGTGAAGATCAGCAAGGCCACGCCCGATCCAGCCGGTGGCTTCATCCAGCGGGATCCCGCCAGCGGCGAGCCCAATGGGGTGCTGGAGGAAACGGCGGGCCTGCCGTTCATGGCCCTGATCCCCCAGCCCGACCAGACCGAGAAGCTGCGGCGCCTCGATGCGGTCCAGAAATGGTGGGCCAGCTACGGCATCACCACCGCCCAGGACGGCCTCAGCAACGCCGGCAACATCACCCTGCTGCGGGAGGCGGGCCGCCAGGGGCGGCTGATCCTCGATGTGGTGAGTTATCCCTTCTACCGGGTGCTGGGTGAGCTGAGCAGCCTCGATGCGCGGGCCAGCAGCAGGGCCGTGATTGTCGCGCCCGGCAGCGACCCACGGGCCGTGGGACATGGCAAGGCCGCCTCTGCCAGCGCTCCAGGGACACCTGCACCGATCAGCTCCTTGGTGTCGAACGCCGGCCGTGAATTCGCCAGCGGAGCCGAAGCGGCCACGCCGCCACCGGCCGATGGCAGCAGCACCGCCAAGCTGGAGGTGGGGACCTACCGCAACCGCCTCAAGATCGGCGGCATCAAGCTCACCGGCGATGGCTCACCCCAGGGCAAGACCGCCTACATGAGCCAGCCCTACAGCTCACCGCCCCCGGGCCAGAAGGCTGATTACCGCGCCTACGCCGTGATGAATCAGCAGGAGGTGAGCGATTGGGTGGCCTTCGGCTACCGCAACAACGTGCAGATCATCACCCACACCAATGGAGATGCCGCCCTCGACCAGTTTCTAGTAGCGGTGCAGCAGGCCCGCGCCAGTTATGGCGCCAAGGATCTGCGGCCGGTAGCGATCCACGCCCAGCTGGCCCGCCACGACCAGGTGGACCGCATCAAGGAGCTGGGCATCGTGCCGAGCTTCTTCACCGCCCACACCTATTTCTGGGGTGACTGGCACCGCCAGAGCTTCGGCGAACAGCGGGCGGCGGGGATCAGCCCCACCGGCTACGCCTACGGCAAGGGCGTGATCTTCACCAACCACAACGACGCGCCCGTGGTGCCCCCCGACATGCTGCGCCTGGCCCAGACGGCTGTGGTGCGCACCACCCGCAGCGGCTTCCTGCTCGGTCCGGCGGAGCGGGTGAGCCCCTATGTGGCGCTCAAGGCCATCACCGACTGGGCCGCCTATCAGTATTTCGAGGAGAAGAGCAAGGGCACGCTCGAGCCCGGCAAACTGGCCGACCTGGTGATCCTGGAGCGCGATCCGCTCAAGGCTGATCCCACCACGATCAGCACGATCAAGGTGGTGGAAACGATCAAGGAAGGCCGGCCGATCTTCCAGCTGGGGGTGGACCGGATCGATACCGCCGCGGCCCAGGCCGCCAGCCGGGTGGCCGCCACGCCGGAGCTGGCGGAGCAGCGGATTCACCGGCACTGAGACCCGTAGCCGCATGGGCCGACTAAACTAAGCCTTAGTTCAGCGCGAACCGTCGTGGCCTTGGTTAACGTGCATCAGGCCAAAACCCATCTCTCCCAGCTGTTGCAGGAGGTGGAGCAGGGCAAGGAGGTGGTGATCGCACGGTCCGGGGTTCCGATCGCGCGCCTGGTGGCCTGGCAGGCTCCGGCCCGGCAGATCGCTGCACCCGGCGCCATGCGCGGCCAGATCGAACTCCGTGACGACTTCAACGCTCCCCTCGATGGGCTGTTCGAGGCGCTGCGGTGACACGGCTGTTGCTCGACACCCATCTGGTGCTGTGGTGGCTGAACGACGATCCGCGCCTGCCCCCAGCGGTGCTGGACGTGGTACAGGCCCCGGAGGCTGAGGTGTTCGTGAGCCAGGCGTCGCTCTGGGAGATGGCGATCAAGGTTTCCATCGGCCGGCTGCAGGTGGATCTGGTGTCCCTGGAGCACCAGGTGCCGTTGCAGGGGTTCCAGTGGCTGCCGATCCGCAACGCCCACCTGCTGGCGGTGCGAGATCTGGAGTGCGATAGCGATCACCGGGATCCCTTTGATCGGCTGCTGGTGTGCCAGAGCCGAGTGGAGCCGATGCTGCTGTTGACAGGCGACAGCCAGCTCAAGCGCTATGGATCGACGGTGATCATGGTGGACTGAAAAGCCTCACAACCTAAACATCACCTGGGAAATCACCACCCAGGCGTTCTTGTCGCCGAACACGTCGTAGGTGGTGAGTTTGTAATTGCCCTCCAGGCCCAGCTGAAGCCAGGCGTTCACATCCCAGATCACGTTGGCGAAGGCCGTGCTGTTCACCTGCAGGCCGAACGGGCCGGAATTCTGGGCATTGTCGATGCCGTAGCCCAGATTGAAGCGCAGGTTGTCGGCCAGATACACGTAGAGCTGGCCCCAGCCGCCGGCGGTAGGCACGGCCTGGTTGCTGACGCGGTTGTAAGTCTGGAAGATGCCGGCCATGTATTCGCCCAGCCCCTGGCCGGTGTAGAGCTCACCGCTCAGGCCGAAGCGGCGGCCCAGGGCGATCTGGCCGTCGAAAGCCGCCCCCCACACATTCACCGTGGAGCGGTTGGCCACCAGGGTGAGCGGATCGCTGGGGCGGATGTTGTCGAGCACCCGCAGCTGGCCCACCACACCCGAAACCCCCAGCTCCACCGGCCGCAACCGGCGCCCGCCGGCCCTCTCGGCGGCCGTGCCGAAGCCGAGATTGAGACGGGCCTCCACATTGGGCCAGCCGTTGTCCTCCACGATCTCCTGGGTCTGGAGGTTGGCCAGATCCACGTTGCTGGGCAGGGCGGTGGTGATCGGCGAGGACACCGCCAGCTGCACCTGGCCCCCGAAACCGGCGCCCTGGCCCACGCTGCGCTCGACCCGGAACTGGGGCCGGTAGGCGCCGGGGTTGCCGGAGCTGGCCAGTTTGCCGGTGGTGAGATTGTCCGGATCGCGAGGCGCGAACACATCAAAGTTCTGGCCGGCGGCGATGCGCCAGTGGCCATCACCGATCTCGCCGTAGGCCACCACCGGCGTGAAGCTGTAGCCCTCGGCCAACAGGTTGTCTTGCAGGATGAACAAGGCGAAGGCCCCCGGGGTCCAGTTGCCCCACTTCGGCCCCTGGAAGGCCGCCGTCACGGTGCTCTGCTGGGCCGAAAGGTCGTAGGAGGGGGCCGGATCCTTCGGGCTCACGATCAGGGGCTGGCCCGGATTGAAGGTGTAGCGGCTGCTGGAGAAGCCCAGCAGTTTGGCCTCGGCCCACAACCGCAGGCTGGCGCCGCCGGCCTGCATGGTGAAGCCCTTGCCGGGGGTGTAGGCGGCGGTGGATGCCGGAGGGTTCGTGGCCGGCTCGGCAGGAGCGGAGGGAGGGACTTGAGCGGTCAGGGTGCTGGGGGTGCCTTGAGCCGCGGCGGTTGCAGGGGCCGTCGCCCCGGCGGCTGTGGTGGTCGTGGCGGACGGAGCCGGGGCGAACGCTGGGGCTGATGCGGTGGGAGCGCCGGAGATGGCAGCACCTGGGGTGACGGCCTGGCCGGTGAGCTGGCGGCGCAGCTGGGCCAGATCGGCGGCGAGGGCGTCCTGGCGGGCGGTTTCGGCGGCGAGCTGGCTCTGCTGGGCGGCGATCCGCTGGCGTGAGGCGCTCAACGCCTGCTCCAGGCGCTCCAGCTGGCTGAGGGCATCACCGGCAGGACGGCAGGCGGGTGCGGCGGCCAGCTTCGCCGGCAGGGCCGGATCGGCGCGCAGCAGCTGGGCCGCCGCCGCGGTGGCCGACAACCCCAGGGCGCTGCGGCAACCGGGCAGGACCAGGCTGCTCGCCACACCCGCCGGCAACGGAGCCTCCGCCCGGGCCGGTCCAGGGGAGGCGATTTCAGCCCCTCCCGCCAGCAGCAATGGGAGCAGCCACTCACCACGCCGACGACCCTGGCGCCGCGCATCCGGGCAACGCCAGCCAACGGGAACCACCAGGGCAACGCGGGCCAGGTTCAACACGCAGGCAGGGGAATGCTGGCCGGATGATCGCGATCACCGCCGCACTTCGCCACCGATCCAGGGCCCGAACGCTTCGCAAAAAACGCAAAACAGCGGCACGAGCACCAGCTGCTACCTACGTTTCGGACACTGCTCACGCACAACCACCGTGCCCAGGATCCGTCCGGTTTCGACCACACCAGCTCTGTTCGGTCCTCGATGGGGATCGGTGGTCGCCGCCGGCTTGCTGTTCAGCGCCACCCTGCCGGTGGGCGCCGCGCCCCAGCCCCCCGCGCTGATCGCCGGCCAGAGCCCGGCGATCAGCGCGGGAGCGAACGTGTCCTCGAGCCCAGCCAGCACCCTTTACAGCGGCGGCGACATCCTCACCATGGCGGGGCCCAAGCCCGCCTACGCCGAGGCGCTGGTGGAAAAGGGCGGGCGCATCGTTTATGTGGGGCCCCTGGCCGAGGCAATCAAGGCGGCCGGTGGCGGCGCACGCCAGGTGAACCTGGCCGGCCGCACCCTGCTGCCGGGCTTCATCGATGCCCACGGCCACCTGGTGCTGGCCAGCCACACCCTGCTCAATGCCGATCTGATCGGCGTGAAGAGCATCCCCGAACTGCTGGGGCGCATGAAGGCCCACGCCGCCACCCTGCCGGAAGGCGTGATGGTGGAGGGCATGGGCTACCGGGCGGAACAGCTCGCCGAAAACCGCCACCCCACCAAGGAGGAGCTCGACACCGTGAGCGCCAGCCGGCCGGTGTTCGTGCAGGACGGCTCCGGCCACCAGGGTTCGATCAACTCCGTGCTGCTTAAGCAGATGGGCTGGAGCGCCAGCAGCAAGGATCCGGCCGGGGGGGTGATCACCCGCAAGCCGGGCAGCAGCGAGCCCAGCGGCCACATCGCCGAAGCGCCGGTGTTTGCGGTGCTGGCGGCCAAGGCGCCGCTCACCCCGGCCCAGATTCGCCAGGGGGTGGGCAAGGCTGTGGCTCTCTGGACGGCCAATGGTCAAACCACGGCCTCCGAGATGGGCTTCGGCCTCAGCGATGACGACATCGATGTGGCCCGACAAATGCTCGACGAGAAGCTGCTGCCGATCGACCTTCTCCTCTTCGTGAAGCATTCCTTCCTTGAGCAGGCCAAGGCGGGCCGCAGCGCCGTGATGGCCCAATACGCCAATCCCGCCTCGCGCTCTCCGCGGGTGGATGGCGATGGCCGTTATCTGAATCGGGTGCGGCTGGCGGGGGTGAAGTTCTGGATGGACGGCAGCATGGACAACGCCTTCATGTCGCAGCCCTACACCAACAATCCGCCCGGCAATAGCGAGAAAAACTTCCGCGGCCTGGCCGTGGATCCCCAGGCCGCCGTGGAGGCCACCGTGGCCAGCGCCTGGAAGAGCAACCGCCAGGTGGCCGGCCACAGCATCGGCGACCAGGCGGTCGACAATTTTCTTGGGGCGATCGAGAAGGCCCACGCCGCCCAGGGCCCGGCCGACCATCGGCCGATCATCCAGCACGCCCAGTTCCTGCGCCCCGATCAGATCGTGCGGGCCAAAAAGGTGGGCGCGATCACCAGCTTCACCGCCGGCGGCATCTATCCGATGGGCGACTACCTGGCCCGCTTGATGGGCCCTGATCGGGTGGCCTGGGCCGGGGCGGCGGGTTCGGTGCAGCGGGCCGGCATCCCCTGGACCATCCACCACGACATGCCCGCCGGCGTCAGCCCCAGCCTGATCTATGCCCTCTGGAACGTCGTGAACCGCACCACCAAATCCGGTGTGGTGCTGGCCCCCCAGGAACGGGTGAGCCCCTACGACGGTCTGCGGGCCCTCACCATCAACGGCGCTTACCAGTTCCACGAAGAGAAAACCAAGGGCTCCCTCGAACCCGGCAAGCTGGCCGACCTGGTGGTGCTGAGCGCCAATCCGCTCAAGGTGGATCCCATGACCATCAAGGACATCCAGGTGCTGGAAACGATCAAGGAGGGCACCAGCCTCTACCGCAACCCCTCCCTCACCGCCGTCGGGACCGCCACGGCGTCAGCCCCGATCAACGAGAAGGACAACTGCCTGGTGCCCCACGACCAACCCCAGAAGCCGCTCAATCCGGCCCAGCAGGCCACCATGGATCGACTGCTCGCGCCAGCGCGCTGAGCCGCACTGGGGAGACCGCTCAGAAAACGCAACATCGCTGCAGCCACAGGGGTCAGCACCTACGGTTCGTCCGGCTTTCTTCGGCTCCCATGCCCGCCCGCCGGTTCCTTGCCCCGTTTCCTCGGATGCCCGTGGGCCGTGCACCCTGCGGGGCTCCGGCGGTAACGGGCTCCCCATGGCCGGGGTCGGGTGCTGTTGATCTGGGCGTGGCTGGGCTGCGGTTGACCGGACTGGGGCTGGCTGGCCTGGCGCTGGCGCTGCTCCAGAGCCAGCGGCTCCTGGCGGCGGAGCCGGCCCCGGCCACCGCTCCGGGGGTGGCAGCAGAGCAGCAGCTTGAAACCCCCCAGGCGCTGCGCAGCGAGGAAGCCAGCCTGGCCAAACAGCTGGCCAATCCGGTGGCCTCGCTGATCAGCGTGCCGTTTCAATTCAACTTCGATCGGGGCATCGGGCCCAACCAGAACCTGCAGCGGGCCAATGTCAACATCCAGCCGGTGGTGCCCTTCCAGCTGTCCGCCGACTGGAACCTGATCTCCCGCACGATCCTGCCGGTGGTCGTGTTCGGAGGGGAGGCGGGAGCCGAAACGGGTCAGGTCAACGTCGGCGACACCCTCCAGAGCCTGTTCTTCTCGCCGGCCAAACCCGGCCCGGGGGGTGTGATCTGGGGCGTGGGTCCGGTGGCCCTGCTCGGCACCGCCACCGGACAGCTGAGCGGCATCCAGCAATGGGGCCTCGGACCCACCGGGGTGGCCCTGGTGCAGCGGGGCCACTGGACGATGGGCGCCCTGGCCAATCACCTCTGGAGCGTCGCCAACAACAGCCCCAATGCCAACCTCAACGCCACCTTCCTGCAGCCGTTTGTGAGCTACACCACCACCAACGCCTGGACCTTCACGCTCAACACCGAATCCACCTACGACTGGGAAGCGAACCAGTGGGCCGTGCCGCTCAACCTGTTGGTGAGCAAGGTGACCAAGCTGGGCAACCAGCTGCTCTCGGTGGGCGGCGGCGTGCGCTACTGGGCCGGCGGCCCGGAAGCCGGCCCCCACGGCTGGGGCGGGCGGCTGGTGGTGACCCTGTTGTTCCCGAAGCGTTAACCCTCCTCGCCCGAGCCGTTGGGCTGCGGCCGCATCGATAATCGGCCCCGGCCGTTCTCGCCCGAGCCTGGTGCTCACCATCCCCCCGACCTGGGGTCCCTGCTCCCTCCAGCAGCCTCGGCTTCCCTTCCTGCAGCTGTCCGGCGGGTCGGCCCAACTGGAGGATCCGGTGCAGGTGGCCGAGCGGATGGCCTCGATCCTGCCGGTGATCAGCTGCGATGCGGTGGAGCGGATCAGCCCCAGCCGGCCGCTGCGCTGGCATCTGGGGGGCCTGCGGCTCGGCCCCCTCAGCCTGGTAGCCATCTGGGGCCCGGGTCTGCACGGTGCGGTGGATGGCACGGGCCAGGCCAGCTTCATCCTTCCCTACCGGGGCATGGGCCGCTTCCGCCTCGACCGGCGCAACCTCAGCAACGGCGCCGGCCAGACCCTGCTGTATCTGCCGCCGGGCCCCTGGCGCACCAGCAATGACGCCATGGGCGGGATCACGATCCGCCTGGATCCCGCGCTGATCCGCGAGGTGGGCCGCACCATGGCGGGCCCGCTGGTGCCGCCGCAGCGCTGGTTGAGCCTCGGCGCCGAGCCCCGCATGCTGCTGATCGATCAGCAGCCCCATTCGCTGCTGTTTGAACGGCTCTACCGCCTGATGGCCTTCCTCAACAGCCTGGTGCTGCGGCATGGCGCCGTGCCGGAGGCGATGCGCCTCGACGACCTGCTGCTGCGCCAGATCGTGGCGGTGCTCGCGCCCGCCCTGCTGGCCGAGCCGCCCCTGGCGGATCCGGAGCCGGCCTCCTGTGTGATCGATGAGCTGGTCGACTGGATCCATGCCCACTGCCACGAGCCGATCAGCCTTTCGGAGCTGGAGCAACGCTCCCACTACTCACGCCGCAGCCTGCAGTACGCCTTCAAGGCCCGCTTCGGCTGCGGGCCGATGCAGTACCTGCGCCGTCAGCGGCTCTGGCTGGCCCGGCAGCGGCTTGAGCAGCTGGGCAACCGCCCCAGCGTGGGTGCCCTGGCCAGCTCCTGTGGTTACCTGAGCCTGGCCAGCTTCAGCCGCGACTTTCAGCGCCTGTTCGGAATTGCCCCCTCCCGGCTGCTCGCCCAGAAGCGCCGCCACGACGACCCATGGGGGGCGAGTTCCTGGCCGCCAGCGTGAGCAGCAGGGCCGCTGCCGGCTCAACCCCGCCGCCACACCGCCAGCCCGCCAGAGCGACCCCGGGCAGCCAGCCAGGCCCCGCCATCGCCGCAAGCGATCAGGGCAAAGAAGGGCTGGCGGTGGGGATCCGGCGCTGGTAGCGAGCGGCTCAGCAGCAGCCGATCGCCCGCCAGGATCTCGAGCCGATCGAACTGAAACAGCAGCAAAGGACGTTTCCCCTGCAGCCGGCCCGGGCCCTGGAAGCGCAGCCGCAGTGGCCCAAGCGCCACGGAATTGGTGAGCTGCAGGCTGGCGGGCGCGGCGGGATCGGCCGGGGTGATGGCCTCAATCCGCAGCGAAGCCCCCAGGCCACGCAGCAGGGGGCCGGCCAGCGGGGAGGGCTGGCTCCGCCCCCGCGGCCAGACCCGCTCCAACCACCAGTGGCCGTCCAGATCGGCGGCGCTGAGGCCGCTGCCTGCCTGGCGCGCCTGGCGCTCCAGGCTCAGCAGGGTGTCCCCGCTGGGCAGCGCAATCAAGGGCTCGGGAGCCGGGGGCATGGCGATCGCTGGCGTGAGGGAGGCTCCCACGATGCTGGCGGAAGCAGCGGGTCGCTCGGCAGGAGGCGCGCGCCCAGGCGTGGCCCTGGGGTGGGAGGGCGCCCCTGAGCCTGCTCAACCGGGAGCAGCGGAGGCCGCTGGAGCAGGATCAAGCGGGGCCGATTCCTGCCGCCACTCCCGAACGCCGCCCGCGCCATGCCCCCCATGCCCCCGGACCCGGACCCGTTGGCCGCGCCCCTGGAGGGCGGGGCAGCCTCCCTCCATGAGGTGCCGGCGGGCCGGCGGGTGCAGATCGTCTCGCTGCCCAGCCACCCCCACCTGCGGGAGCGGCTCAAGGCGCTGGGCATCCGGCCCGGCGTGGTGGTGCAGGTGGTGCGCCGCGGCAGGCCCGGCGGCATCCTGCACCTCGCCCATGGCCCCCTGGAGTTCATGCTGCGCCGCGAACACGCCGCCGAGATTGCGGTGGTGGCGGATCAGGGGGGTGAGTCGGGCTGAAAGGAAGCAAGGAAGGGCGTGCCCGGTCCTGCCGGGCGCACTGCCGCCACGGCCGCCTTGAGCCGGGCCTCCAGCTTGAGCAGCTTGAAACACCCTGAGCAGGTGAACGGGCTGTTGAACCGCCCGATGATGTTGACACCGCCAGTTGGCGGCCAGCACGCGACCACGGCGGGCAGGATCACCAACAAAGTTCGATGGAATCGAGCACCGCTCTTTATACTCCGCGCAGCCAGAACCCTTCGGTTCGAACGCCGCTAGCTGATGGCCGAGAACATCCGTGCATTTGTGGCGATGTTGTGAGCACCAACTTCGCCCATCTCCGCCCCTACGACGAGCAACTGTTTCGGCTGGGCTCGCTGGCAGAGCGCTATTTCCCGGAGGATCCCAACACGGCTCTGCTGAAGCTGCGGCAACTGGGTGAGCTGCTGGCGCAGCAGGTGGCCTCGCGCTTCGGGCTGGAGCTCAGGATCGAGGAAACCCAGCAACTGCTGCTGCGGCGCCTGGAGGCGGAAGGGTGCCTGGATCGGGAGATGGCCGAGCTGTTCCATGTGCTGCGGCGCAAGGGCAACCTCGCCAACCACGATCTGCAGGGCGATCACGCCATGGCCCTGAAAACCCTGCGCATCGCCTGGCAGCTGGGGGTGTGGTTCCACCGCACCTTCTCCGCTCCCGACTTCCGCAGCGGAGCCTTTCAGCCGCCGCAACCGCCCGAAGGGGCTGATCAGGCGCTGCAAGCGGAGCTGACCGCGCTGCGCCAGGCCGTGGCGACCCATGAGGCTTCGCGGGGCCAGGCCTCCGAGCAGCTGGCCCTCACCGAAGCGCAGCTGCGGCAGGCCCTGCAGGAGCAGCAGGAGTGGGAGCAGCTGGCCACGGCGGCGGAAGCCGACAAGGCGGCGCTGGCGGCCCGCCTGGCGGATCTGCAGGTGATCGCCAGCCGCCAGGGGAGCAGCGCCATGGCCGCACTGCGCCAGGCCTCGCAACACGCTGCCCAAGGGGTGGAGCTCAGCGAAGCCGCGACCCGGGAGCTGATCGATGCCCAGCTGCGCCAGGCCGGCTGGGAGGCCAACTCCACCACCTTGCGCTATGGCTCAGGCAGCCGCCCCCAGAAACACCGCAACCTGGCGATCGCCGAGTGGCCCACCCGCAGCGGCCCCGCCGACTACGTGCTGTTCGCCGGGCTGACGCCCCTGGCGGCGGTGGAGGCCAAGCGCGCCAGCCGCGATGTGGCGGGGGTGCTGCCCCAGGCCGAGCGCTACTGCCGCGACGTTCTGCCCGCGGAAGACGCCGCGATCAACCCTCAGGGCTGGGGGGAGGAGGGGGAGTTCCGCCTGCCCTTCGCCTTCGCCACCAATGGCCGATCGCTCGTTCCGCAGATCAAGACCCGCAGCGGCATCTGGTTCCGCGATCTGCGCCGCGCCACCAACCTCGCCGGCGCGCTGGAGAGCTGGTACGCACCGGAGGGCCTCAGGGCCCTCTCCCGTCAGGACCTGGCGGCCGCCGATGCCCAGCTGAGGCGGGAAGCCTTCACCTACGGCTTCCCGTTGCGCCCTTACCAGCGCCGGGCCATCGAGGCCACCGAAGCGGCCATCGCCGCTGGCCAACGCAAGATTCTGCTGGGGATGGCCACCGGCACCGGCAAGACCAAGACCTGCATCGCCCTGCTCTATCGCCTGCTCAAGACCGGCCGCTTCCGACGGGTGCTGTTTCTGGTGGATCGCTCCGAGCTCGGCATCCAGGCGGCCGATGCGTTCAAGGAAACGCGGATGGAGAGCCTGCAGAGCTTCGCCGACATCTACGGCATCAAGCAGCTCGATGAACGGGGGATCGAATCCGACACGCGCGTGCACATCGCCACGGTGCAGGCGATGGTGCAGCGGCTGCTGCTGAGCGGCGACGATGAGCGCCCCACGGTGGACCGCTACGACCTGATCGTGGTGGATGAATGCCACCGCGGCTATCTGCTCGATCGGGAGCTGAGCGAGCGCGAACTGCGCTTTCGGGATTTCAATGATTATGTTTCCAAGTATCGGCGCGTGCTCGAGCAGTTCGATGCCGTGAAGATCGGCCTCACCGCCACCCCAGCCCTGCACACCAAGCAGATCTTCGGCGAGCCGGTGTTTGTCTACAGCTACCGCGAAGCGGTGGTGGATGGCTATCTGGTGGACCACGAACCGCCGATCCGCATCCGCACCGAACTCTCCAGTGAGGGGATTGAATGGGAGGCAGGGGAAGAGGTGAAGCTGCTCAATCCCCGCAGCCTGCAGATCGACCTGTTCAACACCCCCGATGCCCTGCGCTTCGAGGTGGATCAGTTCAACCGGCGGGTGCTCTCTGAATCCTTCAACCGGGTGGTGTGTGAGCAGCTGGCTGATGCGCTCGATCCCCTCTCAAGGGAGAAGACGCTGATCTTCTGCGCCACCGACAAGCACGCCGATGAGGTGGTGAACAAGCTCAAGCAGGCCTTCGCGGCGCGCTATGGCAGCGTGCCCGATGCGGCCGTCGTCAAGATCACGGGTGCGAGCGATCAGCCAGCGCAACTGATCCGTCGCTTCAAGAATGAACAGTTCCCCAATGTGGCGGTCACGGTGGATCTGCTCAGCACCGGCGTGGATGTGCCGGCGATCGGCAACATCGTGTTCCTGCGCCGCATGAACAGCCGCATCCTCTACGACCAGATGATCGGCCGCGCCACGCGGCTGTGCGAACCGATCGGCAAGAGCAGCTTCCGCATCTTCGATGCGGTGGGCATCTACGACGCCCTGCAGAACTTCACCGACATGAAACCGGTGGTGGTGAATCCCACCATCCGCTTCAGCCAGCTGCTGGGCGAACTGGCCGCCAGCGACGACCCCGAGAGCAGCCAGTTGATCCGCGAACAGCTGATCGCCAAGTTGCGCCGCAAGTGCCGGCGCCTGAGCGAGAACCAGGAGCACCGCTTCCGCCAGCTCACCGGCGAGGAGCCCGAGGCCTTCATCACCCGGCTGCAGGCGCTGCCGATCGAGGAGGCGAGCCGCTGGCTGGGCCGGATCGAAGGCCTGGGCGAGCTGCTCGATGCGCAGTGGGATGGGCCTGTCACCCCGCAGGTGATCTCTGAGCATGAGGATGCGCTGCGCTCGATCGAGCACGGCTATGGCGATGGCCGCCAGCGCCCTGAGGACTATCTCGAGGGCTTCACGGCCTTCGTGAAAGATCCTGGCAACGCGTTGCCGGCCCTAAGCCTGGTGCTGACGCGTCCTTGGGAACTCACCCGCAAGGACCTGCGGGCGCTCAGGCTGGCGCTTGATGAGCGGGGCTACAGCGAAGCAGCGCTGACCACCGCCTGGCGGGATACCACCAACCAGGAGATGGCCGCTTCGATCATGGGGTACATCCGCCAGGCGGCCCTGGGCGATCCGCTGGTGCCCTACGGCGAGCGGGTGGAGCGGGCCCTGCAGCGGATCCTGGCCTCACGGGCCTGGGACAAACCCCAGCGCGACTGGCTGCAGCGCATCGCCAACCAGACCAAAGCGATCACGATCGTGGATCGCGAGGCGGTGGAGGACAACACCCTGCTGTTCTGGCGCGAGGGCGGCGGCTGGCCGCGCCTCAACCGGATGTTCGCCGGCGACCTCGATGGGGTGCTGCAGGAGTTTCAGCGCCAGGTGTGGGCGGCGTGAAGCGAGACCGCCAACACTCCGCTCAGATGGGCGATGCACGCCAGGCCACCGCCCTTAGGCTGAAATCATCCTGCCGCCGGGGTCATGACGCTCGCCCCACCAGCTGCCGCAGCCCCGTCGGGTCCAACCGAGCCCGCGGTTGATGGCCCCTCACCCCTGCTTCTCCCGCCGAATCTGCGGCTGACGCCGGAGCAGTTCGAGCTGGTGTGCCAGGCCAACCCCGAGGCGGTGCTGGAACTGACGGCCGATGGCCAGCTGATCACGATGACTCCCACCGGCGGCGACACCGGCGCCCGCAACCACAGCCTCAACCTGGCTCTTGCTCTGGCGGCCCGCGCCAGCAGCCTGCCCTTGAAGCTGTTTGACAGCTCCACCGGCTTCCGCCTGCCGGATGGTTCCGTGCTCAGCCCCGATGCGTCCGCGGTGCGCCAGGAGCGCTGGCAGGCCCTCAGCCCCGAACAGCGCCGCGGCTTCCCGCCGCTCTGCCCTGATCTGGTGATCGAGTTGGCCAGTCCCTCGGATCAGGGCCCGCGCGGGGCCGAGGCCCTGCGCCGCAAGATGGCCGCCTATATGGCCAATGGCGCCCAGCTCGGCTGGCTGCTGTTCCCCGAGCAGCGGGCGGTGGAGATCTGGCAGGCGAACGGGGAGGGCGAACCCGGCCCCCAGCGCCTGGAGGGAGCCACGCAGCTGGAGGGCGGCGAGCTGTTTCCTGGGCTGGTGCTGGAGCTGGAGGAGATCTGGGCGAGCTGACCCCGATTAGATTGCCCCCATGGGTCTGATCCGCGGCAACTTCTCCCTCAGCAACCCCACCCGTCCCGACCTTGCGCCGTTGGAGGTGTCGGCTCTTGCCGATAGCGGCGCGGTGCATCTCTGCATTCCGGAGCATCTGGCGATCCAGCTGAGCCTGGCTGAATTGGAACGGCGCGAGGTGGTGCTGGCCGATGGTCATCGCCGCGCGGTGCCCTATGTGGGGCCGGTGGAAGTGCGCTTCCGCAACCGCCGCTGCTTCACCGGCGCGATGGTGCTGGGCAATGAAGTGCTGCTGGGCGCGATCCCGATGGAAGACATGGATCTGGTGCTGCGTCCCCAGCTGCAGAGCGTGGATGTGAACCCCGAGAGCCCCAACATTCCACTCAGTGTGGCCAAGGGCCTGGCACAAAACTGACGCCTTGATGCCCGTGACGATCACCCACAGCAGCCACACCCACGACAGGTTGACCCAGGACATCGTCGGCAAGCTCTGGAACCTCTGCAACGTCTTGAAGGACGACGGGGTGACCTATCACCAGTACGTGACGGAGCTCACCTATCTGCTGTTCCTGAAGATGGCCAAGGAAACGGGCCAGGAGCAGGGGATTCCCGAGGAATGGCGCTGGGATGCGCTGGAAAGCCTGGATGGCCCCAGGCAGATGAAGCACTACCAACTGCTGCTGCTGGAACTGGGCAGCAGCGAGAGCGGCAGTTCGCCGCTGGTGCAAGAGATCTACGCCAACGCCAGTTCGTTCATCAAAAAGCCGGTCACGCTCACGAAATTGGTGCGCGAGATCGACAAGCTCGATTGGTACAGCGCCCGCCAGGAGGGGCTGGGCGATCTCTATGAGGGCCTGCTGCAGAAGAACGCCGAGGAGAAGAAATCGGGTGCCGGCCAATACTTCACGCCAAGGCCCTTGATCGATGCGATGGTGGCGGTGATGCAGCCGCGGCTGGGCGATGTGATCCAGGATCCGGCGGCGGGCACCGGCGGCTTTCTGATCGCCGCGCAGCACTGGATTCGCGAGCAGCAGGATGTGTTTGAGCTGGATGAGGCGCAGCAGAAGAGGTTCTACGAGCGCACCTTCTTCGGCATGGAGCACGTGCAGGACACACACCGCCTGGCGCTGATGAACCTGATGCTGCATGGGCTCGATTCCCGGCCCGGCCAGGGCGGCATCTGGTATGGCGACACCCTCAGCGGCGACGGCCAATCCCTGCCGCCGGCCAGCTTGATTCTCACCAACCCACCCTTCGGCACGAAGAAGGGTGGCGGCCTGCCCAGCCGAAACGATTTCACCTTCCCCACCAGCAACAAGCAGTTCTGCTTCCTGCAGCACATCTATCGGGCCCTGCAGCCGGGCGGCCGGGCGGCGGTGGTGCTGCCGGACAACGTGCTGTTCGAGGGCAACGTGGGCAAACAGATCCGCGAGGATCTGATGGACAAGTGCAACCTGCACACGATTTTGCGCCTTCCCACCGGCATCTTCTACGCGCAGGGCGTGAAGACCAATGTGCTGTTTTTCACCCGCGGTGCAGGCGATCAAGGGACTACAGAACAAGTGTGGGTGTACGACCTGCGGGCCAACATGCCGGCCTTCGGCAAACGCACGCCGCTCACCCGCGAGCATTTTGCCGAGTTCGAGGCGGCCTACGGCCCCGATCCCCTGGGCCGCTCGCCCCGCACCGCCTCCGGACCCGAAGGCCGCTGGCAGTGCTTCAGCCGCGAAGAGATCGCTGCCCGCGGCGACAGCCTCGATCTGGCCTGGCTGAAAGACGATTCCGCCGAAGACGCCTCCGACTTGCCGGAACCCGCCGAGCTGGCCCGCGAGGCGATGGGCGAACTGGAAGGCGCCCTTGATGATTTGCGGGCGATCCTGGCGGAACTGGGGGACGAGTTGGAGGAGCTGGTGTGATGGAGGAGGGGCGAGAGTTGCCGGTGGGGTGGGCGCACGCACAGGTTGGCGAGCTGGTTGACGTTGGGCCAAAGAACGAATGCCATGACGACACCCAAGTTGGATTCGTACCACTTCAGCGACTTGGGGTCGACTACCTGTCCCGCCATTCACACGAGCCAAAAGCCTGGAAAGAAGTCAAGAAAGGATATACACACTTTCAAGACGGCGATGTTCTGCTGGCTCGGATTACCCCTAGCTTTGAGAATGGGAAAGCTGGCATAGCAAGAGGCCTTCCGAATGGGATCGGCGCGGGGAGCACTGAATACATTGTTTGCAGGCCCTATTCGGATGCGATAGATCCTCGCTATCTCCTTGCCCACTTTAAAACCCGATCATTCTTGCTTGACGGTGAGATGGTCATGACAGGGGCCGTAGGTCAGCAGCGTGTACCCAAATCGTTTGTATTTGAGAGCACTTTTCCCCTCGCCCCCCTCAACGAACAACACCGCATCGCCGCCAAGCTCGACACCACCCTGGCCGCCGTCGACGCCTGCCGCCAGCGACTCGATGGCGTGGAGGCCCTGCTCAAGCGCTTTCGCCAGGCGGTGCTGGCGGCGGCCACCTCGGGGGAGTTGACGCGGGAGTGGCGGAATGAAAACAGGGTTTTTCTTGATTCATGGCAAGCGCAAACGATCGCCGAAATCTCGTCGCAAGTTTTTGATGGCCCCTTCGGCTCACACCTGAAATCTGACGACTACACATCCGATGGGTACAGGGTTGTTCGCCTTGAGAACCTGTCTCACCTAGTGTTCCTAGAGGAAAAACGAACTTACATCTCCGAAGCAAAGTTCAGCTCTTTGCAACGTCACGCATTAATCCAGGGCGACATCCTATTCTCATCCTTCATCGACGAAGAGGTTCGAACTTGTCTCTTACCCAGCGAGCTGTCCGGCATTTCAATCAATAAAGCTGATTGCTTTTGCATCAGGGCTGACACGAACAGCTGTCTTCCCGAGTTTCTGGTTGGAGCTCTTTCCTGCCGCTCAGCCTTTGAAGCCCTTGGTGGTCTAGTTCATGGTGCGACCCGGCCCAGGATCAACCTCAAGCAGCTCAAATCTCTTTCACTCCAGCTCCCCTCCATCCCAGAGCAGCAAGAAATCGTCCGCCGCACCCAATCCCTCTTCTCCCTCGCCGACCAACTCGAAGCTCGGCTCACCGCCGCCCGCAAGGTCGTCGATCGCCTCACGCCAGCCCTGCTAGCCAAGGCGTTCCGCGGCGAGCTGGTGCCCCAGGACCCGGGCGACGAACCGGCGAGCGCCTTGCTCGAACGGATCCGGGCGGCCCGCCAGGCGGAAGCTGCGGCATCCGGTCCCTCGCGGCGTGGTCGGCGCCCGGCTGCAGCCAACCCAGCACCGAGCCCTGGTGATGCCGCCCCCGTCACTCCCGATCGGCTCGCCAATCTCCTGCGCGAATGCGGCGCCCTGAGCGAGCGGGCGTTGCTGGCGGCGTCGGAGCTGGATCCCGCCAGCTTTCAGGCCCAGCTGGCCCACGAGCGCCACCTCGGCGCCATTGGCCATGTGAACGACGACGGCCAGGAGCTGCTGGAGGCAGTGGGCTGAGCCCCTGCGCTGACAGCCCTGCGCTCAAAGCCCAGCGGCGATCTGCCAGCCTCTCCTCAAGCGCCCCCCGGCGGCCGTTCCCGGGACCCGGCTGCGCCGGCACCACTCCCTCTGCCCTCCCCGTTGCCATGCCCGCCCAGCCCAGCCCCGAGGTTCTGGTGATCAGCGCCAGCCATGGCGAGAACCTGGCCCTGGCCGAGCGCTTCGCCGCAGCGGCCCGCCAGCAGGGCGCCGAAGCCGCCGTGCTCGATCTCACCAGCGTGGATCTGCCCCTGTTCACTTCACGGTTGAAAGAAGCGGCGGCACCCGCGGCCCTGGCCGGCCTGCAGGCCCAGCTGGCCGCCTCGCCCCGCTGGGTGATCTGCGCCGCTGAATACAACGGCTCGATCCCGCCGGTGCTCACCAGCGCCATCGCCTGGCTCTCGGTGCAGGGCAGCGATTTCCGCGCCCTGTTCAACGAGCGCCCCGTGGTGATCGCCACCCACTCCGGCAGCGGCGGCCACACCGTGCTCGCGGCCCTGCGCCTGCAGCTGGCCCACCTGGGCGCCCAGGTGGTCGGTCGCCAGTTGGTGAGCAACCGCAGCCATCCCGCCGCCGACGACTCCATCACCGACCTGATCGGTCGGCTGCGGCACCTGCAGGTTTGACGGGTGACACCAGCCGAGCCCCCCTAACCTGACGCGATGGCAGGCAACGACATCCGCTGGCTGCAGCGCTTCGACAATTTCCAGCGGGCGCTGCTGGTGCTGGAGCGTGGCATTGAGCTGGCCCAGACGCGGGAACTCAGCGAGCTGGAACAGCAGGGCTTGATCCAAGGCTTTGAATTCACCCACGAACTCGCCTGGAATCTGCTCAAGGACTACCTCACCCACCAGGGAATCGCGGCCGTGGTGGGATCGCGCGATGCCACCCGGCTGGCCTTTCAGAATGGCCTGATCCGTGATGGTGAGACCTGGATGGCGATGATTCGCTCCCGCAATCAGTCATCCCATACCTACAACCTTGAGCAGGCCCAGGCGATTGCCCGGGATGTGATCGCGCTCTACTACCCGGCCTTCTCCGCCCTGAACGTGCGCTTCACGGCCCTGGCCGCAGCCGCGCGATGACCACCACTTCCCTACCGACGACGCCCCAGCGCTTTGGCCTGCCCGAAGCGGCGATTCAGGCCATCCAGCATGTGCTGGCCGCCCATCCCGAGGTGGAGCAGGCCATCGTGTATGGCTCCCGCGCCCTCGGCCGTCAGCGCGCCGCCTCCGACATCGATCTCACCCTGATCGGGCCGGCGATCAGCTTCGGCACCCTGGCCCGCATCGAGGCGGAGCTTGATGATCTGCTGCTGCCCTGGATGATCGATCTCTCACGCCTGGCCGATCTCAGCCACCCACCGCTGCTGGATCACATCGAGCGGGTGGGGCAGGTTCTCTATCGCCGCGGGGGTGTAGCTGAACGTGCTGTGCACGCTGCCAGAGCTCGGTCCAGCCCTTGAGAGGCTGGCCGAACGAATCCTGAGCTGCAAGCAGCTGCCTTGATCTCGCTTGCTGCTTCGGAGCTCCAGGCCGATCACATCGCCATCGCTGCCCGGTACCGCCCACACCTCAACCGGCCTCGCGTTGACGTTGCCAGCGCTCAGAAGCCCGTCACCCGGGACAGCCCCATCGACAAGGCCTTGAGCACCACCTGGGCACGGGAGCGCACCCCCAGCTTCTTGCGCAGGGTGCGGCCATAGCTGCGCACGGTCTCGTAGCTCACCCCCAGCCGCTCGGCCACATCCCGATCCCCCAGCCCTTCCACCCAGAGATCGATCAGCTGCTGGTCGCGGGCGGTCAACTCCGGTGGCGGGTTTCGCCAGGCCTGCTCCGCCTCAACCACACAGGCTTGCACCGCTGAGGAGCGGTAACGCCGACCCAGCGCGAGGGTGATGATCATGGTGCGGAGCTGTTGGTCGGCGCCAAAGCACTCCTGCTCCGTGACGACGGCATCCACATCGGCGCGCCCTGCCGCCAACAGATCGTCGTGATCCTGATCACAGACCACGATCGTGCGGATGTCGGGCACCACGGCGCGGGCCTGGTGCGCCAGGACCAGTCCGTCGCCCTGCTCGAGCTTTGGGGTGAGGATCAACAACCCGGGCCTGGTGAGGCTGAGCTGCTCCATCGCTTCCGCTGCGGTGGTGACCATGAAGGCCGCCCGCCGGCGGTTCTGAAGGGATTGATACAGGCCATAGAGCAACAGCCGGCGCGAGGAGACAAAGCCGGCGCTGAGGCGGATCTCACTGCTCAACAGCCAGCCCGCGGTGGGGGCCAACATCCCCCTGAGCCTGGTCATGTGGCTGAGCAGATTCATGGCGGAGGCTGTGGCAAATGCGTCGATCAGTGTGCCCATGCTCTCGCGCATGCAGGACCCTGCTGGCGCGGCCCGCTACGGCTGGGCTCAGAACGGACAAGCGCAGCCCTCTGATGGACCAGATGCAGCGCCACCTCCTGGAGAAGCCCACCATGGCGGCTCAAGGCTGGCTTGCAACCGCCGGTAACGAAGGGCTGTGCTGGGTCCTGCTGAACCACAAGATGAATCGACACCCATCGATCGATCCATGCTGCGCAAGCCCATCACCTCGGCTCTGGCCCTGTTTTGCCTGGCAACGCTGACAACGCCCGCTCAAGCCCAATCCGTGGCCAAATCCGATGCGGAGTGCCGCCTCAGCAGAAACGGTGAGGTGGTTGTCAACGACGATTGCACGGTCAAGGATAAAGTAGTCGATGGCCGAGAAACGTTTGTTGTGAAGTTCGATAGCGGCAAAGTCTTCCGATTTTCGGGCCCGAATCGGCAGAATCTGCGGATCGAAGACGACTTTGCCAACGGCTCCAATGTGTTGTTTGAAGACAAAGGTGCCAAGGGGGTGTTCAGCTGGAGCGATGGCAACAACACCTACAAACTTGTGGTGAGAATCGGTCCCTCGAGTGGTGGCAATCAGGGCGGCTCCGATGGTGGGCTGGTTCTGGGCCCACCGGTGCAGGATCTCCAGTACCTGGTCGGCAAGTCGCCGGCCTCCGCGGCGTTGGTCTACGTGATCCGTGGCACCAAGTACGTGAGCGAAACCCAGGTTCCACAAGGAATACTCACCTACATGCTGGATAAGAAGCGCTGCGTGGCCTTTTTGAGCGCCAACAATCTCTACAAGTCGATCACCTTCGCCGAAGACAGCAAGTGCCAGCGCTGAGCGCGCGATAGCCCAGGGCCGGCCTTCAGGCCGGCCAGCGCCAGGCGGCCCGCTCCAGCACCGTCTGGCCGGGCAACACCGTGGCCCCCAGCTCCCGCTCCAGCCGCAGCAGGGTGCAGCCCGGGGTGGTGGCCAGGGCGGCGATCAGGGGCTCGGCATGGGCCACCACCCACACCTGGGTGCGTTCGGCCACCGCGGCGATCAACCGCGCCAGGGGGGCCAGCAGATCCGGGTGGAGGCTGTTCTCCGGTTCATTGAGCACCAGCAGCGGCGGAAGGCGCGGGCTGAACAGGGCCGCCGCCAGCAGCAGGTAGCGCAGCGTGCCATCGGAGAGCTCGGTGGCATTGAGCGGCCGCAGCAATCCCGGTTGATGCAGCTGCAGACGGAACACCGGCGCTGTGGTGTCCACCGTGAGGCGGCAGCCGGGGAAGGCATCGGCGATGGCGGCCTCGAAAGCATCGCGGTCGCCGATCTCCAGGATCGTCTGCACCGCGGCGGCCAGATCACCGCCATCAGCGGCCAGCGACGGGGTGCGGGTGGCGATGCGCCCCATGCGCGCAGGAGCCTGGCGGTCGGTGCGGAAGCTGTCGTAGAAGCGCCAGCTGAGGATCGTGCGCCGCAGCTGAAACACCTCCGGGGCTTCAAGCGGATCGGAAACGGCCGTGAACAGGCTCTCGTGGGGCGAAACCTCCAGGGCGATCGGCTGGCCGCGGCTCCCTTCCCCGCAGCGCTCCACCACCGCACCGTTGCGCTGCACCAGCAGGCTGCGGGGATGGAAGGGCCCGCCGGCCCAGATCCACTCCCGCTTGATCTCCGGATCCAGCACGAAGGCACTGGTGTGGTCGTCGGCCCGATAGCCCAGCTCGATGGCGTAGGAGAGGGTTGTGCCGGCGATGCCCAACCGCAGCCGCGCCGCCTCCCGCCGCCCACTGCTGCCCTGCACCGCCTGCTCACCGCGCCGCATCACTGCCGTGGTGCGCTCCGGCCCGGCCCAGAACACCGCCGGCAGCCCCCCTTCAGCGGCCAGGGCCGCCACCAGATCACCGCGGGCGGCGGCGGCGATCAGCCCCAGGGAGCGATACAGGTTGCTCTTGCCGCTGCCGTTGGCGCCGCAGACCAGCGTGAGCCCCCCAGGGGGCCGGCCCCCCAGCGGCAGGGTGAGCAGCTGCAGGGATCGGTAACCGGCCACCGCCAGATGGGTGAGGGCCGGTGCCTGGCTGTCGCCCTGATCGGGCATGGCGCGGGCGATGGCTGCTGCCTCAGAACTTGAGCACGCTGCTGGGCCGCAGGATCCAGCTGGCCTCACCGGCCTTGAGCTTGTAGCAGATCTGGCGCTGGCCGCCGGTGGCCTTGGCGTTGGTGTCGCCTGGCTTGTAGATCGGGAAGCGGCGTGCCAGGCAGCTCTCCACCACCTGGAACTGATCGTGGCCCTGGTAGCCCTGGGCCATGGCGCCGCTGAGCTCCTGCAGAGCGATCGGCGAGAGATCGCTGCCTTTGGTCACGGCATAGGCCACCACGTCGCCGTAGCTGCCGCTGCCGGCCCCCTGCACGAACACATAGATCTCCGGCAGGCCGTTGTTGTTGAGGTCGGCCACCTCGGCACCCACCACCTGACCGTTCACCGTTTGGCGAATCGGCTTGATCGGCGGCTTGGCGCCCGTGGTGGTGATCGTGAGCTGCTGCTGGGAGCCCTCACCGCTGCTTTGCACCTGGAAGCTGATGCCTTGCAGCTTCAGGGTCTGGTTAAAGGCGGCGCCGGCCCAGGCGCTGCCGGGCAGAGCGGTGGCCAGGAGCAGGGCGGCGGCGGTGAACTGGGGAACGAGGCGCTTCAAAGAGGCAGGTGCAGCACTGCTCTTCAGGATGGTGGAGGGTCTCGCCGGCGTCGATCGGCCGCCACGAATCGTCGCTCCTCCAATCACCCCCCCGCCAGCCCCAGCAGCCGGCCACCCTGGAACACCAGCAGCGCCGCGATCCAGGCCAGGCCCATCGACCAGAGCACCGAGCGCAGGGCGAACATCCGGCTCTTCGCCTCCTTGATCTGCACCGCCACGGTGGACAGGCAAGGGGTGTAGAGCAAGGTGAAGGTCATGAAGCTGAGGGCCTGCAGCGGCGTGATCGAGGCATGCATCGCCGCCCCCAGACCCGCCTCGCTGGTGTGGTGGATCACGGCCATGGCGCCCAGCAGGATCTCCTTGGCGATGAAGCCGAAGAACAGCGCCACCGTGAGATCTGGCGTCATGCCGATTGGCGCCAGCAGGGGATCAAAGATGCTGCCGATCCGGCTGGCGATGGTGGGCCCCGCCCCCGCCACCTGGGGCGGCAGGTTGGTGAGCAGCCACACCAGGGCGGCGCCGCCCACGATGAAACCCCGCGTGGTAGCCATGAAATTGGTCATCTCCCGCCAGGCCCGCCGCAGCATCGTGCGCAGGCTCGGGCTGCGATAGGGCGGCAGCTCCAGCACAAACGCCTCGCGATTCGGATACACACGCTTGAACAGCAAGCCGGTGATGATCGCCGCCGCGAAGCTCATCACATCGAAGCTGAACACCACCAGGCCCGGCGCCCACCAGGGTTTGGGGAAGAACACCGCCGCCATGAACACGAACACCGTGAGGCGGGCCTGGCAAAGCGCAAACGGGATCACCAGCATCGCCAGGAGCCGCATCGGCTTCTCGCGGATCACGCGGGTGCCCATGATCGCCGGCACGTTGCAGCCGAAGCCCATCACCTGCAGCACAAACGCCCGGCCATCGAGTCCGAGCCCGTGCATGAAGCCATCCATCAGGAAGGCGGCGCAGCAGCTCCGGGGTGCCGATCGCCTGCAGCAGGGGCTGCAGCAGCCGGTCCCGCAGGCCGTCGAACAGGCCGCCCATCAGCTCCTGCAGCGGCGCTCCCAGGGCGTAGATCGCGCGGTTCCGGCCGGTGGCGGACCGGGGTCCGCACCGCCGTGGCAGACCACACCGGGAATCGAGGCGGTCATCGGCCGCCGCTGGGGCAGGGCTGCGTCATCCAGGGGCGCGGCGGCGGCAAGGCCGCATCGGTTCCGATCACGACCCCCGGCGGCTTCCACACTGGGGGGATGGCCGCCCCAATCAACCGCCCGCTGAGGCTGGTCAGCCTCTGGCTCGCTTACCTGCTGGCGATGCTCTTCCACGTGGATCTGGGGCTGATGCCCCTGTTCCATGGCCTCTCGCCAGAAATTGCCAGCCAGGTGCCGCCGGCGCGGCTGGCCTGGCTGTTCTGGGGGATGCTCATCTACTTCCTGGTGCCCCTGGCCACCCTGCTGCGGCTCGCCTGGGCCGCCAGCGAGCCCGGTCGTCCCGGCGGCTGGCGGGGCTGGCGCCGGGCCCACTTCTGGATCAGCGTGGTCTACACCGCCACCAACATCCCCCACCTGATCGCCGACATCCTGGTGCCCGATTCCCGCGCCGACCAGGTGGCCCTGATGGCGGTGCTGCTGCTGATCGGCCTGCTGATCAACCGCGAGGCCTGGGCCTGGTGGCATGAGCCCCAGCGCTGAGAGGGGCGCTGCCCCCGCGCAGCAGGGCAGGCCGCCGCTCCCTACAACGGGATCGGCGCGCTCCCTTCCCCACCACCCCTGCCATGCCCCCATCCCCCGATCCCGTCTGGACCCGGCGGTTCAGCAGCGCGGAGCAGGAGGCCCTGGCGCAGGAGGTCAGCCCTGGCGGCGGAGGCAGCCGGGAAGCGCCTCTGGCGGGTCTGGGCTTTGCGGTGAAGGATCTGATTGCGGTGCGGGGCTGCGTGATGGGCTGCGGCAACCCCCACTGGGCTGAGCGCCAGGAGGCCAGCTGCGCCTCCGCTGCCGCGGTGCAGCGGCTGCTGGCGGCCGGCGGCCGCTGCCTCGGCACCACCTGGCTCGATGAATTCGCCTTCGGGCTCGCCGGTGAGAACGCCTGGGGCGGCACGCCGCCCAATCCCCGCGCCCCCGGCCGGATCCCCGGCGGCTCCAGCAGCGGCAGCGCCGCCGCGGTGGCGCTCGGCGAGGTCGATCTGGCCCTGGGCACCGACACCGCCGGCTCGATCCGCGCCCCCGCCAGCTGGTGCGGGCTCTGGGGGTTGCGGCCCAGCCATGGCGCCGTGTCCACCGCCGGGGTGGCGCCCGTGGCCCCCAGCCTCGACACGGTGGGCCTGTTCGCCTCCTGCCGCGAGACGTTGCAGCTGGGGATGGCAACCTTGCTGGAGCCCATCGCCCCGCACGACTCCGGCGACCAGGTGAGGCCGGAAGCCGCTGGCACGGCGGCCACCGCCAAGGTCCGTGCGATCGGCTGGATCCCCGAGTTGTGGGCCCTCGCCGACCCTGCCGTGGCGGCGCCCCTGGAGCGGCAGGCCCGGGAGCTGGCCGATCGGTTGGGGCGCCCCCTGCAGTGCTGGCCGATCGGAGAGCTGGGCATCGCTTCCCCTGAGGAGCTGCAACGGCTGCTGGAGGCGGTGCAATGGGCGGAGATCGAAACGGCCCTGAGCCGCCTGCCGAGCGATCTGCCGGTGGGTCCCACCCTGGCCCGGAACCGCGCCCTGGTGGCCGGGCGCGATCGCAGCCGGTTGCCGGGAGCCCTGATCGCCCGCCAGACCCTGCGGCAGACGCTGCACCAGCGGCTGGCCCCCGCCTTCGACGACGGCGAACCAGCCCTGCTGCTGCTGCCCTGCACCCCCACGGTGGCGCCCCCTTGCGGCAGTCTGGGCACCGACCGCACCACCAGCAGCGTGATCCAGCGGCTGCTGCAGCTCGGCGCCCTGGCCAGCCTGGCGGGCCTGCCCCAGCTGGCCCGCCCCGGAGCCGTGGACCGCGACCACGGATTACCGGTGGGCCTGGGGGTGCTCACCCATGGCGGCGGCGACCGGCTGCTGCTGCAGCTGCCCGAACCCTGAAAGCCGGCTCCCCCTAGCCTCCATCGCCATGGACCGGATCCAGTTCCACCTCTCCATCCCCGCCCTCGACCTCGACGCCACCCAGCGCTGGTATGTCGAGGGGCTCGGTTGCGTGGCCGGCCGCCGCAGTGCCCATGCCCTGATCCTTGATCTGGGCGGCCACCAGCTCGTGGCCCAGCGCACCGATCCGGCCAGCCTCGGCGCCGATCAGGCCGGCATCTACCCCCGCCATTTCGGCCTGGTGTTTGCCGATCGGGCCAGCTGGCAGGCCCTGCTGGAGCGGAGCCGCGCCGCGGGACTGGAGTTCAAGGTGGAGCCGAAGCTCCGCTTCCCCGGCGAGGCACTCGAGCACCACACCTTTTTCCTGATCGATCCGGCCGGCAACTGGCTGGAGTTCAAGCACTACCGCCACGCCGAGGCGGCCCTGGGCTGCCGTTCCTTCACCCAGGTGGGGGATCCCCGTCCAAACGCATGAAGCGGCCCCCTTCCGATGGTTGAGTCCTCCGCCCCAGCGGCCCCCGGGGCAGGGCCGCTCCGCTGGGTGCCCTGCCGCCTGGTGGCCGGCCATGGCGTGGCGTCGGGCCGCTCCGCCACCAGCCCCTACCCGGCCGGCACGATCGCCCTGCAGGCCCCCTTCTTCGCCGCCGCGGGCCTTGATCTGACGCCCTTCTTCGCCGGCACCCTCAACCTCCGGGCCGGGCGGGGCCAGTGGCGTCTCAGCCGGCCCGACCACCGCATCGAGGCCCTGGCCTGGACCGACCGCCATCCGCCGGAGACCTTCTCCTTCTGGCACTGCCGGCTGCGGCTGGGCCCCGGGGAGGACCCGCAGGCCGAAGGGGGCGCGGCGCTGCCCGGCCCCGGCGATGAGGAAGGGTTGGCGGCCCTGATCTACCACCCCCATCCGGAAACCAAGCAGGCCCACCACCAGCCCCCCGATGCCCTGGAGGTGCTGGCGCCCTGGATCGCGGGCCTGAGCTCCGGCCAGGCCCTGGAGCTGGGGGTGGATCCGCGCCGCTGCCGGCTGGTGGATCCGGCCCGGCTGCGGGCCCGGCTGCTGGAGTTTCTGAAATTCCGGGTGTTGGCGGCCCAGGAGGCGTTCTTCGTGGCCTTCGAACCAGCCGCCCCGCCCCGCGCCACCGGCCACCACGATCCCGTCATCCCCAGCGCCGACCCCGAACGCCTGCGCGCCTGGCTCGCCACCCTCTGGCCCGAAGCCCTCGACCTGGACGACACAGACCTGCTGGCCACCCTGGATCAGGCCCGCCGGCTCTACGTGAACTAAAGCGGGGCCAGCCGTTCGCAGGCGGGGGGACGGCCCATCCGCTCGGCCGATTCCACCGGCCGGCCGTACTGCCGCTGCAGGGCCTGGATCCGTTGGTTGATGGCGCACTGGCCCCGCAGCCACGCCTGGCGCGCGGCCGGCTCGGCGGGCTCGCTGCCCAGGGCATCGGCCTCCCGCAACAGAGGCAGCAGCTGATCGCTCCAGAGGCCGGGCCCCGCCGGCAGGTTCTCCTCCGGCAGGTCCCGGGTGAGGCTGGCCTGGTCCCAGGCGCTGCGGCGATCCGGCTGAAGCAACAGGGCCGCCAGCAGGCCGAACAGCACGGCCAGCGCCAGGGCGGAGGACAGCAGCAGGCGGTTGCGAATCACGGCTCCAGCTTGCAACCAGCGCCAGCCGCAGGCTCGCCCGGCGGCGCCAACCACGCGAGGATCGGCCCAAAGGGGGCCGCCGTGCTGCGCTTCGCCTGCGACCTGATTCCCGCCCTCGCCCTCGGCCTGCTGCTGGGGTTCCACTTCCCGGCTCTCCCCTCCCGGCTGGCCGCACCGCTGGTGAACTGGGGGATCCCGATCACCCTGGTGGGACTGCTGCTGCGCTCCGGCATGGGGGCGGAGCTGCTGGCGGCCGGCCTCGCAGCGGGCCTGGTCAACGGGCTCGGCCTGCTGGCCATCACAAGGTTGCCGCCGCTGCGGCGGCTCCTGCCGCGGGGCGGCCTGCAGCTCGGTGCCGTGGTCGGCAACACGGGCTACTTCGGGATTCCGGTGGCCCTGGCCCTGCTGCCGTACCAGGCCCTGGCCACCAGCATCACCTACGACCTGGTGGGCACGCTGGTCACCTGGAGCGTGGGCCCGCCGCTGATCGAGGGCACGGCCCTGGGGCTGGGGAGGCTGGTCTCGGCCCTGGGGGGGAGTCCGGCCCTGCGCGGCCTGCTGCTGGCGCTGGCGATCCACCTCACCCCCTGGGATGGGCCGGTGGCGGCCCTGCTGTGGGTGCCCTGTCGGGTGGTGCTGCTGCTGGCGCTGGCGGTGGTGGGGATGCGGCTGGGGGTGATGCTGCGGCGGCCCCAGGGCACGGCGATCGCCCCGGGTGAAGCCGGGCCGCTGGCCACCGCCCTGGCCTTCAAGCTGCTGGGCCTGCCGCTGCTCGCCCTGGCGGTGGTGCAGCTGCTGGGACTGCCCCGGCTGGTGGGGCAGGCCGTGGTGCTGCAGGCCGCGGCCCCCACCGCCGTGTCGGCCCTGCTGATGGCCGAGACGGCCGGCCGCGACCAGGAGCGGGTCGCCCACCTGGTGCTCTGGAGCACGCTCCTGGCCCTGCTGAGCGTGCCGGCCTGGTGGTGGGCCCTCACCCGGCTGCCGTCGCCATGAGCTGCCGCGGCCAGGATGGGGATCCCGTTTCCGCGCCGCGATGCCCCTGGCCGGCTGGTCCGCCACCCTGCCGATGGCCGCCCTGACGGCCCTGGTTCAGCTGGCTGGCAGCCTCCTGGCCGGGGGCGTGCCGCAGGGAAGCGCCACCCTTCCCCTGGAGCGAGCGGAAGGCGGCGACACGCCGGTGCTGCGCTTCGAAACCCTCGCCCCAGCAAGAGGCTCGGCCGATAACGGCGGCATCGGCCAGGCGCGGCTGCTGCTCGATACGGGGGCCTCCACCACCATGGTGAGCCCGGCGCTGGCGGCCCGGTTGGGGCTGGCCACCACGGCCATGGCCCCCGGAAGCTTCGACCTGGCCGGCGGCGGCCAGGGCTGCCGAACCCTGGCGCCGCGGCGCACCCGCCTGCCGGATCTGCGGCTGAGCCCGCCGCTGCCCGAGGCCGGCAGCGCCCCGGGCACGCTGCTGCTGCGGGGTGTGGAGGCGATGGTGATGCCCGTGGCCGGCCTGCCCGCAGGCATCGATGGGGTGCTCGGCGCCCCCACCCTGCGGCAGTTGCCGATCCTGATCGACCCGCCAGGGGGCCGCCTGGTGCTGGGGCCGGCCGCCTTGGCCAGCGCCCCCGCCCTCCCCCCGACCCGGCGAATTCCCCTGCGCTGGCGGCATGGGGTACCGCTGCTCAGCCTGGCCAGCCACCGCGGCCCGGTGCAGGCCCTGGCCGATACCGGCGCCGAGGGCCTGTTCCTGAGCCCCGCCCTGGCCGCCCGGCTGGAACCTCTGGGCCCCGCCGAGCCGCTGCGGCTGGTGGGCGTGTGCGGGGAGCAGGGCGTGCGGCGCCAGCGCTTCCGGGGTCTGGCCCTGCCGGCCGAGACGGGCGGTGGGGATCCGGCCCGGCTGATCGCTCCGGGGGCGCCGGCGGCAGGGGATCTGGCGACCCCGCTGGAGGGCATCGTGACCGACACCCCGATCTTCGCTGGCCTCGGCGTGGAGGCGATCGTGGGCCAGGAATGGCTGCGCCATCGCCGCCAGCTCTGGCGCCTCGACCGCAGCCCGCCGGAACTGCTGCTCTGGTGAGCCCCACCCCGAGGCATGGCCCCAGCCCTGGACAAGGTGCCAACAGAAGACCCCCCAACCGCAGCGGTCAGGGGGTCAACTGGAGCTGCCGGGCAAGGGTGGCGCTCAGGCCGACGGTGGTGGTGCGGGCGTCGGTAGCTCGGTTCTACGGAGGTTGCCCCGGGGCGGATCGCGCCACTCCAGAAAACGCAACATCCCAGAGTGCGTTGGCAAGAGCGGCGTGCAGGGCAGGCGGTGCTGGGCCTCAGAGGGCCGGGTACCGGCCAGGAGCCCACTGAGCAATCAGCTGCTCGTGGCGCACCAGCTGGTAGCGGGTCTGCTCATTGGGCTGGCGACGGTAGACCTCCTTGAGATCACCGAGGCGAAGCTCCATGGAGGTGAGCACGGGGTTGTTGTCGTTCACGGGGTACCGGACGGAGAGCACCGGTCGCGGGAGGACCGGGCAGAAGCAGACACCTGGATCTTAAGAGAATCTGAAGGGGTCGTCAGGGGGTGCAACGAACCTTCTCGATATCCAGACACGCCTGGTCGGTTGGCGGACCGGCCCCGCGGACCCGGTTCAGGTCGAACACGGGCCCAGGCCAGCCCCCGCCAGAATGGGGAGCCTTGAAAAGTCTGTCGGCAGCACGGGCTGCCGGACCGTTCGCCCCTGCAGCGAATCCGCCCCCGCCATCCCCCCGTGAGCTGTATCTATGAGCACCACCCCCCTTCCCCTTTCCACGGCGAGCCAGCCCCCGGCAGCCTCCACCGCGCCGCGGAATCTCCTCGATGGGGATCTGCTGGCTCGGCTCAACCAGCGCCGCGATGCCCCCGGCCTGATTCAGCTGACCCTCCATCTGGGGCTTCTCGCTCTGGGGGCCGGGCTCTGGTCCCTGGCGCTGGCGGGCCCTGGCTCCCTGCCCCGGGCCCTCACCTGGCCCATCGGCCTGCTCGGCCTGCTGCTGCTGGGCTGGGGCCTGGCCTTCGCGTTCTGTGCGATGCACGAGGCCGGCCACCGCACCGCCTTCGCCAGCCGCTCCCTCAACGACGCCGTGGCCTGGTGGGCGGGGGTGCTCAGCTTCTACAACGCCGATTTCTACCGCCGCTACCACCAGTGGCACCACCGCTACACCCACCTGCCAGGCCTCGATCCGGAACTCGAGGACGCCCCACCCACCACCACCGGCGCCTACCTGATCGAGCTCAGCGGCATCGCCTGGTGGACCGGCAAGATCCGCGGCCACCTAGCCGGGCTGCGGGGTGATTTCGGCGACCGCCCCTACATCCCCGCCGATGCCGCCCCGGCGGTGCGCCGCTCCCTCCGGCTGCAGTTCGGGGTCTACGGCCTGCTGGCCCTGCTCTCCCTGATCGGCGCCAACGGCTTTCTGTTCTGGTATTGGCTGCTGCCCCTTGCGGTGGGCCAACCCCTGCTGCGCTTCGTGATGCTGGCCGAGCACGGCGGCTGCCCCTTCGTGGCCGATGGCCTGCGCAACACCCGCACCACCCACACCCTGGCCCCACTGCGGTGGCTGATGTGGGACATGCCCTTCCACGCCGAGCACCACCTCTACCCCTCCCTGCCGTTCCACGCCCTGGCCCGGGCCCACCGGGAGCTCGAGCCGCGGCTGGCGGTGGTGGCCCCCGGCTATCGGGCGGTCCACCGGGGCTTCCGGGCCGACCTGGCCGCCCTGGCGATGCCAGCCCCCAGCCCCGCAGCAAGCAGCGCCTCCGGCTGATGCCCTCTCCCCCCGGTGCCGGCCCGGTCCCCGCCGGCCCCCCTGCCGATCGCCCCGGGGCAGACCCGGCCCAGACCTGGCGGCCGGGTCCCGAGGACCGCTGCTTCGCGCTCGGGGCCTTCCCCCTGGCCTGCGGCGAGACCCTGGGCGGCGCCCAACTCAACTACCGCGTCTACGGGGAGCTCAACGCCGCGCGCTCGAACCTGGTGCTCTATCCCAGCTCCTACGGCGCCTGGCCGGAGGACATCGCCTGGGCCGTGGGGCCGATCCTGGATCCGCAGCGCCATTGCGTGGTGCTGGTCAGCCAGTTCGGCAACGGCCGCTCCAGCAGCCCCAGCAACGGCGGCCCTCCCCTGCGGGACGGGGGCTGGCGCATCGATCACCGCGACAACCTTCGGGCCCAGATCCGCCTGCTGGAGGAGGTGTTCGGTGTGGAGCGGCCGGAGCTGGTCTACGGCTGGTCGATGGGGGCCCAGCAGGCCTACCACTGGGCGGTGCTGGAACCCGAGCGGCCCCGCCGGATCTGCTGCGTCTGCGGCACGGCCCGCACCACGGCCCACAACCGCCTGTTCCTGCTCAGCCTGCGCCAGGCCCTCACCGCCGATCCAGCCTGGAACGGCAGCGGCTTCGATGCGGTGCCGGAACAGGGGCTGCGCACCTTCGCCCTGATCTACGCCAGCTGGGCCGCCAGCCAGCCCTACTACCGCCGCGGCGCCCACCGGCAGCTGGGGCACGAGGCAGTGGAGCACTACGTGGAGCAGGCCTGGTTGCCGGCCTACCGCCGCCACGACCCCCGCGACCTGATCGCCATGCTTGATGTGTGGCTGGCTAGCGATGTGGCCGCGGCGGCAGGCATCGACGTACCACCTGGTCACGACCCCGAGGCCGCCCTGGCCACAGCCTTGGGCCGCATCCAGGCCGCCACCGCCGTGGTGGCGGGCCGCCACGACCTCTACTTCCCGCCGGCCGACTGCGCCCACGAAGCGGCCCTGATCCCGGGGGCCACCGTTGACGTGTTGGAGTCCGACCTGGGCCACCGAGCCGGCAACCCGCGCCAGGCCCCGGCGGAGCAGACCCGGCTGCGGGCGGTGGTGGAGGAGCTCCTGCGCCGCTGATCCCTTGATCGTGGGGCCGCTTCTCCTTGCCAGCACGCTCTGCCCGCCTCCATTCGGGGCCTGGCGCCACGGCAACGGAGTTGCGATTCGGCCCATGCTGAACCGGCCGCCGCGCCGTTCGGGCCTAGATCCCTTGCCGTACTGGGCGCCTTCGGCGGGATCGCCCTGTCCCGCACCCACCACCGGCTTCCCCCGCCAGGCATGCGTCCGCCTGGATCGCTCACGCCCATGGCGCCGCCCGCCGTCCCCAACGCCTCCACCCAAGGATCTCCTGAACCTCCCGATGACCGACCTGGCCCAGACCGTCACCGCCCGTGGCCTTCGCCACGTGCTCTTCTCCTTCACCGACCTGTTCGGCGTGCAGCGGGCCAAGCTGGTGCCGGCCTCGGCCGTGGCGGCGCTGGCGGAAGACGGAGCAGGCTTCGCGGGCTTCGCCGCCTGGCTGCACCTCACCCCAGCCGATCCGGATGTGCTGGCCCTGCCGGATCCGGCCAGCCTGATGGTGCTGCCCTGGCAGCCCGATGTGGGTTGGGTCGCCACCGATCTGGTGGTGGAGGGCACCCCCCTGGAGCAGGCGCCACGGCGGGTGCTGCAGCAGCAGTTGAAGCGGGCCGAGGCCCTCGGCGTCCAGTGCCGCAGCGGCGTGGAGGCGGAACTGTTCCTGCTCGATCCCGATCAGGGTGGAGTGGCCGACCGGCTGGATCGCCAGTCGAAGCCCTGCTACGACCAGATCAGCCTGATGCGGCGCTATCCGCTGATCAGCGAACTGATCGGTGCGATGGAGGAGCTCGGCTGGGGCCCCTACCAGGCTGATCACGAGGATGCCAACGGCCAGTTCGAACTGAACTGGACCTTCGCCGATGCCCTCACCACCGCCGACCGCCACGCTTTCTTCAAGGTGATGGCCGCCACCCTGGCCGAGCAGCACGGCTGCGCCGTGAGCTTTGATCCCAAGCCGATCGAGGGCCTCACCGGCAACGGCGCCCACCTGCATGTGTCGCTCTGGCAGGGGGAGCGCAACCTCTTCCACGATCCGGCCGGCGAGAAGGGCCTTTCGGAGCTGGCTTACCACTTCCTCGGCGGCCTGCTGGCCCATGCCCGGGCCCTGTGCGCCCTCACCAACCCGGTGCCGGCCAGCTACCGCCGCCTGGCCCGGGCCGACACCAGCTCCGGTTCCACCTGGTCGCCGGCCTGGATCAGCTACGGCGGCAACAACCGCACCCACCTGGTGCGCATCCCCGACGGCCAGCGGCTCGAACTGCGCCTGCCCGACGGCGCCGCCAACCCCTACCTGCTGCAGGCGGCGGTGCTGGCGGCCGGCCTCGATGGCATCGAACGCCGGCTCGACCCCGGCCCCCGCAGCGACGCCAACACCGACACCGATCCCCCCGCCCCCGGCACGGCCCAACCGCTGCCCGCCAGCCTGGAGGAGGCCCTGGAAGCCTTCAATGCCGATGCGATCCTCCAGGCCGCCCTGGGCGAGCCCTTCTGCACGGCCTACCGGGAGCTGGTGGCCCTCCATCCGGCGCGGCAGCAGGGCTAGGCCCGAGGGAAGCCCCTGAGGCCTTGCAATCTCAGGCCCGGCGATCAGGCCAGCGCAGCCGCCCCACGGCAGCTCCTGGCGATCACCCCCTCCTCATCGGCCGGGATCACCACCAGCGCAAAGCTCCCGAGCCAGGCCAGAGCGTCGGCCAGCTCCCGCCGCAGGTCCTCGTCGTGCTCGCCGATGCCCCCGGAGAGGGCGATCACATCCACCCCCTGCAGGCAGGCGGCCATGGCACCGATCCCCTCCAGGAGCCGCTGGCGGAACACCGCGATCGCCAAGGCCGCACCGCCATGGCCCTCGCCGTTGGGGGAGGCCGCCGCCGCGGCCCTGAGCACCTCCATGCTGGCGCTCAGCTCCGAAAGCCCGAGCAGGCCCCCCTCCCGCTGGAGGGCCTGCTCCAGCGCCGCCACCTCCAGCCCTTGCCGCAGCTGATGCAGCAGCAGGCCGGGGTCCACCGAACCGCTGCGGCTGGCCATCACCAGGCCCTCCAGCGGGGTGAAACCCATGGTGGTGGCGATGCTGCGCCCACCCCGGATGGCGCAGAGCGAGCAGCCGCCACCCAGGTGGCAACTGATCAACCGCAGCGGGCCGGCGGCACCGGAGGCGCCGAACCTCTGGGCCACCGCTTCAGCCACGTGCTGGTGGTTGAGGCCGTGGAAGCCATAGCGGCGCAGGCCCGCCCGGCGCCAGGCCGCTGGAATCGCATAGGTGCGGGCCTCCGACGGCAGGGTGGCGTGGAAGGCGGTGTCAAAGCAGGCCCACTGGGCCACGCCGGGCCAGTGGGAACGGGCCCAGTGGATCAGCGCCAGGGCGGGAGGGTTGTGGAGCGGCGCCAGCGGGGTGAGCTCCTCCAGCGACGCCAGCACCGCGTCATCCAGGCGGGTGGGGGCGGTGAAGCGCTCGCCGCCGTGCACCACGCGATGGCCCACCAGCGTCAATGACGCGGCGGCCCCCTCCAGGCCGGCCAGCGCCCCCTCCAGCCAGCCGGCCAGGGCCTGATCCAGCTCCGGCGGTAGGCCCCGGTGGCCCGGGGCCGCCCCCAGCTCCGCCCAGGTGCGCTGATCGCGCCAGAGGCAAGCACCCTCGCCGCCGTGCAGGGAGGCCTTCAGCCCGGTGCTGCCGGCATTGAGCACCAGCACCACAGCCGCTCCAGCGCCGACCGGACTCACGCCTCGCCGAGGGGCAGGGGCCAGCGCCACTCGGTGACCTCCGGCGCATCGGTGCCGTGCTCGTGGGCGTAATGGCGGTGGCCGAGGATCGCCTCCTTCATCCGCTCCTTCACGTGGGCGGCGCGGGAGCCGAGGCGCGGCACGCGGTCGATCACGTCAATCACCAGGTTGAAACGGTCGATCTGGTTGTTCATCGCCAACTCAAGCGGCGTGTTGATGTTGCCCTTCTCCTTGTAACCGCGCACATGGAAATTGCCATGGTTGGTGCGGTGGTAGGTGAGGCGGTGAATCAGCCAGGGATAGCCGTGGAAGTTGAAGATCACCGGTCGGTCGGTGGTGAACAAGCCATCGAAATCCCGATCGCTCAGGCCATGGGGATGTTCATCCGGGCTGGTGAGGGCAAACAGCTTCACCACGTTGAGCACCCGCACTCTCAGGGTCGGGATTTCGCGGCGCAGAATCTCCACCGCTGCCAGGGTTTCTTTGGTGGGGATGTCACCGGCGCAGGCCATCACCACCTCAGGCTCATCGGGCTCGGTTCCCAGGTCATCGTTGCTGGCCCAGCTCCAGAGGCCGATCCCCTTGGCCACGTGGGAGCGCGCCTGCTCAAGGCTGAGGTACTGCAAGTGCTTCTGCTTATCCGAAACGATGATGTTGCAAACGTTCGTTTCCTGGAGGGCCTCTTCTGCCACCGCCAGCAGGCAGTTGGCATCGGCCGGCAGATACACCCGCACCACCTCACCGCTCTTGTTACCAGCCAGGTCGATGAAGCCGGGGTCCTGGTGGGTGAAGCCGTTGTGGTCCTGGCGCCACACCGTGGAGGAGATCAGGCAATTCCATGGGCCGATCGGGGCCCGCCAAGGGGCGTGATGCAGGCAGCTCTCCAGCCATTTGGCGTGCTGGTTGAACATTGAGGCAATCACGTGGGCGAAGGCTTCGTAGGTGTGGAAGAAGCCATAGCGGCCGGTGAGCAGATAACCCTCCATCATCCCCACCAGGGTGTGCTCGCTGAGCATTTCCACCACCCGGCCGTTGCGGGCCAGTTCACTGCCGTTGATGTCCTCCGGCAGGAAGTCCTCCATCCAAACCTTCTTGCTCACCTCATAGATCGCCTGCAGTCGGTTGGAGGCAGTTTCATCGGGTCCGAACACCCGCATCGAATCTGGATTGGTGCGAATGATGTCACGGAGCAGTTCACCCAGTGGCTGGGTGTTTTCCTCTTCGCAGCGGCCGGGTGCCACCACCTCCACCGCGTAATCCTCCAGCGCGGGGAAGTGGAGCTTGCGGCGCAACAGGCCGCCGTTGGCGTGGGTGTTGGAACCCATCCGGCGGTTGGCCTGGGGTGAAAGCTCCCGCAATTCCGACCGCAAGGTGCCGTTGGCATCAAACAGCTCCCAGGGCCGATAGCTCCTCAGCCACTCCTCCAGCAGCTGCAGTTGCTCCGGATCGGTGTTCGGAGCAGGCAGGGGAACCTGGTGGGCCCGCCAGAATCCTTCCAGCTTCTTGCCGTGCAGCTGGGCGGGGCCGGTCCAGCCCTTGGGGGAGCGCAGCACGATCATGGGCCAGGCCGGACGGAACGCCTCACCGCGGCCGCGGGCCTCGGCGCGGATCTGCAGGATCCGCCCGATCGCCTGATCCATGGCCGCCGCCATGGCCTGGTGCATGGCCATCGGCTCGCTGCCCTCCACAACGATCGGGGCCCAGCCGTAGCCGCGCATCAGGCTGGCCAGCTCGTCGTGGGGAATGCGGGCCAACAGGGTGGGGTTGGCGATCTTGTAGCCGTTGAGGTGCAGCACCGGCAGCACGGCGCCATCGCTGATCGGATTGAGGAACTTGTTGATGTGCCAGGAGGTGGCCAGCGGCCCCGTTTCCGCCTCCCCATCCCCAACGCAGGCCAGGGCGATCAGGTCGGGGTTGTCGAACACCGCGCCACAGGCGTGGGAGAGCACATAACCGAGCTCACCACCCTCGTGGATGGAACCGGGGGTCTCCGGAGTGCAATGGGAGCCGATGTGACCCGGGAAGGAGAACTGGCGGAAGAAACGCGCCATCCCTTCAGCATCCAGGCTCTTATCGGGGTAAACCTCGCTGTAGGAACCGTCGAGGTAAGTGGGTCCCAACACCCCCGGGGCGCCGTGACCGGGCCCCGAGAGATAGATCATGTCGAGGTCGTGGTGGCGGATCACCCGGTTGGCATGGGCCCAGATGAAGGCTTGGCCAGGACTGGATCCCCAGTGACCCAGCAGCCGGGCCTTGATGTGCTCGTGGCGGAGGGGCTCGGCGAGCAGCGGGTTGGCGCGCAGGTAGATCATGCCCACCGCCAAGTAATTGGCGGCGCGCCACCAGGCGTCGAGCCGCTCAAGCTCGTCCTGCGCCCCGATCTGGAGGCGGGGATCGGCAGACGCGATGGTCATGGCGGTGGGGGGAAATCGGGCTTGACCTCAGGCTGTCACCGATTCCGGGGGAGGGGTTTAAGGACAGGTTGAGGCTGATCGCCGCTTGCGGTTGTCAGCGCCGCCCCCAACCCGTCCGCCCGGCCCTGGCGACACAACCGGGCTGGGCCACCCCCACGCGGCTGCACGCCGCGGTGGGTCAGTCGCCGCAGCCTGCAGTCACCGTCCAGCACCCAGGGCCGGGAGCGCTGCGATCCCGCCATAAGTCAGCAGCTCCACAAAATTCAGGCATGAATGCCTATGGTCTGCGCCCCCTTACGGGGCAACAGTGGTGGCAACGAACCCGGAGGCACCAGCGATGGACGACACGCCACCCAATCAGGTTCCAGGAGTGCGCTGACCGCAGGCCCCTGCTCCAACAGTCTTGTTCCGATCTGCGGTTTCCAGGTCCCTCAGCGGATCACCCGATGCACCGCCCCAGGTGCCCCCGGGTTCACGGAAACCGATCGCATGGATGCCATGGCCCCAGGTGCCGCCTTCCGCAGCTCCGACCCCAAACCCATCCCCTGATCGAACGTCGATCACGATTCGCTGACGACTCACCGATGGCGACCGCATGGCGGCACCGACCCGGGATCCTCGACCCGCGGCTGGGCCCCATCACCCATCACCGGCCCTGACAGGCCCCTCGTCGCTTCAGCCTCCATCACCAGCCACAACCAAATCTCACGAGCCCGATCCCCCCTGGGGGTCGGGCTTCTCCATGGGTATGTGCCGCCGGCCGCGGCGGATACGGCCCATGAAGCACCGGGACAGGACGGCCGAACCGGCATACCATCGCCGCAGCACGCAGGCGGTCGTCATGCTGGTGGGAGAGGTGTTCCTGGAAACCATGGCCACCGGGATCATCACCCAGGAGGAGATCGACTGGCTCACCACCCGCCAGTCGCACTTCAGCCGCGAGGAGGAGGCCATGGCCCTCAAGATCGGCCGGCTGCTCGATGAGGGGGCCATCCAGATCGGCTGCCGGCTGCTCGGCGAGGAGGCCCCCGCCCGCCGCGTCGCGGGGGGCGTCAGCTGAGGGCGCCGCCGCAGCTTGAGCCCGCCCCGGCGGTGCAGCCGAAGCAGTGGTCCCCCACCCGTACCGGCGCCACCCCGGGGTCGGCATCGAGCAGATCCCGCAGGTGGGCGGGGCCCTCCAGGGTCCAGCCCAGCTGCTGGTTGAAGTCGCAGTCGTAGAGCCGGCCCTGCCAGTCGACACTGATCAGGCTGCGGCACATCACCTGGGGCAGGTTGGCCGGGCGGTGCTGCTGCCGCAGTAGCTCGAGGTAGGTGTCATGGTCGCCGCTGGCGCGGAGGCTGTGGGCGAAGCGCTGGATCGGCATGTTGGCCAGGGCCAGCAGCCGGTGAAACACCACGCCATGGTCGCGGCCCAGCACGCGGCGGTAGTCGGCCTCCAGTTGCTCCTGGGGCGGGGGCAGCACCGGGCCCTGGGGGTTGAACACCAGGTCCAGCTGCAGGGGGGATCCGCTCTGGCCGTAGCCGAGGCTGTTCAGCGCCCGAAGGCCGGCGATGCTGCGCGCGAACACGCCGCCCCCCCGCTGCCGATCCACGTTGTCCGGCAGGTAGCAGGGCAGGGAGGCCACCACCCGCACCCCCTCGCCGGCCAGAAACGCAGCCAGCCCCTCCTGGCCGGGCTCCGAGAGAATGGTGAGATTGCAGCGGTCGATCACCTCCACCCCCAGGGCCCGGGCCTGCCGCACCAGGTCGCGGAAGCCGGGATGGAGCTCGGGGGCACCGCCGGTGAGATCGAGGCAGCCCAGACGGCGGGCGGCCAGCACCGGCACGATCAGCGCCAGGGTGGCGGCCTCCATGCTTTCGCTGCGGTGGGGTCCCGCATCCACATGGCAGTGGCTGCAGGCCTGGTTGCAGCGATAGCCCAGGTTCACCTGGAGCGTGGTGAACGCCCCCCGGCGGAGGGGGGGGAAGGTGCTGGCGACCGGCAGCGGGGAGGCAAGCATGGGCTTCAGCCGAGCTCCAGACAGGTCAGACCGTAGAGGTCCTCGAGAGCCAGTTCCGGCGGCTGGCCCCGGTACATGCGCACCGTGCGGCTGCGGGGCCGGAAGCCGCGGGCCTCCAGCAGCCGCGCCGCCCGGGGGTTCACCTCCGGCGCATCGATCAGCACCAGGCCCGGCCGGCCGGCGCAGAGCTCCCGCAGCAGGGCATCGGCCACCGGGGGGGCATCGGCAAGCAGGGGGCCGAGGCGCCAGCCCGGACCGTCCTCGCCCCCGGGCAGCAGGCAGGGCCGCAGCCGACCGAAGCCGCGGCAGCAGGCCAGTTCGTCGCGCACCACCAAGACCTCCTGGCCGTGGCCGGCCTCCAACCACTCCTGCAGCACCAGGGGCCGCGGCGTGGCCTCATGGCGGGCGTCGTAGCGGAGCACCGCCTCGGCGTTCACCGCCTCCAGGGGCTCCACAGTCCAGCCGTCCGGCAGGGGGAGGGGCGGCCCCTCCCCCACCGGCGGGGTCCCCTCCCCAGCCCAGCGGCCCCAGCGCACCGTGGGCCAGGCGGGCCGGAATCCCCAGCCGCTGTAATCCTCCAGCCGCTCCGGGGCGGCCTCCACCCCGATGCAGGCCACATCCCGCAGGTGCTCCATGGCCCGCTGCCAGAGGGCCACGCCATAGCCATAGCCCCGGTGTTCGGGCCGCACCAGGAACAGCCCGATGAAGCCGTAATGGCCGTCGTACCGAACCGCCAGGATGCAACCCACCGGCTCGCCATCCAGGCAGCCCATCCACACCCCCCGCCGGTCCGCATCCCGCAGCAGGGCCGCATCCCCCACGCCGGGGCAGAAGCCCTCCGTGCGAGCCCAGTCCGTGACCAGGGGCAGATCGGCCTCGGCCATGGGGCGGATCGTGTAGCCCATCGGGGCGCTGCGGCAGGCCGTCCCAGCATGGCCAGGCCGCCGGCGAAGCGGAGCCCGCCCCGGGGCCCGCTCAGCCGCCGTCCGGTGCGATGCCGGCGCCATGACGGAGCAGGATGGATCCACGCCGCCGCCACCCATGGCCCGCTTTCTGCTGGTGCTGAAGCCCAGCACCCCCCTGGATGCCAAAGCGCTGATCGGGGCCCTCGACCCCCTGATCGAGAAGCTGCGGGCGGAGGTGGACCACCGCACCCCAGCCCACCTCAGCGCCCTGCTGGGCAGCGCCTCCGACAACCTCCGCCTGCAGCTCTTCGCCGATGTGCAGTCGAAACTGGAGGGCCGGGTGCTGGAGGTGGTGGTGATGAGCCGCGAAGCGATGGGCCGCGGGGCACCCCTCACCCGCCAGCGCTTCGAACGGCTGGTGGAGCTGGCGGTGGAAACCATGCCCCACCTCACCCCGATCTTCCGCTCGGACCGGGACGGAGCCATCCCCACCGGCGCCTGATGCGATGACCGCCATGCCCACGACGCGCCGCCGCCCAAGCCTCGGGGATGCCGCCCTGCTTGATCCGCCTCGGGGCTACCGGCGGCTGGCCTGGCTCGGGCTGGTGCTCAATGCCCTGGCGATTCCCGCCGTGCTGCTCGTGATCCTGCGCGATCCCATCTGGCGCACCGCCAACATTGCCGTGGGCGCGGGGGCGGTGCTGCCCACCGCCGTGGTGGGGCTGGTGGCCTGCTCAGCGCTGCTGCGCTGGCGCCACTGGGGGCAGGTGCTGGCGATCGTGGCCCTCTCCATGAGCCTGGCGGTGGCCCTGCCCTACGGGATCGTGCGGCTGGTGATGGTCGAACAGGGGCGGCTGCCGTTGGCGGTGCTGTGCCCGCTGCTGTGGGCCGCCAACGCCGCGGTGCTGGTCTATTGGTGCCGGCCGGCGATCCGCCAGTACCTGCGCTGAGCCTCCCCCCTGGTCAGGGGCCGACCCGCGGGGGATGCTGTGGCGAGATTGCCGCATCCTGCCGATGGAACCTGCCAAGGCCTTCGCCGCCGTTGCCCTCGCCGCGGTGAGCTGGGACGGGGTGCTCACCATGGCCGGCACCCGCACCCTGCGCCATGCCCTCGACTACCGGGTTCCTTTCCGGGCCATGGGGGATGGCGACATGATCGCCCTGATGGACGAGCTGCTGCGGCAGCTCCGCAGCGTTGGTGCCGAAGGGCTGATGCAGGCGGCGGCGCCCAACCTCAGCGCCCCCCAGCGGCTCACCGCCTTTGCGATGGCGGCCGAGATCATGCGCTCCGATGGGCCCCTGCAGGCGGAGGAGCGGCTGATCCTTGAGCACCTGGCCGGCAGCCTGGCGATCGCGCCCGACACCGTGGCCCGGATCCTCGAGGTGATGGACCTGCTCCACGCGGCGGTGCTGGAGGAGGGCGCCCCGGAGCAGCCGGGCTGAGGCGCCGTTGAATTGTGGTGTGGTTGGGCGGAACCGCCAGCCTCCGGACACCGAAAGATGTCGCGATGGTGACAGTCACCAGCTGGCACAAGCGCCACCATGGAGAGGTCATGGGATGCGACTGATGGCCTCGTCTCTGAGCGGCCTCGCCCGCAGCGGCGGTCCGAGGGGTACCGGCACCGTTCAGCGGGTCTACCGGCTTGTGGACCGCCAGGGCAACCCCCACCCCGTCCTCGACGACCTCTACGACACCCTCGAGGCGGCCTGGAACGAGGCCCTCAGCTGGTGGCAGGAGCAGCGCCCGAGCGGCGAGCCCATGGAGATCGGCGTGGAGGTCAGCACCTCCTGCGGCAGCTGGCGCACCCTGCGCCATCCGGGCGTCTGCCTCTGATCCGTCCGCTCAGCGGCGTTGCCAGCGCCATCACCAATAAGTGTTCTGGTAGATGCGCAGGGTCCCCACACCCACCGGGCTACCGACCGGATTGGGGCCCGCCGGGAAGGCCTCCACCTGAAACAGGTACGTATCCGACTGCATCGGGTTGGTCCAAGGGATCAGCACTGTGGTGATGGTGCTGCCGGGCGGCACCGGTTGCGGGAACGTCACCGTCATGGTGCGGCTGTCGGGATTCCAGAGGCCCTGCACCGGCACCGACGGCCCCTCCCGGCGCGGACGGCCCAGGAAGGCCCGGGTCCTCTGGGGCGAGAAGGGAAACTGCCAGTCCGCCCCCCGGATCTGCCGGAAGGTGAAGCCGCTCAGGGAGGCCCCGGCGTCGGGATCGAGCTCCAGGGTCACGTAGTACTCGGGCTGGGGCTGGCCCACCGTGGTGTAGTAGCTGACCAGATCCACCTTCCACGGCGCCTTCACGAACACCGTGCTGCCGCCGATCTCCATCGCCTGGGCGCCGCCGGCCAGGCTCAGGCCCAGGGCCACGGCCAGCGGCAGGGCCCGGCGGCAGAGCCTCTGGGAGGAAGCGGAAGCGGCCATGGTCAGGGGCGGCGGATGGTTCGAAGCTAGGCCGAGGCTGCCGGGGCCGTCAGCAGGAAGGGGCGGGGATCCTGGTCGTGGCGATGGGCCACGGGCAGGGGCTGGGGCTCGGCCGCCGGATCGGCCGGATCCAGGGCGGCGGTCTGCTCCAAGGCCAGCCGCAGCCGCCGGGCCGCATGCAGGGGCATGTCGCGCGGCACGCTGATCCGCTGGGCGAGGCTGCGCAGGGCGGCGGCGCTGCCGGCGGGGGGCGGGCAGGGCCTGCCGATGATCAGCAGGGTGAGGGCGCAACGCAGGGCGGTGTCGAAGCGGTCCTGACCGCCGCCGTAGCGCGCCAGCAGGGGAGCGCGGTGGCGCAGCACCCGGGCCAGGGCCACCGCCGCCGCATCGGCGGGTTCGCTCTGGCTGGTTTCCGGATCGGGCTCCCCAGCGCCGAGGATCGGCCAGGGACCCCGATCGATGCGCTCGGCCAGGGCCTGCTGCGCCTCGCTGCCGTTGGCGCGGCAACAGCCCATCTGGGGCGGCAGGTCGTGGGCGTGGGTGTGGAAGTCGCTCTGGCTGCCGCGGTAGGCGGGGCGCTGCTCAAGGGCCGTGAACCAGCGGTCGATGGCCGGATGGCGCTGGCGCAGCAGGTAGCCCTTGTAATAGGCAAGGCTGGCGTTCATCCGCTCCAGGTAGGGCACGAACACCACATCGGCGGTGCTCAGCTCCCCCAGCAGGAAGGGCCCGGGGCAGGCCTCCAGGGCCTCGGCCAGGGCCCCGGCCAGCCGGTCGAAGGTGCCGAAGCCCTGGCGATCCCCTCGCTCGCCACGCTCCGGGCCACACAGCCAGTGGCACCAGGCCCGGAACAGGGTGCGCTCCAGCCGCCGCAGCGGCAGCACCCGGGGATCGTTCATGCCCAGCAGCAGGGGGCCGAAGGCGGCCTCGAGGGCCTCGATAATCCGGTCGCTCTCGGTGAACAGCTGCCCATCGAGCTCCAGGGCCGGCAGCATGCCGGAGGGCACCAGGCGCCGGTACCAGTCCTCCTTGTCGCCGTAGCAGTTCATCGTGACCTTGCGGACCCGGTAGGGAATGCCCCGCTCTTCAAGCCACAGCCACACCTTCTGGCAATAGGGGCACCAGGCGTGGTGATCGCGATACAGGGTCACCTGCACGGAGGATTCGCTCTGGCCGAACAGGCGAAGGGTGGCCTGGGCGCTGGCGGCTCCGTGGATGGGGTCGGGAGGCGGTGCCGCCCATCCCTCGAGCTGGGTCCAGGAGGCGGCCGACCCCGGTGACAGAAGGCTCTGGAACGACGATTCGGCGGGCAACGGAGCGGCCACGGCGCGCAGGGTGAAGCTGGCCCGATCCTGGCGGAGCCCCCGGCGCAGCGTGGGTCTGGGCCGTGGAGCCCCCACAGCAAAAAACCGGACCCGCTCCCCTGCGGTGCAGGGCGGGATCCGGTGACGGGGCTGAAAGCCAGCGCGGGCTCAGCCCTTGGTGGCCTCGACCTGGTGGTGGTACTCGTGGCCGCGATAGTGGAAGGCGCGATCAGGATCGACCGCAGCGGCCTCGTGCCGAAGGGTGCTGTTGAAGTGCAGGCCGCGGTAGGCATGCTCCACCGGGGTGGCGGAGGGCTGCTGGCGCTGCAGCTTGTCGTAGGCGATGCCGCGGTACTGAAGACGGGTCATGGACTGAGCCTCGAAGGGTGGGGTTGGTTTCCGCTTCGTGGAATGGAGAAAGGAGCGTTGCTTCGCCGAGCGGATGGCTACTTCCGGTGGAGCCGATCCCGGGGAACCGGGAAACCCGGCCCCACAGGATCAATCACCCAACGTTTTGTCCTTTGGAACCACTATGCCCAAAAGAAGCTGTTCATGGCGAACATTTCACGGCTTTCTTCATCTTCCGTCATGCCCCAGGGCGCCAGTCAAGCCGCCGCCTCCCATCCACAGCCGAAGCCCGCGACGCGTCTCCAGCACGTTGATCGCCGCAACGCCCACCCCGAAGCCGACAACCCAGGCCCCAGCCGAAACCCGGCACGAGCCGCGCCCCGCCCCGGCGAATCGCGAAACCTCTTGATTTCGTAACTGCGACTACCGACGGCTGCAGCGAACTGCTGAACCATTGAGCCACAGGCGGCTCCGAGGCTGCCCCATCACGATCACTCCACCCATGACCGTTGCTCCACTCCATCCGAAGCGGCCGGCGGCGCGAAGTCTCCAGCAAGCCAGCCTGTTGGAGGCCCCACGGATTCTGCTGAGCAGGATCCGCGGCCTGTCCTCCAACCGCACGCTGACCTGGCTCGCCTGCATCCCGATCGCGCTGCTGGGTCTGGGCCTGTTCAACCTGTCGGCCCATGCGGCTGAGCTGCCCGAACTGACCCCGGCCTTCCTGGCCAACAACATGTTCGTGCTGATCTGCGCCGCCCTGGTGATCTTCATGAACGCCGGTTTCGCCATGGTCGAGGCCGGGCTCTGCCGCCAGAAGAACGCCGTCAACATCCTGGCCAAGAACCTGATCGTGTTTGCCCTGGCGGCAACCGCCTACTGGTTCATCGGCTACAAGATCATGTACAACGCCAGTTGGGTGATTCCGGGCTGGTTCAAGTTCGGTGGTCTGTTCTTCGACCCGACCGTCACTCCAGAGATGGTCACAGGCGGCAAGCTGGTGCCCAGCGTCGACTTTCTCTTCCAGCTCGCCTTCGCCGGCACCGCCGCCACAATCGTGTCGGGCCTGGTGGCCGAGCGGATCAAGTTCGGCGAGTTCATCATCTTCTCGCTGCTGCTCACCGGCATCCTTTATCCGATTTCCGGCTCCTGGCAGTGGAACGTGGGTGAGGGCTGGCTCAACAAGCTCGGCTTCATCGACTTCGCCGGATCCACCGTCGTGCACTCCTTCGGTGCCTGGGCTGGTCTGATCGGCGCCATCCTGCTCGGTCCCCGCATCGGCAAATTCATCGACGGCAAGCCCCAGGCCATGCCGGGCCACAATCAGGCGATCGCCACCCTGGGCTGCCTGATTCTCTGGCTCGGTTGGTACGGCTTCAATCCCGGCTCGATGTTGGCCATGAACGAACAGGTTCCTTACATCGCCGTCACCACCACCCTCGGTGGTGCCGGCGGCGGCATCGCCGCCACCCTGTTCAGCCAGTTCACGGGCGGTAAACCGGATCTCTCGATGACCATCAACGGCATTCTGGCCGGTCTGGTGGGTGTGACCGCAGGCTGTGACGGCTATTCCATGCCCGCCGCCTGGGTGATCGGTTTCATCGCGGGCATCCTCGTGGTTTACTCCGTCTCCCTGATCGACAAGCTCGGCATCGATGATCCGGTCGGTGCCTGGTCTGTGCACGGCACCTGCGGCATCTGGGGCACCCTGGCCGTGGGACTGTTCAACATGGACAAAGGGCTGTTCACCGGCAACGGCTTCGGCCAGCTCGGTATCCAGTTCGTGGGCGTGCTGGCCTTCGCGATCTTCTCGGCGCTCACCTCCTGGATTGCCTGGTCGGTGATTGGCGCCATCTTCGGCGGCATTCGCGTCAGCGCAGCTGAAGAAGCCGAAGGTCTCGACATCGGCGAGCACGGCATGGAGGCCTATCCGGACTTCGCCTCGGCGAAATGAGCCGCAGGGGTGGGGAGGATCCATCCCCACCCCACTCCACCGGCCAATCCAGCGGACCTCTCCGTCGTCATCACGCTTTTTTGACGCTCAAGCCCTGGCGAGGCGACCTTTGCTGCGAACCTGCAGCATCAGTTCGTCAAGCGGTAACGATGGCTACCCTCCCCAACCCCGTCACGACGGATGGTATCGGGGTGAACTCTGAGGTCCCTCGTCTTCATGGCTTTCGTCCCCCTGGTCAGCGGTGGTTCCACACCGCTGACTGTTTTTGATCGATGGCGCAGGCGCTTCCTGGCTGGAGTGCAGGATCCGCAATTGCGCCGCTCCGCTTTCGTGATGATTGGCCTCGCTGCAGGCCTGGCCCCTTTGATGGCGGGAGCGGCCCACGCCGCTCTGCCGAAGGCCGTCAACGATGGCGCCGACACCCTGCTGATGCTGATCGGCTCGGCCTTGGTGCTGCTGATGACGCCAGGCCTGGCCTTCTTCTACGGCGGCTTCACCCGCTCGAAGAACGTGCTCAACACCATGATGATGAGCTTCTTCCTGATGGGGCTGATCGGCGTGCTGTGGGTCGTGGTCGGCTACAGCCTCGCCTTTGACGGCGGCTTCAAGAGCCCCTTCATCGGCGGCCTCGGATCGATGTGGATGAATGGTGTCGGCGGTGAATTCGGCGACGCTCCGCTGGCGGACGGTTTCAACCTGAGCGCCTCCTCCTTTGCCCTCTTCCAGGGCATGTTCGCGATCATCACCCCAGCCCTGATCTCCGGTGCCATCGTCGAGCGGGTGAGCTTCAAGGCCTGGTTCTGGTTTTGCGTGCTCTGGAGCCTGCTGATCTACTCCCCGATGGCCAAGATGGTCTGGGGCGGTGGTTTCCTCGGCCCCTTCGGCAGCGTTGGCGCCATCGACTTCGCCGGTGGCACCGTGGTGCACATCGCCTCGGGCGTGGCTGCTTTGGTCGCTGCCGCGATCATCGGCGAACGCAGCACCTGGCCGGACAGCAAGCGGCCACCCCACAATGTTCCCTTCATCCTGTTGGGTGCGGGCCTGCTCTGGTTCGGCTGGTTCGGTTTCAACGGAGCCAGCATGTTCGCCGCCAAAACGGCAGGTTTCCCCTTCCTGACCACCACCACATCGGCCTCGGCCGGTCTGCTGGCTTGGTGCCTGATTGAATGGTTCAAGGATGGCAAACCCACCGCCGTGGGTGCCGCCACCGGGGCTGTGGCCGGTCTGGTGGGCATCACGCCCGCCGCTGGTTTCGTTTACATGCCCCAGTCGATCCTGATCGGTGCTCTCACCGCAACCGCCTGTTTCATCGCGGTTCAGATCAAGGCCGCGATCAAATTCGACGATTCCCTCGACACGTTCATGGTGCACGGGGTCGGCGGCACGGTTGGCGCCCTGCTCACCGGCATCCTTGCCGCGAAGACGCTGGTTTCAGCCGATTACTTCCCCCTCTCCGCCAAGATCATGGAGGAGGGCGGCAATCTCGGCCTGTTCATCGCCCAATTCAAGGCCGTTCTCTTCTCCTACGGTTTTGTGGGTCTGGGCACCGCCCTGATCCTCTGGTTCCTCAAGCTGTTCATGCCGCTGCGCGTCAGCGCCAACGATGAGGAGCGTGGCCTCGACTACGTGGCCCATGGGGAAGAGGCGTACGACCCAATGACCAACTGAGGCGGAGCACCCCATGAAAATGATCACAGCCCTCGTCCGCCCCTCCAAGGTGGACGCCGTCAAAACAGCCCTGGTCTCCATCGAGATCGTGGGCATGACCGTGAGCGATGTGCGCGGTTTCGGCCGCCAGAAAGGCCAGGTGGAGCGCTACCGCGGCAACGAGTTCACGGTGGATTTCCTTCAGAAGGCCAAGGTGGTCGTGGTTGTGGATGACAGCAAGGTGGAGGCGGCCATCACCGCCATCACCGAAGCAGCCCGCACCGGCGAGATCGGCGACGGCAAGATCTTCGTGACCCCGGTGGAAAACGCCATCCGGATCCGTACCGGAGAGCGTGGCGAAGCGGCGCTCTGACGCCGACCCGTTCAGAAGGCCACGCCTTCATCGTTTGCCCCCGGTGATCCGGGGGCTTTTTTGATGACGATCAGACCATCGCCGCGTCAGTCACTGTTGGAGTTGGAGTTTTCCTGAGACTGGCGGGAGTTCTCAATCAGCACCCCCAGAAAGGTGGAGGCATCGGCGGGAATCGGCTGGTCGAAGGACATGCCCACGTAGTAAGCACGCATCACACAATCGGTCCAGAGCAGACGCACCTCGCGCTCAATCACCTCGGGACCGGCGTGCTGGTGCAGCCGCAGCCGGCAGACCAGCCCGACGGGGATCGGCTCGAAGGCCTGGATGCAGGCGCCCTGGGTGCTGATGTCCCAGAGCAGGCCGTGGTAAGTGCGCTGCGGCGTTTCCAGCTCCGCATTGATGCGCACGCTGAAGACAGGAACGGTATAGCGACGTTCGCGACGTCGGATCGGGGCACGCTTCTTCGGCGGTTGATTCATGCGGCGGATTGATCACAGCCGCTGACGCGTCCACCGCCGGCTCCGGCAACCCATCCTGGGCCCATCTCTCCACCCCCGGAGGCTGTGATTGGAGTGTAGCCATGCCCCGAACGGGCAGAACAGGCCAGCCCCAGCCAGCACGCTTCATTCCCACGCCTGCCCCGCTGAACCGCTGCTGCACCACACTGAAGCCTCCCCTCACCGATCCGCCGTGGCCAGCCCCCCCGAACGCTTCGATCTGGTGGTGCTCGGAGCCGGTTCCGGCGGCCTTGCCGCCGCCAAGCGGGCCGCCTCCTACGGCGCCCGGGTGGCGATCGTGGAAGGGGACCGGGTGGGCGGCACCTGCGTGATCCGCGGCTGCGTGCCCAAGAAGCTGCTGGTCTACGGCTCGGCTTACCACCACCTGCTGGCCGATGCCCCCAGCTACGGCTGGACCGTGGGGGAGGTGCGCCCGAATCCCGCCAGCCTGCTGGCCAAGGTGCGCGCCGAGGTGAACCGGCTCAACGCGCTGCACATCGGCTTTCTGGACAAAGCCGGCGTGGAGCTGGTGCGGGGCTGGGGGCGGTTCAGCGGTCCTGATCGGGTGGTGGTGGAGGGCGGCGATGACGGCAGGCGCGACCTGCAAGCCGAACGGATCCTGATCGCGGTAGGCGGCAGGCCCCACCGGCCGGCCATCCCCGGCGCCGATCTGGGCTGGGTCAGCGATCAGATGTTCGAGCTCACGGCGCTGCCCGAGGCGATGGTGGTGGTCGGCGCCGGCTTCATCGCCTGTGAGTTCGCCGGCATCCTCCACGGGCTGGGGGTGCAGGTGACCCAGCTGGTGCGCGGCGATCACCTGCTGCGGGGCTTCGACCGTGAGGCCAGCGACACGGTGCGCGAGGCGATGGAGGCCGCCGGCATCGAGCTGCGCTTCGCCCACTCCCCCGCCGCCATCGCCGCCGAGCCCGACCCGGGCCGGCTCCGCGTGACCACCCAGAGCGGCGAGCAGATCGCCTGCGGCGGCGTGCTGCTGGCCACCGGCCGCCGCCCCTTCCTCGAGGGTCTCCAACTCGAGGCCGCCGGCGTGGCGGTCGAGGGGCACCACATCCCGGTGGACGCCGACCAGCGCACCAATGTGCCGGGCATCCACGCGGTGGGGGATGTGACCGAGCGCATCTGCCTCACGCCGGTGGCGGTGGATGAGGGGCGCGCCTTCGCCGACACGGTGTTCGGCAACAAGCCCCGCCGGGTGGATCACCACCTGGTGGCCAGCGCCGTGTTCTGCCAGCCCGAGCTGGCCGGCGTGGGCCTCACCGAGGAGGAGGCGATCGAGCGGCACGGCAGCGAGGGCATCCGCGTGCACCGGGCCCGCTTCCGGCCGATGAGCCAGGCTCTGCCGGCACGGGATCCGAAGGTGCTGCTCAAGCTGATCGTGGAGACCGCCAGCGACCGGGTGCTGGGGTGCCACATGGTGGGCGACCACGCCGCCGAGATCATCCAGATGGCCGCCATCGCCCTGGGCATGGGGGCCACCAAGGCGGATTTCGACCGCACCATGGCACTCCACCCCTCGGTGGCCGAGGAATTCGTGACGATGCCCGGCTGATTCAGAGCCTGGTCCGAGGCTGATCAGACCGCCGCCAGGCCCTTCTCGTTGAACACGCCCTCGAACAGCACCGACGAGAGGTAGCGCTCGCCGGAATCGGGGAGCACCACCACGATGGTCTTGCCGGCGAAGGCCTCCTCCCGGGCCAGCCGCAGGGCCGCGGCGGTGGCGGCACCGCAGGAGATGCCCGCCAGGATGCCCTCCTCCCGCATCAGGCGGCGGGCCATCGTCACCGCCTCCTCATCACCCACCGTCTCCACCCGGTCCACCAGGGAGAGATCGAGGTTGTCCGGCACGAAGCCCGCCCCGATCCCCTGGATCTTGTGGGGGCCTGGCCGCAGCGTCTCGCCGGCGATGGTCTGGCCGATCACCGGGCTGTTGGTCGGCTCCACCGCCACCGACACGACCGACCGGCCGCGGGTCTGCTTGAGGTAGCGGCTCACGCCGGTGATCGTGCCGCCGGTGCCCACCCCAGCCACGAAGGCATCGACCTGACCGTCGGTGTCCTCCCAGATCTCGGGACCGGTGGTGTCGTGATGAATGCGGGGGTTGGCCGGATTGCTGAACTGCTGGAGCATCACGTAGCGATCCGGATCGGTGGCGGCCATCTCGCGGGCGCTGGCGATGGCACCGCTCATGCCCAGCCTGCCCTCGGTGAGCACCAGCCGGGCGCCATAGGCGGTGAGCAGCTTGCGCCGCTCCATGCTCATCGTTTCCGGCATGGTGAGGGTGAGCGGAATGCCGCGGGAGGCGGTCACGAAGGCCAGGGCGATGCCGGTGTTGCCGCTGGTGGGCTCAATCAACTCCCGGCCGGGCCCGAGCAGGCCATCCTTCTCCGCCTGCCAGATCATGGCGGCGCCGATCCGGCACTTCACGGAGTAGGCGGGGTTGCGGCCCTCGATCTTGGCCAGCACCCGGGCCCCGCATCCCTGGGTCACCCGGTTGAGCTGCACCAGGGGAGTGCGGCCGATGCTCAGGCTGTTGTCGGCATGGATGGGGCTCATGCGCTCAGGCGGGTCTATGGCTTCCGGCACCCTAATCAGGGCTGGCGATCCTGCCCTGTCAAGCCGCCGGAACACGCCTTCGATCAGACCCGGCTCCATAGGATCCGTAACCACGAGCGGGTTTCGCCGCGGCTGAACGCCCCCCATGCCCTTCCTTCCGGCCCTGAGCGGCCTGCTGCTGCTGCTGCTCTCGGTGGCCGTGCTCACGGTGGTGATCGAGCGGCTGCGCTGGTGGGTGCGCTGGTGGCAGCGGCGGGCTCGGCGCCGCGCCAGCTGGACCGACCAGCTGGCCGCCGCCGGCGCCGAGCAGCGCGGCCTGGAGCAAACCCTTGAGAACTGGGAGCTGGAGATGCGCTGGGGGGAGCCCCTGCTCCAGGCGGCCGCCGTGCTGGCCCCGCTGCTCGGGTTGATCGGCACGGTGACGGGCCTGATGGGGGTGCTGGCCCAGCTGGGCCCCCGGCTCGAACTGCCCGCCGGCGCCAGCCTGGCCTCCTACGGCCAGGTGCTACTGAGCACGGCGGCGGGGCTGGTGGTGAGCCTGATCGCCACCGCAGCCCTGCTGGCCTGCCAGGCCCTGCGGGAGGGGCAGATCGGTGCCCTGCGCCGCGAGCTGCGCCGTGCGGGGAGAGCGGCCCCATGAGCCTGGCGCTCCAGAGCCTGGTGGTCCTCACCCTGCTGGTCTGCGCCGGGGTGGCCTCGCTGCCGCTGATCACCGGCGCCGCCGCCCCCCGGCCCGATCCGGGCATGCCGCCCGGCTCGGCTCCGGCCCTGCGGGTGGTGGAAGCGCCGGGGGGGCGCTGGTACCTCGATGGCGAACCGATCGCCCGCACGGCCCTGGCCTCCTTGCTGGGCAGTGCCACGCCACCCCGGCCGGTGGAGTTTCTGCCCTCCGCCGCCCTGGGGGTCGGGGACGTGGCGGCGTCACTGCGCTGGCTGCGTCGGGTGGGGGATGGTGGCGCCGTGCTGGTCCTGCCCAGCCGTGCGGCTGCGGCTGGCTCGGCGGAAGCGCCGTCGGCGATGGGCCCAGCGCCAACGGCGGAGGCGGCTCCCCCGCCGCCGCCGCAGGAGCCCCAACCATGATGCGCAGCTCCCTGCTGCTCGACGGCCTCGGCCTGGCGCTGGTGGGCACGGCCCTGGCCGCTTTCACGACGGCATTGGTGGTGCTGCCCCAGCGGGTGGCCCAGCGCCCGGGGGCCCAGGGGGTGGTGGCGGTGCACCTCGATGGGGCGGGCACCCTGCGGCTCTGGAACCGGCCGATCCGGGCCCAGGAGCTGGTGGAGCTGCTCGACCGCCGGGCCAACGGCCCGGCGGAGGCCCAGGGGGTGCTGCGTCTGATTCCCGATCCGGCGGTGCCGTGGGGGGTGGTGCGACAGGCGGCCGCCGGCCTCGAAAACACCGGTCTGCCCCTGGAGTTGCAGCTGCCATGAAACCGACGCCGCAACGGCCCATCCCCCCCCGCCCCGCCAGCAAGCCTGCCGGTGCACCATCTGCCGCTCCTCTGGGGCTGGAAGCCTTGCGCCGCGATCTGCTGCGGCTCGGCACCCTGCGGCCCGGCGCCTGGCGCCTCGGTGCCCTTCGTTCCGGCGGCCTGCGGTTGCCGGCACTGCAGCACAGCCCGCAGCAGCTCTCCCCCTGGCGGTTGAGCCTGCTGGCGGCGTTGCTGCTCCACGTGCTGGCGGCCTCCGCCTGGCAGCTGGCCCGCAGCCGCCAGCGCCCCCCCGCCCGGCTCACGGCCGCGGACGACACCCCGATCCTGCTGCAGTTCAGCCGGCAGCCACCCGAGGACGCCGTTCCTCTGGCCATTCCCCTGCCGCCCGCCATCCCCCTCCCCCTGCCCCCTGCCGCACCGTCGACGCTCCAAGGCCGGCCGGGCGCAGCGGGCCCCCAACCCCAGCCCGCCGCCCAGGCGGACGCTGCAGCACAGGCCCGCTCCCCCCAGCCGCGGAGCAGCGGTGGCAAAGGTTCTGCCATCCCCGCCCGCCGGCCCCCCAGCCCGACTGCGGCGATCAGCCCGCCTGATCTGAGCGCCGGCGCCCCTGCCCGCCAGGCCCTGGAACGGGCCCTTGAGGAGGCCGCCGCCGGGACCGCCCGCAGCGATCTGCCGCCTCCCCCAGGCCGTGAAGCCGGCGGCGAAAGCCGCGGCGAGGCCGGCGCCGAAGCGCCAGCCGCGCGGTCCGGGGCGGCGGCGGCCGGTCCCGGCGCGGAGGGCCCGGCCAGGGGGGCCGCAACGGCCGACCACCAAGCCACGGCGGCCGATCTGCGGCTCTGGAGCCTGGCCCGCACCACCCCGCTGTCCGCTTCATCCCGCGACGAACTGCCCCGCGGCCTGGAGCTGCGCCATCTGCCCCTGGCCCTGGCCCGGCGCAGCGGCGCCAGTCCGGTCCACCGGCAGATCCTGCGCAGCGAGGAGCGGCTCACCCTGCTCTGGATCGACGGGCCCACCCTCTGGCTGCTGCGGCTGCCGATCCCCGGCGGCCGCGGCGCCGGCTGATGCCGGCCGATCAGGCCGCCAGGGCGGCCAGACCGGTGCACAGCCGCTCCAGGGCGCGCGCCAGCTGGGGCGGCTCGAGCATGCCGTAACTCAGCCGCAGCATCACCTCGCCGGGTGGCGGCACCAGGCCGAAGGACGCGCCGGGCAGCACGGCCACACCATGGTCGAGCACCAACCGCTCCACCAGCTGCCGATCGCCAAGGGGGCTGCCGCAGCGGAGCAGGGCGTAGAAGGCCCCGCCCGGGACCACCGCCAGCTCCACCGGCACGCCCCGGTCCCGGGCCGCCGCCACCGCGTCGATCAGCAGGGTGCGGCGCTCCGCCAGGGCGGCGATGCGGGGGGCGCACCAGGCCGGCCCGGCGGCCAGGGCCGCGGCGGCAGCCGGCTGCAGCGGCCGCGGCGGGCAGATCAGCACCGTGTCCTGCACCTGGGCCAGCCCGGCCAGCAGCTGGCGCGGCACCGCGGCGTGACCCAGACGCCAGCCGGCCATGCCATAGGCCTTCGAGAGGGAGTGGAGCGTCACGGTGTGGGCGCCGCTGCCCGGGGCACGACCGGGACTGCGGTGGGGAATGCCGTCGTGAACAAAGGCGGCGTAGGCCTCGTCGCTGATGTGGAACAGGCCCCGCCGGGCGCAGAGCCGGTTGATCGCGGTGAGCACCGCCTCCGGCACCACCACGCCGCTTGGGTTGCCCGGCGACACGGTCACGATCGCGCGGGTGCGGGCGGTGATGGCGGCCTCCAGCCGCGCCGGATCGGGAATCCAGCCGGCCTCCACCGCCACCGGAACGCCACCGGCCAGCTGGATCGCCATCCAGTGGTTGAAGTACCAGGGCACCGGCAGGATCACCTCATCGCCGGGATCGAGGATCACCTGGGCGATGGCGTTGAAGGCCATGTTGCTGCCGGCGGTGGCCAGCAGGGCGGTGCCATCGAGGTCGAGGCCGTGCTGCCCCTCGAGATCGGCGCGGATCGCCTCCAGCAGCAAGGGGTCACCCTGCATCGGCCCGTAGCGGTCGCGGGCGGCCACCAGCTCCGGCGCTCCGGCCGCGGCGGTGGCCGCCGCCAGGGCCGCGGCCGGTGGGCCCCAGTTCACCATTCCCTGGGCCAGGGAGAGGGCCCCGGGCCGTTGCTGCAGCAAGGCACCCAGGGCGGGGATCACCGGCTCCAGCACCCCGGCCAGGCGAGCCGCCGGGGCCGGCGGAAGGGGGGCGAAGGAGGGTTCCACAACCTCAGCCTGGCATCGGCAGCAACAGTTCCAGCTGGGCGCCACCCTCGGGATGGTTGGCGGCCTGAACCCGGCCGCCGTGGGTGAGGGCGATCTGGCGCACGATCGCCAGGCCCAGGCCACTGCCGCCGCGGCGGCTGCGGGCGCGGCTGGGATCACCGCGGTAGAAGCGCTCAAACATCCTTTCCTGGTCCTCCGGGCTGAGGCCGGGCCCGTGGTCGCGCACCGAGAGCAGACACCATGGGCCCTCTGCGCGGAGGCTGACCCGGATCGCGCCCCCGTCCGGGCTGTAGCGCAGGGCGTTGTCAAGGAGGTTGTAAATCAGCCGGTGCAGGCGGGAGGCATCACCGCGCACCTGGGGGGGCTCGGCTCCGAAGGCGGAGGTCTGGAGCTCGAGGTGCACGCCGCGGGGATCGGCGAGGGGCCGCAGGCCGCCCCAGGCCTGCTCCACCACCCCAGCCAGATCCACCAGGGGCTGGGGCTGGGCCGGCGCGGGCAGCACGTTCTCCAAGCGGGAGAGCTCCAGCAGGTCGTTGACCAGCTCCTGGAGGCGCAGCAGTTCCCGCTGCAGCCGCTCCACCAGCACGGCGTTGCCGCTGTTCACCTGGCCGGCCAGGCTGTCGCCCACCAGCAGCAGGGCCGTGAGCGGGGTGCGCAGCTCGTGGGCCACATCGCTCACCCAGCGTTCCTGCTGGTCCAGCTGGGCCTCCAGGGAACGGCGGCTCAGCAGCACCACCGCCACCCAGCCGGCGCGGCCCGGCTGAGCGTAGAGCTCCAGCTCTTCGTCGTCGCGCTGCCAGGCCAGGCGCTGGGTGCGGTTGCGCAGGCGGGTGCTGGCGATCAGCTCCCGCAGCTCCGCCGCCGGGCACAGCTGGGACAGGTGCAGGTGGCCTGCAAGGGCGGCGCCGGGAATTTCCAGCAGCTGCTCGGCCCGGGGGTTGATCAGCTGCACGGCATCGGCCGGGTCCACGATCAACCAACCCACCGGGGCCCCCTCGAGCCAGCCCAACAAGGGGCCAATTCCCAATCCGTCCTGGCGACCACCGGGGAGCGGACGGCGACGGGAGAGGACCCAGCCCAGAACCAGGCCGATCAGCAGGGCCGCGAAGGCCCACACCTAACCGAAGCGGTAGCCGAAGCCCCGCACCGTGACCAGATGCTCGGGGGCGGAGGGGTTAGCTTCGAGCTTCTCGCGCAGCCAGCGGATGTGCACATCCACGGTTTTGCTGTCGCCGAAGTAATCGTGCCCCCACACCTGCTCAAGCAGCTTGTCGCGGCTCCAGACGCGGCGGGGGTTCTGCATGAACAGCTCCAACAGCCGGTATTCCTTGGGAGAGAGGTTCACATCGAGGCCATCGCGGGTCACGCGGCACTGCTGCGGATAGAGGCACAGATTGGCATGCACCACCTGCTGGGGATCGTCCTCGCCGCTGGCACTGCGGCGCAGCAGGGCGCGGCAGCGGGCCACCAACTCGCGCATGCCGAAAGGCTTGATGAGGTAGTCGTCGGCCCCCACCTCCAGGCCCAGCACCCGATCAGCCTCGCTGTCGCGGGCACTCACCACCAGGATCGGTGTGCGGTCGCCGAGCTGGCGCAGCTGGCGGCAGATCTCCAGGCCACCCAGCCCCGGCAGCATCAGATCCAGCACCACCAGGCCGAAACTCCGGCCCGAAGCTGCAGCCTGCTGCAGGGTGGTGAGGGCATCACGGCCATTGGCGCAAGCAGTGACTTCAAAGCCCTCCAGGCCGAGCGCATCCTGAATGGTTTCGCGGATGGTGTCGTCGTCCTCGACGAGCAGGAGGGAGGAGGGCATCGCCCCATTGTCGGGGCTAGAGGACTCCTGCCAGAACGGGGCGATCAAGGGCGGGGCAGATGACTGATCACGAGGCGCCGCTGGGCATCGATCTGAAGCCAGCCTTCATCGCGGAGCGTGCCGATCACACGGGTCACGGTGACGCGGGTGGTGGCCAGGGCGCTGGCCACCTCCTGGTGGGTAAGACGGAGGTTGAGGCGCAGACCCTGGTCACAGGGCTGGCCGTAGTCGCTGGCGACCAGCTCAAGGAAGCCGCGCACCCGCTCCTCCACCCGCCGCAGGGCCATCAGGCCGAGCAGGGCCTGGCTCTGGCGGTAGCGCTGGGCCAGGGCCTGGAGCATGGCGGCCGAGAGGCCGGGATCGGCCTGGATCTCGGCCATGGTGAGGCAGAGCAGGTCGCTGTCGCAGAGGGTGCGGGCCTCAAAGGCCTCGACGCCGCTGAGGGGATCGCCGAAGGGTTCGTTCGGGCCGGCCAGGCCGAGCAGCAGTTCATCGCCGTGGATGGTGATGGCGCCGAGCTTCACCATGCCGCGCACCACCAGCCAGACGTTGTTGCGCAGCAGGGGCACCTGGCTGCCTCCGGCGAGGTGAATCAGGCTGCGCCGCTGGTAGCTGGCCTCCAGCAGGTGGCGAAAGGCATCGCTGCTACCGGCTTCACGGGAGGGCGTGAACACCATGGACTGTGCGTGCGATGACGTTCAAACTGTATGGAGCAGAACCGCGACCCAAACCAAGACCCGGTAGTGGTTGGGTTAAGGGGGAGCTAAGGGTGAACTCCCCGGCCGGAGCCGGGGGCAGCAAGCGGGCCCATGCCGCCGGGCGGGCGGCTCGGGCGCAGGGGGCGTCGCCTCAGCCCTCCACCTTCACCGACACCGTGGAGACCCGCTGGGCCTTGGGGGCCCGCACGCTGAGCAGACCATCGCGGTAGCTGGCCTGCAGCTGGTCCCGGTCGATGCCGGCGGGGAAGCGGAAACTGCGGCTCCAGGTGCCGTAGCGGAACTCGCTGAGCAGCAGGCCGCGACCGGCGGGCTCGGGGGCCTGGGCTGCGGCGGGCGCAGCCAGGGGGGCCTGGGCCTCAACGTTGCCCTCCGCCCTGGCCGGGGCGGGCTGGCGGGGGTTGCGGCGCTGGGCGCTGATCACCAGGGTGCGATCGGTGGCCTTCACATCGATGGCCTCCTTGTCCACACCGGGCAGCTCCAGCACCAACTCGTAGGCCTCCTCGGTTTCGCGGACCTCGGCGGCGGGCACGCGCTCGGCGCTCTGGAGCTGCTGCTCAAGACGGTCGAAAAGAGCGGAGGCGGAGGCGGTGCGCAGGGTCAACATGGTTGGTATCGGGCGTTGGGTGGTCGGGGTCGTCCCCCGTTGCAGCCACTGTCGCCAGCGCAGGCGGAAGCCCGGGTGGTGCCAACCGGCCGATTCGATTCGGCCCTCATCACCCGGTGCGGCCAACCGTTAGCAAGGGTGGGGAGAACCGGCGCCATGGACGCCATGGTTGCCAGCAAAAAGCCCGGTGGCTGAGCCACCGGGCTTGGGAGAAGACAGCCGTGAGCCGGCTGTCCGAGGCAATCAAACCGATCAGGGACCGATGCGGGCCACGGCCTTGCGGGAGGCCGAACTAATGGAGGCACTCAGGGGCACGTAACCGAGGTCATCGGCGCGGTTCTGGGCGGCGGGGCTCAGCAGGTAGAGGAGGGCCTTGCGGGTGGGGCCGGCCTTGAGGCCGTTGCCTTTCTCATAGGCCAGGATCCAGGTGAGGGTAGCGATGGGGTAGCTGGCCGCACCGGTGGGGTTGGGATCCTCGCCGGCCAGATTGGCATCAAGCTTGGTGTTGGCCAGCGCGGCGATCCCTGACTTGAGATTCGGCTTCACGAAGGCGCCGGAGCGGTTCTGAACGGCGGCGGCCTTGATGTTGCCCTTGACGTAGGCCTGATTGAGATAGCCGATCGTGCCGGGGGTGTTGGTGATGATGCCGGCAACGCCTTCATTGCCCTTGCCGCCCACGCCCACCGGCCACTTCACGGCCTTCTCGGCCCCGAGGGTCCAGGTGGGCGAGAAGGCCTGCAGGGAATTGGTGAAGGCGAAAGTGGTGCCGGAACCATCGGAGCGGTGAGCCACGGTGATCGGTCCCTTGCCGCACTTGAGAGCGTCCCAGGTCTTGATCCGACCCATGAACACATCCACCACCTGCTGCTGGGTGAGTTTCAGATCGGGGCAGTCGGCCTTGTTGTAGGCCACGGCGATCGTGCCGCCCACCACAGGAAACTGGATCACGCCGCGCTTCACCTTGGCGGCTTCCGACGCCTTGATCGGCTCATCGGTGGCGCCGAAATCCACGGAGCCCCTCACAAACTGGCGCACGCCGGCACCTGAACCGACCGATTGGTAATTGACCTTCTGGCCTTGGCCGGCAAGGGCAGCGAAGGCGCTCTGGTAGAAGGGCGCCGGGAAGGTGGCTCCGGCACCATTGAGGGTGGTGGAGGCACTGGCAGCGGCACCGGCTGCGACGGCACCAAGGATGCCGAGGGAAAGGGCCTTCTTCGCGAAGGTCATTGCATGGCCTGAGGAGGTCGTCCCTTGCTTAGCCGTTCGCCTGTCCCGCAGTCGTTAGGAGACGGTTAAGGGACGTTGAAGATCCGCTTCCCGCCGGCCATGCGGCGGGCCGGGGTCGGTCCTCAGCGCCTGGCGGTCCAGTCCTGGAACCAGCCGCGCCGCCACAGCCAGTAACTCTGCACGGCGGCGATCACCACCATCACCAGCAGGGCGACGTAATAACCATTGCGCAGGTGAAGTTCCGGCATGTTCTCGAAATTCATGCCATAGATCCCGGCGATCAGGGTGAGGGGGGCAAAGATGCTGGTGAGGATCGTGAGGGTCTTCATCACCTGGTTCATGCGGTTGCCCACACTGGCGGCATAGGCCTGGGAGATTGCATCGCACTGGTTGCGCAGCAGCTCGCAGTTCCCGTAAAGCAGCTCCACCAGTTCGGCCATTTCTTGGAAGCCAGCCGTGGCCTCCGGGCCGAGCAGGGGCTGGCGCTCCCTCACCAGCATGCGGATCTGGTGCCGCAGCGGCCAGACCTGGGTGCGGATGGTGCGCAGGCTGCTGCGGTATTGGAAGGTGCGGGCCAGCTGGCCGGGATTCAAGCGGGCGAGCACCTCCTCCTCCAGCAGATCGAGGCTGTGGGAGATTCTCTCCAGCATGGGGAACAGATCGTCGAGGAGGTCATCGATCAGGAAGTGGAGGATGTCATCGAGATCCTGGTCCTCCACCGCCGCGTGGCTGGAGATCAGCCAGCTGGTGAGATCCGGAAAGGCTTCCCCCTGGGACGACTCCTCCACGCTGATCAACAAGCCCGGCATCAGCATCAGTCCCACCTGGTCACTCACCAGGGAGGTGGACTGGGCTCCGAAGCGGAGGCGGTGGAACACCACCATCAGCACTTCATCGAGGCAGTCGACCTGGGGCCGCTGGGGTGCCTGCAGCAGGGGCTCCGCCAGGGTGGGGGGCACGCCGAGCTCGTCGAGAATCATCTGGATGCCACGGGCATCGGCCAGGCCCCGGATCCGCACCCAAAGGGGCACCTGCAGCTGGTGGACGACCTCAAGCAGCTCGTGGGACGTGAACGCCTGACGCCTGGGTCCTTCCGAACCGAAAAGAATCAGATCGATGTGGGTGGGCGCGACGCCCCCATGCACAAATAGATCGGCGGGAAAATCGGCGGGCCGCTGCTCGAGCAGATTTGAGGTCAGGGCACCAGGGGTGAGTCGCAGCACGGGGTGGGGGGCTCAATGCAGCGATGGAGCAGGAAACCAGCGCCGAGGATGGTGCCCTGCAGAAGCAGGCAGGTGCCCACCGGTGGAATCCAGGTGCGCAGCAACCGGACCATGACCTGACGGCGGGGAGTCGGGCCATTTCACGCAGGAGAAGGCCTGGAACTCTGTCGCGCAGAACACCGCTTCAGAGTGGCACGGGTGGCCGAAGCTGCTGCGGGCCGCGGCGGGACCTTCATGGAGCGTCGCCTTGGGCCTGCGGCGCGATGGTTTGGAGCTGCGGTGCGCAGCGCTGCCGCCAACGCCGTGGTGCGGAGCGAAGGGGTGCGAATCGCAGCAGTGCGATTCGAAGCGGTGCGGAGGGCCGCGGTGCCGCGGGCCAACGGTGCGGGGTCGGCGGCGGGCCAATCCCCCCAGCGGCAAGTTCCCTATGGTGAGTGCCCCTGCTCTGATTCCGGTGCCGAGCGACATGGGCGCGGGCCTTCCCGGTGCGGGCGACAACCGCCCCGAAGCGGCCGAAGAGACCGGCGTGGCCTCCCCGATGGAGGCCCACGGCAGCTATCGCGGCGACGACTGGTCACCCCAGCGGCTGGTGTTCAACCAGAACCTCGAGACCTTCGCCGAACGGGTGGGGCTGATTGTGGGGCTTCAGAGCAACGGCAAGCTGAGCCAGGAGCAGGCCTACGCCCAGATCCGCCAGCTCTGGAAGAGCCTGAAGGACAGCAAGGACAACCTGCTCATCGACCCCAACTAAGACGATCCCGCACCCATCAGCCGGCCGTGGCCCGGTGGCAACGGAAGAGGCTTAGCTCCCCGGCGGTCCCGAGCGTTCTACAGACGTAGGCAGGCAGCTGAGGAGCGCGGCGGCTCAGCAGGAGCAGATCGGGCGCCGTGGGCGGATCGGCCGCCACCGGCACGCGCCGGCCGGCGTACCAGTTGAGGCTGGGGCGCTCCAGCTCCTGCCAGAGCGCCGCGGCCGGCAGGCCGGCCGGCGCCTGACGCAGCAGAGCGGCCACCGGCAGCACCGACCCTTGCTCCTGCAGTTCCCACAGCCAGAGCGGACCGGCCAGCAGCACGATCAGGGCCGTCCAGACCCCGCCCGCCAGCACCAGCGCCCCCACCGCCCCCCGCCGCCCACCAGGGCGCTGCAGCAGAAGCCCCCCGCCCAGCAGAGCGCCCCCCAACACCCAAGCCAGGGGCAGGGTGGGCGGCGGCAGGGGCACCAGCCCGGCGGCCGCCAGAGCGGCGGCCAGGAGCACCAGGGCACCGAGCAGGGCCCAAAACAGAGGCACCCGGGCCAGCACCCCGGCGCCCGGCGGGGCGGACGCCGAACCGGGGGCGAGGGGAGCTCGGCCGCGGCCCGCCAGCCAGGCCAGCACCGGACCACACACCAGGCAGAAGGGCGGCCAGAGCAGCAGGCTGTACCAGGGCAGCTGGGTGCGCAGCGGCAGCACCAGGGCAGCGGTGATCAGGGTGAGCGCCAGGCACCAGAGGCCGGCGCGACGCCGTCGCTCCCGCCAGGCCAGGGCCAGGCCGAAAGGCCAGAGGGGCAGCCAGGGCCAGCCGCCCTCCAGCACCTTGAGCAGGGGCATCAGCGGGCCACCGCCATGGCCCTCGATCGCCTGGCCGACGCGGGCGAACCCCTGGCTGGTCCACATCTGGAGGGCTTCAGGGCCGCGGGCCGCCAGATGCACGCCGTGCCAGGCCAGGCCCGGCAGCAGACCCAGCGCCACCCCCAGCAGCAGCCGGCGCCAGAGGGCCGGCGACAGCCCCCCCTCCAGCGCCCGCAGGCCCAGGGTGGCCAGCAGCAACGGGAAGGCCAGCGGCGCCTTGAGCAGCAGCAGGGCCGAAGCGGCCAGCCCCGCTCCCAGCCCCCCTGCCAGGGCTCCACGGCGAGCGGGTCCGATGCCGAGCACCGCCCACCAGAGCGCCACCATCGCCACCAGCTGGCAGCCATCGAGCATGGCCAGCCGCCCGCTGCGGGCCAGGGGCATCAGGGTGAACGCGATCACCGCCGTGGCCAGGGCGGCCCCCTTGTTCCCCGGCCGCAGCCGCCACTGCACCAGCCCCAGCAGGGGAACCACGGCCGTGGACATCAGGGCCGGCACCAGCCGGACCACCCACTCCGGCGGCAGGGCGGCCTGGGGCGCCGCAGCCAGCCGGCGCCACAGGCCGATGGCGGCGCCGATCAGCAGATGCAGGCCGGGCGGTTTGTTGAGGTAGGTGTTGCCCCAGAAGGTGGGCAGCAGGTTCTGGGGCCACGGCGCCAAGCCCGTTTCCAGGGCCACCCGCGCCACGATCCCCTCGTCCCAGTCCCGCAGGGGCAGGTTGCCCAGGCCCACCAGGGCCGCCACCAGCGCCAGCAGCCACACCAGCAGCAGGGCTGGCGCCAGCCGGAAGGATCGGCTGGCGGAGCCGGCGTGCATGGCAGGGAGGGGCTTTGGGGGAAGTCTGCTCCGGCGCCCGCGGGCCGGCCGCCTCAAGCTCTGCCGCTGCAGACGCTGAAGGGATCGCGGATGAACAGCAAGGCCTGCCGCGGCGGCAACCGCACCCCGCCCCGCTGCCAGCTGCCCCAGCGCGTCACGAACTTGCGCGCGCCCCGGCGCTCGATCGCCACGGTGAGATCGCTGCCGAGTTCGCGGTAACAGCCCTCCAGCCGGGTGAGGGTGAGATCCAGCACGGGGCGGTCCACCAGCGTGGCGCCCATGTTGAGCAGCAGCAGCCCTTCGCCACCGCGCTCCATCACCGCCACCTGGGGGTCATCGATCACCCGCAGCACCGTTTCCGGCGCCTCGGCCCCGCGGGCGGTGCGCTCGGCCAGGATGCGGCGGAAGCGCACGGCGGAGCGGATCTGGGCCGAGGCTCGGCTGTCCGGGCCGAACACCAGCGGGGTGCCGCCCTGACGGGCCAGCACCCACACGGTGGCGAGCACCGCATCACCCGGATCGGTGTAGGGATCCAGGGCGCCCTGCAGGCCGCCGTGAATCTCCGGAACGGTGTCGTGGTTGCGGCCGAAGCTCACGCTCACCGCATCGGCGAGGGAGCGGGGCGGCAGGCGGCGCAGGTCGCCGCCGTAGCGGAACAGCTCCCGCAGGGCGCGGTAGAGCCGGAAATCGGTGAGCGGCGCCAAGCTGTCGTACACCGAGGCCGGGGTGTCGCCGTCTTCGATCACCTCCAGGTAGTTCCAGGCCCGCGCGCCGCTGCTGCGGGCGATGAAGGCCAGATGATCGCGCAGCACCTCGGGGGGCATGTGCTTGGCTGCATCGAACCGGAAGCCATCGATGCCGAGCTTGAGCAGCAGGCTCAGGTGCTGCCGCTGGCGGGCCATCACCCGGGGCGTGAACAGCAGATCGGGCAGGCCCCCGAGCCAGCATTCGAGCTCGGAGCGGCGGTTGCCGTCGGCGTAGCCGTTGTGGTCGGTATCGGCGCAGGGGCGGCGGCCGGAGCCCGGCGGCGCGGTGCGGACATCCTGGGGCGTCAGTCCGGGAAAGGCGCTGAGATCCTCCCAGGTGTCGCCGCCGCCGAGGTTGGCCATGTGGTTGAACACCACATCGGCAATCACCCGCAGCCCACAGCCGTGGGCCCGGCTGATCAGCCGCCGCAGATCGGCCTCGCTACCCAGCCCCTCGATCACGGCATGGTCGACGGGCTGGTAACGCTTCCACCACTCGGGGCCAGGGTTGGAGCGCTGGGCCGGCGAGATCTGCACATGGGAGTAGCCCTCCCGGGCGCGATCGCAGACCCGCTCGGCCAGGGGGCCGTAGGGCTCCTGGAAGGCGTGGTAGATCGCCACCGGCCGCGGGGGGGGCGGGGCGGCCGGTGGGGAGGAGGGAACAGCCGCCAGCCCCGGCAGCGCCAGGGCCAGGAGCCCCAGGGCCAGCGGCAGCAGGGCCGCCGGACCCATCAGGCCTTCACGCCGGGCATGTAGCGCCGCTCATGGGGTTCGCCGCGCAGCATGCGGTTCCAATAGATCCAGGGGAGCAGGTTTTTCTTCACCACCCACATGCTCCAGCGCTCCTGGGTGGGATCGAGCGGGAAGGAGGGAACGGGCTGCTGCTCGTAGTTGAACTCCGCCATGATCGTGCGCCCGTAGCCGGTGATCAGCGGGCAGCAGCTGTAGCCGTCGTAGCGGACCTCCAGGGGCCGGCCATCGAGCTGGGCAAGCAGGTTGGCCACCAGCACCGGCGCCTGGCCGCGCACGGCGGCGGCGGTCTTGGAGTTGGGCATGCCGGCCACATCGCCGATCGCGAAGACATTGGCGAAGCGCTTGTGCTGGAGGCTGTACTGATCCACCTCCACGAAGCCGCCCGGCCCGCCGGCGGCCAGGGGGCTGCTGGCCACCACCGTGGGCGCCGCCATCGGCGGGGTGACGTGCAGCAAGGCGTAGGGGATCACCTCCTCGCGGGGCTCCTCCCCCTCGCCATGGCCGGGGCTGGCGGGCTGCACCCGGAACACCGCCTCCTTGGTGGCGGGCCGCACCGCGGTGAGCACATGGCTGTAGCGGGCATCGATGCCCTTGCGCTTCACCACCTCCCGCAGCGGCGCCGCGAAGGTGGGCACCCCGAAGATGCCGGGGGTGGCGGTGGCGTAGATCACCTGGGTGGCGGCGGCCACGGCCGGATCGCGCTGGAACACGTCGTCGGCGAGGTAGGCGATCTTCTGGGGTGCGCCCGGGCACTTGATCGGCATCGGCGGGCAGGTGAAGACCGCATTGCCGCCCTTGAAGGCCTGGATGCACTGCCAGGTGTAGGCGGCGTGCTCGCGGGAGTAGTTGCTGCACACACCGCCCTGGCCGAGGGCTTCGGGCAGGCCCTCGATTGCCTCCCAGTTGAGCCGCAGGCCGGTGGCCACCACCAGGGTGTGGTAGCTGATCACGCGGCCTGTGGCGGTGGTGACGGTGGCGGCGGCGGGATCGAAGGCAGCGGCGCCCTCGCGGATCCACTCCACGCCCGGCGGGATCAGCTCGGACTCGTTGCGGCGGGTCTGCTCGAGGCTGAACACGCCGCCGCCCACCAGGGTCCAGCCCGGTTGGTAGTAGTGGTCGGTGGCGGGTTCGAGGATGGTGATCGCCAGCTCGGGCCGCGCCCGGCGCAACTGGCTCGCGGTGGTGAGCCCCGCAGCGCCGCCGCCAACGATCAGGATCCGGTGCTGGGCCATGGCGGACGAACGGGGCAGGGGGCGGTTTTCCTATTCCCCTTTAGGCACAACGGGGCGTCCCGTCAGCCTCCTGCAGCCCGCTGGAGAAGGAGATCAAATCGTCCTGGCCCGAGCCCTCGCGGGGCCGGCGATCGCGCGGAACTCCCAAGGCCTTGTGCCTTCCGCTCAACGGTTGGCGGCGCCGTGGCGATGCCGCGACCGGGAGCCATTGGCGCCGCAGCGGCGACCAGAGCGGCCCGCCGAACCCAGGCTGGCTTCAGACCGGTTGCTCCGATGTTCCTCTCCATCCGCCACGACGACGACAGCTCCCTGGTGGAGGTGCTGAACCTGGTGCAGCTGTTCGACCCCTTTGAGCCGCGGGTGTTGGGGCGCCTGCATGCCGGCGAAGAGCTGCAGGATCCCCAGCCCTGGCCCAAGGCCGACCTGCGCTTTCCTTCCGGTGAGGCGCTGCCCTCCTGCTGGCTGCATCCGCCGCGGCGGGAGCCGGCTGAGGCTCCGGAGGCCGGCGGGGCGGTGCTGGCGTAGCCACGGACACCAGCAAGGCTGGTGGTGACCACATCAAGCGCTCGGGACGCGGCGCAAGGTTGGGAGATCCGTTTCTTGCCCGCCATGGCGCTGCAACTCGGGAGACCCTGGAAAACCCAGGCCATCCACGGGACAATGGCCCTGTAATTGCAGGCTAGGACTGGGGTGATGGGCGGCAAGCAGCTCGGCTTCTCGGATTACGAGCTGACCACGGCCAAGAAGCAGA
>JBILUS010000030.1:0-27862 GCA_044370835.1 Cyanobium sp. | reverse complement strand
ATCTGTTGAGCGGTGAGGGGAGCAGGCATGGCCCGGTGCCCTGCGCATGGCAACCGGATTCAGCAGATCCCCTCGTGAGCGGTCAACCAGATCGGCGCGACCCCTCAACCAGATTGTCGTGGAACAGTCGAGAACTGAAGGGGGTTCGTGGACAGCGCCGGGGCCGTTGGAGGCGCGCTAGTTCTCCACGACCTGCTGTTCGGGGATCAGCAGCCAGCTGAGCTTGGGCACGTCCAAGCCACCATGGTGCGGGCAACGTGCTGCTGGGCGTTCAGCAACGGTCTGCTGCGAGCGCTGGATCGCCACCGGGCTGGGTGGCCTGAATCTGCCGGCCGCTGGCAGTTCGCTCCAGAACGGAGTTGGGATTGGGATTGCAAAGGAGAGCGAATAACGCCGGATTGCCACCCATTGCCGCACGCAACAGCAGCGGAGTGCCCTCAAGAGCGGGGGGGGGGGGCAAGAACCAAAAGCTTGAGCGCCTCTTGGCTGAGGGCTTGGCCGGAGTGTGCTCAAACTGTCAACGAGCCATAAAAAAGGCCCCTCACTGGAGGGGCCTACTGTAGTGATGCAGCGATCAAGCAGCGATACGAACGCGGCTGCGAAGACGGCGGGAAAAGCCGAAAGCAGCAGCTGCTCCCATCAAAGGCAGTGGCCCTGGAACCCCGGAAGAAGGAGAGTAAGCAGTGGCTTGAATAGAACGGGTTTGAACTTGAGGACCATCAACCGGATCAGTTGCTCCAATTTGTACCTTCAGCCAACCCGCATTAGAGGTAGTAACACCGCCAGGAATATCAAATTTGATTTGGAACTCGTCGAGCGCGATTGGGGACACACTAATAGAAGATGTAATAAGATTTACGCTGAAGGAATCAGAGGCTAGAGAAACAGAGGTTGCATTTAATCCGGCACTGGTGAATGAAGTGCCACCATTAAGTGAATATTGAATGTTTGAAATAGTAATGGGCGTAGGCGAGAAAGTCCAAGCTGGAGTTGGAGCAATAACGCCGGAATAGAATGTTAGCGAATCAAGTGAGGTCGAGCCAATGAATCCATTATCATTATAGCCAAAAGTAGTTACAGTAGTCGGAGTAGTGGAATTAAATTCAATACAATCTTGGGTGGCTGATGAGCCAGCGGTTACGCAAGCGGCTTTAGCGGATGTTGCACTTAGAGCGATGGACGAGGAAGCAGCTGCTGCTACGACCAAGCCAGCGATGGAAAGTTTTTTGGTCATCGGGGGGGGGTGTTCAGTGGAATCGAGAGGACTGAGCAGCAGCCACAAACGATGGCTGATTCAGTTTACCCCAAAGAGGCTGCACTCGCACAGCAGCCCTGCTGAAACGAGGGGTTGTCAGCGGATCAAGACCAGGTCCCGGCCTGTATTAGGCCTCGTCGTCGGCCTGCTGGTGCTCCTCGGCCTGCTGGTGCAGCTCCTCACTGGCCCGGCTGGAGGGGTTCGGAGCGACAACAAGGCTCTGCAGCAGGGTGGCCTCCTGCTGGCGCACCACAGGTTTGATCTCGCTAATCAGGGGTTCGCGCACCATGGGCTCCGGATCCTCCATGGGGTGCTAGATATGAGAAGGAGTCCACTGTGAGAATTAGATCGGATCCTCTCAACAAAACTCGCCATCAAGCACGCTGGTGAAACTTCCGAAGAATTTAAGGGTTTTGTGCTATTTGTTCTGCCGTACAACTGTTGTATGGGATGGCCTAAGAAATAGTTACCTCAACTGAGCTGGATCCACTTAAGAATGAGGCTACAACCGTGAAAATCTAGGTTTGGTCATACTCATCAGCCAAGCGGGAGAACTCTTCCATTGCAGCGGAGGAAGTGCGAGACGAGCCGAAAAGACTTTGCAATAGTGTGGGCTTGTATGGTTTCGAGCGGCCAATGGCTGCAAATGCCAAGGCGCTGAACAAAGCAACAAATCCATCCTTGATGAGCTTAATGAAGCTGTCGCGACGTATTTCGCCAGTGACCAGCTTGAGCTGTTCTTTCTGTTGGCGCACCTGGGGCTCGATTTCACTGATTAAGCGCTCTCGAACCTTGGGAACCGGTTCTTCAAAACGGCCAGAAACATTAGGAGGGGCTCCAGGAATGATCCGGATCGCATTCAACAGCTCCTCGGCATTGGTGGCGGCATAGACAGCCTTTAGGGCCTTTTGAGCGGGTTCAATCCTGGCTTGCTGGTTCTGCACGGCCAAATCGGTCAATTTCTGCCCTGCCCAGCTCTGCAGGGGAATCATCAGCACAAAGCCCAGTGCCACCCAACTGCAGAGTCGTCTGAAATCAGTGACCATCGGAGGCTCCTTGCCCGTGCGCTGGAGGTAAGCGCCGAGCATGATCAGCGCCATCGCCTCGAGCGGGAAGCTCACCCCGCCGCGAATGCTGCCGCAGATCCTGTTGATCCAGATCGGATCCATCAGCTTGACCGGAAGCGCGGCGGCAATCACCGTGACCACGTAAGTACCGAGCAAACCGATGCCGATCCACTTGAGCGGATCGGCTAGATCCTGAATGCGCCGGCCATTACCGGAGCGACGTGAATCCTGCTGGCCGCGAAAATTCGGGTCCTCGGGAGACGAGGATCGACCGAAATCATCGACAACTCCGGAGCGCGGCATCGAAAACGACTAAACGGTTAACTAGAGAATACCAGGCAGCAGGTAAGGTTTTATGCGAAGGATTAGGGTCTTTTGATATTTTTCGGCAAAGCCACAACCTGTACTGATCAGGCGTGTTAATGGATCGGATGCTGGAAGGTCAGCGAAACCCAACCGACGCCTGCCACACAAAGGCCAGCAGCAGGAAGAAGAGGGGGATGATCGGCAGGATGTCCACCAACGGGCCGAAGGCTTGGTAGGCCTCGGGCAGCTGGGCCAGCGGGGTGCTGTGGGAAGCGAGACCGGCCAGCAGGAGGTGCGCCATGGAGAGTTAGGGCCCCTGGAGCGGCCCGGTACGGTGGATGGAAGTTATCACGCACGGGTCGCCATTGAGCCCTGCTGCCAGGGAGTGAAACCCTCTGCAAAACAACTGGCGGCGCTGGCCTGGGCCCTGGCCGGGGTGGAGCGATGCCAGCGGCTGCGAGGAGCTGCGCCAGGTTGCGGGCTGCCCAGGAAGGTTCCAAGCACAGGCGGAGGGGCCGCCAGGTCTGCCGCGCAATCACTAACGGGCTTTTCAGCCCCTGGCGCAGGGCTCGGGAACGGTGCGGCCGGTGATGCGGGCGGGGCTTGGCTCGGGGGTGGCCCTCAGGCGGCGTGCTGGCTCAGCCAGGTGTTGAGGTCTTCTGGTCCTTGGAAGTCGAGCAGGGCGTCGAGAAGGGCTTCGAGCGTGCTGAGGGGGAGGGCCTGAATCCGGGACTGTTGGCTGGGGGGCAGGGCGCCGCAACGATGCCCAAGCAGGCGGAGGGAGATGGCAGCGGCTTCGGCTTGGCGGCCTTTTTGCTCGCCCTTTTGTTGGCCCAGCCCAAAAATTTCGCGGTAGGCCACGCTGCTCGTGAAGTCGTCGACGGTGATCCCACCCATGGCGCAGATCTCTGGAACGGTGCGGCCGTTGAAGCGTGAGGCGATTGGCTTGTTGGCGGCCCTTAGCCGGGGTAGCGGCTCAGCCAGGCCGTGAGGTCGTCAGGCCCCTGGAAGTCGAGCAGGGCGTCGAGAAGAGCTTCGAGCGCGCTGAGCGGGAGGGCCTGAATGCGGGACTGTTGGCTGGGGGGCAGGGCGCCGCAACGATGCCCAAGCAGGCGGAGGGAGATGGCAGCGGCTTCGGCTTGGCGGCCTTTTTGCTGGCCAAGACCAAAAATCTCGCGGTAGGCGACGCTGCTCGTGAAGTCGTCGACGGTGATCCCACCCATGGCGCAGATCTCGGGAACGGTGCGGCCGTTGAAGCGTGACACCAGAATAGCGGCGATTACGTCGTCGATCTCGGCTCCAAGACTGGTGCCGGCGGCTTCGGCCCGTATCGACGCCGAGCAATCGGGCAGCTGATCCTCCGGCAGCAGCAGCATGCCCAGGGCCCTCTGCAGGGGTGGGGCCGTTCTTGGCAAGCGCTCGGGCGCCAGTTCGATCCACACCACCCGTTCGCGCACAAACTCCCTCACCGGTGTGGGGTCGCCGAAATTCAGCTCCCGCGACGGGCAGATCACCACCACCTGCCAGTGGCGGATCGGCCGGCCCTGGCGATCCTGTTGCTGCAGCAACCTTCCCGTTTCGGCATTGAGCCGCAGCAGGAAACCTGGATCGGCCGCCATCTGCGCTTCCAGGATCAAGGCCGGCAGATCCGGCTGATCGGCTGGGGGGAGGAACAGGCCATCGAGCCGGTATTCCCTTTCCTTCAGCACCGGCGCGCTGAACACATAGCCCTCCATCTGCGGCAGGAGGCCAGCCACCAAGGGCTGCAGGCGCTCGGCGTGCTGCTGGAACAGCCAGTAGAAGAGTTTGTCGCTGGCGACCATGGGGTTGCCCTGGTCTGATCAGGGTGCCGAGGAGAGCGAAGGCCGGCAAGACGTTGCCTCGTCGCCAACACGCTCTTCCGCTTGGCGCCAAGGCTGCTTCCGCCTCAGCCGGCGTGGCGGCTCAGCCAGGCAGTGAGATCCTCAGGCCCTTGGAAGTCGAGCAGGGCGTCGAGAAGAGCTTCGAGCGCGCTCAGCGGGAGGGCCTGAATGCGGGACTGTTGGCTGGGGGGCAGGGCGCCGCAACGATGCCCAAGCAGGCGGAGGGAGATGGCAGCGGCTTCGGCTTGGCGGCCCTTTTGCTCGCCCTTTTGTTGGCCCAGCCCAAAAATTTCGCGGTAGGCCACGCTGCTCGTGAAGTCGTCGACGGTGATCCCACCCATGGCGCAGATCTCGGGAACGGTGCGGCCGTTGCGGGGCTCAGCTGGCGTGGTGGCTGAGCCAGGTGTTGAGGTCTTCAGGTCCCTGGAAGTCGAGCAGGGCAACCAGAAGGGTCTCAAGCGCAGTGAGGGAGAGCTCTTGGATGCTGGCCTGTTGGCTGGGGGTCAGGACGCCGAAGCGGTGCTCGAGCAAGCGGAGGGAGATGCCAACGGCTTCGGCTTGGCGGCCTTTTTGCTCGCCCTCTTGAAGGCCTGCTTGCCGGCCCTCCTGGCGGCCTTCATGGCGGCCCTCTTGGCGGCCAAGACCAAAAATCTCGCGGTAGGCGACGCTGCTCGTGAAGTCGTCGACGGTGATCCCACCCATGGCGCAGATCTCGGGAACGGTGCGGCCGTTGAAGCGTGACACCAGAATAGCGGCGATTACGTCGTCGATCTCGGCTCCAAGACTGGTGCCGGCGGCTTCGGCCCGTATCGACGCCGAGCAATCGGGCAGCTGATCCTCCGGCAGCAGCAGCATGCCCAGGGCCCTCTGCAGGGGTGGGGCCGTTCTTGGCAAGCGCTCGGGCGCCAGTTCGATCCACACCACCCGTTCGCGCACAAACTCCCTCACCGGTGTGGGGTCGCCGAAATTCAGCTCCCGCGACGGGCAGATCACCACCACCTGCCAGTGGCGGATCGGCCGGCCCTGGCGATCCTGTTGCTGCAGCAACCTTCCCGTTTCGGCATTGAGCCGCAGCAGGAAACCTGGATCGGCCGCCATCTGCGCTTCCAGGATCAAGGCCGGCAGATCCGGCTGATCGGCTGGGGGGAGGAACAGGCCATCGAGCCGGTATTCCCTTTCCTTCAGCACCGGCGCGCTGAACACATAGCCCTCCATCTGCGGCAGGAGGCCAGCCACCAAGGGCTGCAGGCGCTCGGCGTGCTGCTGGAACAGCCAGTAGAAGAGTTTGTCGCTGGCGACCATGGGGTTGCCCTGGTCTGATCAGGGTGCCGAGGAGAGCGAAGGCCGGCAAGACGTTGCCTCGTCGCCAACACGCTCTTCCGCTTGGCGCCAAGGCTGCTTCCGCCTCAGCCGGCGTGGCGGCTCAGCCAGGCAGTGAGATCCTCAGGCCCTTGGAAGTCGAGCAGGGCGTCGAGAAGAGCTTCGAGCGCGCTCAGCGGGAGGGCCTGAATGCGGGACTGTTGGGCAGGGGCTGACGGTGACGCAGCGGAACTGGAGCTGGCGGAGGGTGATGGTGAAGGCTTCGGTCTGGCGGCCCAGCCCAAAGATCTCGCGGTAGGCCACGCTGCTGGTGAAGTCGTCGACGGTGATCCCACCCATGGCGCAGATCCCAGGAACGGTGCGGCCGCTGAAGCAGCGGAGCCGGGTAATACCGGCTGGCCGATGGCACTAAGCTTGAGAGAACCAAGCCTCCCGGCCATGGCGGTGATCTCGCTCAAGCTCACCGAAGACCTTGATGCCCAGCTCAGCGAGCAGGCCCAGCGCCGTCGCCTGAGCAAATCGGAGCTGGTGCGCCGGGCCCTCACGGCATTCCTGCAGGCCCCGGATGCTCCGATGGCGGCGCAGCCGATGCCAGCCTCCGCCGCTGATCTGGTGGCCGATCTGGTGGGTTGCTGTGAGGGCGCCCCCAGCGATCTTTCGTCGAACCCCGCTCATCTACGCGGTTTCGGCGAGGGCTGAGCATGGCCTTGCTGCTGGATACGGGCCCCTGGGTTGCCCTGCTGAGTCGCAACGACACCCACCACCGCTGGGCGGTGGAGCAGTTTCGTCGTCTCACGCCGCCGCTGCTGAGCTGTGAGGCGGTGGTGGCTGAAACCTGCTTTCTGCTCGCACGTGCCGGCTTTGATCCGGCCCTGGCGCTGCAGTTCATCGAGCGTGGCGTGGTGCAGCTGCCCTTTGCCCTTCAGGATCAGATCAGCGCCGTGCGTGCCTTGTTGAAGCGCTACGACAACGTTCCAGCATCCCTTGCCGATGCAGCCCTGATTCGCCTGGCGGAGGTTCACGATTCACCCTTGCTGATCACCACCGACAGCGATTTCCACATCTACCGCCGTCATGGTCGCCAGACGATTCCGCTGATCACTCCCTGATTCGGGCGGCGACAAGCTGGTTGGCGGGTTGGGTGAGTCCTGAACACCATGGCTCCAATGGCCACACGAAGGCCAGCAGGAGGTGCGCCATGGAACGTTGGGGCCCCTGGAGCGGCCCGGTGCGATGGATGGCAGTTTCGGCGCCTGGGCCGCCCTTGAGCCCTGCGGCCAGGGAGCGAAGCCCTCTGCAAAACAACCGGCGGCGCTGTGGCGGGGGATCGCCGGCATTGGCGGGCGCGATCCAAGCCGAGATCCCAGCGATGGCGCAGATCTCGGGAACGGTGCTGCTGGTAAATCGCGATACAACAATAGCGGCATCAAATTGTCGATCTCGGCGGCCAAGCCACGGCCCGAGGGTCTCGACGTGGCCGCCGAAATTCAGCTCCTGCGGCTGGCAGACCACAACCACCCTTGAGCAGGGAATCCATCCTGCTGCAAATTCCAGTAGGATTCCTATTAGAAAGGTTGCTACCAGGCCGATGGGCACCCGTTCGATCAGCGTTTCGCTGGATGAGCAGCTTCTGGCAGCCCTGGATGCCCAGGGCGGCAACCGCTCCGCTGCTGTGACGGAGGCCATCCAGCTCTGGCTGCGCCGCCGGGAATGGGAGCGCCTGCAGCAGGCCTATGGCCAGTTGGCTCAGCTGCAGGGTGGCGATCTCGACCACGCCATGGCCGATGGCGCTGCCATGGGGGCGGACGTGCTTCAGGGCATCGATGGCTGAACGCGGGCGGATCTACCGCTGGGCCCGCAACCGCAGCCTGGGCGATGCCAAGGCCAGGCCGGTGATCGTGATCGCCCCCGATGCAGCCACCCAGCGACTGGAGCGCTGGGTGGTGGTGCCGATCAGCAGTGATCCTCGTCTGAAGGACCATCCCTTGGCCGTGCCGCTCAGCCCACGGCAAGGGAGTGGGTTGGAGAGGAGCAGTTTTGCCATGGCCTGGTTGCCCACCACGGTGCTGCGGCAGCAACTGCAGGGCCCGATCGGCAGGTGCAATGCCGAGGTGGTGCGGCAGGTTCTGCAGGCCATGGCGTTAGCCCTGGATGTTTCGATGCAAGAGGCGTGGGCCGAAGACTGAGGCCGGCGATGCCACGCTCAGCCCGTTGCTGCCCAGGTGTGGGCCGCGGGGGAGGCCGGGTCCCAGGGGGCGAAGTCCTCCGAGAAGCAGCCCTCGCCGATCGCCTGGGCCATCGCGATGGTGAAGCGCAGCAGGGTGGTGAGGTTGTGGAGGCTCAGCAGGGTGCGGCCCAGCATCTCCTCGGCGCGGATCAGGTGGTGCAGGTAGGCGCGGCTATGGCGGCTGCAGGCCAGGCAGGGGCAGCGCGGATCGAGGGGGGTGTGGTCGTGGCGGAAGCGTGCATTGCGCAGGTTCCAGCGTTCGCCGCCCACCAGGGCCGTGCCGTGGCGGCCCAGGCGGGTGGGCAGCACGCAATCGAACAGATCGAAACCCTGGGCCACCGCGATCGCCATCTCCCGCAGGCTGCCCACCCCCATCAGGTAGTGGGGCTTCGCCTCCGGCAGCAGGGGTCCCACCTGCCGCACGATGCGGTGCATCTCCTCCACCGGCTCGCCCACGCTCACCCCGCCCACCGCGATGCCGGGCAGATCGAAGCCGCTCACCACCCGCGCCGATTCGGCCCGCAGCGCCGGATAGCAGCCCCCCTGCACGATCCCGAACAGGGCCTGATCCGGCCGCTGATGCACGCCCACGCAGCGCTCCAACCAGGCGTGGGTGCGGCGGCAGGCCTCCGCCACCTCCTCCTGGCGGGCCGGATAGGGCGGACATTGATCAAAAGCCATCGCCACATCCGCCCCCAGCGCCATCTGGATCGCCATCGCCCGCTCCGGCGTGAGCTGAATGCGGGCGCCATCGCGCGGGGAGCGGAACAGCACGCCGTCGTCATCGATGCGGTTGATCGCGCCGAGGCTGAACACCTGGTAGCCACCTGAATCGGTGAGCAGCGGCCCCTCCCAGCCCATGAAGCGATGCAGCCCTCCCGCTTCGGCCACCACCGCCTCACCGGGCTGCAGATGCAGGTGATACGTGTTGGCCAGCACCATCTCGGCGCCGGTTTGCTCCAGCTGGGGGATGGCCACCCCCTTCACCGTGGCGGCGGTGCCCACCGGCATGAAGCGGGGCGTGTGCACCGGGCCGTGGGGGGTGTGGAAACAGCCGCAGCGCGCTCGCGTCTGGGGGCAGCGGGCCGTGATCTCGAAGCTGAAGGGGGCAGGGGGCATCATTCAGCCCGCGCGATCGTGGCCTTCCACCCAGGCCAGCACGGCGGTCGCCGTAGCGATGGCCTGAGCGCTGTCGGCCGGATCAAACAGATCCATCGGTGGCGTGTCATCCAAGGGATAGCGGCTGGTCACCGTCATGCGGGTGAGGGCTCGCAGCGGCAGACCGGCAAGGGCCTCGCTCTGGACTCCCTGCTGCTCCAGCACACGCAACAGCTGCTCCAGCCCATGGGTGTGGGGCGGCTCCAGACCCAGCTCCACGATCGCCCCCTTCAGCGCTTTCTCCGCTGCCTGGGACGCCAGAAAGCAGGCCTGGGCGTGGAATCCACTGCCGCTGGCGATCCGCGCCAGGTCGAGATCGCTGTGCGCCTGGCGCCACCAGGCCTGCGGTCGTGCCTGGCTCATGGCGCCGGGTACAGGCGGAGCGCCTGAGCACGAATTGATCGCCAGTGGGGTGAAGGGGACTGGTCCATCGCTTGCCAGCGGTCGTGATCAAGGGCCAGCACGTCGTCGCCCACCTGGGCCCGCTCCAGCCGTTCGGCGGCCTGTTCCGCCAGTTCACGGCTCGCCGCCACCACCAGCAGATCCGTATCCGAAAAGCCATCCCAGTCGCCCCGGGCCAGGGAACCGAACAGGTAGACGCTGCACTCCATCCCCCCCAGCGCCTCCGGGAGACGCTGGCGCAGCAGGCTGAGCCGCCGCCCATGCTCACGGCGGCGCAACGTTTCAAACGTGCTCAGGCGCTCCTCCATGGCCCAAGCCTATGGGCCACCGGGGCGACGCCCCAAGGGCCCCTGACGGCCCAGCCCCTCGAGATCGCGAACGGAACCCTGGACGACCGCGACAAGACGTTTTTTGTTGGGGGCTGGGCATGTAGCCAGGCTGGACTGAAGTCTGTACAGCCTGCACAGAATGCCGAGTCGCCCGAAACTCCCCCCGGGCCTGCCTGGTTCACTGTGCAAGCTGTTCCGCCGTGAAGGTGGCCGCTCTGCCTCTCGGTCCCCCCTCCACCCTGACCAGGGCCCCCTTCCTGCTCTAGATGTCCTGCCTGCCCTAGCCCCCTGCCTGGCCCTGGGCCCACCACGCCGCGATCGCCCCATGCCCCGCCCTCCTGAAACCGAAGCCGCCGGCGCACCCGCCTGGCTGAGGGATCTGGCGGGGGCCTGGATCTTCTATTCGGTGCTGCCCGCCTGGCCCTGGCCGCAGCCGCGCTTTGAGCGCATCGCCCGCTTCGCGCCCTGGGTGGGGGCCGCGCTGGGGCTGCTGCAGGGGCTGCTCTGGTGGGGCCTGGAGGGCCGGGTGCCCCTGCTGGCCCAGGTGGCGCTGGTGCTGGCGGCGGGCCTGCTGCTCTCGGGCGGCCTGCACATGGATGGCGCCATGGACACCGCCGATGGTCTGGCCGCCGGCGAGCGGCTGCTCGAGGCCATGGACGACAGCCGCGTGGGGGCCAGCGGCGCCCAGGCCCTCGCCCTGCTGCTGCTGCTGCGCACCGCCGCCCTGGCCAGCCTCGGGGCCGCCGCGCCGCTGGCCCTGGTGTGGGCCTGCCTCTGGGGCCGGGTGGCGCCGCTGCTGGCGATGGCGCGCTTCCCCTACCTGCGGCCCGGCGGCACCGCCGCCTTCCACCGCGAGCACTGGGCCGGCCTCGCGGCCGAACTGCGGCCCACCGCGCTGCTGGTGGTGCTGCTGGTGGTGCTCGAACCGGCCGTGGCCGGGTGGGTGGTGCCGGGGAGCGACGCCAGCATGGCCGTACGGACCGGCCTGGCGGGCCTGCTGCCAGCCCTGCTGGTGCCCCTCTGGCTGGGGCGGCGCCTCGGCGGCCACAGCGGTGACAGCTACGGCGCCTGCGTGGAATGGGTGGAGGCCCTGGCGTTGCTGCTCAGCGCAGCCCTCAGCCTCGCCGGCGCAGCGCGCTGAACCGAAAACGCCCACGGGCGATCGATCCCGGCAGGGATTCAGCCAGGTCCGGGTTCCCCAGCCCAACCTGAACGCCGCTCCTGCTCAGCCGCCAGCGTGGTGGGCTGGGCCGGCAGGCTGAGCACAAAGGCATTGCCCAGCTCCGGCAGCTCCGGATCCGCCGCCCGGGGAGGAATCACCAGCCGCAGGTCGCCCCCCAGGCTGCGGGCCAGGTCCCGGGCCAGGGCCAGCCCCAGCCCCGTGCCGGGCAACGCCAGGCCGGTGCTGCCGCGCTGGCCGCGACCGAAGATCAGCTCCCGCTCGGCCTCGGGGATCGGCGCCCCCCCATCCCACACCGTGAGCACCACCTGCTGGGCCGAAACGCGGCTGTGAAGGCCCACCGCGGCGCCGGCCGGGCTGTAGCGGAAGGCGTTCTCGAGCAGGTTGGCGATGATCTCGGCCACCGCGCCGCTGTCACCCCGCCAATCGGGCAGGGCGGCCGGCGCCTGCCAGGGGCGCCCCTGGAGGGTGGCCGTGGCGGCGGCCCGCTGGATCAGGGGCAGCAGGGGCGTGGCCAGGGGCTGTCCCCCCGGACCGCTGAGCATGGGCGGCAGCAGCAGGGGCTGGGGCATGGCCTCGGCCGGGCTGAGCACATCGGGTCGGGTGAGATCACCGATGGCATCGACGTAGCGCTGCAGCTGCCGTTCCTCGGCCAGCAGCCCCTCCACCAGGGAGCGGTTGTCGCTGTCCTTGTCGAGCCGGCGCAGCAGCAGCTGACCGAAGGTGCGCAGGGCCGCGAGGGGATTGCGGAGCTGGTGCACCAGCAAGCGCAGCTGCTCCTCCTGGAGCACCAGCCGCTGGCGCAGCCGCTCCCCCTCCCGGTCGAGGCTGAGGGCATCGGCCAGACAGAGGGCCACCGCCTGCAATCGCAGGCGCAGAGGCTCCGACCAAGGGGTCGCCTCCGTTTCCACCTGCAGAGCCCCCAGCAGCACCGGGCCATCCCGCAACGGCAGCCAGCGGCGGGCCTCCGAAGGCACCCGCAGCGGACCCGTGCCCTCCACCGCCACCAAGGCACGACCATCGGCGGGCCAGTGGCCCACCGGTACCAGGCTGGGGGCCCCCTCCTCGATCGGATGGGTCACGTACACCACCAGCGACCGCACCTCGGCGCTGTCGGCGAACTGGCCGAGCTGGTGGCCCAGCAGGGAAAGAAACCTCTCGGAGACAGGGATCACGGCCGGTGAAGGGGGTGGATCCGGGGGGCGCTGCAGCGGATCGGGCCGAAATCTGTGGGAATTCGGAAAAAAGGGTTTAAAGTTCTGGTATCGACCACTACTCCGCAGTCCGTGACGAGCGGGCGGCAGGTCAGCGTCGGACCGATCAGGGGCCAGCCCCCTGTCGCCAACTCGGTTTCCGCTTCGGCGGCAACCTCAGGGGCCTGCCTGGCCCCGGACCATGTAGGGGCCCCTCGCCGGGCCATCAGCATGGTCCGATCGACACGGCCCTTGTTGCGCTTCTCCGCAACCAAGGCTACAGCAGAGGCTGATGGGCTCCTCTCCTGTCCTGGCGGTCCTCCTCGGAGGTCTGCCCGTGTCGCCGACGTGATCTTCCCCAGACCGCTGCAAGGACGACAGACGTAGGGGCGTGGATCTCCGGCCTTCCGGCCGCTGATTCGCCAGGGCTGCCGCCCGCGCTTTGCTGCGCGAATCCGGCGTTCCAACCTTTCCCACCACACCCCACCCCCTCAGTTCCCCAGGGCCTCGTTCCATGTCCAAGAAGCGCAAGCGGATCAGTCGCCGTCGCCTTGCCGGCCAGCGTGTCCTCGCCCACGTCCCCACCTTCAACCTTGAAACCGGCTCCCACAAACCGGTCACGGCGGCCCGCCGCTACATCGCCGAGTCAGCCCTGGTGGCCCCGGCGATCCTCAACGTGCGCCGCAACGAGCACACCACCGACCGCTTCTTCTGGGGCGAAAAGGGCCTGTTCAGCGCCCAGTACGCCGAGGAGAACCACTTCCTGTTTCCCTCCCTGCGCCTGATCGTGGACCGGATCGGTGAAGAGGTGCTGTTCGAAGGCCTCGAAGCCCTCGCCGCCGACGACTGGGAGGAAATGGAAGAGTACGAATACGCCTTCGTCTGATCCGGGGCCGGTCACCGACCATCCGCCGCTCCGTTTCCGGACCCGGCCGCGACCCTTCACCGCACGGGTGGAGGGTCTTTTTTATGGCCGCCCCGCCTCAGGCCCAGCCCGCGGCCAGGGCCGCCCGGATCGCGCCGAACAGGGCCGGATCGATGCCGTGGCCGCCGTTGAACCCCAGCCGCTGCACCGTGCCCCCCACCTCCCGGAGCATCGCCTCGATCGCCTCGCTGGCGGCATAGGGCACCACCGGATCCTGCTGGCCGTGGGTGAGCAGCACCGCCGGCACCGGACGGCGCGGGCTCCAGCCGGGATGGGGGTAGCCGCTGCAGCTCACCAGGGCAGCCAGGGGCAGACCCTCCGCTCCGGCCCCATCGCCGCAGCCCACATCGAGGGCCATGGCGCCCCCCTGGGAGAAGCCCAGCAGGGCCGTGGCCTCGAGCGGCACCGAGGCGCCGAGGGCCAGCAGCCGGTCGCGCAGGCGCTGACGGGCCTCCGGCAGCTCCGGCCAGCCGGGGTTCTGGAGGTCGTACCACTGGCGGCCCATGCCGCCCGGGTGGGGCCAGGGCGCCTGCAGGGCCACCAGGCTCACCTCCCCATCCACCAGCTCCTGGCCGAGATCCAGCAGGTCGTCGGCATCGGCACCCCAGCCGTGCAGCAGCACCAGCCGCCGGCTCGGGCGGGCGGGCTCCAGCCACAGGGCGCCATCGGCGAAGCGGGGGGTGCCGGCCGGGACCGGCGCGGGAGCTGGAGCGGAGCTGGGGGGCTGGGTCATGGCGCCGGCGCGAAGGGAGCGGGACTGCACCCCGATAGGTTGGCCCTTCCACCGCCACCGCCGCCGCCATGGCCCCCACGGCCCTCCTGAGCGTGTCCGACAAAGCGGGGCTGGTGCCCCTGGCCGAAGGGCTGCTGGCCCAGGGCTACCGGCTCCTCTCCAGCGGCGGCACCGCGGCGGCCCTGGCGGCGGCCGGCCTGGCGGTCACCAAGGTGGCCGACCACACGGGCGCACCGGAAATCCTCGGCGGGCGGGTGAAGACCCTCCACCCCCGCATCCATGGCGGCATCCTGGCCCGCCGCGACGACCCCTCCCACCGCGCCGACCTCGAAGCCCAGGGGATCGATCCGATCGATGTGGTGGTGGTGAACCTCTATCCCTTCCAGCGCACCGTGGCCGATCCGGCGGTGGCCTTCAGCACGGCGGTGGAGAACATCGACATCGGCGGCCCGGCGATGGTGCGCGCCGCAGCGAAGAACCATGCCGACGTGGCGGTGCTCACCGATCCGGGCCAGTACCCGGGCTTCCTCGAGGCCCTCGCCGCCAGCCAGGTGGATGGGGCCCTGCGGCGCCGCCTGGCCCTGGCGGCCTTCGCCCACACCGCCGCCTACGACAGCGCCATCGCCACCTGGCTGGCGGGCCAGCTCGGCGAGGAGGCGCCCGCCGCCGCCACGGCTGTTGCCGCCACTGCAACGGACCACCTCCAGCTCGACCTGCCGCCCCTGCAGCAGCTGCGCTACGGCGAGAACCCCCACCAGGAGGCGGTCTGGTACGGCAGCCGCCAGGCCGGCTGGGGCGCCGCCCGCCAGCTGCAGGGCAAGGAGCTCAGCTACAACAACCTCATCGACCTCGAAGCCGCCCTCGCCACGGTGCGGGAGTTCGGCTATGGCGATGGGGCGGGCCCGGCAGCCAGCCCGGACAACAGCACGCAGGCCAGCCCGGCCGCGGTGGTGATCAAGCACACCAATCCCTGCGGCGTGGCCCTCGGGGCCGATGGGGCCGAGGCCCTGCTGCGCGCCCTCGATGCCGACCGGGTCTCGGCCTTCGGCGGCATCGTGGCCCTCAACCGGCCGGTGGATGGCGCCGCGGCCGAGCACCTGGCCGGGCTGTTTCTGGAATGCGTGGTGGCGCCGCGGTTTGAACCGGCCGCCCGGGAGCGGCTGGCCGGCAAGGCCAACCTGAGGCTCCTGGAACTTGATCCGGCCGCCATCGCCGCGGCCGACCGCCGCCAGCTGCGCAGCGTGCTGGGGGGGGTGCTGGTGCAGGCCTTCGACGACCAGCCAGTGGCAAGCGACGCCTGGCAGGTGGTGAGCCAGCGCCAGCCCACAGCGGCGGAATGGGCCGACCTGCACTTCGCCTGGCGGCTGGTGCGCCACGTGCGCTCCAACGCGATCGCGGTGGCGGCCGGCGGCCAGAGCCTGGGCATCGGCGCCGGCCAGATGAACCGGGTGGGCTCGGCCCAGCTGGCCCTGGCGGCCGCCGGCGAGCGGGCCCGCGGTGCCGTGCTGGCCAGCGATGGCTTCTTCCCCTTCGACGACACGGTGCGGCTGGCGGCCTCCCATGGCATCGCCGCCGTGATCCAGCCCGGCGGCAGCGTGCGCGATCCCGATTCGATCCGGGCCTGCGATGAGCTCGGCCTGGCGATGGTCACCACGGGGCAGCGGCACTTCCTGCACTGAGCCGCCGGGGGAGCAGTAGTTTCAGCAGACTCGCCGGCGTGATCGCTGCCCCGATGGACCTCCCGATTCCCAGCTCCGTGGCCTTCGGCCTCAACTTCGTGCACCCCGTGCTGATGTGGGTGCTGCTGGCCCTCAGCGGCTACGGGCTCTACCTGGGCGTGATGGCCAAGAAGCTGCGCACCGCCACCACGGCCGAGGAGCGCAAGCCGCTGATCAAGGGGCAGTTTGCCCAGCGCCACCAGACGATCGGCCAGCTGATCCTCGGCCTGATGGTGCTCGGCACCGCGGGCGGCATGGGCGTGACCTACCTCAACAACGGCAAGCTCTTCGTGGGGCCGCACCTGCTGGTGGGCCTCGGCATGACCACCATTGTGGGGATCGCCGCCTCGCTCACCACCGCGATGCAGAAGGGCAACCTGATCGCCCGCAAGGTGCACGTGGGCCTCAACATGACCATGTTCACCCTCTTCCTCTGGCAGGCCTTCACCGGCGTGCAGATCGTGGCCAAGCTGCTTCAGCCGAAGGTCTGAGGCTTCAGAAGCGGGCCCGGCGGCGCGGGGGGCAGGGGATGCCGTGGCTGGCGTGGAAATCCTCCTGCACCTTCCAGGTGAGCCGGCGGGAGATCTGACGCACGATCTGGCGCAGCAGGTGATCGCCGCTGGTCTGAACCAGCGGATCCGGCAGGATCGTGACCATCCCGGGCAGGCGGATCCACACCGAGAGATCCAGCTCCCAGCGCACCAGGGTATGGGCCATGAGGCGATCCACCTCCTCGGCTGAAATCTCGCCGGCACCATCCTCCAGACCCGCCTCATCGAGCCGCAGGGAGGCGTTGAAGTCCACGTCGTAGAGGCCGGCCAGGGAGGAATCGGGCGCGTCCACCGGCACGGTGAGGATGCGGTAGATGCCGGCCTCCTGGGGCAGCAGCTCCAGGCCGATGGTGGGCTCCACCTCGAAGCCGAAGTTGCCGAACCGCCCCAGGGTGAGCACGTAACCGTTGCCGCCGAGGGGATCCACCGCCATCGGGGCCGCACAGCGGCGGAACCAGCCGTCATGGCGATCGAGGTAGGCCTCCACCACGCCTGCAGGCGCCCGCATCTCCATCAGATCGGCGAAGGAGCTGGCGTAGCGGCGCACCCGCGGATCGGGGCTGTGACGCAGCACCACCGAACCCTGCTCCGGGCCGCCGGCCATGGCCTCAGATCCGTCCACCAGACCCAGCGGGTCGGAGGAGTGGTCTGCCGGGGCGGGGGAGGCCAGAAGGGTCAAGGGCGACGGACTCGGCAGGGGGAACGGGATGGGACCGGTGGCGAACCAGGGCCGGTGAGGAACGGGGAGGCTGAACGTACACCCGCCACAGAGATGAAGTGAATCTAAAGGGCCGGCTCTGCCCTGTTGTCGCGATCGCAGCAGCGGCCCCGGCGCCGAAGCCTCCCGAACCGGCTTTGATCAGGCCGAGATCAGGCCGCGGTGAGGGCGATCAGGCGCTGGATGATGTCCTCCACCACCCGGTCCGGGGTGGAGGCGCCGGAGGTGATCCCCACCCGCACGGGGCCCTCCGGCAGGAAGGGCTCCACCAGTTCAAGCGCGCCGCCGAGGGGTTTGTGCTCGATCCGGTTGCCGGGGCCGATCCGCTCGGGGGTGTCGATGTGGAAGGAACGGATGCCGCGGCTCACGGCGATCTCCTGCAGGTGGGTGGTGTTGGAGGAGTTGTAGCCGCCAATCACCACCATCAGGTCGAGCGGCTCGTCCACCAGGGCGAACATGGCGTCCTGCCGTTCCTGGGTGGCATCGCAGATGGTGTTGAAGGCCAGGAAGTGCTCGTTGAGAACCGCCGGACCGAAGCGCTGCAGCATGGTGCGCTCGAACAGCCGCCCGATCTCCTCGGTTTCGCTCTTGAGCATCGTGGTCTGGTTGGCAACCCCGAGACGGGTCAGGTCGCGGTCGGGGTCGAAGCCGGGGGAGCAGGCGCGGGCGAAGCGGGCCATGAAGGCCTCCCGGGCGGCAGCCCGCGCAGCCGCATCGACCGGAGCGGCGCCGGGGGCGCCGGCCAGGATGTAATCGCAAACCATCTGGGCCTCGGCCAGGTCGAGCACCACTAGGTAGGTGCCCGCAAACGAACTGGTGGCCAGGGTTTCCTCGTGCTTCACCTTGCCATGGATGATCGAGGTGAAGTCCTGCTTCTTGTGCTTCTCCACGGTGTTCCACACCTTCGACACCCAGGGACAGGTGGTGTCAACGATGTGGCAGCCCCGCTCATTGAGCAGCTGCATCTCCTGCACCGTGGCGCCGAAGGCCGGCAGGATCACCACGTCACCGCCGGCGACCTCCGAAAAGTCCTTCACGCCGTCGTCCACCGGAATGAACAGCACGTCCATCTCGCGAAGGTGGTCGTTGACCGAGGGGTTGTGGATGATCTCGTTGGTGATCCAGATCCGCTCAGTGGGGTAATGGCGGCGGGTTTCGTAGGCCATCGCCACGGCCCGCTCCACGCCCCAGCAGAAGCCGAAGGCCTCGGCCAACCGCACCGTGAGCCGCCCCTCGCGCAGGGCGTGGCCGTTGGTGCGCAGGCTGGCGATCAGATCGCTCTGATAGGCGGTCTGGAGGCTGCCGGCCACCTCCTCGCCGAGGCCGAAACCGCGGCGGTTGTAGCGCTCGGAATGGTGCAGCGAGCGCTTGAAGGCACGGGTATCCACGGCGGCGGGCGCAATCTGCCGTGACTCTATGGGGCCCGCTGGGGATCAGGCTGGCTGGCGCTCCAGCACAGCGGCCAGCCCCAGCCAGTGCACCGCCTCGGCCGAGAAGTCGAAGATGCAGGGCAGCACCTCCACCCCGGCGGCCAGGGCCTGGCGGAAGAGCTCGCCGTAGCGGGGATCGGCCCCATCGCCCGGGGCGAAGCGGCACACATCACCACGGCTCAGACAGGGCAGCAGCACCGCCCGGGCCTCAGGCAGCAGGGCGGCGAGCTCCTGCAGGTGCTTCTGGCCCCGCTCGGTCACGGTGTCGGGGAAGAGGGCCAGATCGCCCTGGGTCCAGGTGGTGTTCTTCACCTCCAGGTAGATCGGCCGCGGATCGGCCGGCGGGGCGCCATCGGGGCCGGGGCCGGGGGTGAGCAGCAGGTCGATGCGGCTGCGCCGGCCCTCGCCGTAAGGCACCTCGGCGCGGATCGCCGCGATCGGACCCAACCAGGGCTCCAGGCAGCCGGCCTCGATGGTGGCCCGCACCAACCGGTTGGGCAGGGCCGTGTTGATCCCCACCCACACCGGCGTGCCGTCGGCGCCGGTGGTTTCGGCCTGCTCCCAGGTCCAGGCCAGCTTGCGGGTGGGCGAAGGGGCATGGCGCAGCCGCACCCGGCCGCCCGGATGGAGCACCCCGGTCATCGGGCCGGTGTTGGCGCAGTGGACCGTGACCACCTGGCCATCGGCGAGCTCCACATCGGCCAGGAAGCGCTTGTAGCGCTTCAGCAGCACCCCCTCCACCAGGGGTTCAAGGCTGAGGATCAGCCGCGGCGCCGGCGCTGGTAACGCTGCGGCGCCGGCGGGAGCCGCCTGGGAGACACCGGGGCCGGCAGCGGAGGGGGTGGCGCGGGGCATCGCGGCGAGGGAGCGGATCAACGCCTGCGGCCATACTGCCGTGCGACCCAAGCAGGGCCCACCGCCCGCCCCCATGGCGAAATCACTGCGCCGGATTGCCCTGATCGTGGCGGTGGCCACCGCCCTCAGCAAGGTGGCTGGCCTGCTGCGCCAACAGGTGATCGCCGCCGCCTTCGGGGTGGGCGCCGCCTACGACGCCTACAACTACGCCTATGTGCTGCCCGGCTTCCTGCTGATCCTGCTGGGGGGCATCAACGGCCCCTTCCACAGCGCCATGGTGAGCGTGCTGGCGCGACGGCCCCGTGGGGAGGGCGCCCATGTGCTCGCGGCCATCAACACGATCGTGGGTGCCGGGCTGATCGCCGTGACGATCCTGCTGGTGCTGTTCGCCGATCCGCTGATCGACCTGGTGGGGCCGGCCCTCGATGCCGAACGCCACCGCATCGCCGTACTGCAGCTGCGCTGGATGGCACCGATGGCCCTGTTCGCCGGCCTGATCGGTCTCGGCTTCGGCGCCCTGAACGCCGCCGATGTGTTCTGGCTGCCCTCGGTGAGCCCGCTGCTCTCGAGCGTGGCGGTGATCGGCGGCATCGCCCTTTTGTGGTGGCAACTCGGCAGTGCGATCCTGTCGCCCTCCACGGCGGTGATCGGCGGCATCGTGCTGGCGGCAAGCACCACGGTGGGGGCGGTGCTGCAGTGGCTGATCCAGCTGCCGGCGCTCGCCAAGGAGGGGCTCAACAAGTTGCAGCTGGTGTGGGACTGGAAGGACCCCGGCGTGCAGGACGTGCTTCGGGTGATGGGTCCGGCGACCCTCTCCTCCGGGATGCTGCAGATCAATGTCTTCGTGTCGCTGTTCTTCGCCTCGGGGATGCCGGCGGCTGCGGCGGGCCTGGGCTACGCCAACCTGCTGGTTCAGACCCCCCTGGGGCTGCTCTCCAATGCCCTGCTGGTGCCGCTGCTGCCGGTCTACGCCAGGCTCACCGCCCCGGAGGACCGACCGGAGCTGATCAGCCGCGTCCGCCAGGGCCTGATGCTCTCCAACGCCTCGATGCTGCCGCTGGGGGCCCTGATGGTGGCGCTGGCAGTGCCGATCGTGGCCCTGATCTACCAGCGCGGCGCCTTCGATCGGAGCGCCGCCGATCTGGTGGGCCAACTGCTGATGGCCTACGGCATCGGCATGCCCGCCTACCTGGCGCGCGATGTGCTGGTGCGGGTGTTCTACGCCCTCGGCGATGGCAACACCCCCTTCCGCTGGTCGCTGGGCGGCATCGGTCTCAACGCGGTGTTCTGCTGGGCCTTCACCGGTGGCCCCACCCCCAGCTGGGGCCTCCAGCTGCCGATGCTCAACGCAGGGGCCGCCGGCCTGGTGCTGGCGACCGTGGCGGTGAATCTGATCACCTGCGTGGGTCTGCTGCTGGCGCTGCAGCGGCGGCTGGGCAGCCTGCCGCTGCGCACCTGGACCCTGGACACCAGCAAACTCACCTTGGCGGCGGCGATCGGCGGCCTGGCCTGCTGGTGGATGGCGAGCGCGGTGAACTGGCCGAAGGGCCTGGTGGGCCTGCTGCTTCAGAACGGCCTCTGCGCCGGTCTTGCGGTTGGGCTCTATGGGCTGATCGCCAGCGCAGCAGGCGTGCCCGAGGTGCGCCAGCTGCTGGCGATGGTGCAGCGGCGCCGGGCGGCCTGAGGGACGCACGCAAGCCGCGGGTGGGCGAGACCCATCGCGGAGGAGCCCCAACGCTGCGGTTGTCCCCGGGACCGGCCTGAAGCCGATGGTGTTGTGCTGAGGCTCCAGCTGGGTCGAGGTGAGGTAGGGGAGCTGGTGGAAGTGAGGCTCAGCAGGCCGTGGGGGGCTCTCAGCCGCGCGAACAGGCGTGGCAGGGAGGTTCCTGGAGCTTCGCCACTCCGCAGTGCTTCTGTACAGCCTGTACAGAAGCAGCTTGGGCCCAGACAACAGCCCAAGACAACGACATCGGGCAAGGCGCAGGCACCGCAGCCCAACACCGAGGAGTCAGGCGGGCAGGTTCAGGGTTGCAGCCAGCTCCTGCCGGGCAGCCGCCAGGGCGCCATCCAGGGCAGCGCCATCCTTGCCGCCGGCCTGGGCCAGGTTGGGGCGGCCGCCGCCGCCGCCGCCGCAGGCCTTCGCCACAGCGCCGATGAAGGCACCCGCCTTGGGACCCGCGGCGATCACCGCCGTCCCGAAGGCCGCCACCAGCACCACCTTGCCGCTGTCGGCGGGATCGGGCAGGCCGCCCAGCACCACCGCCGCCCCCTCGCCCAGCTGGTCCACCAGGCCCTGGGCGGCGCTCTGCAGGCCGGCCCCCTCCACCCCATCAAGGCGCTCCACCAGCAGGGCAAAGGGTTCGCCAGCGCGGGCGGAGCCCGCCGGAATCGCCCCCAGCGCCTCAGCCCGGGCCGCCAGGGCCGCCGCCTTGGCCACCGCCAGCTCGCCGCGGGCCACCGCCAGGGCCTTCTGGGTGCCCTTCAGCTCCTCCTGCAGGCCCGCCACCCGCTCCACGATCTCGCCGGGCTGGGCCTTGAAGCGATCGCCCAGGGCCCGCACCACCGCATCGCGCTCGTTGAGGTAGGCGAGCACCGCCGGCCCGGCCACGGCCTCAATGCGGCGGATGCCGGCCGCCACGCCCGATTCAGCCACGATCTTGAACAGGCCGATCTCGGCGGTGTTGCCCACATGGGTGCCGCCGCACAGCTCCATCGACACCCCCGGCACATCCACCACCCGCACCACCTCGGCGTATTTCTCGCCAAACATCGCCACGGCACCGGCAGCCTTCGCCTGCTCGATCGCCATTTCCTGCACCTCCAGCGCGTGGGCATCGGCGATCCAGCCGTTGATCAGGGCCTCGATCCGCTCCAGCTCGGCGGCACTCACGGCGCGGGGGCAATGAAAATCGAAGCGGAGCCGCTCGAAATCCACCAGCGAGCCGGCCTGGCCGATGGCGGGATCCACCACCTGCTTCAGGGCGGCCTGCAGCAGGTGGGTGGCGGTGTGGTGGGCCTGGACGCGGCGGCGGCAGGCGCGATCCACCCGGGCGGTCACCAAATCGCCCACCGTGAGAGCGCCGCGCTCAATCCGGCCGCTGTGCACGAACACGCTGCGGTTGCGGCTGACCGCCTCGATCGTCACGATCACGCCCTCGCCGGCACCAGAGCCACCGCGGCCGTCGCCCGCGAGCAGCCCCCGGTCGCCCACCTGGCCGCCGCCCTCGCCATAGAAGGGGGTTGAATCCAGAACCAGCTGCACCGCATCGCCCGCCACGGCCCGCTCGGCCGGCTGGCCGTTCACCACCAGGGCCAGCACGCAGCTGGGATGCTCCAGGGCCTCATAGCCCTTGAAGGCGGTGGCATCAAGTTCTGCGGCCATCTGCTCGATCGCCCCCTGCAGGGTGAGATCGAGGCTCACCGCCGCCGCCTTGGCCCGCTGGCGCTGGGCCTCCATGGCCGCCTCGAAACCGGCCAGATCCACCGTGAGCCCGTGCTCCTCGGCGATCTCCTCAGTGAGCTCCAGCGGGAAGCCGTAGGTGTCGTAGAGCTCGAAGGCCTGAGCCCCGGAGATCTGGCTGGGCCGGGCCGCCAGCACCTCGGCCAGCAGCTTCTCGCCGCGCTCGAGGGTTTCCAGGAAGCGGGCCTCCTCGCGCTGCAGTTCGGCCAGGATCACCTCGCGCCGCTCGATCAGCTGGGGGTAGGCGGCCTGCATCAGGGTGATCGCCGCTTCGCCCATCACCGGCAGGAAGGGCTTGTCGATGCCCAGCAGACGTCCGTGCCGCACCACCCGCCGCAGCAGACGGCGCAGGATGTAGCCACGGCCGAGGTTGGAGGCGGTCACCCCGTCGCAGATCAGTTGGGTGATGGCACGGCTGTGGTCGCCGATCACCTTGAGGCTGGTTTTTCCCTTCTCATCGAGGCTGCGATACTCCACCCCAGCCAGACTGGCGGCCGTTTCGATCAGCGGATAGATCAGATCCGTTTCATAGTTGTTCGGCACCTGCTGCAGGATCTGGGCCATGCGCTCGAGGCCCATGCCGGTGTCGATGTTGCGATTGGCCAGCGGCGTGAGGGTGCCGCCTGCGTCGCGGTTGTACTGCATGAACACGAGGTTGTAGAACTCGATGAAACGCGAGTCGTCCTCGAGATCGATGGCGTCGTCACCGAGTTCGGGTTTGAAGTCGTAGTAGATCTCCGAGCAGGGGCCGCAAGGACCGGTGGGGCCGGAAGCCCAGAAGTTGTCCGCCTCATCCATGCGAATGATCCGCTTCGGGTTCACCCCCACCGCATCGCGCCAGATCGCCTCGGCCTCATCATCTTCACGGAACACACTCACCACCAGGTTGTTGGGCGACAGCCCAAACACGCCGGTGCTCAGCTCCCAGGCCCAGGCGATCGCCTGCGGCTTGAAATAATCGCCAAACGAGAAGTTGCCAAGCATCTCGAAATAGGTGTGGTGCCGCGCCGTGCGGCCCACGTTCTCGATGTCGTTGGTGCGGATGCACTTCTGGCTGCTGGTGGCCCGCGCCGCCGGCCGCTCCTGCTGGCCGAGGAACACCGGCTTGAAGGGCAGCATGCCGGCGATCGTGAGCAGCACCGTGGGGTCGTCCGGCACCAGGGAGGCGCTGGCGATCGGCTGGTGGCCCCGCTCCTCATAGAAGCGCAGGAAGGCTTCCCGGATCTCAGCGCCGCTGCGGGGAACGCTCCGCCCTGAGGCGGCAGAGGAAGGGGCGGCGGCCATGGCGGTGGCGAAACGAGCGACAGGAAGGAGTGGCAGGCGGCGCAGAAGCCCCCTTACGGACTGGGGACGAAGGGGCACACCTCAGCACGCCTGAATGATCGCCCAGCGACCGCCCATCCAGTGCAGGGACAACGCGCTCGATCGGAGCGCGGCCTCACCACGGCGTGCCGACCAGGGCGATGCCGGCCCAGAAGAAGGGATGCTGCAGCCCGGCCTCCACCCGCCGCTGCTGCTGGGGGGTGAGGTTCTGGAGCAGGGGGTTGCCATCGGGTCCGAGGATCTGGTCGCCCTTGAGGCGCACCTGGCCGGCGGCGAAGCCGCGGCGGGTGGCCTGGAGGGCTTCCGCCTTGGGCAGGCCCTGCTCCAGGTTGCGGTAGAAGAGCACGAAGAAGGCGGAAGTGGCCACGTCATCGACGTACCAGAGGGTGCCGATGGCGCTGCGGGAGCCGGCCTGAAGCGCCAGGCCGGCGAAGCCAAGCTCGCTTTCGGGATCGCCCAGGGCGGTGCGGCAGGCACTGAGCACGAACAGATCAAGCGGATCTCCGGCTCGGCGCTGGCGCAGGGAGGCGAAGCGCGAGAGGTCCATGCTGCCGGTTCCGGCATAGATGCGGGAGCGGCTGGGGCCGCCCGGCAGAAATTCGGCATGGGTGGCCACATGCACCCGCCGCACGGCGGGATCGCCGGCCCGGCTGATCAGCACCTCGGGGGTGAAGGCCTTATCGAGGTAACGCTCGGAGGGCCCGAGCGCGGCGATGCGCTCCACCTCCTGGGGCACCAGGGGAAGCGGTGCGAGGGCATCGAAGCGGGAGGCGCCCAGGGCCAGCTGGTCCTTGCCGCCCCCACTGCGGGGCGACTCGCGCCGCATCAGGCTGATCGAGGGCGTGAGCGAGAAGGCATAACGCTCCCCGAAGCTCATCTGGCCGTCGTGCAGTGCGGCGAAGGGCACCGCCTGCAGCCCCGTGTCGGGCACCAAGATCAAGGTGGTAACCCCTAGCCGCTGCAGATCGGGCGTGAGCGGATCGATCAGGAGGCGTTGCAGCACCCGGGCGGGAGCCGAGGGGTCGCTGTTGCGCTGGGGGTCCTGGCGGGCCAGTTCGGCGTAGAGGGCGCGCAGCTGACGGCGGAACTCCTCGAAACTGATCCCCACCCGCCGGCCGATCACCTCGCCCTTGGGAGGGATGAGCACCAGATCGATGAACTCCTGGCTGGCGGTCTTGCCCTTGGTGACATTGAGGTAGAGCACCGCCGGTGTGTAGCGGCTGCGCTCGAAGCGGGTGGGCCCGCCGGCGATAGCGGACGGGGCCGCGGGGGCGGTGGCTGTGGCCGCCGGCGCTGGCCCTGGCCCTGGCGCAGCATCGCTAGCGGGCTGGGGAGAAGCGCCGCCTGCAGGTACAACCTCAACAGCCAGGGCGGCGGGCATCGCCTGGAGCAGGAGCAGCAGCGGTGCTACCCAAGCCAGGCGCTGGAGGTATGGCCGCGGCGAGGGCCGCTGGGGCCGGGAGCTCATGGTGCTCCTCCCTGCTGGACGCTCTGCATCACCTGCCCCAGCAGGGCCTGCACCTGCTCAGGGCTGAGCGCCTGCTGCTGGCTGGAATCGACCACGAGGTTGAGGCGCTGGGCGATGCCCGAAGAGCCCTGCTCGCGGCTGGCGCTGGCTCCACGGCCATTGGGGAGGTTGGTCACCGGATAGCTGACCGACTGGCCGCCGGAATTGACCGTGACCGTGGTGACCACGTAGTTGCCGGCCTCTTCACCCACCAGGGCCACCCGGGGAGGCGCGGTGCCCGAGCCCGCCGGCTCAGCCGGTGGCTGGGACACCCCTTCAAGGCCGGACGAGGTGTCACTCACCACCAGCGCCACCTTGCCGCTGTCGGAGCCGTCAACGCCCTGGAACTGGCCGAAGAACAGGGTGGGCACCGTCACCGAGCCGGTGCCGGGATTGAATACCGGCTGGTCGGCGTTGAAGGCCACCGTGATGGCCGCCGGGGTGATCGTGCCGGGGGCCGTGGCGAGGGTCACGGCGTAGTTGTTGCCGCCGTTGCCATCGGAGAGGGTGTAAGTGGGATTCACCGCCAGGGTGCTGTTGCCGGGCCCGAGCGCGTTGCGGCTGGTGAAGCTCTGGCTGAGGTTGCTCGCGCTGTCGGGACTGAACAGGGTGCCGGCGCTGATCACCGGAACGCCGCTGGAGTTGGTGGTGGCGTCGTAAACGCGGCTGTCGGTCACGGCGCTGATCGTGAGCGGGGCTTTGGTGATCGTGAACAGCCCGTCGACAAAGCTCAGGCTGTAGTTGGCGGCGCTGCCGCTGGCGATGCTCGTGTAGCTGCCAGCGTTACGACCGCTCGCGCCGGCGCTCACCCCGCTCAGTTCAGAGGTGGTATCGCTGTCCACCAGGCCCGTGGCCGTGAAGCCACTGATGCTCTGGGTCGCGCCGTTGTACACCGTGCTGCCGCTGTTGGCCGTCACCACCGCCAGCGCCTTGCTGATCGTGTAGTTCTCCGTTGCCGTGGTGAAGCCACCGCTGAATGAGTAGTTCCCCGCATCAGTGCCGCTCAGGCCCGAGGCGCTCTGGCTGTAAGTGCCAACAACCGGCTTACCGCTTGTGCTCAGCGCCGAGGTGTTCACCGAGGCGCTGGAGCTGACGGCATCGCTGCCGAGAATGTTGGTAAAGCTGACGGCACCGGGCGCAAGAGCCGAGCCATAGACCGAGCTGCCCGAGGCAATCGCGGCACCAGTGAGGGCCAGCGGGTTGATGCTGTAGTTCGGTGTTGCGGTTGTGAAGCCTGAGAAGGAGTAATTATTCGCATCAGCGCCCGTCAGCGCCGCTGCGCTCTGGCTGTAGCTGCCCACCACCGCCTTACCGCTGCTGCTCAGCACCGAGGTGTTCACCGAGGCGCTGGAGCCCACCGCATCAGTGCCGACGATGTTGGTGAAGCTCACCGCTCCAGGCGCCAGGGCCGAGCCATAGACCGAGCTGCCCGGTGCAATGGCGGCACCGCTCAGCGCCAGCTTGCTGATCGTGTAGTTCTCCGTTGCCGTGGTGAAGCCACCGCTGAATGAGTAGTTCCCTGCATCGGTGCCGCTCAGGCCCGAGGCGCTCTGGCTGTAGCTGCCAACAATGGGGTTACCGCTTGTGCTCAGCGCCGAGGTGTTCACCGAGGCGCTGGAGCTGACGGCATCGCTGCCGAGAATGTTGGTAAAGCTGACGGCTCCGGGCGCAAGAGCCGAGCCATAGACCGAGCTGCCCGAGGCAATCGCGGCACCAGTGAGGGCCAGCGGGTTGATGCTGTAGTTCGGTGTTGCGGTTGTGAAGCCTGAGAAGGAGTAATTATTCGCATCAGCGCCCGTCAGCGCCGCTGCGCTCTGGCTGTAGCTGCCCACCACCGCCTTACCGCTGCTGCTCAGCACCGAGGTGTTCACCGAGGCGCTGGAGCCCACCGCATCAGTGCCGACGATGTTGGTGAAGCTCACCGCTCCAGGCGCCAGGGCCGAGCCATAGATCGAGCTGCCCGCTGCGATCGCCGCTCCGCTGAGAGCTAGCTGATTGATGGTGTAGTTCGGTGTTGAGGTAAAGCCTGAGAAAGAGTAGTTATCTGCATCTGCACCACTCAGCGTTGTCGAGGCGCTCTGGCTGTAGCTGCCCACCACCGCCTTACCGCTTGTGCTCAGCACCGAGGTGTTCACCGATGCGCTCGAGCCCACCGCATCAGTGCCGACGATGTTGGTGAAGCTCACCGCTCCAGGCGCCAGGGTCGAGCCATAGATCGAGCTGCCCGGTGCAATGGCGGCACCGCTCAGCGCCAGCTTGCTGATCGTGTAGTTCTCCGTTGCCGTGGTGAAGCCACCGCTGAATGAGTAGTTCCCTGCATCGGTGCCGCTCAGGCCCGAGGCG
>JBILUS010000015.1:0-59683 GCA_044370835.1 Cyanobium sp. | reverse complement strand
GGGCCAGCGGGTTGATGCTGTAGTTCGGTGTTGCGGTTGTGAAGCCTGAGAAGGAGTAATTATTCGCATCAGCGCCCGTCAGCGCCGCTGCGCTCTGGCTGTAGCTGCCCACCACCGCCTTACCGCTTGTGCTCAGCACCGAGGTGTTCACCGAGGCGCTGGAGCTGACGGCATCGCTGCCGAGAATGTTGGTAAAGCTGACGGCACCGGGCGCAAGAGCCGAGCCATAGACCGAGCTGCCCGAGGCAATCGCGGCACCAGTGAGGACCAGCGGGTTGATGCTGTAGTTCGGTGTTGAGGTAAAGCCTGAGAAAGAGTAGTTATCTGCATCTGCACCACTCAGTGTTGTCGCTGCGCTCTGGCTGTAGCTGCCCACCACCGCCTTACCGCTTGTGCTCAGCACCGAGGTGTTCACCGATGCGCTCGAGCCCACCGCATCAGTGCCGACGATGTTGGTGAAGCTCACCGCTCCAGGCGCCAGGGCCGAGCCATAGATCGAGCTGCCTGGTGCAATCGCCGCACCGCTCAGCGCCAGCTTGCTGATCGTGTAGTTCTCCGTTGCCGTGGTGAAGCCACCGCTGAATGAGTAGTTCCCCGCATCAGTGCCGCTCAGGCCCGAGGCGCTCTGGCTGTAAGTGCCAACAACCGGCTTACCGGCCGTGCTCAGCACCGAGGTGTTCACCGAGGCGCTGGAGCTGACGGCATCGCTGCCGAGAATGTTGGTAAAGCTGACGGCACCGGGCGCAAGAGCCGAGCCATAGACCGAGCTGCCCGAGGCAATCGCGGCACCAGTGAGGGCCAGCGGGTTGATGCTGTAGTTCGGTGTTGCGGTTGTGAAGCCTGAGAAGGAGTAATTATTCGCATCAGCGCCCGTCAGCGCCGCTGCGCTCTGGCTGTAGCTGCCCACCACCGCCTTACCGCTGCTGCTCAGCGCCGAGGTGTTCACCGACGCGCTCGAGCCCACCGCATCAGTGCCGACGATGTTGGTGAAGCTCACCGCTCCAGGCGCCAGAGCCGAGCCATAGATCGAGCTGCCTGGGGCAATCGCCGCACCGGAAAGCGCGAGTTGGGTAATGCTGTAATTCGGCGCCGAGGTAAAGCCCGAGAAGGAATAGTTCCCCGCATCTGCGCCGCTCAGCGTGGTTGAGGCGGTCTGGGTGTAAGAGCCAACGACCGGCTTACCGCTGGTGCTGAGCGTGGAGATATTGACCGAGGCACTCGCTCCAACCTGATCAGAGCCAAGGATGCCGCTCAAGCTGACAGCGCCAGGGCTGAGCAGACTCGGCGCCGTGCCGTAAACCGAGCTGCCCGGCGCAATGGCGGCACCCGTGAGAGCCAGCTTGCTGATCGTTCCCGTCGCGGTGGCGAGGGTCACCTCGTAGTTGTTGCCGCTGTTGCCGTCACTCAGCGAGTAGCCGCTGACGTTCAACGTGCTCTGATTGGTTCCCAGCACGTTCTTGCTGGCGAACGCCTGGGCCAGGCCGCTCAACGTGTCGCCGCTGAACACCTGACCCGCGGTGACCGTGGGCGCAACGCTGGAACCTGTCGTGCCGTCATAGGTCCGGCTGTCGGTCACGGCGCTGATCGTGAGCGGCGCCTTGGTGATCGTGCCGATCGCAGCGGTGGTGGTGGTGTTGCCGAGGCTGTAGCCGTAGACGGGAATGGCCGAGGCGCTTTCACTGGCCGACACCAGAGCGATCCCGGAGGCGGTGATGGATTTGCCGACGCCGACATTCTTGGTGTCGTAGCTGCCGGAGGAGGGGTTGTTGAGCACCACCGTGTCGCCGCTCACCACCCCGCTGACGCTGTAGTTGGAGGGGATGAGCGTGGCGGCGGTGGTGCCGTCGTACTCCTTGGTCACAGAGGCGCCGGACACCAGGCTCACCGCGATGGTGGGGCTGTAGGCATAGAAGAGGCCGTTGCCGCTGCCGGCGATCGGAACCTCATCCAAAGGTGTTTTGGCGTACTGCTTGAAGGCTGGGGTGAGGCCGCCGAGGTTGGCGGTGGGGGTGGTGGTGGGATTGTCGGCATAGATCTGCCAGTAGGCGCTCGGCTCCACCACCAGCGCGCCGGAGCCGGCGTTGTTCAGGAACGCGCCCGTACCGGAGGACAGGCCGAGGGTGAATCCGGAGCCGCCGGTAGCGGTGAGGCTGGCGGTGGAGGAAAGGCTGAGGCCATCGTTGCCGAGGGCCATGATCGTGGTGCCGCGCACCGGCGCGGTGAAGGCGATGGCGCCATTGAGCGCATCGAGCGAGATATCTCCGGACGCCTCCAGGGCGCCGGGCGTGAGGGTGCCGCTGGCCTGACTGATGCTCAGATAGGAGAACACCCCCGGGTCGATGACACCGCCGGTGCGGCTGAAGGACTCGCTGATCTGCAGCGCCCCGGCGCCGGTGAGCGTGCCACCGCTGAGCGAGAGGCTGTCGATCCCGATCCCACCGGAAATGGAGGGGCTGAAGGAACTGATCAGCTCGAGGGTGCCGTCGATCAACTCCACGGAGCCGATCCAGGGGCGGCCGATCGCGGCCAGATCAAGGGTGGTGGTGCCGGCGTTGACCCGAAGGTTGCCGCCGAAGCTGAGGTCCCCCGGATCGGAGGGGGTGATGGTGAGGCCCGAACTGGTGCTGATCAGGCTGGCCGTGCTGGCGACCTGCAGGGAACCATTTAGCCAGGCGTAGGTGCCCTCACGGCTCAGATCGGTGCCATAGGGACTGGAGAGCTCCAGAACCGCACCCGAGGCGAGCTGCACCGAACCGGTGTCAGACCAATCGAGCGTGGACCCTTCACCCAGGGTGCGGAACAGGGCATTGACTCCGCTTTCAACGTTGATCGTGCCGGCATTGCTGAGGGAGAGGAGACCGCCGCTCACAGAAAGGCCGGTCCAACCGCCGAGATCGGGCGTGAAGCTGAGGGTGCCGCCAGCCTGGATGTTGAGGTTGTTGCTGCCCTCCACCACGGAAAGCACGGACGGCATCGTGATCGTGCCCCCGTCGAGGACAGAGATGGTGCGACCGGTCAGCAGCGTGGGGTTGGTGGAGGTGTCGGCAGAGCCGATCAGCAGCTGGGCGCCGCTGGCCACTTCGGTGATGCCGCCACCCGTCCAGGTGCCGCCACTCCACACACTGCCGGTGCCGTTGAGGCTGAACGTGCCGGCCCCACCCAGGGTGCCGCCGCTCTGGGTGTAACCGCCCGACACGGTGGTCCCTTTGCTGCCCTCAACGACCAGGCTGCCACCGTTCTGCAGTTCAACGCTGCCGGCCAGCACGGAGCTGTTGCTCGCCCCCAGCAGGGTGAGCGAGCCGCCGCTGAGGATCGTGAGGTTGTTGCCCGAATTGCTGTACAGGGCCTCGATCGTGCGCGGATCATCGAGGGTCACGCTGATCGGGCTGCCACTCCCGAAGGTGAGGTACACCAAATCGGACGATCCACCCGCACCGCCCGGCACCAGATCGTTGAACCAGTTGGTGGCGGTCGACCAGCGTGTGTCCAGGCCGCCGCCGCCATCCCAGCAGAAGCCCACCGAGCAGGAGCCACCTCCCTCGCCGCCCTCACCACCGGAGGATCCCTGGATGAGGCGGTAGACGGCCCAGGGCCCCGCCGCATCCACCGTGGCGCCGGACATGCCGCCGGGCAGGCTCGTGAGACCGGCATCGAAGCTGCCGCTGATGCTGCCGCTGCTGGTCAGGACTTCAAACGTGTCGCCGCTCTGAATCGGCGTGAAACCAGGGCTGGTGAAACTGTTCACCGCCAGGGCGCCGCCCAGGCTGGTGTTGCCGCTCACGACGAGATTGTCATAGTTGACGCCGCCAACCAGCGTGGGGGAACTACCCAATAGGTCGATCGCGAGCACCGATGAGGAACTGCTCAGATCAAGGTTGCCGTTGATCGTGAGCGTGCCTGCCGTGCCGGAGCCGCCGGGGCTGATTGTGCCTTGGTTGATGAGCGTCGAACTGCCCACATCAATCGTGCCGCTGCCGCTGATCGTGCCCGTGTTGGTGAAACCATCTGCCTTGGCAAACGTGGCGCTCGGAGCGGTCTTGAGGGTGCCGGCCTGGGTGAAGCTGGTGGCCGTGAGTTGCAGCGCTCCGCTCTGCACATCCACCAAGCCGGCATTGCTCAGATTCACATAGCCGTAACGGCTGTAGTAACTGGCTGAATCGCCAAGAGAGGCCGTTCCTAGACCTTCTGAACGGCGCAACTCTCCGCCGGCGGCATTGACAAAGCTCGTCAACCGCGTCGTATCGCTTATCGGGCTACCCACCCACGCATAGCCCAGTGCCACATCGCCGCGAATATCAAACAATCCACTGTTATTGATCACACTATCGGCCACCTGCGCGATATCTCCCTGACTCCAGACAATCGTTCCCGCATTATTGATCGTGCGATCGCCCAGTGATTTCAGATCGCCGTTCAGCGCCAGCGTTGCACCCTCTGACACATTCAGGCTGCCACCTCCCGTCAGCGTGCCGCCACTCCAGGTGTTGTCCGCCCCACTGAGGGTGAGATTGCCACTGCCACCCAACTCGCCGCCCGTCTGGGTAAAACTGGGTGTGGTGGCAGCGCCATTGAAGGCCAGTGTTCCGCCACTCAGATTGATCTGTGGCACGTTCACATCTGGCGTGAACGTGCTGATCCCACCACTGCTGGTGATCGTGCCCGTCTGCGTAAATTTCGCCGTTGGCATCAGCCAACTGGCGCTGCCGCCGTTACTGGTGACGATGTTGCCCGCACTGTTGAAGGTGGAGAACTCTGTAAACGTCATGGCAGCACCATTGGTTTGCCAAGTGCCGCCGCTAAGCAGATTGACCGCGCCGCTGCTGCTGGTGCTGCCCGTGCCTGCGTCGTAGCTCAGCGTGCCGGCATTGACGCTTATCGTGCCGTCATTTGTGATGTTCACACTGCCCGACACGCTACCCATCGAGTAGGTGCCCACGCCACTCTTGATGAGCGTGCCGCTGTTATTGATCGCGAGCGTTCCAGGGACACAGCTGATGCAGACATTGTCATTGCTCAAGCGTCCTGCATCCGAGAACGTCAGCGTGCCGGCGTTGTTGATAAAGTTGGTGCCACCGGCAATCTCCAATTCACCCCCAAAGGTTGCACTCGCTCCGTTGATGATCGTCAGCGTGCCACCGTTCCAGCTGGTGCCATAGCCAGACCCGCTGGCCGTCAGGCTCGCGTCCCCGAACAACGCGACAGTGCCGCCACCCGACCAAGTTCCACCGCTCCAGGTGTTGCCCGCTCCACTAAGGGAGAGAAGGCCGGTGCCAGCCAGGCTGCCGCCGGATTGGCTGTAGGCGCCCGACAGAGCAACGCCGCCATCGACCGTGAGGCTGCCGCTGGACAGCGTGAGCGCTCCAGCCTGCAGTGAGGAATTGGCAGCCACCACGGCAGCGCTACCCGGATTCACAGTGATGTCGCCTGCCAGCCATGCTCCGCTGCCGCCGGGTGAGGCCTTCTGGATGAGTGCCACACCTCCTTTGAGATCGAGCGTGGCCGTGCCCAAGTTCAACCGCCCGCTGCCCTCGCCGTCCTGATCGGTGACGAGAAGGAGGTAGAGCGGATTGGCGGTGCTGCTGATGCTGCTGTTGAGGTTGATGTTGTTGTGGGCGTAGAGCATCAGCTGGGCGCCCTCTGCTTTGCTGCCGGCTGTTGTGGTGATCGGCGCCTCGATCGTGATGTCACCCGCCTGAGATCCGCCGGCGCTGGTGGCCAGGGTCACGCTGGTGCCGGCATCGAGAGCGGTGGTGATCGTGCTGGCGGCGATCACGGCGTTGTCGCCGGTGGTGAAGTAGTTGCCGGAGAACCCGGAGATATTGAAATCAGGCCCCGTGGCATTCACCGTGAGGTTGTTGGGATCCAGCAGCCAGGTGCCGCCCTTGCCATACAGCGCCGAGGCATCCGGGGCCCGGCTCACCGCCAGTTGCTGCTTGCCGGAGGTTTCCACGAAGCCGCCATCGCCGCCGGCCGCGCCGCCGCGGGCGCTGATCACCCCATCCACGCGCGTGGCGCCATCGGCCCACACCACCACCGTGCCGCCCTTGCCCTTCTCTGTGGCATCGGCGCGGATGCTGCTGGCCCCATCCACCAGGGTGGTCTGGGCGTTCGGCACCGCCGCATCACCGCCCTGGAGGCCGCCGCCCACCAGCACCGTGCCGCCGCCAGCGGGGCCGCTGGCATCGAGGGCGGCGCCCGTAAGGGCGACCCGATCGCCCGTGATCTCGATACGGCCCCCCTTGCCCGCCGTGCCACTGGCCGTTGCACCACTGCCCGCAGCTGCACCATGGCCCGCAGCGCTGAGCTGCCCAGCCACCATGGCGTCACCGATGGCACGGACGCGGATCACACCGCCTTGGGCTTCCACCGGACTGGTCGTTGGCCCAGGGACCGGCGCCGAGGGCGGCTGGGCGCTGGTGGTCACCAATGCGCCGGCGGCCACGGTCACACGTTTGCCCGCCAGCTCCACCGACCCGCCCGGCACCTGCAGCTGACCGGCCTGCAGCAGCACATGCCCTCCCTGGGCATCGAGCAGCAGGCTGTGGTCCACCGTGAGCAGGCCACCGGAGAGGGTCACATCGCCATTGGCGGCCAGGCCGCCGGCGGCGAGGCTGGCCGGATCGGTGAGCAGGCCGGCGCGGCCCGGCAGGGGATCGCCCGTCAGGCCGGCCGCCTGGGCCGCCGTGGTGCCGAACACATCGAACACCCCGCCCCCCAGCCGCAGGCCCGTGGCCGTGCTGAGGGTGAGGGTCTGAACATTGCCGAAACTGGCCCCGCTGCCCAGGCTGATGCCGCCGGGGGAGAGCCAGAAAAGATTGGCCGGACCGCTGAACTGGATCGCTTTGTCGATCGCCGTGCCGAGCGGATTCATCACCCCCACCACCAGGTTGCGGTGGCCCTGGGTCTGAAACAGCACGCCACCGATCGCACCGCGCGTATCGAAGGCGGAGAAGCGGTGGAACAGGTTGCGGCCGGCGCTGGTCCCGCCGCCGATGGTGCAGAGGCCGGCATTGCAGCTGCCGCCCGCCTGCCCATTCACCGCCGTGCCGAGGGACAACGGCCCGCTGGCGCCGGTGACTTCGCCGGAGCGGGCGGCCGGTACCAGCCCCGCCAGGCCCAGAACAGCCAGCCCGGCCAGACTGGGCAGCAGCCGCGCCGCCGGCCGGCGTGATGAAACGGGAGCCGAGGCTGCAACCTCAGGCCGGAGCGAGGGCTGCTGCGCCCGTGCAGCGGCCCTGTTTCGGCGACGTTGAGCCATGGGCAATCCGCTGAACGTCCGCTGGGCAACGGCACCCAGACGGGGCCTAGTTCTAGCCGATGAATCTACGGTGCGCCGATTGGAAAAACTGTCGCCGTGCAATCCACACGCCGACGCCGGATCTCTCCCTTGCGGCCCGGCCCCGCCTTCATCAAGGCGGCGCAGCAGGCATGATGGCTCCGACCATTCCGGCCGACCCGTCGCCGCGGCCCGAACGGCAGCCCCACCAGCCGCAGCAACCCGTTGCCGCCTTCGTCGTCACCGTTTGAACAGCCTCCGGCGGCCGCGCTGACGGCCGAGGAGCGCGCCCGGCTGCGTCTGCGTTCGCTCAGCTGGGCCCTGGTGGCCGCCGCCGCCGCCGCCATCGGGTCCGCCGCCCTGGGGCTGCTGCAGGCCCGGGGCCTGGAAACCCTGCTCGACGCGGGCCTGCGCTCGGCGGGCTGCGGCTTCTTCTATGGCCTGCTGGCTTTCCATCTGCAGCGGGTCGATCCCGACGACGGCCACCTCCAGGCCGGGCTGGTGGGGGCGGTGTGCGGCATCCGCAGCCTCGGGGCCGCCCCCGCCCTGGGAGCCTCGCTTGCACCATCACTGATGATGGAGTGCGTACGCGTCTGGCTGCCGCTCTGGTTGCCCCTGATCGGCAGCGCCCTGCTGTTGCACGGGGTCCAGCGGTTGCTGGCCGCCCTGCCGCCCTCCCTGCTGCCCGCCCTGCGGCCATGACCCTGCGGCCCGGCCGATCTCCGGCCCCATGAGCGCCCCATGAGCCTGCTGCACGCCACCTGGCTCTACCCCCCCTCAGGGGCGGGCGGACGGCTGCTGCTCTGGGCCGACACCTGGCGGGTGGCCGCCCCGGTGACACCGGGGCCCGACCCGGGCGACCACCCCCTCGCCCTCGACCTCGACGCCATCGGCGCCTGGCTCGACGACCACGACCTCTGGACCGACGACCTGCGCCCGGCCGAGGCCGTGCTCAGCCTGCCCAGCCGCAGCCAGGCCGCCCGGGGCAAGGCAAAGGCAAGCGAAGGACCCTGGAGCGGCCTGCCCCTTCAGGCTGGCGAACCGATCCCGCGGGAGCCCGTCTGGTGGCCCTGGCGCGTGGAGGGCTGGGCCCTGGAGGCCGGAGCGGCCGGTGAATGGCTCAGCCGCCTGCCCCTCTCCGGCCACCATCCCGACCTGGCCGACGAACTGCGCTGGTGGAGCCATCTGCAGCGCTGGGCCCTCAGCCTGATCGCCCGCGGCCGCTGGCTGCCCCAGGTGGAGGAGGGCCAGGCCCGCTGGCTGCCGCTGCTGAACCGCGAAGGCGACCGGCGCCGCCTCGAGGAGATGGCGATCCGCCTGCCCCAGGTGGCGACCTGCGCGATCGGACCCGGCTCCCCCGGCGAGAAGGCCCTGGCCTGCCGCCGGCCCGGCAGCGGCCGGCTGCGGGTGGCCAGCCTGCTCGAAGCCCTGCTGGCCGGCCAGCTGCGGGCCGGCTTCAAACCGCCGCTCACCGGCCTCGATCCCCTGCTGGCCGCCTGGCAGCGGGGGCTCGGCCCCGGCGACGGCCGGCTGGGGCTCAACGCCGAAGAAACCGAACGCCTGGAGATCGCCACCCACCACTGGCGCGAAGCGGTGGCGGGCCGGGTGGCGCCGGCCCGGGCCTGCCTGGAGCTGTTCACCCCGCCGGCCGACGAAGACCTCTGGGATCTGCGCTTCTCCCTCCAGGCCGAAGCCGAGCCCACCCTGCGGCTGCCGGCCGGCGCCGTGTGGAACGCCGGCGACACCACGATCCAGATGGGGGAGGTGGAGGTGCAGCAACCCGGCCAGCTGCTGCTGGAGGGGATGGGGCGGGCCCTGCAGGTGTTCGAGCCGATCGAGCGGGGCCTCGACAGCGCCGCCCCCGAAACGATGCAGCTCACGCCGGCCGAGGCCTTCGTGCTGGTGCGCACCGCCGCCAGCCAGCTGCGCGATGTGGGGGTGGGGGTGGTGCTGCCCCCCAGCCTCAGCGGCGGCCTGGCCAGCCGCCTGGGCCTCTCGATCACCGCCGAGCTGCCCACCTGTTCCCGCGGCTTCAGCCTCGGCGAGGACCTCACCTGGTCGTGGGACTTGATGATCGGGGGGGTGACCCTCAGCCTCAAGGACCTCGAGCGGCTCCAGGCCAAACGCAGCCCGCTGGTGCAGCACAAGGGCGCCTGGATCGAGCTGCGGCCCACCGACCTGCGCAACGCCGAGCGCTTCTGCGCCGCCAAGCCCAGCCTCAGCCTCGACGACGCCCTGCGGCTCACCGCCACCGACGGCGACACCTTCCACCGCCTGCCAGTGCACCGCTTCGATCCCGGCCCGCGGCTGCAGGCGGTGCTGGAGCAGTACCACCAGCAGAAGGCCCCCGATCCCCTGCCGGCGCCGGAGGGCTTCGCTGGCCAGCTGCGGCCTTACCAGGAGCGGGGCCTGGGCTGGCTGGCCTTCCTGCACCGCTTCGACCAGGGCGCCTGCCTGGCCGACGACATGGGCCTGGGCAAGACGGTTCAGCTGCTGGCCTTCCTGCAGCACCTCAAGGCCGAACAGGAACTGCGGCGGCCGGTGCTGCTGGTGGCGCCCACCTCGGTGCTCACCAACTGGAAGCGGGAGGCGGCCGGCTTCACGCCGGAGCTGGTGGTGCGGGAGCACTACGGCCCCCGCCGCCCCGCCACCGAAGCGGCCCTGAAGAAGGCGCTCAACGGTGTCGACCTCGTGCTCACCAGTTACGGCCTGGTCCAGCGCGACAGCGAACTGCTCGAGAGCACCGACTGGCAGGGGGTGGTGATCGACGAGGCCCAGGCGATCAAGAACCCCGCCGCCAAGCAGAGCCAGGCCGCCCGCGACCTGGCCCGGCCCGGCAAGGGCAGCCGGTTCCGCATCGCCCTCACCGGCACACCGGTGGAGAACCGGGTGAGCGAGCTCTGGGCCCTGATGGACTTCCTCAATCCCCGCGTGCTGGGCGATGAGCCCTTCTTCCGCCAGCGCTACCGCCTGCCGATCGAGCGCTACGGCGACATGAGCTCCCTGAAGGACCTCAAGGCCCGGGTCGGGCCGTTCATCCTGCGCCGTCTCAAGACCGACCGCTCGATCATCTCCGACCTGCCCGAGAAGGTGGAGCTGCGCGAATGGGTGGGCCTCAGCCCCGAGCAGAAGAAGCTCTACACCAAAACCGTGGAGGAGAGCCTCGATGCGATCGCCCGCGCGCCCCTGGGCCAGAAGCACGGCCAGGTGCTGGCCCTGCTCACCAAGCTCAAGCAGATCTGCAACCACCCGGCCCTGGCCCTCAAGGAGCAGGTGGTGGATGGCAGCTTCGCGGCCCGCAGTGCCAAGGTTCAGCGGCTTGAAGAAATCCTCGAGGAGGTGATCGAAGCGGGCGACCGCGCCCTGCTGTTCACCCAGTTCGCCGAATGGGGTCAGCTGCTCAAGCTGCACCTGGAGCGCCGCTGGCGTCAGGAGGTGCCCTTCCTCTACGGCAACACCAGCAAGACCGAACGTCAGGCGATGGTGGACCGCTTCCAGGAGGATCCGCGCGGGCCCCAGCTGTTCCTGCTCTCGCTCAAGGCCGGTGGGGTGGGCCTCAACCTCACCCGCGCCAGCCATGTGTTCCACATCGACCGCTGGTGGAATCCGGCGGTGGAGAACCAGGCCACCGACCGGGCCTACCGCATCGGCCAGACCAACCGGGTGCTGGTGCACAAGTTCATCACCAGCGGCTCGGTGGAGGAGCGGATCGACCGGATGATCCAGGAGAAATCGAAGCTGGCCGAGGACATCGTGGGCAGCGGCGAGGACTGGCTGGGGGGTCTGGAGATGGGCCAGCTGCGGGACCTGGTGGCCCTCAAGGACGAATGAACCCCTTCCCGCCGCTACCTAACCTGGGCGCCGCGGCCTGCGTCAGGCCGCTCCAGCGCCCCCCCGCGCCATGACGATCACCCCGTCGATCACCACCCAGCTGGGCCAGCAGGGCCTCGGCCAGCAGCCCTGGTGGGTGGAGCAGTGGATGGAGCTGATCAACGCCTACCGCTTCAAGAAACGGCTGGAGCGGGCCTGGGATTACGCCCGCTCCGGCAACGTGGTGTCGATCCGCTTCGAGGGCCGGCGGGTCCATGCCCGGGTGCAGGGCACCGGCGAAGACCCCTACAAGGTGAAGCTGTGGCTCGACGTGCTCAACGACGAGGACTGGGGTTACGTGCTCGAGGCCCTCAGCCAGAAGGCCCGCTGGTCGGCCCAGCTGCTGGCCGGGATCATGCCCCAGGACATCGAGCGGGCCTTTGCGGCCAGCGGCAAACGCCTCTTCCCCTTCAAGCTGCAGGAGGTGCGCAGCGAGTGCAGCTGCCCGGACAAGGCGAACCCCTGCAAGCACGTGAGCGCCGTCTACTACCTGATGGGCGACCGCTTCTCGGAGGATCCCTTCGTGCTGTTCCAGCTGCGGGGACGCACCCGCAGCCAGCTGCTGGCGGACCTGGCCCACCGCCGCCGCGAGGGGGCAGCGGTGCGGCTCGAGCACACGCCCCATCCGGTGCATGCGGCGATCGCCGATCCAGGCCGTTGGTGGCGCTACGACGCGGCCCTCGATCCCGATCTGGTCGTGATCACCCCGGCCCTGGAAGGGGAATCGGGGCTGGAGGGGGCCGGCCCCCTGCCCCTGGCGGAGGAGCCCCGCTTTCCGGACGCCAACCGGCTCTTCCTGGAGCACCTGCAGGCCCATGGCAGCGGCCTGGGCCAGGTGGCGATGGCCCGGGCGATGGCCACCGGCTCGGGCCAGGAGGGCCCGGTCGCCGGCGACGCCGCAGCCGAGCCCGGTGGCTGATACCGAAGCTCCCTGGCTCAGCGCTGCCAGCCAGGCCTGCGCCGCCCGGATCCTGGAGGGCCACCGCCGCGCCTGGGGCAGGCCCCTGCTGGCCCTCCCAGCCGATGCCACCCCCCGGCTGCAGGCCCAGGAACTCTTCGCCGCGGCCGCCGTGGTGCTCGCCCACGACGGCGCCGAGGATCCGCGGCTGATCTACGCCAACCGCGCCGCCCTGGCGCTGTGGCGGCGCCCCTGGAACGCCATGGTGGGCCTGCCCTCGCGCCTCACCGCCGAACCCTCGGAGCGGCCGGCCCGCTCCGGTGCCCTGGCGGAGGCGCAGCGGCAGGGGGCCATCGCGGGCTACGGCGGCGTGCGGGTGGACAGCGCCGGCCGCCGCTTCCGGATCGAGGGCGCCCGGCTCTGGACCCTGCGCGATGGGGCAGGCCAGCCCTGCGGCCAGGCGGCCTGCTTCGAAAGCTGGTGGTGGCTCTGAGCCGGCCGCTGCCCGCTTGCCGCCCGCCCGGAGCCGCTCAGGCCGGCGGCACGTGCACGGTGGCGTCCTGCAGGGCCAGGCCGAACACGGTGATGTAGGGGTTGCGGTCGACCCAGCGCACCGTGCCCATGAGCTCGTAGCACTCGGCCTCGGGGGGGCCCACCAGCAGCTGGCAGCGCTGGTCCACCTCCACGGGCTGGCTGACCGACAGGGCGATCTTCATGCCGTCGCGGCTGAGATCGAGGATCTCCCCCACCACCGCCGGCGGCTGAGGGGGATCGCCGAACACGATCTGGGCCAGGGAGAGGTCCTCCACCGGCTTGAAGCGGCTCGGCCGGGTGGCCTCCTCGAGCCGGTGCTGTAGCCGCTCCAGGGCAGCCCGGAAGCCATCCAGGCCGGCAGCACTGGGTGCTGAGGCACCGGGAGCGGCGATCCCCGCGAAGGGCTTGTCGATAGCAGGATCGCCTGAGGTCAAGGGGGTGTAGCTGCTGCCGAATTCCCTGCATTGTGCAACGCCTTTCAAGGGCGCGCGCGCCGCTTCTTCGCACACCGACAAACCAGGTTCTTCCTACAGTCCCAGCCACCTTCACGACGGTCTCGCTGGAGTCCCCATGACCCCCCCCTCGTCGTTGTCCCCGGCCCCCGCCAGCAGCGGCCAGACCACCCTTGCCACAGGGGCGGAACCGCGCCTCAGCCTGCAGTGCCAGGAGATCGGGCCGGACACCACCGCGATCCGCTCGCTCGACTGGGACCGCAGCCGCTTCGACATCGAGTTCGGCCTGCGCAACGGCACCACCTACAACGCCTTCCTGGTGCGGGGCGCGCGCACCGCCCTGATCGACACCAGCCATCTCAAGTTCGAGGCCACCTGGCTGCCGCTGCTGCAGCAACAGATCGATCCGAAGGCGATCGACCACCTGATCGTGAGCCACACCGAACCGGACCACTCCGGCCTGATCGGTCATCTGATCGACCTCAACCCCGAGATCGAGATCGTGGGTTCCAAGGTGGCGATCCAGTTCCTCGAAAACCAGGTGCACCGGCCCTTCCGCTCCCGCGCCGTGAAAAGCGGTGAGGAACTGGATCTGGGCACCAACCCCAGCAGCGGCGTTCAGCACCGCTTCGAGTTCCTCAGTGCCCCCAACCTGCACTGGCCCGACACGATCTTCTGCTTCGACCACGGCAGCGGCATCCTCTACACCTGCGATGCCTTCGGCCTGCACTACTGCAGTGAGGAGCTGTTCGACAGCGATCCGGGCGCCATCGCCCCCGATTTCCGCTTCTACTACGACTGCCTGATGGGCCCCAATGCCCGCAGCGTGCTCCAGGCGATGAAGCGCATGGATGCCCTGCCGGCGATCAGCACCATCGCCGTGGGGCACGGCCCGCTGCTGCGCCACCACCTCGATCTCTGGCTGGGCGACTACCGCGAGTGGAGCACCGGCCGCAGCAAGGGGGAGGCCTACGCGGCGGTCTGTTACCTGAGCCAGTACGGCTTCTGCGACCGGATCAGCCAGGCGATCGCCCGCGGCATCGGCAAGGCCGAGGCCCAGGTGCAGCTGGTGGATCTGCGCGCCACCGATGCCCAGGAGCTGGCCGCCCTGGTGGGGGAGGCGAGCGCCGTGGTGGTGCCCACCTGGCCGGCCCAGCCCGATGCGGAGCTGCAGGCCTCGATCGGCACCCTGCTGGCGGCCCTGCAGAGCGGCCAGTGGGTGGGCAGTTACGACGCCTACGGCGGCAACGACGAAGCCATCGACACCGTGGCCTCCCAGCTGCGGGGTCTGGGCCAGAAGGAGGCCTTCGAGCCGCTGCGCATCCGCCAGGTGCCCTCGGCCGAGGACTACCAGCGCTGCGAGGAGGCCGGCACCGACCTGGGCCAGCTGCTCACCCGCGAGAAAACGATCGCGGCGATGAAGAGCCTCGATGGCGACCTCGACAAGGCCCTCGGTCGGCTCTCCGGCGGGCTGTATGTGGTGACGGCGCGGCAGGGGGAAGGGGAATCGCTGCGCAGCGGCGCCATGGTGGCCAGCTGGGTGAGCCAGGCCAGCTTCGAGCCGCCGGGCCTCACCGTGGCGGTGGCCAAGGACCGGGCGATCGAAGCCCTGATGCAGGTGGGTGATCGCTTCGTGCTCAACGTGCTGCGGGAGGACAACCACCAGCAGCTGCTGCGCCACTTCCTGCGCCGCTTCCCCCCCGGTGCCGACCGCTTCGCCGGCGTGGCCACCCTCGATGGGGTGGCGGCCGGCGGGCCGGTGCTCGGCGATGCCCTGGCCTTCCTGGGCTGCCGCGTCGCCCAGCGGCTGGAGGGGCCCGACCACTGGATCATCTACGCGGTGGTGGAGCAGGGCAATGTGGCCGACACCACCAGCGCCACCGCCGTGCACCACCGCAAGGTGGGCAACCACTACTGATGACCGCCGCCTCCACCGACCGCTCGGTGATCGTGCTGCCGATCGATCCGGGCCTCAGCTGCCTGCGGGGCCTAAGCCCGCGGCGGCTGCGCTTCGAGGTGGAATACGGCCTGGAGCGGGGCACCAGCGCCAACAGCTTCCTGTTCGCGGCCGGCAGCACCGCCGGCGGCCAGAAGGTGCCGCCGGTGCTGGTGCATCCGCCCGGCGCCTCCTTCGCCGCGCCCTACCTGGAGGCCCTGGCAGGCCTGGTGCCGCCCGAGGCGGCCCTCAAGGTGGTGGTGGGCCACGTCAACCCCAACCGGGTGGCCCTGCTGCGCCAGCTGGCCGCGCAGTGGCCGGCCCTGATGCTGGTGGCCTCCAATGCCGGGGCGCGGCTGCTCAGCGACCTCTGGAGCCAGCAGAAGCCCGGCGCAGCCACCGATCCCGCCCAGGCCCCGCTGCCGCCCCTGCCTCCGATTGATGTGGTGAAGCAGGAGGTGAGCCGCGAGCTCGCCGGCGGCCATCGCCTCACCCTGATCCCGGTGCCCACCCCCCGTTGGCCCGGTGGCCTGGTGGCCTTCGAGGAGCGCACCGGGCTGCTGATGAGCGGCAAGTTCTTCGCCGCCCACCTCTGCGGCGAGGCCTTCGCCGAGGCCAACCCCAGCAGCACCGAGGAGGACCGCCGCTACTACTACGACTGCCTGATGGCGCCGATGGCCCGGCAGGTGGAGGCGGTGGTGGAGCGGCTCGATGCGCTGCCGATCCGCACGATCGCGCCGGGCCATGGTCCGGCGATCGCCACCAGCTGGCGCAGCCTGCTGGCCGATTACCGCCGCTGGGGCGAGAGCCAGGGCCGCTCCGGCCTCACCGTCACGCTGCTGTACGCCAGCGCCTACGGCAACACCGCCGCCATCGCCGACGCCCTGGCCCAGGGGGTGGCCCGCAGCGGCGTGCGGGTCGAGAGCCTCAACTGCGAGTTCGCCCCCAGCGAGCAGCTGATCGCCGCGATCCGCGCCGGCGATGCCCTGCTGATCGGCTCCCCCACCCTCGGGGGCCATGCGCCCACGCCGATCGTTTCGGCCCTGGGCACGGTGCTGGCGGAGGGCGATCGCGACAAGCCGGTGGGGGTGTTCGGCAGCTTCGGCTGGAGCGGCGAAGCGATCGACCTCTTGGAGGGCAAGCTGCGCGATGGCGGCTTCCGCTTCGCCTTCGAGCCGATCCGGGTGAAGTTCAGCCCCGATCCGGCCACCCTGCGCACCCTGGAGGAAACGGGCATCGCCCTGGGCCGAGCGCTGCAGGCCGAACAACGCCGCAGCCAGCGCCGCAGCGGCGGCGGCGGCCTTGAGGAGAGCCGCAGCAACCCGGCCGTGCAGGCCCTGGGCCGGGTGGTGGGCTCCCTCTGCGTGGTCACGGCGCGCAAGGGTGAGGGCGAAGCGGCCCTGGGCGGGGCGATGGTGGCTAGCTGGGTGAGCCAGGCCAGCTTCAACCCGCCGGGCTTCACGGTGGCGGTGGCGCGGGAGCGGGCGGTGGAGAGCCTGCTGCACGTGGGCGACCGCTTCGCGCTGAACGTGCTGGCGGCGGGCCGGGAAACGGGGCCGATGCGCCAGTTCCTGCAGCCCTTCCCCCCCGGTGCCGACCGCTTCGCTGGCCTGGAGCTCGAGGCCAGCCCCGGCGGCCAGCCGATCCTGCCGGAGGCCCTGGCCTGGCTGGAGGCCCAGGTGACGGCCCGAATGGAATGCGGCGACCACTGGCTGCTGTACGCCCAGGTGAGCCACGGCGGCCTGCTCGATCCGGCCGGCACCACGGCGGTGCACCAGCGGCGCACGGGAGCCGCCTACTGAGCGGCAGCCGTGCAGGGAGCGAGGCAACGGTTTGCAGAGGAGCGATCAGCGAAGACGCCCCTCATGGAGCGTCATCGCCAACACTGAGCTGCCGGAGGTAATCCTCATGCGGAACTCGGGGCTGGGATGGTCGTCGAGCGCCCCTGCGGAATCGCTTGTGCCAGCCTCGCTGCCAAGAATCCAGAAGAGAAATGTCGCTGTCGCGGCCCTGAGCCCCAGCGGCAAAGGCCAGGGCAAGAACAAGGGAGGCAACGACCAGCTTCAGCACACTCTGAATCAAGGACCAAAGCCCCTCACGCAGAAAAGAATCAGCACCATTTTTCTTAGCCTCTAGCTTTCCCTGCGCTTGATCAAGATTCGCCAGAAGCAGCTGCTTAAGCCGTGGCAGAGGTAAGCGGAGGTCGGAGGGCTTCAACCCAGGGACCCCGATGGATTCAAGCCGTTGCTGCAAATCCTCTGGACTGGCGGCCGAACTGACGATCTCCCGAAACTTGCCAATCCTGCGGCCAGCATCTGATTCAACCTTGGTTTTGGTGGCCTGAAGGTTGCCAATACCTGTCCAGACGGCATAGACATTGAGAGGAATCAGCAGCAGGAAGCCGAGAACGGCTGCCGTGGCCATACGGGAAAACCGTTGTTTTCGCTGCCTGAGGATGGGGCTGCTGGGGTCGACGTAGGCGGCCAAATGCACCAGGATCAAGCCAAGCAAGGCGATGGGTGCCGCATCGACCAGGCTGGCGGAAAATTCCAGCTGCCAGCTCGCGAGGAGCACGCGAACAGGGATGATTCTTGCCAGCACATTGGCAACGTAAAGCACGAACAAGGCGATAGCGATGGCGCCTAGCCGCCGGGCGGTAACACCCTGTTGAAAGCTGGAGTAGTCGGTGGAGTCAGACACGCTAAAAAATGAGTCAGTGGGGAAAGACGCGGTCTTGCTTGTGCGGTGCCATCTCTGCCAGTTTCGGAACATTCACCTCCCCAGGCCTGCCGGATCCCTGGAAGCGAGGAAAGGAAGGGACCCCTCTTGCGCAGAGAGGCCCGGTGGCATCAGCTCAGCCGATGGCGAGCCGCTGTGGCAACTCAGGCCAGGGTGGCGAGGTTGATGCGCTTGCGAAGACGACGACTGAAGCCGAAAGCCAAACCGGCGCCAAGTATCGGCAGGGGGCCGGGAACGCTGTCGCCGGAAATTTCCCTGACAATCTTTCTCTGGACGGCTAAGTCAAAATCATTGAAGTTGGCCGCTGGCTCCGTAAAACCGTTAGCCGTCTGGACATTGGTCTGATACCAATTAACAAGACTTTGTCCACCACCAATGGGCAGGCCATTGATCTTGATTCCAAGAGCAGCGGCAGCATCGCGAGCGGCAACGACGTCACCTGTACTACCGACGTTCTCTTCACCATCACCAGAGACATCAATGACGCTCGCGCCATCATAGTCGTTGCCTCCCAATTCAGCCACCGCCGCATTGATTCCGCAAGCCACGCAAGTGGCACCGGAGGATTGCCTTACCATGGCGTTGATGGCAGCTGCGAACGAATTGGAACTAGCTGCATCTGTCAGCAAGGTCCAGCCAACGGCAAGAGGGGAGTCGGCGGTTGAGCTCCACTGTCCCAAAGCCACAGCGACGCCATTTGGCTTGCTTGCAATGGCTGCCTGAACGGCTGCGCTTTGGAATGCCTGGACATAACCCAGTTTCTGGAGGTTGAATTCGCTTCCATCAACGCTACCGGAGACGTCCACGGAGAGGAACAGCTCCAGGTCAACGGGTGTTGGCGCCGCCGACGCCACGGAGGCGGACAGCAAGGTGGTGGTGGCAACAGCAGCAGAAGCCACGGCAGCCTTTACCCACAGTGGCCGAAATGAAAAACTCATGGTGAAGAGAAGAATGAATTAACCAGCTGAATGGTATATTCACTCAGCACGAACAGGCCCAGGCTGGCGCTTAATTGCCTCCAATCTGATTCTTCATCCGCTGATAGCTGTAGGGTCGCCGCGCTTCTGCCCCCCCATCATCCCTAGGCTTGTTGAGGTTTCCAGACCGGATCTTGTGCTGCCCTGCTGGCGTTGGCCACAGTGCCCAGGTGAACCACGGCGGCCTGCTGGATCCCGCCGGCAGCACGGCGGTGCACCAGCGCCGCAGCGGGGCGAGCTACTGAGGGCGGGCCGGCTCCGAGCAGATCAGAAGCGGAAGGTCACCCCCGCGCCCACGTGATGCACCCAGCCGGCCATGCCGACCTGGGTGTTGTACATCGGCTGCCAGTGGGCGAACAGCACGGTGCGGGAGCTGAGCGGGTAGGTCAGTTCGATCTCGCCGCCCCAGTCAACCCGCCCCCCGAGGCCGGAATAGCTGCCCGGTTGGTAGAAGCGCGGCCCCGCATCCATGGTCAGGTTGAGCAGATCCACGTTGAAACCAAGCCCCAGGCGGGTGTCGGTGTAATTCCCCAAGTAGGTGCCTGTGGAATCCCAGCCGTTGCGGTTCTCCACCGCCAGAAAGAGGCCGTCGGCAATCGTCTCGAGCCCATCGCCCAGCGCAAAGTTCACATCACCGTTACCCAGCGCCAGGGTGCCGGCCAGCGAGAGCTGCTGGCGAAGGCCGCGCACATCCTCACCCTGGCTGGTCGTGATCAGGTAAGGCAACCACTCAGCGCTCAGTTCGAGGCGACGGCTGGGCTGATACACCACTTGCAGCCGGCCCTTGATGTCGGTACGGCGCCAGTTCGAACCCGGCAGCCCGTGGTGATCATGGTCCTCCTCGATGCCGGCCGGTTCCACCTGGCCATAGAAGTGCTCGGCCTCACCCCACACGAAGGCCGGGCCCAGTTCCATCTCGATGGCGAACACGCCACCGTTGTTGAGACCCCACTCCAGCACCGTGCCCATCTGGGCATCGATGGCGTAGTGGCGGGGCTGGCCCTCAATGTTGTTCTCAAAGCCGCCGTGGCCCTCGATCGTGATCAGCGGCAGCACGCGGAACTGGCCCGGAGCCACCCGACCGGCCTGGCCATCGCCGCCATGGCTCAGGGCAGGTGCGCCGGAGAGCAGCATGAGCCCTGCCAGGCCTGAGCTGAACGGCCAGCGGACGCGGCAGGAGAACGGAACAGCCATGACGGAATCGCGAATGAAGGGACGACGGGGAGGAGGGATGGACCGAAAGCTGAACGATCAAGGCGAAGCGAACTGCCACACCGAAGTGCGCCGCCGCACTCAGCGGATCGCCGCCCAGCGGCGCGACAGTTGCTGGCCAGAGGGCCGGTCGCAGCGGCCGCCCTGACCCTCCACGAAGGTGCAGACATTGGCGGTGAAGGTATCGACGTAACTGGACTTGGCTGCCAGCCCATCGGCAACGAGGGCCACAGAACTGATCGGAACTCCGCTGCGCTGGGAGATGCGCCGCAGGGTCTTCGAGGGGGGAAGACGATCGGGAAAGATGACGCGAGCGCCGGAAGGCTTCAACGCATCACTCACCTGATTGAGTCCCTGGGGCCGCAGCAGGCCGGCGGTACTGAAGGATTCGATCACCGCCAGCTCCCGGATGCCGTAGCGACGGGCGAAGCTGCTGAAGGCACGATGGCCGCTGGCCAGCACCCGGGCCGAGGGGGGCAGCGTCGCGATCTGTCGCGCGGTCCAGGCATCGAGATCGCTGAGCACCGCAGCGGCCAGCTGGCTTCGGGAGCGCAGCCGGCTGTCCTGGTCGGTGAAGGGAGTCAGGCGTTCCGCGATCAGCCGCACCATCGCCGCGCCCTGGCGGGGGTCATGCCAGACATGGGGGTCCCGCACACCGCCGGCACCCTCGAAGCTGGGGCTGTTCGGCACCGCCAGTTCCGCCACCGCCACCTGGGGCCGACGCCCCTGCACCTTGGTGAGAGCGGGGGTGAGGCCATAGCCATTCACCAGCACCAGATCGGACTGGGCCAGAACCTGGCGATCGCTGGGCCGCAGCGCCGCCTGGTGAGGGTCCTGGCTGGCGGGCAGGAGGCAAACCACCGTGATCAGCCCGTCTGCCAGGGTGCGCGTGAGGTCGCAGAGCACCCCGTCCGCAGCGACGACGGTGGCCGCCCGGGCAGGGGGAGGCGGCAGCAGCAAGGCGGCGCCCAGAACGAGAGTGACCAGCCATGGCCTGGAAACGGGGGCTGGCCGGCCCTGAACGCGGAACCGCCTGAACCCGGAGCCCGGACGAGGTGAGTGCAGCGACACAAGCCCAACAACAACCGCGCAAACGATAACCATTCCCGCCAACGGGCGGCCTAGGGTTGTGCCGGTTGGATCCCATCGGCAGTCCTGGGCCGCCCCCCTTCTGCCCGGACTCCCGTTCCCCGCGCATCGGATCGCAGCGCAATCCCGGCCCACCCCATGCTTCAGGTTCAGGGCGTCAGTTACCGCTATCCAGGCAAGGCGTCCCCCGCGGTTCTGGCGGACGTGAGTTTCAGCCTCGAGCCCGGCAGCCTCACGGCGCTGCTCGGGCCGAATGGCGCCGGCAAATCCACCCTGCTGAACCTGCTGCTCGGCCAGCTCACCCCAAGCCAGGGAAGGCTGCTCTGGTGTGGCCAGCCCATGGCTCCTCGGCGGCCGCGGCTTGCCCTGGTCCCCCAGCGGAGCGCCATCCAGTGGCAGATGCCGATCACCGTCCGGGATCTGGTGGCCCTCGGCACGCTGGCAGCCCCCGCGGACGAACCGCGGCTGGCGATCCCCGAGGCCCTGCAGTCCATGGGTCTGGCCTCCCTGGCGGATACGCGTCTCTCCCAGCTCTCCGGCGGCCAGCAGCAGCGGGCCCTGCTGGCCCGGGCCCTGGTCCAGAAGGCCGACCTGCTGCTCCTGGATGAACCCTTCACCTACCTGGATCCCCCGACCCGTCAGCAGCTGCTGGCGGTCCTGCGCCAGCAGGCCTCCGGGGGACGCATCGTGCTGGTCAGCAGCCACGACTGGGGTGATTCCCTGCAGGGGTACGACCGGGCCCTGCTGCTGGATACAACGCTTCGCGCCGATGGCCGGCCCGATCGCGTCCTGGAGCGGTTGCAGCAGCCATGAGTTCAGACCCGATCACGACCGCCTGGTGGCTGCTCCCCCTGCTGATGGCGCTGCTGACCGGCGCCATGGGCGGCGTGGCCGGCCCGCTGCTGGTGGTGCGACGCCGGGTGCTGCACAGCAACCTGATCGCCCATGCCGTGCTGCCGGGTGTGGCCCTGGCCCTGGCGGCGGGGATCGACCCCCTGCTGGGAGGGCTGGCCAGTGGACTGGGCGTCACCTGGCTTGCGGAGCGGCTCAGCAGCCGTCGCCTGCCGGATGACGCGAGCCAGGAGGTGGTGGCCAACACGCTGCTCGCGGCCAGCCTGGGGCTGGGGGTCCTGCTGATCCAGGCCCTGGATGGCGACGTGGACCTCAACAGCCTCCTGTTCGGCGATCTGCTGACAGCGGGTCCGGCCGACCTGCTGCGGGCCGCGATCGCCCTGGGCATGCTGCTGATGCTGATCTGGAGCCGCTATCAGCAGCTGGTGTTCCTGGCTGTGGATCCGGAAGGGGCCGCGGCTGCAGGGCTGCCGGTGCGACGGCTGCAGCAGCTGCTCAGCCTCGCCACAACCCTTGTCATTGTGAGCGGCATGGCCGCCGTGGGGTTGATTCTGGCGATTGCCCTCTACAGCGCACCGGCCCTGATCGGGCTGCGCACCGCTGCAAGCCTCCGTGGGGCCCTGGGGCGCTCGGCCGCCATCGGCATGGCGGTGGCGGTGGGTGGATTCGGGCTCAGCCTGCTGCTCGACAGCCCCCCGGGACCCGTGATCGCCTGCCTGTGTGTGCCACTGCTGTTGGGATCCGGCGCTGCATCCCATCGAGGGAGGCGCTGAAAGGGTCCCTAAGGTCGGAACATTGCGGACTCCCCGATCCAGGAGATGAGCAGCACCACCAACCTCAGCTCCGGCCAGGTGTCGCTCACACCCCGCCAGCAACTGCTGCTGGATGCCCTGCGGGATGCGGGCGCCGAACTGAGCAGCCAGGATCTCCATCACCGGCTGAGCCAGTGCCACCAAAGCATCGGACTGGCCACGATCTACCGCCACATGCGCTGGCTGCAACAGCGGGGCCTGGTGCGCAGTCGCCTTCTGCCCACTGGCGAGACCCTCTACGCGCCGGTCGACCACGACGCCCACCACCTCACCTGCGTGCTCTGTGGGAGCAGCGTCACCCTGCCGGTGTGCCCCATGCACGATCAGCCGCTGCCGACTGAGCTGCGCGGAGGCTTCCTGCCCCTGTTCCACACGCTGGAGTACTACGGGCACTGCGCCACCTGCCGCTCGGCGGTGGATGGGGAATCGCCCATCAATGCCAAGCAGCCAGCTCATACTCATTCCGACTTCGCCTAAGATCCCTCCAAAGCGCACCCCACCCCCATGGACCTCTCCAACCCCGCCACCCAGGCCAACCTCGAAGCCGCTTTCGGCGGCGAGAGCATGGCCAACCGCAAATACCTCTTCTTCGCCGATGTGGCCAAGCAACTCGGCAACGCCGAGCTGGCCCGCCTGTTCCGCGACACCGCCAACCAGGAGACCGAGCACGCCTTCGCCCACTTCCGCCTGCTCCACCCCGAACTCGTGGTGAGCGACCCCGAGCGCCTCGATGAAGCTGGCAAGCAGGCGATCCTGGCCCGCTGCCTGGCGCTGGCGATCGAAGGCGAAACCTACGAGTACACCACCATGTACCCGGAGTTCGCCGCCCAGGCCCGCGCCGACCGCGACGGCGCCGCCACCACTGAATTCGAGGGCCAGATCGCCGAATCCCAGGACCACGCCGGCATCTTCCGCACCGCCGCCCGCAACTTCGGCCTGCTGGAGCCCGTCGAGCACCACCACGCCGAGCGCTACAACGTGGCCCTCCAGGCCCTGGAGGGCCTGGGCGTGGCCGGTGAGGCCGCCGAACCGGTGCCCGGCAAGTGGATCTGCAAGGTGTGCTCGATGATCTACGACCCGGCGGTGGGCGATCCCGATTCCGGCATCGCCGCCGGCACCCCCTTTGAAGCGATCCCCGACAGCTGGACTTGCCCGATCTGCAAGACCCGCAAAGCCAACTTCATCCCGTTCCGCGAGGCGGAACTGCAGGCAGCCTGATGGGGTGGCCCCGGTGTGGGCTCGATCAGCAAGCCCACACCGAATGACCCGCCGCGGCCTTCCGCGAAGGGCCGGATCCCCCGCCCAGCCCAGGCAGGACGGGGGATTTCCCTTAAAATGTAGCGTGCAATACGGCGTTGATTCTTCTTCGCAGCTCCTGACAACCCCCCAGGGAGTCGGGACACTGTGCAACGAGATCAATCCGGCCTTGATGGGCTCTTTATCGCGTTCCATTTCCCAGACCACACCTGAGCGGGAAACCGAGTCCCTCAACCCCCACGGCCCGGCCCGGCTGCCGATGGTGCGCTACCGCGGCTTCGTGCTGATCCCCCAGGCCGACCTCACCTGGCTGATCCGGCCGGAACGGAGCCCGATGACGATCCTGCCCTTCCGGGCGCCGGCCAGCTCCCTCACCGATGTGAAGGCCCTGGTGGACTGGCGGCTGGCCCGGGGCTGAACGCAGCAGTACACACCCGGCAGCCGGATCAGGCCGCCTGAGGTGGTGTGGGACCACCACCGTCGCCGGCATGGAAGGGGAGCACCAGGGTGGCCCAGTGGTCGGGACGCTGGGGGCGGGCCCGCCGGGCGCGGCGCACACCGAAGGGGACCCGCACCACGTTGGTGCCCTCCACCCGCTGGATGCCCCCCGCGGAACTGGTGGGATGGTTGCCGGTGCCGTCGCCCTTCATGGTCCCCATGTGATGAATGGCTGCTGTGCCAGCCGTTCTGAACGACAGGCACGGCAATGATGCGCGATTCGGGGCTGGTTCGGTAGCCCCGGGAACCGTCAGGCAGCCAGTTCCGTAACCGCCACCTCCTCCACCGAGGGGCAGGTGCAGACCAGATGGCGATCGCCGTAGGCGTTGTCGATCCGGGCCACCGCCGGCCAGATCTTGCTGGAGCGCTGCTCCAGACCCGCCGGGAAAGCGGCTTCGGTGCGGCTGTAGGGGCGGTCCCAGCGGTCGGCGGTCACCGCCATCAGGGTGTGGGGGGCCCGCTTGAGGGGGTTGTCGAGCGGATCGGCATCGCCTGACTCCAGCGCCGCCGCCTCAGCCCGGATCGCCACCATCGCCGCGCAGAAGCGGTCGAGCTCGGCCAGCGATTCGCTCTCAGTGGGCTCCACCATCACCGTACCGGCCACGGGCCAGCTCACGGTGGGGGCATGGAAGCCGTAGTCCATCAGCCGCTTAGCCAGATCATCCACCTCCAGCCCGCAGCTGCGCTTGAGCGGCCGCAGATCGAGGATGCACTCGTGGGCCACCCGCCCGCCGGCGCCGCGGTACAGCACCGGGAAGTGGGGATCGAGACGCTCGGCGATCAGGTTGGCGGCCAGCAGGGCCACCTGGCTGGCGGTGCGCAGGCCGGCGCCGCCCATCATGCGGATGTACATCCAGCTGATCGGCAGGATGCCGGCGCTGCCCCAGGGGGCCGCCGACACCGGCCCGATCGCCTGGCCAGCGGACCCTCCCGCGCCACCCACGACCGCCAGGGGATGGCCGGGAAGGAAGGGCACCAGGTGGGCCGCCACCCCGATCGGCCCCACCCCGGGACCGCCGCCGCCATGGGGGATGCAGAAGGTCTTGTGGAGGTTGAGGTGGCACACGTCAGCGCCGTAGAGCCCCGGCTTGCAGAGCCCCACCTGGGCATTGAGGTTGGCGCCGTCGAGGTACACCTGGCCGCCGTGGTCGTGCACGAGCTGGCAGATGCGGCGGATGCCGGTTTCAAACACCCCATGGGTGGAGGGATAGGTGACCATCAGGGCCGCCAGGTCGGCGGCGTGGGCGATGGTCTTGGCCTCCAGGTCGGCCAGGTCGATGTTGCCGGCCGTATCACAGGCCACGGCCACCACCTGCATGCCGGCCATCACGGCGCTGGCGGGGTTGGTGCCGTGGGCGCTGGTGGGGATCAGGCACACCCGCCGGTGGCCCTCGCCGCGGCTGCGGTGCCAGGCGCGGATCACCATCAGGCCGGCGTATTCCCCCTGGGAGCCGGCATTGGGCTGGAGTGAAACCCCCGCGAAACCGGTGATCGCCCCCAGCCAGGCCTCCAGATCCGACACCAGGCGGGCGTAGCCCCGCGTCTGGTCGGCCGGGGCGAAGGGGTGGAGCTGGGCGAAGGCCGGCCAGCTCACCGGCGCCAGCTCAGCGGCGGCATTGAGCTTCATGGTGCAACTCCCCAGCGGGATCATGCCGTGCACCAAGGAAATGTCCTTGGAGACCAGGTACTGGATGTAGCGCAGCAGCTCGGTCTCGCTGCGGTAGCGGTGGAACACCTCCTGGCGCAGCCAGGGCGCCTGGCGCAGGGGCAGATCAGCCAGGCAGGCCAGGGCGGCGTCATCGCCAGCGGCCAGGCGGGTGCGGAGGGCCGTGGCCGCGGCGGCGGCGGCGGCCGGATCGGAGGCCAGGGCCCCCAGCAGCCGCTCCAGCTCAGCCGCGCTGCTGAGCTCATCGAGGCTGATCGCCACGGCGGCCTCAGCGCCGGAACCCTCCACACCGCGGCGCAGGTTGAAGCCGGCGGCGGCGGCCCGCTCCAGCAGGGTGGCCGCCCCGCTGCCCCGGATCACCAGGGTGTCGAAGCCGGGGCCGGGATCGGCGGGCAGACCCAGTGCCGCCAGGCCGGCGGCCAGGGCCTCCCGCAGGGCCACGATGCGGCGCGCGATCGCCTCCAGGCCATCGGGACCGTGATGCACGGCGTAGAAGCTGGCCATCACCGCCAGCAGCACCTGGGCGGTGCAGATGTTGCTGGTGGCCTTGTCGCGGCGGATGTGCTGCTCGCGGGTCTGCAGGGCCAAGCGCAGGGCCGGATGGCCCTCGGCATCGCGGGACTGGCCCACCAGGCGGCCGGGGATCTGGCGCTTGTAGGCCTCGCTGGTGGCGAAGAAGGCGGCGTGGGGACCGCCGAAGCCCATCGGCACGCCATAGCGCTGCAGGCTGCCCACGGCGATGTCGGCGCCGAGCTGGCCCACCGGCGCCAGCAGCACCTGGGCGAGGGGGTCGATGGCGGCGGTGCTGACCAGGCCCTCGGCGCGGGCGGCCGCGAGCAGGGGAGCCGGATCCCAGAGCCGGCCCTCCACGCCGGGCAGCTGCAGCAGCAGCCCGAAGGCATCGGCGGCGAATGCCGCGCCGTCTGGGGCCTCGGCCAGGGGCTCGGCGGCGGCCAGGGAGGCGGAGAGCCCGCGGGCATCGATCGTTTCGACCGTGATCCCCAGCGGTTCGGCCCGGGTGGCGAGCACCGCCAGGGTCTGGGGCAACACGGCCCGGTCCACCAGGTAGCGGCGGGCCCCGGAGCGGCGGCTCACCGCCAGGGAGAGGGCCATGGCCTCGGCCGCGGCGGTGCCCTCGTCGAGCAGGGAGGCGTTGGCGATCGGCAGGCCGGTGAGCTCGCTCACCAGGGTCTGGAAGTTGAGCAGGGCCTCCAGCCGCCCCTGGGCGATCTCGGCCTGGTACGGGGTGTAGGCGGTGTACCAACAGGGGTTTTCGAGCACGTGGCGCTGGATCAGCGCCGGCGTGGCGGTGCCGTGGTAACCGAGGCCGATCAGGCTGCGGGCCGGTGTGTTGTGGGCGGCGATGGCGGCCAGTTCGGCCAGGGCCTCAGCCTCGCCGCAGGCCTCGGGGAGCCCCTCAAGGGCCGTCTCCGGGGGCAGCAAAATGTCGGCCGGCACCACGGCCGCCGCCAGATCCTCCAGCGAATCGAGGCCGAGCTCCGCGAGCATGCGGGCCTGCTCCACAGCTCCGGGCCCCAGATGGCGGATCAGAAAAGATGAGGCCACGGAATCCATCCGGAAGTCGGCGGATCCTAAGAACCGTGAAGCTGCCGCCGTCCCGCCGGGCGACGGCGCGGCGGCCGGACCAGGGGCCAGGCCCGCCGCGCCGGCCTCAGTGGCCCTCCACCGCAGCCGCGTAGGCGGCGGCATCCATCAGGCCCGCCAGCTGGGCCGGATCGGCGGGGCGCACCACCAGCAGCCACCCCTCCCCGTAGGGATCGTTCTGGAGTTCCTCAGGGCTGGCCAGCACCGCCTCGTTGCGGGCCTCCACCGTGCCGCTCAGCGGCGCCAGCAGATCCTCCACCGCCTTCACCGATTCCACCGAGCCGAAGCTGGCGCCCTGGCTCACGCTGCTGCCCACCTCCGGCAGCTCCACAAACACGATGTCGCCGAGCTGGTCGACGGCGAAGGCGCTGATGCCCACCCGCACCGTGTCGCCCTCGCTGCGCACGTATTCGTGGCTGTCGGCGTAGCGGCAGTCATCGGGGATCGACAGGGCCATGGGGGGAGCACAAGCGCAAGCTGCGCCCCAGTCTGTCGGAAGCACCGCCCCGGCGCCGCCTGCTCAGAGCGTCACCAGACCCGCAGCGGCCAGGGCCACCAGGGCCCGCTCCAGGGCGATCGCCTGGTGGCTGTGGTGGGTGCCGCCCTGGGCATAGAGCACAAAGGGCTCCCGCAGCGGTGCGTCGGCGGAGAACTCGCTGGTGCTGCCATCGATGAAGCTGCCGCCGGCCATCACCAGCTCGCTGGCGTAGCCCGGCATCGGCGCCGGCACGGGATCGAGGTAGGAGCCCACCGGCGAGGCCGCCTGGAAGGCACGGCAGACGGCTTTGAGAGCCTCAGGGCTGCCGAGCCGCACCGCCTGGATGCCGTCGCTGCGCTCGGCGCCGGGCCGGGGATTCACCGCGAAGCCCAGGTCGGCGAACACCCGGGCCACCAGTTCGGCGCCGATCAGGGCCTCGGCCACCATCTGGGGCGCCAGAAACAGACCTTGAAAGAGCAGACGGTGCAGATCGAAGCCGCTGCCCCCCTCGCTGCCGATGCCCGGGGCGGTGAGGCGGCAGCAGGCCTGCTCCACCAGCGCGGCGCGGCCGGCCACATAGCCGCCGCCAGGCGCGATCGTGCCGCCCAGGTTCTTGATCAGCGAACCGGCCATCAGGTCGGCCCCCACGGCGGTGGGCTCCTGGGCCTGCACCAGCTCGCCGTAACAGTTGTCCACGAAGCAGAGGCAATCGGGCTGGATCGCCTTCAACCGCGCACAGAGCCGACCGATCGTGGCCACCGGCAGGGAGGGCCGCCAGCTGTAGCCGCAGCTGCGCTGGATCAGCACCATCCGGGTGGGCAGCGCCAGGGCCTCCTCCAGGCGGGCCTCATCCACCAGGCCCTCGGCCGTGAGCGGCAGCTCGGCGTAGGTGATGCCGAACTCGGCCAGGGAGCCGGCGCCGCTGCCGCGCAAGCCGATCACCTCCTCGAGGGTGTCGTAAGGGCGGCCGGTGATCGAAAGCAGCCGGTCGCCGGGCCGCAGCACCCCGAACAGGGCGGCGGCGATGGCATGGGTGCCGCTCACGAACTGCACCCGCACGGCGGCGGCCTCGGCCTGCAGCACCCGGGCGAAGACCCGATCCAGGGTCTCGCGGCCCAGATCGCCGTGGCCATAGCCGCTCACCGAGGCGAAGTGTTGGACCCCCAGCCGCTCGGCGGCGAAGGCGGCCAGCACCCGCTCCAGGGCCGGCCGCACCGCTGCGGTGCGGGCCGCGGCGAGGGGGGCGATCGCCTCAAGGGCCCGAGCCACCCGGGCGGCGGCGGCGGCATCGAAGGCCGGCGGGCCGGCGGGGGCGACCGGGTCGGCGAAATCGGCGGCGGGACTGGCGCCTGGCACGGCGGAGAGCGGAGGGGGCGACCCCATGCTGCTCTCCCGGAGCCTGCAGCCCCTCACCTACATTGAGCCTTCTGCTTTTGATCCATGCCGCTTCGTTCGGAGGCCCCTGAAACGGCCGACCCGGCCGCCCCCTCCGGCGACGGACTCCAGACCCGCGACAACCGCGAGACCCGCCTGCGGCGGGGCCTGGTGACACCGCGGCAGCCCTTGAGCCCTCACCAGCGCAAGCTGCGTGGCGGTACCACCATTTTCATGCTGGTGATCCACGTGGGGGCGGTTGCCGCGCTTCTGCCGCGCTTCTGGAGCTGGCAAGGGGTGGCCGCGCTGGCGGTGATGTACTGGCTCACGGTGGTGGGGGTCACCCTCGGCCTGCACCGGCTGGTGGCCCACCGCGGCTTCGACACCCCGCAGTGGGTGGAGCGCCTCCTGGTGCTGATGGGGGCGATGGCCTGCCAGAGCGGTCCGATCGAATGGGTGGGGCTGCACCGCCACCACCACCTCTACTCCGACCAATCCAACGACCACCACGACGCCGGCAGGGGGCTGTGGTGGGCCCACAGCGAGTGGATGCTGCACGACATCCCGGCCCTGCGGGAGATCCACCGTTTCACCGGCGACCTGGAGCGCGATCCCTTCTACCGCTGGCTCGACCATTGGTTCCTGCTGCTGCAGCTGCCGCTCGGCATGGCCCTCTATCTCTATGGCGAGCACGCCGGCGTCCATGGCGGCGGGCTGGGCCTGGTGCTCTGGGCCATCCCGCTGCGGCTGGCGGTCGTCTATCACGTCACCTGGCTGGTGAACTCGGCCACCCACGCTTTCGGCTACCGCAACTTCGATTCCCCCGACCTCTCGCGCAACTGCTGGTGGGTGGCGCTGCTGAGCTTCGGCGAGGGCTGGCACAACAACCACCACGCCCATCCCCATTCGGCCCGCCACGGCCTGCGCTGGTTTGAATTCGACCTCACCTGGCAGCACATCCGCCTGCTGCGGGCCCTCGGCCTGGCGCAGCGGATCCGGCTCGCCCCCGCACCCCGCCGCGGGGGCCGGGAAATCGCCGCCTTATAGTTTGTTCTACATGGGATGTTGCTATGGCCCGCAAGCAGGTTCACCTGTTGATGCCCGAGGACCTGCACGAGCTGGTGCGGGCCCGGGCCGATGAAGCCGGGGTGAGCCTCACGGCCTATGTGTTGTCGGTGCTCGAAACCGACCTCAACGCCGATCCCAAGGGCCGCACCACCCTCTCCAGCCTGGCGCTGCGGGTGCGGGCGATCGAGGTGAACCTGGGGCTCGATTCCCGCCAGCCCGGCTACCTGCGGGCCCAGAACGCCGCCGCCGCCGATGGGGTGGTGACCGGCGAAGCTCCCGCGGTCGGCCGCCGCGCCAGCGACACCAGGGACTGAGCGCCCCAAGGACGCCGGCCGCCGCCTGACGACGATCCGGATCAGGCGGCGCCGCCCAGTTCCCGCCGGATCGCCGCAGCCAGGTCCTGAGCAGGATGGGCCCCCTCGGCGCCCTGCAGACGCAGAGCCCGCTGGCGCAGCAGGTCGAGGAAGCGGCTGCTGCTCAGCTCCTCCTCGCCGGCCACCCCGAGGGCCGCCAGGGTGCTGCGCAGGTCGACCAGTTCGGCATCGAGTTCGCTGGCGCTGTAATCCCGCTGGCCGGCCATCACCTCGGCGAAACGCTCACGCCGCTGGCGCTTGCTGACCGAATAGGCGGCCATGAGTTGCTCGCGGCAGAGACGCCAGGGCCGGCCGGCGGTGAGCAGCAGGGCCAGGGCGGCGCTGAGGGCGGCGGCCTCGGCCTCGTCGATGCGGAGATCGAAGGCCGGCGGGGGCTGGCGCAGGCCCACGAACACTTCCAGAAGGTCGCCAGCGCTGAGCACGCTGCCGTCGGCGGCGCGCACGGGCTGGGCGGAGGTCTGCAGGGCCTCGACGATCTCGGGGTGGTGGCCGGCGAGCAGCTCAGCGGCCCGGGCGGGATCGAGCTGGCCATCGGGGGCCTCGGCCGCCAGCCAGCGGTTGATGCCGCCCAGGGCCGAGAACACCTCCGGTCCGGGGGAGGCGAGTTTGCCGTTGCGGAGCATCGAAAGCTGGGAGTTGTGCACCCGGCCCAGATCGAGGACATCGGCCAGGGCGGGCAAGACGCGGTGGGACCAGCCGTTGCGGGCGTGCCACAGGCGGATCAGGTGGGCGAAGGCCACCCGACCCGATGCGATGTCGTCTCGATAACCCAAGCGATCGGGATCCGTATTGCTACCATCGTAACGAATGATCAGGAGTCGGTCCTTCATGACCGCCACAATCCCCTCCCGCCCGGCCGCCTCGCCCAAGGGCTCGCCCCAGGGCTCCGCCCCATCCGAAGCCCTGCACACCCGTGCAGCGGCCACCATCACCGGCAGGGGCGGCAGCTCGCTGCAGCGCTCCGACTCCCTCCATCGCCCCCGCCGCGGTGAACCCGCCCCCGTCGGCCCGCACGGCCAACGGGTGGTCACGATCGTCTTCATGGTGGTGATCCATGCGCTGGCGCTGGTGGCCCTGCTGCCCCGCTTCTGGAGCCTGCCCGCCGTGGCCAGCCTGCTGGTCCTCTACTGGATCACCGCCTGCCTCGGCGTCACGATTGGCTACCACCGCCTACTCAGCCACCGCGCCTTCCAAGTGCCCACCTGGCTGGAGCGTTTCTTCGCCACCTGCGGTGCCCTCAGCTGCCAGCACGGCCCGATCGACTGGGTGGGGCTGCACCGCCACCACCACAAGTTTTCCGATACGGATGCGGATCACCACGACAGCAACAAGGGCTTCTGGTGGGCGCACATGGGCTGGATGTTCCAGGAAATTCCGGCCATGGGGGCGATTCCCCGCCTCACCGGCGACCTGGCCCGCGATCCCTACTACCGCTGGCTCAACTCCTGGTTCCTCAGCCTGCAGCTGGTGCTCGGCCTGCTCCTCTTCTGGATCGGCACCGCGACCGGCGTGGGCGGCTGGGGCATGGTGCTCTGGGGCATTCCCCTGCGCCTGGTCGTTGTGTATCACATCACCTGGCTGGTGAACTCCGCCACCCACTACTGGGGCGACACCCCCCACGACAGCGGCGACCGCTCCCGCAACAACGCCTGGGTGGCGGCCCTCACCTTTGGCGAAGGCTGGCACAACAACCACCATGCCTATCCCCATTCGGCCCGCCATGGCTGGGGTCCCGGCCAGATCGACCTCACCTGGCAGCACATCCGGCTGATGCAGCGCCTGGGCCTGGCCACCCAGGTGCGGCTGCCCCGGGCGGCGGCGGCTGGCTCCGGCACGGCCGGTGGCGTAGGGTGATCGATCGGATTTCAGTTGAACCAGCGGTTTCGTAAGCCATGGCCAAGCGTGTACAGGTGGTGCTCAGCGAAGACGTGCTGAGCCTCGGCAAGGACGGTGACCTGGTGGACGTGGCCCCCGGCTACGCCCGCAACTTCCTGGTGCCCCTCGGCAAGGCGGTGCCCGTCACCGCCGCGGTGCTGCGTCAGGTGGAGCACCGCCGCGCCAAGGAGGCCGAGCGCCAGGCCGCCCTCAAGGCCGAGGCCGTGGCCTTCCGCACCGCCCTCGACACGATCGGGCGGCTCACGGTGAAGAAGCAGACCGGCGGCGACGACGTTCTGTTCGGCACCGTGACCAACGGAGATGTGGCCGAGGCGATCGAGGCCGCCACCAAGAAGGAACTGGACCGCCGCGACATCGTGGTGCCCGAGATCCACCGCACCGGCACCTACAAGGTGCAGATCAAGCTGCACCCCGAGGTGATCGCCGAGGTGACCGTCGAGGTGGTGAGCCACTGAGCACCGGCTCCATTGAACAAAGGGGCCACCGCCCCTGGTGGCTGGTCCACGAACCACCACCAGATCTGGTGGCGACCCCTGGCCAAACCGGATCACCCGGGCCAGGATGGGCCTCCCCCGCGCCGCCGGATCCCCAGGGGTCCGGCGGCCTTGTTGTCCCAGGACACCCCCAGGAAACCACCGCAGGAGAGCCTTCATGGTGAGCGTGCCCCTGGCCGGATCCGGTCCGGCCGCCGAGGAGTCCCGGCCCCGCCGCGGCCGCGGCGGCGGCGGATCGGGCGATGAGGCCCGCTTCGAGGCCCTGCCCGATTCGGTGCCCCCCCAGAACCTGGAGGCCGAGGAGGCCGTGCTGGGGGGCATCCTGCTCGATCCCGATGCGATCGGCCGGGTGGCCGAGGTGCTCCAGCCCGAGGCCTTCTACCTGGGCGCCCATCGCGAGATCTACCGCACCGCCCTGATGCTCCACAGCCAGGGCAAACCCACCGACCTCACCGCCATGGCCGCCTGGCTGGCCGACACCAGCCAGCTGGAGAAGGTGGGCGGCAGCGCGCGGCTGGTGGAACTGGTGGAGCGCACCCTCTCGACCGCCTCGATCGACCAGGTGGCGCGCCTGGTGATGGACAAGTACCTGCGGCGCCAACTGATCCGCTCCGGCAATGAGGTGATCGGCCTGGGCTTCGACCAGAGCAAGCCGATGGAGCAGGTGCTCGATGAGGCCGAGCAGAAGATCTTCGCGATCAGCCAGGAAAAACCGAGCGTGGGCCTCACCCCCACCGCCGAGATCCTCACCCGCACCTTCGAGGAGATCGAAACCCGCTCGCTCGGTACCGCCGTGGCGGGCATCCCGGTCAACTTCTACGACCTCGACGCCATGACCCAGGGGCTGCAGCGCAGCGACCTGATCATCGTGGCGGGCCGGCCGGCGATGGGCAAAACCTCGATCGTGCTCAACATCGCCAAGAACGTGGCCCAGCTCCACAACCTGCCGGTGGCCGTGTTCAGCCTGGAGATGAGCAAGGAGCAGCTCACCTACCGCCTGCTCTCGATGGAGGTGGGGATCGAGAGCGGCCGGCTGCGCACCGGCCGGCTGCAGCAGGAGGAGTGGCCCCTGCTGGGCAAGGGCATCAGCAGCCTGGGGGCCCTGCCCCTCTACATCGACGACAAGCCCAACGCCGGCGTGCTGGAGATGCGCTCCCTCTGCCGCCGCCTGATGGCCGAACAGGGCAAGGAGCTGGGGCTGGTGATGATCGATTACCTGCAGCTGATGGAGGGCTCCGGCTCCGACAACCGCGTGCAGGAGCTCTCGCGCATCACCCGGGGCCTCAAGGGCATGGCCCGTGAGCTCAACGTGCCGGTGATCGCCCTCTCCCAGCTCAGCCGCGGCGTGGAGGCCCGCACCAACAAACGGCCGATGCTCAGCGACCTGCGGGAATCGGGCTCGATCGAGCAGGACGCCGACCTGGTGCTGATGATCTACCGCGATGAGTACTACAACCCCGAAACCCCGGACCGCGGCATCACCGAGGTGATCGTGACCAAGCACCGCAACGGGCCGGTGGGCACCTGCAAGCTGCTGTTCGAGCCCCAGTTCACCCGCTTCCGCAACCTGGCGGCCTGACCCCGGCCGGTGGCTGCGGCCGGGCTAACCGGCGGCCCGAGCCAGCAGGGCCCTGTCGCTGGGGATGCGCAGGTCCCAGGCCCAGCCGCAACGCTCCAGCAGCCGGATGAATCGGTAGGTGGGATCGGGCAGCAGGCGCAGGCAGCCGGCCCGCTGGCTGAAGCCCTGACGCACCGAAGCCTGGAAGGCATGGTGCAGGTTGTGCCAGCCCTCCCCCAGGGTGATCAGAGCCACGAAGCCGTTGTTGCGACTGGCGTCGCCGGTGGCGAACGGCTGATCGCCAACCAGATGGGCCAACGAGTTGACGCTGGCCACGCCATGGAACAGCAGGGTGGTGCTCAGGCACACGGCGGCCAGGGCGGCCAGCCCACCCCACCACCACGCCAGGCCAGCAAGCAGCATCAGGGGCACGAAATGAAGGCGATCGATCAGTCGCAGCACAGGATCGGCCTCGACATCAGCTGGTAGATCCTGAGGGAAGAAACCTGGTCCCAGCAGCCAACCCGCCTGGGAATGCCAAAACCCCCGCCAGCCAGCCGGCGGAGCCAGGGGCGTGTGGGGATCGGCTGCGGTGTCGACGTGGCGATGGTGGAGCAGGTGATGGGCCTTCCACCAGCTCGGACCCATCTGGCCCGCCGAGGCGGCCACGGCGGCACCGATCCAGACCAACAGGCGCGGCGCCCGGTAACTGGCATGGGTGATCAGCCGGTGATAGTTGGCGGTGGTGGCCAGCATGCGCACCAGGTAGAGAGCGAGGGCCAGAAGGGCGGCACCGAGGCTCAGGCCGGTCCAGAACAGCAACACGCAGCCGAGGTGGCTGGCCAGGATCAGAACGGGACCAAGGGCGTACAGGACACGCCGCAAAGGAAGGACCAAGCCGGCTCCAACAGGACTTCAACCCTATGCGGCAGCGGCGCCCTGCGGCGGATCCGGGGCGGGATGCCCCACTGCTGACGCCACGCCATACATTTGCTTCATGGCGCCCTCCAGCTCCCCCACCGAATCCTTCGAGCTGATCGTGGTGGGCGGCGGCCACGCCGGCTGCGAAGCAGCGCTCACGGCGGCGCGGCTGGGCATCCGCACGGCCCTGTTCAGCCTCAATCTCGATCGGATCGCCTGGCAGCCCTGCAATCCGGCCGTGGGGGGGCCAGCCAAGAGCCAGCTGGTGCATGAGGTGGATGCCCTCGGCGGGGTGATCGGCCGCCTCGCCGATGCCACCGCCCTGCAGAAGCGCATCCTCAATGCCAGCCGCGGGCCGGCCGTGTGGGCCCTGCGGGCCCAGACCGACAAACGCCAGTACGCCCGTCAGATGCTGCAGCTGCTGCAGCACACGCCCAACCTCCACCTGCGCGAGGCGATGGTGACGGGTCTGGAGGTGGAAGGGGATTTCGCCTCCAGCGGCGCGGGTGGGCCTGGCGAAGCGTCCGGCGGGGTCGCTGGCGGCGGTGCGGACACGGCTTACGGCCCCCTGGGCCGGGTCACCGGGGTGCGCACCTACTTCGGCAGCGTCTACGCCGCCGGCGCCGTGATCCTCACCACCGGCACCTTCCTGGGTGGCCGCATCTGGGTGGGCGATCGCTCGATGGCCGCCGGCCGGGCCGGCGAGCAGGCCGCTGAAGGGCTCACCGAAGCCCTGGCGGCCCTGGGTTTCCGCACCGGCCGCCTCAAGACCGGCACCCCGGCCCGGGTGGACCGGCGCAGCGTGGCCCTCGACCAGCTGGAGGAACAGCCCAGCGACGCGCACGACCGCTTCTTCTCCTTCGATCCGGCCGCCTGGGTGAGTGGCGAGCCGATGAGCTGCCACCTCACCCGCACCACCGCCGCCACCCACCGCCTGATTCGGGACAACCTCCACCTCACGCCGATCTACGGCGGCTTCGTGGACAGCAAGGGGCCGCGCTACTGCCCCTCGATCGAGGACAAGATCGTGCGCTTCGCCGATAAGGAGAGCCACCAGATCTTCCTGGAGCCCGAAGGCCGCGACACCCCCGAGCTCTACGTGCAGGGCTTCTCCACCGGGCTGCCCGAGCGGCTCCAACTTGAGCTGCTGCGCACCCTGCCCGGACTGGAGCGCTGCGTGATGCTGCGGCCCGCCTACTCGGTGGACTACGACTACTTACCCGCCACCCAGCTGAAGGCCAGCCTGGAAACGAAGCGGGTGGCGGGGCTGTTCAGCGCCGGCCAGCTCAACGGCACCACCGGCTATGAGGAGGCCGCCGCCCAGGGGCTGGTGGCGGGCCTCAACGCCGCCCGCCTGCTGCGCAGCCAGGAACCCATCCACTTCCCGCGGGAAGGCAGCTACATCGGCACCCTGATCGACGACCTGATCACCAAGGACCTGCGCGAGCCCTACCGGGTGCTCACCAGCCGCAGCGAATACCGCCTGGTGCTGCGGGGCGACAACGCCGACCGGCGCCTCACCCCCCTGGGCCGGGAGCTGGGCCTGATCGATGCGCGCCGCTGGCAGCTGTTCGAGGCCAAGCAGGCGGCCATCGCCGCCGAGACCCAACGGCTCGAGACGGTGCGCCTCAAGGTCAGTGATCCGGCGGCGGCGGCGGTGGAGGCGGAAACCGGCGCGCCCATCAAGGGCTCGATCACCCTGGCCGACCTGCTGCGGCGGCCCGGCTTCCACAGCACCGATCTGCAGCGCCACGGCCTGGCTCCCGCCGATCTGCCGATCCCGGTGCGGGAGGGGGCGGAGATCGACATCAAATACAGCGGCTATCTGGCGCGCCAGCAGCAGCAGATCGAGCAGGTGCGCCGCGCTGCGGGGCGCACCCTGCCCCCCCGGCTCGACTACGCCGCCATCGCCACCCTTTCGGCCGAGGCCCGCGAGAAGCTCAGCGCCGTGCGCCCCACCACCCTCGGCCAGGCGGGGCGGGTGCCGGGGGTGAGCCCGGCCGATGTGAGCGCCCTGCTGCTCTGGCTGGAGTTGGAGCGGCGTCGGGAAAACACCGCTACATTGACCCATCCTCAGGTCTGAACGGCAGGTGAGCGCACCGCGGGCCATTCCCACCTCCCGCGCCTACTGGGACCTCCAGGCCGAGAAGCTGATGAACCGGATCTTTGATCCGGAGGAGCCGATCGACCTGGAGGGTTCCGAAGCCGGCAATCCGGCGGCCCCCGCCGACCTCCTCGAACCGGGCGCGCCAGGCCTGACTGAGCTCCCGGCCCATCCCCCCATGGCCGAACCGGCGCCCCGCCGTCATCGGGCCCGCCGGCCCGCGGCGGCCCGGGAAGCTGCAGCGTCCCTCAGCCCGCTGTCGCCTGCCGGCGGCGGAGCGGCCGAATCCGCCGATCCCGGCTCCAGCCCGACCGCCGCTCCGGCCGGATCGCAGCCGAACCGGCGCGGCGCCGGGCCCCCCGCCTGGACGGTTCCCCACCAACCGCTGCTGCTGCTGGCGGTGTTTGCCGGCGCCGGCCTGATCACCGCCGTCAGCGGCGTGCTGGCTCTGAGCCAGTGGAACCGGTTCCAGGAATCCCTGCAGCAGGAACGCAACCTGCTGCTGATGGAGCGCCTGCGCAGCTTCGGACCGGCGGCCCAGCCCGCCGCACCCGCAACCCCACCGGCCCCGACCCTCGATCCCCCCGCGGGTGGCACCCCCAGCAGTGCCGCTCCGGCAGCCAGCGGGCCTGCCTCGGCCCCGGCCAACGCCGCAACCTCTTCCGCAACCGACGCCCTCGGCCTGCCGCCGCCCCCCCCTGGCGAGCCCTGGATCGAGCAGCTCGGTGAGCTGCCCCAGGCGCGGCCGGCCCCGCCGCTGCTGCGGGTTCCCCTCAACGCCCGGCTGGCAGCGCCCGCCCCGCAGCCGCCGGTGCGGCGACGCACCCCCTCCGGCCCGCTCCCCTTGCTGGTGGGGGTGGTGGCAGCCCCCGGCAAGGCCGGCTCGGCCATCTTCCAGATGGGCGGTAGCACCACCACCGTGGGGGTGGGCGACAGCATCGGCAACAGCGGCTGGCGGCTGCGCTCCACCGACGGCGACAGCGTTCAGGTGGACCACGACGGTGAGGTGCGGCGCATCACCATCGGCAGCGGTGGTTGAGGCCGCGTCGGCGCAACCCCACTGGGATGCGCCCAGCCTGCTGTTTCCCTCCCCCCTGCCGCTCTGGCAGGCGCCGATGGCGGAGGTGCTCGCGGCCCAGGCCGGCCGGCAGCTGAGCGGGGCCTGGAAGCTGATGCTCCTGGGCGACGGCAGCCCCACCCGACACCTGCAGTTGCTCAGCGGCGAACCCCTGGAGGTGGATCTGATCGGCATGGCGCCCCAGGCCGAAGCCGACCCCGGCGCCCCGGTGGAGGTGGCCGAGCTCGAGCCCCCCCTGCTGCGGCGGCAGGTGTGGCTGGCCTGTGGCGGCCGCACCCTGGGCTGGGCCGAGAGCTGGTGGAATCGCGAAGCGGCGGAGGCCCAGCTGCGGGACCGGCGGCAGCCGATCTGGCGGAGCCTCACCGAAGGGCGGGCGGAACTGTTCCGCGAGGTGGATGGCCTGGCCCAGGTGCAGGCGCCCTGGTTGGAGGAGCGCTTCGGATGCCGCGGCCCCTTCTGGAGCCGCCACTACCGCTTCTTCCGCCAGGGCCGCGAACTCACGGTGATCCGGGAGGTGTTCTCGCCGGCCCTGGAGACCTGGCTGGGCCCGGCGGTCGGGGCAATTCCTAACAATTTATAAAGCTGGTTACGGCTCGTTGGCGTTTCCACTTGACGGATTGACGCGATCTGTGGTGCGACCAGCATTTGCGTACTTCTCGGTCCCCCGATGGCCACCCCCCGAAGCACCACCACCGCGCCCCGCCAGGGCCGGTCCACGGCTCCGCCCCCCCGCAGCCGCAGCGGCCACCGCGCCAGCGCCCCCGTCGGCAGCGAATGGCTCAGCCTCACCGACCTCGGCCGGGTCTACGGCATCTCGGCCGTTCACACCGGCAAGCTGCTGCGGGCCGCTGGCCTGCGGCTGGCCGACGGCGAGCCCAGCCCCGAGGCCCTCGCCGGCGGCCTGGCCCAGCGCCAGCACTCAGGCCAGCACCACCAGGCCCTCTGGCACCGCCAGGGCTGCGCCCCTCACCTGGAGCGCCAGGGGCTGGTGCCCGCCAAGCAACGCAACCTGGTGGGCCTCTGGGCCGACCTGCTGGCCGCTCTGCAACAGGGCGCCCCGGACATCGCCGTGTCGGCCGAAGAGATGGCCGGCGACATCCCCGGCGACCTGGTGCTGCCGGTGAACCAGGAACTGCGCGCCCGTGGCTGCAGCTTCCAGGTGAGCGCCTGAGGCCGCTCCGGCTCAGGCCTCGTGCATCGCGCGGCTGGCCTGCTCCAGCATCGTCCGCAACTGCTCCTCGTCGTGGTGGCTGAGGTTGGTGCGCAGCAGCCGGGCGTGGGGCGCATGGAACCGCAGGCGCTCGATCACCCGGTCCGGGGTGGAATCCCGCAGCAGCACGCAGAGGGCCGCCCCCCCGGTCGGCAGGGTGTCGCCGATCTCCCGCAGGAAGCCATCGTCGATACCGAGATCGGTGAGGGCCCCCGAGAGGGTGCCCACCCCGGCCCCCACAGCGGCTCCCAGCAAGGGATTGAGGAAGAGCAGGCCCACCAGGGCACCCCAGAAGCCCCCACCCACCGCTCCGGCGGCGGGGAGGTTGAGCGCCTGGCGCAGGTGCACGCGGCCCTCGCCATCGCGCTCCACCACCACCGCATCCTCCAGGGCGATCAGCCGCTCCCGCTGCAGGTCCACCAGTTCGCGGCGCACCTGATCGGCCTCCGCCTCCGTGGGAAATCCCACCACCACCAGGCTGCTCATCGGCGCTCCCGTCCGCTGGACTTCAGGCTAAGCCGGGTGGCGGGAGCCGAAGCATCGCCTCAGCGGCGGCTCAGCGGCGGCGGGTGGAGCGGGGAAGGGGCCGACCGCCTGCGCCGGTGCCGTTGGCGCCGGAGGGCCCGCTGGGCGGCGGCGCAGGCTGCAGCGGATCCGATGCGCTGCTGCGCAGCGGACGCTGCCAGCGGTTGAGGCTGAAGCTGGCATCGTCGGGCCAGGCATCCCCTTCGCCGGCAGCCGGCGGGGCCGGCGCTGGGGCGGGCGGCGTGACCAACGGATCGGAAGCGGGCCGCTGGGCAACGGGGCCGGACTCGGGGCGAAGCGCGCGGCGGGAGATGGCCTCGAGGCTGCGGCGGCGTCCGGACGCCGTGGACGGCGGCTCCCGCCGGGCCGGGCTGAGCGGAGGCGCGATGGCCTCGAAGCGGTCGTCCTCCCGGCCGGCGAAGCGCCCCTCCGATCGGCCCTCAGAACGGCGCCCCCCCCGGGGGGATGGCGCGGCCTGCCAGGGTTCCCGCCAGTCGTCGTCGCTGTCGTCATCGAGCAGCCAATCGAGGCGCTCCTCCACCCAGCGCCCCAGCCGGGCCGGGCTGAGCCCACCGGCCCCGAGGCCGCCATTGCCCTGGGGGGGCAGGCCGCCGCCCGGGCCCCCAGCGCGGCGCTCGCTGGCGGTTGGAACCGGCCGGGCACCAGGCCGGGCACCGGAGACCCCATCAACGAGCTCACGGCCCCGGCTCACCCAGCGCTCCAGCCGCTGATCGAGGGGCTCGGCAGCCCTGCCGAGTCGACGCTCCTCCCGGCGCTCCTCCCGATCGTTCGGGCGGCCAGCCGCCCAGCGGGCCTCCTCGGGGAAGGGCGGCTCTGGGGCGTAGCGCCCGTTGGCGCTGGAACCCGGTTCCGAGGCGTAACGCTCACCAGGTGAAGAGCGCTCGCCGGCTGCGTAACGCGGGTTGGGGGCGCGCCCTGAAACCTCATCCATGGGGCCAGATTACCGGCGCCGGCCGGCCAGCCAGCGCTCCCGGCCCAGTCCCACCAGGGCGATGGTGAAACCGCCCCATTCCAGGGTCCACAAAAAGGTGGCCATCGGGGTGCCGCACGCGGCCACGACCCTAGGCCGCCCCCGCCTCGAACACCAGCAGACAGCTGGCATTCCAGCGGCCGCCGTGGAAGCGCTCACAACAGGGCCGGCAGGCCAGCCCCTGGCGGCGACGGCGGTAGGGGGCGGTGCGGCCGCAGCAGGGGCAGCGGGCGATCCAGCGGGCCGCCTCGACCGGCAGGGGATAGGTGTGGCGCAGGCTCACCACAAAATCGTTCTGGGCGGCATTGATGGCCGCCATCCGCTCCCGGAAGCGGGGGCCGTGCACCTCCCGCACCCCCAGCACCCGGTCGATCCAGGCGTGGATCATCTCGTGGCAGAGGGTGCTGAGGGTGGCCTGGCGCGGCAGGGGTTCCAGCAGCGGCCGGGACAGCACGATCTCGCACAGGTCGCGGCCATCGGGGTGGCGGCCGCGGCGGTAGAGGCCGGCCGTGCGGGTGAGGCGGCCATCACTCCAGCGCACCTCGGCAAGGGAACGGCCAGCCGGGCTGAGGCTGCCCCCGAAATGCTCCCGGTCGAGACGGTGGAACAGGGGCAGCAGGGGTTCCAGGGGCACGGCGGTGAGACCGGCGGGCGGGGGATGGGGCGCAGTATCGCCACCGGGAGGTGGGGTCGTCGGTCAGACTCGCCGCACGCCAACGCGACACACGCAGCATGGACTGGGATCTGGCCCGCGGCATCGGCAGCAAGGCGCTGTTTGCCGGCGCCGGCGCGCTTCTCCTCTACTGGACGATCTCGGCGGTGAAGCTGGTGCTCAGCGCCCGCGGCATCAACCCGCTGATCAAGCAGTTCTTCACCCAGGTGGCCTCCGGCCAGGTGGATGGGGCCTACCTGCTCACCACCAAGAACTACCGCTCCCACGTCAATCGCCAGCAGTTCATCCGTTTCCTGGCCGGCCTGCAGCTCAACAAGTACCGCAACCTCAAATCGGGCCGGCCCCGGCTGCAGGAGGAGCAGATGATCCTCACCGTGAAGCTCAAGTCCGATGGCAAGGAGGAACTGCCGCTTGATTTCACCTTCGTGAAGGTGGACGACGCCTGGCGGGTCGACCGCATCCAGAAGGTGGGCGCCGGCTGAGCCGACGCGCCCTCTGGACGTCCCGCCCTCCTCCCTGCGCCGTGCGTGCAACCGACACCCCACCGCCGGCCGGCAGCCCAGCGGCGGCACCGACCCCCGCTCAGGCGCAGCGGGCCCTTGAGTTGCGCGCCCTGCTCCAGCGCGCCGCCCACGCCTACTACGTGCTCGATGCGCCGGAGCTGGAGGACCCGGTCTACGACCGGCTCTATCGGGAGCTCCTGGAGCTCGAGAGCGCCTTCCCGGAGCTGATCAGGCCCGACAGCCCCACCCGGCGGGTGGGGGGTGAACCGGCCGAGGGCTTCACCAGCGTGGAGCACCGCATCGGCCTGCTCAGCCTCGACAACGCCTTCTCCTTCGCCGAACTGGAAGCCTGGTACGGGAAGCTGGTGCGGGCGCTCGACCGCACGCCGGCGCCCGGCGAGTCCCTGCCGGCTCTGGCGATGGTGGGCGAGCTCAAGATCGACGGCAACGCCCTGGCCCTGAGCTACGAACACGGGGTGCTGGTGCGGGCCGCGACCCGGGGCGACGGCGAACGGGGCGAGGAGATCACCGCCAACGTGCGCACGATCCAGAGCGTGCCGCTGCGGCTGCAGCTGGAGCACCCGCCCGCCTGGGTGGAGGTGCGGGGCGAGGCCCTGATCCCCGATGCCACCTTCGCGGCGATCAATGCCGAGCGGGAGGCCCGGGGCGAACCGCCCTTCGCCAACCCCCGCAACGCCTGCGCCGGCACCCTGCGCCAGCTCGATCCGAAGGTGGTGGCGGCCCGCCGGCTCGATTTCTTCGCCTACACCCTCCACCTGAGCGAGGCCGAACAGCCTGAGCGCCCTGATGGCGATCCACCGCCCCCCCGCAGCCAGTGGGAGGCCCTGCGCTGGCTGGAGGCGGCCGGCTTCCGGGTCAATCCCAACGCCGAACGGCTGGGCGACCTGGCCGCGGTGGAGGCCTTCTTCAGCCGCTGGGGGGAGGCCCGCAAGGCCCTCCCCTACGCCACCGACGGGGTGGTGGTGAAGCTCGACGACCTGCGCCTGCAGGATGAGGCCGGCTTCACCCAGAAGGCCCCCCGCTGGGCGATCGCCCTCAAGTACGCCGCCGAGGAGGCCCCCAGCCGCCTGCTGCGGCTCACCTGCCAGGTGGGGCGCACGGGGGTGGTGACGCCGGTGGCGGAGTTCGAACCGGTGCCCCTGGCCGGCACCACGGTGAGCCGCGCCACCCTCCACAACGCCGACCGCCTGGCGGAGCTGGATCTCCACGCCGGCGACACCGTGGTGGTGCGCAAGGCCGGCGAGATCATCCCCGAGGTGGTGCGCGTGCTGCCGGAGCTGCGGCCGGCGGGAGCCGCGCCGCTGGCCCTGCCCCACACCTGCCCGGAGTGCGGCTCGGAGCTGGTGCGGGAGGAGGGCGAAGCCGCCACCCGCTGCGTCAACAGCAGCTGCCCGGCGATCCTGCGAGGGTCGCTGCGCCACTGGGTCAGCAAGGGGGCCCTGGATGTGGACGGCCTCGGCAGCAAGCTGATCGAGCAGCTGGTGGACCGGGGTCTGGTGCACTCGATCGCCGACCTCTACCGCCTCGATGGGGCCCTGCTGGCGAGCCTGGAGCGGATGGGGGAGAAATCGGCCGCCAACCTGGTGGAAGCCCTGGAAGCCTCCCGCCGCCAGCCCTGGCACCGCCAGCTCTACGGCCTCGGCATCCACCACGTGGGCGAGGTGAACGCCAAGGCCCTGGCCCGGGCCTTCCCCAGCGCCGCCGAGCTGGCCACCGCCGCCGCGGACAGCCCGGACACGATCACGGCGGTGTTCGGGATCGGCGCCGAAATCGCCCAGTCGCTACGTATGTGGTTCGCCACGCCCGCCAACCAGGCCCTGCTGGAGCAGCTCGAGCAACGGGGCTTCAGCCTGGCCGCCGGGGCCGCGGAGCGCAGCGGCGCCGGGGCCGCGGGCGGCGCCGAAGGCCCCCTGGCGGGCCAGAGCTTCGTGCTCACCGGCACCCTGTCCAGCCTCAGCCGCAGCCAGGCCCAGGCCCGGATCGAGGCCGCCGGCGGGCGGGTGATCGGCTCGGTGAGCCGCAAGACCAACTGGCTGGTGGCCGGCGCGGAGGCGGGCAGCAAGCTGGCCAAAGCCACCGCCCTTGGGGTGCCGGTGCTCGATGAACCCTCCCTGCTGGCCCTGCTGGCGGGGGGTTCGGACTCGGTGGCGACGGTTCCGACGTGATGACCGGCACTCCCGGCCTGGCGAATGTGAGCAAAATGGGAGCACCCGGCTGCCAGGCGCCGCCTGCAGAGCCGTTGTCTTGTCTCCGCCCTTCCCCCTGACCTCGCCCCTCCCCCCGTCCGCGGCCCCTGTCCAGACCAAGACCTTGGAGGCTGGGTCTTCCCCCCAGGACGCGACCCTCCGCCTACCTGCAGACCTCTGGCGCCAGCTGGCCCGCCACGGGCTGCTGCTGCCCCTGCTGCGCCAGAGCGTGATCGCGGCGGCGGTCGCGCCGGTGGTTCTCAGCGCGGAGGAGAGCCAGGAGAGCCGCCAGGCCTGGGGTGCCGCCAACCGGCTGGGCTCGGCCGAGGCGGTGATCGCCCACCTCAAGGCCCACAGCCTCAGCGAGGACGACGCCCTCTGGCAGGCCGAACTGCCGCGGCGGATCGCCCGCCACTGCGAAACTCATTTCGCCCACCGGGCCGAGCAGCGCTTTCTGGCCCGCAAGAACCAGCTCGACCAGGTGATCTACAGCCTGTTGCGCGTGCAGGACGGCGCCCTGGCCCAGGAGCTCTACCTGCGCATCGACGAAGGGGAGGCGGATTTCGCCGAACTGGCCGCCCGCTACTCCCAGGGTCCGGAACGGGCCACCCGGGGCGTGGTCGGACCGGTGCCGCTGCTGCAGGCCCATCCCACCCTGGCGGAGCGGCTGCGCACGGGGCGGCCGGGCCACTTGCAGGCCCCGCTGCGGATCGAGCAGTGGTGGCTGGTGGTGCGGCTGGAAACGCTGCGCTCGGCCGTGTTCGATGCCGAGATGTCCACCCGCATGGCCCGCGAACTGTTTGATGAATGGGTGCAGGAGGAGGTGGCGGCCCTGATCAGCACCCACGAGCCCCGATGAGCAGCTCCCCCACCACCCGCCCGGAGGCTGCCGCCCCCTCCCTCGCCGCCTTCGCCCCCTTCGATAGCCTGTCGACGGGCGGCCAGCGCCGCCTCGATCAGGAGAGCCGGCTGATCCGCTTCGAGGAAGGCCAGATCCTCAGCCAGGCCGAACGGGTGGGCGACCGGGTGCTGGTGCTGCTGGAGGGCGAGGCGCGGCTGCTGGGCCAGCGGGATGGGCGCCCCTTCATGCTGGAGCGGCTCGGCCCCGGCGCCCTGATCGGCCTGGCCTCCCTGCTCAGGGCCGAGGGCTGCGAGGCGGTGAGCGCCGCCACCCCCGTGCTGGCGGCCGCCATCCCCGACGCGCTGATGGTGGACTTGCTGCTCCAGGAGGAGGGCCTGCGGCGCTGGTGCGCCGAACAGGTGTGGACCGCCGAACTGCACGCCCTGCTCGAACAACGGGACACGGCGCACGCCGGCGGCGAGGCCTTCGAACCCAGCGCCTGGCGCCAGCGGCTCGCCCGGCTGCGGGACACCTGCCGGGGGGTGGTCCCCGATCCGGCTGAGCGGCGACCCGCCCGGCCGGAGGGCGAAACCTGGCTGCTGGCCAGCGCCAATGTGCCCGGCCTGGCGCTGGGCGAGGCGCTGCCGCCGGAGGGGCCCCTGCCCGAGCCCCGCCCGCCCCTGCCGCTGCGGTTGCTGGCCCTGCGCGAGCTCCCCGCCCCAGCCGACGCCGCGGAACCGGCCGGCCCGCTCGCCGCATCCACGGCCGCCAGCGGTGGCGCCCCCGAACCCACCAGCCTGGACCTGGGGGGCAGCGACCGGGCCCGGGGTCTGCAGCTGATCCGCGCCAACGGCAGCCTTGAGGGAACCCTGGCCTGCTTCCAGATGCTGGGGCAGATGCTCGAACTGCCCTACCGGCGCGACGCGATCGACAAGGTGCTGCGCGACAAACTGCGCCGCGGCCTTGAACCTGATCTTCAGCTCTGCGGCCAGATCGCCGCCATGCTCGGCCTGCTGGTGACCGGCGCCAAGGTGCCGGCCGCTTCCGCCACCCGCCTGATCACCCCCTGCCTGATTGCCTGGAAGGGCAGCTTCGCGGTGGTCACGGCCAGCAATGCGGCGGGCCTGAAGCTGGCCTCCCCCGCTGACGGCTGGGTGCAGCTCAAACCGGCGCAGCTCGCCGAGGCCTATCCCGAGGGCCTGGAACTGCTGTTGTTCGAGCGCAGCACCGCCACCCCGGATCAGACGTTCGGCCCCGGCTGGTTCTGGCCGGCCCTGAAGCGCTACCGCGGCATGTTGCTGCAGGTGCTGCTGGCCTCGTTCGTGGTGCAGCTGTTCAGCCTGGCCAATCCCCTGCTGATCCAGGTGATCATCGACAAGGTGATCTCCCAGCGCAGCCTCGACACGCTGCAGATCCTGGGCATGGCGCTGGTGGTGGTCACCCTGATGGAAGGGGTGATCGGTGCGCTGCGCACCTTCCTGTTCACCGACACCACCAACCGCATCGATCTGCGGCTCGGCGCCGAGGTGATCGACCACCTGCTGCGGCTACCGCTGGGCTACTTCGATCGCCGCCCGGTGGGGGAACTGGGCACCCGCATCGCCGAACTGGAGAAGATCCGCAACTTCCTCACCGGCCAGGCGCTGATGACCCTGCTGGATGCGGCCTTCTCGGTGATCTACATCATCGTGATGGCGCTCTACAGCTGGCTGCTCACGATCATTGCCCTGGCCGTGCTGCCGATCCAGGTTGGCCTCACCCTGCTGGGAGCCCCCCTGTTCCGCCGCCAGTACCGCCAGGCGGCCGAGGAGAACGCCCGCACCCAGAGCCACCTGGTGGAGGTGCTCACCGGCATTCAGACGGTGAAGGCCCAGAACGTGGAGATGGTGAGCCGCTGGAAGTGGCAGGACTTTTACGCCAAGTACATCGCGCGCACCTTCGAGAAAACGATCACCGGCACCTTCCTCAATGAAACCAGCCAGGTGCTGCAGAAGCTCTCCCAGCTGCTGGTGCTCTGGGTGGGGGCTGCGATGGTGCTCAAAGGTGAACTCACCCTCGGCCAGCTGATCGCCTTCCGCATCATCAGCGGCTACGTCACCCAGCCCCTGCTGCGGCTCTCTTCGATCTGGCAGAACATCCAGGAGCTGCGGGTTTCCTTTGAGCGGCTGGCCGATGTGGTGGATACACCAGAGGAATCGAGCCAAGCCGACAAGAGCAACATCCCCCTGCCTCCAGTGCACGGTGATGTGGAATTCGAAAACGTGAGCTTCAGCTTCACCCCCGGCTCAGCAGAGGTTCTCAAGAACGTGGACCTGCACATTGCCCAGGGCACCTTCGTGGGGGTGGTGGGCCAGAGCGGCAGTGGCAAGAGCACCTTGATGAAGCTGTTGCCCCGCCTCTATTCACCCAGCCAGGGACGAATCCTGATCGACCGCTACGACATCGACAAAGTGGAGCTCTATTCCCTGCGTCGCCAGATCGGCATCGTGCCCCAGGATCCCCTGCTCTTCTCCGGCACGATCAGCGAAAACATCGCCCTCACCAATCCAGAGGCTCCCTCCGATGCGATCGTTCAGGCCGCCCGGATTGCCGCCGCCCATGATTTCATCATGCAGCTGCCCAACGGTTACAGCACCTCGGTGGGCGAGCGGGGTGCCTCCCTTTCCGGTGGCCAGCGCCAGCGCATCGCCATCGCCCGCACCCTGCTGGGCAATCCCCGGCTGCTGGTGATGGATGAAGCCACCAGCGCCCTGGATTACGACACCGAACGCCAGGTGTGCGACAACCTCAGGGAGTCCCTGAAGGACAGCACCGTGTTCTTCATCACCCACCGGCTCTCCACGATCCGACGGGCTGATCAGATCGTGATGATGCATCAAGGCGCGATCGTTGAAACCGGAACCCATGAGGAGTTAATGGCACAAAAAGGCCGCTATTACGCCCTTTATCGCCAACAGGAGGCCAGCTGATGGCCCCACGGATCCCCACGCCGAACGACCTCTTCCGCCAGGCCCAAAACAGCCTTGAGCGCTCGGTCCACACCGACAGCGACGACGTGGTGCTGCAGCAGTCGCGCTTCTGGGCGCGCAGCATCAGCTGGGCCCTGATGGGGGTCACGGGCTTCGCGCTGGCCTGGCTGGCCCTGGCCAAGACCGAGGAGATCGTGACAGCCCCCGGCAAGCTCGAACCGCTCGGGGTGGTGAAGGAGGTGCAGATGCCGGTGGGCGGGGTGGTGGACGCCGTGCTGGTGAAGGAGGGGGACCGGGTGAAGAAGGGCCAGCTGTTGCTGAAGCTCGACACCGAAGCCACCCAGGACCGCAAGGACAGCGTCGAAAAGACGATCCTCTTCAAGGAACAGCAGCTGCAGCTCAAACAGGAGGAGCTGAATCGCTACCTGGCGGTGAACGACACCGAGCAGCAGGTGTTGCGCCAGAGCCTGGTGCTGGAGAAGGAGGTGCTCAGCCGGCTCGACAAACTCAACAAGGAGGGCGCCACCGCCGAGCTGCAATTTCTGCAGCAGCGCAACAAGGTGCAGGAGGTGGAGGGCCAGCTGCAGCAGACGAAGGTGGAGCGGCTGCGCCAGGAGGCGATCCTCGCGCAGGGGGCACGCGAACTGCAAAGCAACCTGGCGGAGCTGCGCAGCAAGCTGATCGAGCTGAACGTGAACATCCGCTACCAGGCGATCCGGGCCCCCGAAGCCGGTCTGGTGTTTGAGTTGAAGCCGAAGTCCAAGGGCTTCGTGGCCGAAACCAGTGAACCGGTGATGAAGATCGTGCCCTTCGATCGCCTCGAGGCCCGGGTGGAGGTGCCCAGCAAGGACATCGGTTTCGTGCAGGTGGGCAAAGCAGCCGACATCAGCATCGATTCCTTCCCCTCCAGCGATTTCGGCGTGCTGCAGGGCAAGGTGCGCAAGATCGGCTCGGACGCCCTGCCGCCCGATCAGCTCAAGCAGTTCTACCGGTTCCCGGTGGACATCCGGCTCGACAGCCAGCAGCTCAAACTCAAAAGTGGCGCCAGCTTGCCGCTGCAGGTGGGCATGTCGATCACCGCCAACGTGAAACTGCGCAAGGTGACCTACCTGCAGCTGCTGCTCAGCGACTTCAAGGACAAGGCCAAATCGCTGCAGCGGATCTGAGATGAACGATTCGGTGGCCTTCTGGATCCGCACCCCCTGCGGCCGTGCCAAGTACCAGGAGCTGGCGGCCAGGCCCGGGCTGCTGGCGAGGCTGCGGCTGGGCTGGTTCGTGCTGATCGCGGCGCTGCGCGACTTGGGCCAGCCGCTGCCTCAGAGCGAGGGCGAGGGGGGCGGTGAAGGGGGCGGCGGGCCGGCAGACTGATCGGCTGCGGCCCCGGCGGGCTCCGCTAGGGCCCGCCGCGCCACCCGGGTCACCAGCAGGGTCACCGCCACGGTGGCGGCGATTCCGAGAATCCGTACCGCCCAGGTGAAGGGGTCGGCCCGGCCGGTGAGCACCGCGTTAAAGCGGGCCACATCCCCCGCCAGGGAGCCGAGGGCGCAGAACAGCACCGTGCCGGGCAGGATGCCGATCAGGCCGAACGTGTAATCGCGCAGGCTCACCTCGCTGAGGCCATAGGCGAGGTTGAGCAGGCTGAAGGGAAAGGCCGGCGAGAGGCGGGTGAGCAGCACCAGGCGCAGCCCCTCCCGGCTCACCGCCTGCTCCACGGCCAGCAGCTTCGGCGCCGCCGCAAGCCGCCGCCGGGCCCAGCCCCGCAACCAGCCCCGCCCCAGCAGAAACACGATCTCGGCCCCGAGGCAGGCCCCCACGAACACCACCAAACTGCCCCACCCGGTGCCGTAGAGGGCGCCGGCCAGCATCGAGGCCCACAACCCCGGCAGCAGCAGGGTCACCCAGAGGGCATAGAGGGGAACAAAGGCCACCGCTCCAAGGGGGGAGGCCAGCAGGGGCAGGATCTGCTCGACCGATGGCTGCATGCAGGCCTCCTCCAGCCAAACCATTCTGCTGGTGATGCCACCCCGAGCGGCGAGGACGACCGGGATCGCCGCGACTCAGACCACCTTGGTGAAATTGAAGCCGAACACCAAGTCGTCGAAATCAAGATCGCCACCCCCGAATTGGTCCTCGAAGCCGAACAGATTCGTGCCGAGCGTACGGAAATGGGAAATACCATCCAAATTGGCTGCCGCATAGGCGAAGTAGGTGTTCGCTCCGACCCGGGCGAAGGGGGCGATGGCGGCACTTTCGTTGAGGTCGAAGCTGCGGCTGTTCGTCTGGCGGTCGCCCACCTGCAGCGAGGAGATCGCGGCGACTTGATTGGCCGCCCGCAGCGCCTCAGCCTGATAGTTGACATCGCCGGGCCGCACGGTGGTGACACCATCGGCCGCGCGCACCGCCCCACTGGCATCCAGACAGCGGTAGAAGCCGGTGACCGAGTCGAACAACGCTTCGCGACCGATCGCCACGGTACCGCTGACCGTCTGGGTGGTGCGGAAGGCGGTGAGATCGAGAACGGGGGCCAAACTCTGCTGCTGACCCACCAGAGCATTGAGGCCCTGGCTCCCCGGTTGCACACTGAGGGCGAAGTTCACGCCGGAGATGGAGGAGAACTGGGCCTCCTTGCTGGTCACCGAGCGTGGATCGAGGAAGCGCAGGCGTGCATCGTTGAGGCTGCGAATCTCGTTGAGGGTGGCATCGGCTACCTCAAACAGGCGAACGGCCTGGCCATTGAGAAGCAGGATGTCGCGCTGGAACTGACTGCCGGTGGGCAGGGTGAAATCGGTGCGCTCGAGGGTGGAGAGAAGAAGTTGGGCGCGGCTGCGCAGGGAGTTGAGATTGCCGAGGATCGCGTTGGGATTGGCGAGCTCAGCGGGGCTGAGCACCACGTAGTACAGGGAGTTGGCTGTGTCGGGGCGGCTGGCGAGGCTGATGCGCAGCGCCACGGCAGCGGGCAGCTGGGGATTGGCAGCATCGCTCACCGTGAGGGTATTGGAGGCGGAGGCGCTGAAGCCCGGATCGAGATCGGCAACGGCCGCGAAGGAGGGATCGTCGATAAAACCGTTGACCGTGCCGTCTTTGTCGCCGTAGCCCCCGTCGACGAGCGACAGGGTGAAGAGGTCCTCAATACCGTCGTTGTTGATGTCGTAGAAGCGGGCACCGGCATTGCTGATCGGATCGAAGCTCAGCGGTGTGGCGGCGCCAGCGCCATCGAGCGCGTAGTAGAGGAGGCGGCGCGTGGGGATTCGGCCGGCGGGGCCGCTGAGATTGCCCTTGAGATCGGCAGCCACCAGATCGAGCAGGGAGGTCACCGTGCCACTGCCCAGAGCGGGATCAACCGAGAGCTGGAAATCAACGCCGCCGCTGCTGGGGGTGATGTTGAGAGCGCCGAGGGTGGTGAGGCTGGAGGGGTTGAGGCCAAGGTTGGCGATCACATTGAGTGTGGTAGCCGGCTTGAGGTCGGCGCCGGCAATGGTCACGGGAACCTGCCGCGTGCCTCCCGCGCCATCGGGGACGTTCACTTCCAACTGCCCATTCTGGCGTGGGCGTGCTGGGGTGATCGTGAGCTCGAAGGGTGTGAAGGCATCGGGGCTGATGCCCACGGCGGGATCATCCACGCTGATCTGCACCTGGTAGCTGGCCTTGGTGACCTGGCTGAGGGCGACGCCCTGGCGCAGGAAGAGCGCACCTGCGTCGATCTCGAAGCTGCCCGCATCGGGCCCTGTGAGGCTGACGCTGTTGGAGCCCAGGGCGTTATCGCTGATAACGATCTCGGCCAGCTTGATGCGTGCGGCGGTGCTGGCGTCTTCGGGGAGGGATGACACCCGATTGCGCAGGCTGATTGCGGTGGGGGCTTCGTTGATGTCGCTGATCGCCAGGCTGTAGCTCGCGGTCACCGGTGTGCTGCCCGGCAGCGCGGGATCGCTGGCGCTGAGGCTTACGGCATAGGCGGCCTTGGCCTCGAAGTTGAGGTTGATGCCGGCCTTGAGATAGAGGGCGCTGCCGCTCACCTCGAAGCTGTCGGCATCGGCACCGCTGAGGCTGATGGTGTGGGAGCCGACGCCGTCATCGGCGATCACCACATCCGCCACCTTGATGCGGTTGGCGGTGCTGGTGTTTTCCGCCAGCCTCGTGATCGCGTTGCTTAGGCTCAGGCCCGTGGGCGGAGCGTTGAAGAGAGCCAGCTTCAGTGCGAAGGGCACCAGCGCCTTGCCATCGCTGAAGGCGAGCTTCAGGGAGAGGGCTGCCAGGTCTTGCTCGCTGAAGGTGCCGGGTGCCGTGGCCAGCAGCGTGGTGCCCGAGCTGGTGATCCAGTCCGGGCCATTGAGCTTGAGGAGGGTGAGAGGGTCGGTGTCGGCATCGCTCACGAAGGAGGCGAAGTCCTGACTCACCTCCAGTCCGCGCTTGAAGGTGTAGGTGCCAGGGCTGCCGTTCAGTTGCGGCGCCGCATTCACATCGATGTTGAGGCTCTGGAGCTGGCTCCTGGTCTGCGGCCAGGGCGTCTGCAGGGTCACACCATCCAGCAGGATCTGGTCGACGCCCGGCTCGTAATCGAGGATGCGCAGCCTTCCGGCGGGCGCAGGGTTGGAGCTGTCGATCAGGAAGGTATCGCGTTCACCATCCACCAGGGCCACCACCGGAGGCAGCCCCAGAGCGTCGGCGTTGGCCTGCAGGCTTCCACCGATCACGCTGTCGTCGGCGGCCCGCATCACGAACCGATCCAGGCCGGTGCCACCCACCAGTACGTTGCCGCCCAGGCTGTCGGTGTTGAACAGCTCGTCGCTGCCTGGGCCTAGATCCACGGTGGAGCCAACACCGGCATAGATGCGTTCGGCAGCGGCAGAGCCCTGCACAGTCACGTCAGCCAGCTGGATGCCCTCTCTGGGCACGCTGGCGTAAACGGCCGGATCAAGGAGGGTAGAGCCACCTGCTCCGTCGACGGCCATGCCGAACACCAGATCCAACTCGCGCCAGCCAGGCTGCCAGCTGATCAGGGGCCGGGCCTCGGCGCTGGTGGAGAGCCCATAGCTGGCACTGGATACCACCGACTCGCTGCTCCAGAGGGGCTTGCCGCTGACGGGGTCCGTGCCGTTGAGTAACTGGAAAGAGCCCACCACCTGCTCCTTGCTCACCGTGAGATCCAGGAAGCCGCGGCGGTTGAGATCGGCGTCCTTCAGGCCATCCACGTAACCCAAAAACAGACCATCGAGGCCATCCACGGCTGGATACATGGCGCGGATGTAGGCATCAGCGCCAGGCAGGTACTTCTCGAAACCGGGGGAGGTCACGCCCGGCGTCCCATACTCCACCCCCGCCACCGTGCCAGCGGGCTTGCTGCCGGCGCTCATGGTGTCGAGCACGCCAGCCCAGGCGTTGTGGGTGTCGCCAGCGAGGCTGATCAGGCGCTTGCCCAGGGCCAGGGCGGTCTGCAGGATCGTCTCCCGCTCCACGCCATAGCCATCCCAGGCATCGAGGTTGTAAGGGATCTTGCCGGCTTCGGCGAAGAGGGCCTGCTCAGCAGGGGAGAGGCTGGCGAAGGGCGTGCCGGTGGCCAGCTTTTGCAGCGGGCCGGCGTACTTGTCGAGCGTTGCGGTGAGCTGCGCGCCGGAGGCAGGGTCGTTGAAGTCCAGGGATTGGGCAGCGAGCAGAAGCTCTGAAGGCACCGCCATCGACTGCATCAGCACCTGCTGGCCCAGCACCTGCCAGGCGGCGCTGGAGCCTGCCATCTGCTGCTGCAGCCAGGCCAGCTGGGTGTCGCCGATCAGGTCACGGGAGGGATCAGCCCAGCCCTGCTGCACGGTGGCGATCACCAGCTCCTGGGCGACCAGCGGCGCGATCGCGGCCCCAAAGGCAGGGAAGCCCTCAATCGATGTGGGCGGGGCTGCACCGGCCTTGGTGGCGTAGCTGGCCACCTGCGCCGGATCGGCCAGGATCGCCCCGATGCGGGCCTGCACGGTGGCCTCCCTGGGGTACTCCAGCTGCTGGTCCCGGGCGGTGAGGCGGGTTTCCAGCATGTGCAGGGTGAGCACATCGCCGAAGCTGAAGGAGCGGTAGGCCTGCGTCAGCGGCGAGAGGGCGGTGGCGCCGTCGCTCGCCTGGCGCTGACCGGGTTCGCGGATCGGCAGCCACTCGTAGTAGGCCTTGAGGGCGGCATCGCGGCGCTCCAGCCAGTCGCCGTCTTCGGGGCTCTGGTGATTTTGGGCACCACCGGCCCAGCTGTTGTTGGCGGTTTCGTGGTCGTCCCAGCCGGCGATCAGCGGCGCGGCGGCCCGCAGGGACTGGAGATTGATGTCCGTGTGGTACTGGGCATAGCGCTGGCGGTAATCGTCGAGGCTGATGATCTCGCGATTCGGCAGGAAGCCCCGGTCTGCGGCGGCGTCTTCAGCGGATCCGTAGCCACCGGGGCCGTATTCGTAGATGTAGTCGCCCAGATGCAGCAGGGCGTCATAGGGGTTGGCCTGATGGATGGCGACTGCTCGGCCGTAGGCGGCAAACTCCTCGGCGGCAGGGAAATTGGCGCAGGAGAACACCGCCAGCCGCACCGGATCGCTGCCGGTGGGGAGGGTCTTGGTCTGGCCCGTGATCGAAACCGACTCGCCGGCGCCGAAGCGGTAGTAGTAAGTGGTGTCAGCCACCAGGCCATCGGCCTCCACCTTCACGGTCCAGTCGCGGGCGGCGCCGGTGCTGAACGAGCCGCTGTCAATCAGTGATTCAGCGCTGAAATCGGCAGAACTTGCCACCTCCCACTGCACATCCACGAGGCCGGAGAAGCCTGTCGGTGGTGTGATCCGGGTCCAAAGGATCACCGAATCGGCGTAGGGATCGCCGGAAGCGACGCCATGGCTGAAGGCGAGCCCGGCGGGGATGGTGCGGCCCAGATCCAGATCGAGCATCACGGGGTCGTGGTCGGAGGTGCGGTAGGGATCGGCGGTGAAGAAGTCACGCACGTCCGCATTGCCATTGCTGTTGGTGTCGCGGTTGTAGTCGCGGAAGGCAGCCTCGGCGGCATTGATGCTCCAGTCGCTGGCGGCGATGGCCTGAGGAACCAGGGAGGGGGAGATCAGCATGTGATCCAGGGCTCCGCTCATGTCCACCGGAGTGAAGAAGGCATAGCTCGAGGGTGGCTCGTCCGTGAAGCTGGGCAGGGCATTGCGATACCCAGCCGCTTCAAACACCTGGATCGGATCTTCCTTGGCGTAGGCGTTGAGGTCGCCCAGCACCACCCAGTCGGGATCTCCGTTGCCAGTGGGATTGCTCTGGATCCACTCCAGCAACCTGGCGGCAGCTGCGGTGCGGGTGGCGTTGAAGGCTGACTGGCCATCGCGCTGATCGAGATCGGCACCGGTGGCATCGGTGGCGCCCTTCGATTTGAGGTGGTTGACCACCACATTCACTGTCTCGCCGCTGGCCAGCTCCCGGAAGGTCTGGGCCAGGGCCGGGCGATTCTTCGGGGTGCCGCTAGCCAGAGGATCGGTGAAGGCGGTTGTATCGAGAACCCGCGACGTGCCGCTGGCTGCCACGGCCAGGTTGTTGTAGATCAGGCCCACCTTGATGGCATCGCTGCCGATCAAGCCGGTGGGCACATAGCTGTAATTGCGGCCTGAGCCACTGGGCTGGGCGGCGTTGAGCCTCTGCACGATCGCCCCCAGGGTGGCATCGTCGCTGTCGTTCTCCAGCTCCATGAGGCCGATCACATCGGCCTTGAGGCCAAGGAGCGCCGTCGTGAGTTTGCTGAGCTGTCGTTCCAGCTCCTCGGGGGTGTTGGCGCCGCGCGGTGCCAAGCCGCTGTCGGTAAGCGCGCCGGTGGTGTTGAGGGTGGTGAAGGTGTTGAGCACGTTGAAGCTGGCCAGCCGTAGCTGTCCCGCCGCCGCCGCGGCCGGCGCCGGCGGGCGTTGATCCGCCGTGCTGAAACTCAACGGCGCGGTGGGCTGGAGCCGGTACTTGCTGAAGTCGTAGGCGAGCACACCCTCCACGGCCGTGATCGTGTCGCCGCGGCGCAGCAGCTGATCGCGTACCGGAGCCGCAGAGGTGGCAGCGTTGGCAGGCCGGTAGGAGCTGTTGCTGCCGTCATCGAGCACCAGCTCCCGCAGAGCCATGGCCTGCTCCGCCGCGTAGGCGGCCGCACCAGGTTCCATGACGTTGGTGGGCTGGATGGGCAGGCCGCCGGCGCTGAGCTCCAGTTCACCGAAACGGAACTGGCCGTAGAGGCCATTGACGGTGAGGGTTTCGGGGAAGCGCACCCACATGCCCTCGTAGGGCTCGAGATCGAGGGAGGCGCTGCGCTGGGCCAGCAGATCGGGGATGTCGACCCTGCGGGTATCCGCCAAACGACCGCTGGCTTCCACCGTGAGAGCCTGAATGCTGCTGAGGATGGTCTGGTTGAAGCGCTCGCTCACGACGCCACTCACCAGCACCCGGTCGCCCAGCTGCACGTCGACGTTGCCGCCTGAGAAGGGGTAGGCCACATAGAGGCCTTCGGAGCTGAGGGCGCTGGTGTCCCAGTCGGCGCTCTCCTCCTGCAGGAAGAAGCCTCCCAGTTCGCTGCTGAGCTGGAAGTCGCCTACCACCACGGCCCGCAGGGTCACGCTCTGGTCCAGCAGGGGGCTGGTGGCGCCGGTGCCCTGCACCGCCGAGATCAGGCTGATGCGATCGTTGTCGAACAGGGTGAGATCCACGCTGGCGCCAGAGGCGGCCAGGGTGGTGCCGGCTGGAGCGGTGATCTGGATGCGCAGCGTCTCCGTGCCTTCGTCGAGGCTGTCGTCGAGTGGGCTGAGGGCCAGATCAGCGCTGGCAGCTCCTTCTGGGATGGTGATGCTGGCTGGGAACGGCGTGGTGAGATCAGCAGCGGTGGCGAGGCCGGCGCCAGCCACGAGGCTGATCGGCACCTCCAAGGCGGCTGCAGTGGAGCCGGTGCGACTGATGCGCACGCTGGCGGAGCCTCCGAACTCGCCTGCCTGGGCCACGATGGCCTGAATCGCCACCTCGGGCTGGGCGGGCGCCTGCACAGTTGCGATTGTCAGGTCGTCAATTGCCAGGCCGTGGTCGCCTCCAGCATCGTTGTTTTCAATCCAACGCAACCACAGGGTGGCGTTGGCAGCCCATGGGCTGGCGCTGAGGTTGAGGGTGCCTCCAAGGTTTCCCACCCTGCCAGCGTTGTTGCCATCGACAGCGGCTCCCGTAGGGGCCGTTGCCACCGGAGAGGACCAATTGAAGGTTCCGCCCGGGGCAGTCCAGCTGGCGACCTGCTCAAAGCTGGCGCCGTAGCCGTACTCCAGCACCATCGTCTGGGCGGTGGTGTTGCCGCCGTTGCGCCATTGCTCGCCGTTGAAGGCGATGGCGAGATTGGTGATCGGGGTTGCTGTGGCGTTGCTGAGGGCCAGGGCAAACCAGCCGGCTACAGAGCCAGCCGGAACAGCTGGTGCTGGGCTTGGACCCGAGAAATAAACGCCCCCTGAACCCAGGCCACCCAAGGCACGGTCGCTACTGCCGCTACTGCCGTAACTCAGGAAATTGCCGCTGGTGGCTGTACCCGTATCGGCGTTGTAGCTGGTGATCGCTACAGGACTGGCCGCAGGCTGGCGGAACAGGTGCCAGCCCGGCAGGGTCAGATCGTTGGTCCAGGCATTATTGGTGCCGGACGATGCCAATCCGTCGAAATTCTGGCCGTAGGTGCCGGTGAAAGAGACTGGCATGGTCCTGGGTATTCAACGTGCGAGTGGGCAGAACGAATGGTTTTTTGTTTCCACTCAGGAAACAAAAAATCGGTCCCCTCTGCTGAGGGGACCGATTGGGTATGCGATCAGGCCAGACCAGCGAAGTTGGCCTGGTTGTTGAGGCTGGCGGCGCTGAGGTTGGTGAAATGACCCACCTCCACACCGGCAACCTTCAGCAGGGTGTCGCCACCCACCTGGGTGAAGCTGAGGCTGGAGAAGGCCACACCCTGCAGGCCCACCTTGTCGGCCCCCAGCTGGAAGTCCATCACGAACTGCTTGGCAGCCGGACGGTCCCCGATCTCGCTCACGAGCCAGAACTGGTCGGCACCAGCACCACCGTTGAGGTGGTTGGTTGCAGTTCCACCGAGCACATAGAACTTGTCGTCGCCTGCACCGCCGAGGAGGCGGTTGGACGCGCTGCCGATGATGAAGGTGTCGTTACCAAGGCCGCCGCTGATGCGGTTGCCATCGCCGGCTACGGCACTGAACCAATCATCGCCGCTGCCACCGGTGATCACATCACGGGTGCCGGCATAGATGGTGTCGGCGCCGGAACCAGTGAACACCTTGTTCTCGAAGCCATCGCTGAGGGCCACATCCACCTCGTCGTCGCCGGCGCCGGTGAAGATGGTGTTGCCGATCAGGGTGATGTCTTTGCTGGCATCGGGCTGAATGATGGTGTCGGCGCCGGCGGTGCCGACGACTGGCTTCGGTTCGATGCCAGGCAGATCAAGGCTGAACATCAAGATCTGACCGCCGTAATCCGCCTTGTTGGCTTCCACAGCACCAGCAGATTCACCAGGTTGCTGAACCACACCGATGAAGACGTGCTCGGAAAGCGGACGGCTTTGTTCAACGGTCTGTACACCGTTGCCAGCCAGTTCTTCCTGCGTGTAGAACGAACCATCGGCCTTGGTGGCCACGAGCGCCGTGACATTCCAGCTTCCGGAAAACTCCGACCCTCTAGCGGCCTCAAAGGTGCCTTCATAGGCGGCGGCGCCGGCAAGGGCACGAGGGTTCTTGCTGCCAC
>JBILUS010000051.1:0-9629 GCA_044370835.1 Cyanobium sp. | reverse complement strand
GGTTCTCGATCCCGAGCGCCGGGCCGACCGGGTGGGGATCGGCCTGCCGGGCCCGACCGATCGCGACGGGCGGATCGCCCGGCTGGCGATCAACCTGCCGCTCTGGCGTCGCATCCCACTGGCCGACTGGCTCGAACCCCAGATCGAGCGCCCCGTGGTGCTGGCCAATGACGCCAACTGCGCCCTGCTGGGAGAGGCCTGGCGCGGAGCGGCGGTGGATGGTCCCGACACGATCCTGCTCACCCTCGGCACCGGCGTTGGCGGCGGCGTGCTGATCGGCGGTGCGCTCTTCACCGGACCCAGCGGGGCGGGCGCCGAACTGGGGCTGATCGGGGTGGATCCGGAGGGGCCGGTCTGCCACAGCGGCAACCGGGGCTCGTTGGAGCAGTACTGCAGCATCGGGGCCCTGGCCCAGCTCAGCCCCCTCGATCCCGCCGAGCTAGACCGAAGGGCCGCTGCCGGCGATCCGGCGGCGCTGGCGGTGTGGGAGCAATACGGCCGCAGGCTCGGCCAGGGGCTTAGCTCACTGCTGTATGTGCTCAGCCCCCGGCTGGTGCTGATCGGGGGCGGCCTGAGCGCCGCGATCGATCACTTCCTGCCGGCGGTATGGCGCGAGGTGGAGCAGCGGGTGCTGCCCGAATGCAGGGAGCAGCTGGTGATCCGGCGCTGCGCCCTCGGCAACGGCGCCGGCCGGCTGGGGGCGGCCCGGCTGGCGCTGGAGCGGTTCGGTTGAGTTCGCGTGAACTGGAGCGGTTCGGTTGAGCTCGCCTGAACTCGAAGGCGTTCTGCTGCGCTAGGGGCAGTGTTTGGAGACGTTCGCCTCTGTCAGGGGGGGCAGCCGCTGGGGACGGGTTCCGCGATTGAGGAGGCTGTGATTGCATCCAGCCTCCATTCCCCACCGCCGGCGGCCCGGGGGTTGGATGATGGGTCCATGACTTCCGAGATCCAGTCCTCCGGCGCCGCCGCCGTGCCTGATCCCAGCCCCGAGCTCCTGCAGCGGGCCGCCGCCGTGCGCCAGGCCGCCATCGCCCTGGCCCAGTGCGGCGATGCCGAACGCCAGGCGGCGTTGCAAGCGATGGCCGACGCCCTCGAGGCCGACCGCGAGGCGATCGTGGCGGCCAACCGGGCCGATCTGGAGGTCGCCGCCGCCGATGGCCTGGCGGCACCCCTGGTGGCCCGGCTCAAGCTCGATGCCGCCAAGCTCGATGCCGCGATCGAGGGCGTGCGGCAGGTGGCAGCCCTGGAGGATCCCCTCGGCCGCCGCCAGCTCCACACCGAGCTCGATGCCGGCCTGGTGCTGGAGCGCCTCACGGTGCCGCTCGGGGTGGTGGGGGTGATCTTCGAGGCGCGGCCCGATGCCCTGATCCAGATCGCCGCGCTGGCGATTCGCTCCGGCAACGGCGCCCTGCTCAAGGGCGGCCGCGAGGCCAGCCGCAGCTGCGCCGCCATCCACACGGCCCTGCAGCGCGGTCTGGCTGGCAGCACCGTTGATCCGGCGGCCCTGGAGCTGCTCACTTCGCGGGCCGAGAGCCTGGCCCTGCTCAAGCTCGATGGCCTGGTGGATCTGATCATTCCCCGCGGCTCCAACCAGCTGGTGCGCTTCATCCAGGACCACACCCGCATCCCGGTGCTGGGCCATGCCGATGGCATCTGCCACCTGTATGTCGATACGGCCGCCGACCTGGAGCAGGCCCTGCGGCTGGCCCTCGACAGCAAGACTCAGTACCCGGCGGCCTGCAACGCGATCGAAACCCTGCTGGTGCACCGGGCCGTGGCTCCCGCCTTTCTGGAGCGGGTCGTGCCCGCCTTCGCCGCCGCCGGCGTGGAGCTGCGCGGCGATCCGGCTGCTTGCGCCCTCGGGGTGGCTGCCCCAGCCACCGGCGACGACTGGGCCACCGAATACTCCGATCTCATCCTCAGCCTGCGGGTGGTGGACGATCTCGAGCAGGCCCTCGAGCACATCCGCCGCTACGGCTCCCGCCACACCGACGCCATCTGCACCACCGATCCCCAGGCCGCCGACCGCTTCCTGGCCGGCGTCGACAGCGCCGGCGTGTATCTCAACTGCTCCACCCGCTTCGCCGATGGTTTCCGCTATGGCTTCGGCGCCGAGGTGGGGATCAGCACCCAGACCCTGCCGCCCCGCGGCCCCGTGGGACTGGAGGGCCTGGTCACCTATCGCTACCGGCTGCGGGGGGAGGGCCACATCGCCGCCGACTACGCCTCCGGCGCCCACGCCTTCACCCACCGCCCCCTGCCGCTGTGACCGACCGGATCCTGGTGCGGGATCTGCGCCTCTGGGCCCATGTGGGGGTGCTCGAAGAGGAGCGCCTCCACGGCCAGTGGTTCGCGGTGGATTTCAGCATCGCCGCCGACCTCGACGCCACCGCCCGCAGCGATGCTCTCGACGGCGGCTACGACTATGGCCTCGGCATCGCCGCCCTGCAGCGGCTGGCTCGGAGCCTGTGCTGCCGCACCCTGGAGCATGCCGCCGAGCGGCTGCTCGATGCCCTCGAAGCGCTCTACGGGCCAGTGGGACTGGAGCTGGAGATCCGCAAGTGCCGCGTGCCCGTGGCCGGTTTCGATGGCACGGTGGCGGTGCGTCGCCAGCGCCGCTGGCCCGCCTAGCCACCATCAGCGCTTCAGCGCCGCCCCGGCTTCTGAACCGAGCCGGAACACCGCTCAGTCCCCCCACCCTGCCGCTCTGCATCCCGGATGAGCCCCACCACCGAGCCGGCTTCCTCTCCGCCCCTGGTGCTGGTGCACGGCCTGTTCGACACGCCGCGCGTGTTCGACACCCTGCGGCGCCGCCTGGCGGGCCGGCGCTCACCGCTGCTGGTGCCCCACCTGCCCCATGCCCTGGGCTCGGTGCCCCTGGAGGATCTGGCGGCCCTGCTCGGCAACCACATCGAGGCCGCCTTCGGCCCCGACCAACCGGTGGACCTGATGGGGTTCTCGATGGGCGGCGTGATCGGCCGCACCTGGATCCAGCTGCGGGGCGGGCACCGCCGCACCCGTCGCTTCACCAGCGTGGCCAGTCCCCAGCGGGGCACCCTGGCGGCGGTGCCCTGGCCCCGCTGGCCCCTGGCCGGCATCGCCGACATGAAGCCCGGCAGCGACCTGCTGCGCCGGCTCGCCGCCGAGGCCCACCGCCTGGAGCCCGTGGACTGCTGCAGCTTTTATTGCCCCACCGATCTCACCGTCTTTCCCGGCTGGCAGGCCGTGCTGCCGGTGGGCCCTTGCCGGCCGCTGCCGGTCTTCTGGCACAACCTGCTGATGGCCGAGCCGGGCTCCCTCGATCCGGTGGTGGCGGAGCTGCTGCGGCCCTAGGCGTTCGCCGGGTCTGGGCCGCCGCTGGGCATGGTGCGGGCCCCCTCCACCAGCCCCGCCACCGCCAGGCCGGCGCCCAGCGGCAGCGGCACCAGCTCGCGGCAGGTGTGGAGCGCCATGGCGGTGCTGATCATCAGGGCATCGGCGGTCTCGCCCAGCCCCAGGCCGTGGCTGCGTCCACAGGCCAGCACCAGGGGCTCCAGCCGCTCCCGGGTGGCCAAGAGGGTAAGGGGAACGGCGGCGGTGCCCGCTTCGGTGGCCTCGATTTCGGCTTCCTCCAGCGGGCTGCCGAGGTGGGCCAGGGTGAGCAGCATCAGCCGCACCAGGCGTGGGCCCTCCCGGTTCACACCGTCGGTCAGCAGCACGGCTCCGGCCGGCGCCGCCCCCTCCGGCAGCTGGTCCTGCAGGATCAGGGTTCCCGCCATGCGGGCCACCGCCACGATCCAGGTTTCGGCCTGCAGGCTGCCCTCCTGGCTCAGGAAGAGGCGGATGGTGCGATCCAGGAAGGTGGCCGCTTCGATCAGGGGCTGGGATTCGTCGCTCATGGGTCGGGGATGGCAGACCCCTCAGGGTTCCCCGGTGCCGCCATTCCTTTGCTGGCTGCCGGGCTGCCAGCGCACGGTGAGCACGGTGGAGGGTTCCAGGGCCCGCCAGCGGTGCTCCAGACCCTCCCCCCAGATCGCGAAATCGCCGGGGTGCTCCAGCACCAGCGTGCAAGTGCGGCCGTCGCGGCGGAAGCTGAGCTCAAAGGCGCCCGGGCCCGCCAGCAGCGACAGGGTGCGGCCGACGCTGGTGGGTTTGCCGCGGCCCCAGGCGGGGTCGTCCTGCGGCGTGTGCTGGAACCATTTGATCGCCAGGCCTTCGAGCGGCTCGGCCATCCCTCCATCGGAGCCACCGCCAGGCCAGCAGCCGGGACTGCCGTGGCCCACGAAGCGCAGCGAATCGGGGGGGATGGCGATGTGGTCTCCCACCACCCAATTGGTGCTGGGCTGCTCGGGCTGGCGCAGGGCCCAGGCGTTGGCGTGTTCCAGGCCTTCGAGCGGCTCGCCGTCCACCTTCATGGCCGGCGCTCAGCCGGCCTCCACCAGGCCGGTGTGGCGGATCAGGGCTTCGGGGCTGGGGGCACGGCCGCGGAAGGCCGCGAACACCTCGGCCGGATGGCGGCTGCCCCCCTCGCTCAGCACCGTGTCGCGGAAGCGGCGGCCGGTGGCGCGGATCGCCTCCTCGTTCTCGAGGCCCACCTCCTCGAAGGCGCTGAAGGCATCGGCGCTGAGCACCTCGGCCCACTTGTAGGAGTAGTAGCCGGCCGCATAGCCGCCGGCGAAGATGTGGCTGAAGCTGCAGAGCATGGCGTCCTCCGGCAGGGGAGGCAGCACCGTGGTGGTGGCGGCGATCTCGCGCCGCAGCTGCTCCGGCGACTGGCCCAGCTCCGGGGTCCAGTGGCTGTGGAGCCGCAGGTCGGTGAGGGCGAAGTGCACCTGGCGCAGGGTGGCAGCCCCGCCCAGGAAGGTGCGGGCGGCCTGCAATTTCTCGAATTCGCTCTGCGGCAGCGGCTCGCCGCTCTGCCAGTGGCGCGCCATCCCGAGCAGGGTGGCCCGGTCGTAGCACCAGTTCTCCATGAACTGGCTGGGCAGCTCCACCGCATCCCATTCGACGTTGTTGATGCCGGCGGCCTCCGGCCGCTCCACGGTGGTGAGCATGTGGTGCAGGCCGTGGCCGAACTCGTGGAAGAGGGTTTCCACCTCGGCGAAGGTCATCAGGCTGGGGGTGTCGCCCACCGGCGGACTCTGGTTGCACACCAGGTAGGCCACCGGCAGCACTGGGCTGCCATCGGGGCGCATCTGCCGCACCAGGCACTCATCCATCCAGGCACCGCCGCGCTTGCTGCCCGGGCGGCTGTAGGGGTCGAGGTAGAAGGCGGCCAGGGGCCGGCCATCGGCGGCGTCGTTGACGCGGAAGAAGCGCACGTCCGGATGCCACACCGGCGCCTCGCCATCGGCAACCGCGATGCGGATGCCGAACAGGCGGTCGCAGAGGCCGAACAGGCCATCGAGCACCTGCGGCAGCGGAAACCAGGGCCGCAGCGCCTCGCTGTCGAGCTCGAAGCGCTCCTGGCGCAGCCGCTCGGCCCAGTAGCTCACGTCCCAAGGCTGCAGATCGGCCGCTTCCGGGGCAGCGGCGCGGGCGGCGCAGGCGCGCAGCGCATCGAGTTCCCGCTCGGCCGCCGGGAGGGCCGCCTGGCGCAGGTCTTCGAGCAGCCGCTCCACTTCGGCCTCCGAGCCGGCCATCTTCGAGGCCAGGCTCACCTCGGCCCAGTTGGCGTAGCCGAGGCGCCGGGCCTGCTCCTGGCGCAGGGTGAGGATCCGCGCGATCAGCGGGCCGTTGTCGCCGCTGCCGCCGGAGGCGCGGCTGATGAAGGCGCGGTAAAGGCGTTCGCGCAGGTCGCGGCGCTGGCTGTACTGGAGGAAGGGGCCGTAGCGGGGGAAATCGAGGCCCAGCAGCCAGGGGCCCGCCTCGGGGGTGGCTTCGGCGTCGCCGGCCTGGCGGGCCGCCTCGGCCAGCAGGCCCTTGAGGCTGGCGGGCAGACCCTCCACTTCGGCCGCCTCGCTCAGGCGCAGGGTCCAGGCATTGGTGGCATCGAGCACCTGGTTGCCGAAGCGGGTGGAGAGCTCCGCCAGCTCCTGGCTGGCCGCATTGAAGGCCGCCTGAATCTCACCACCCAGGCCCACGCCGCGCAGCTCCATCGCCCGCAGCTCCGCCGCCAGGATGCGCTGCTGGGTGCCATCGAGGCCGCCCTGCTCGGCGAGCCGCTGCAGGGCGCGGTGGATCACGCTGCTCTGGCCGGCCCGGTTGCCGAAGGCCACCACCGGACCCTGCTGGCTGGCGTGGGCCTCACGCAGCTCCGCGCCGTTGCAGACGCCGTTGAGGTGGCTCACCACGCCCCAGCTCCAGCGCAACCGCTCGCCGAGGCGGTGCAGGGGATCCATCACCGTGTCCCAGGCCAGGGGGGCAACGCTGGCGAGCGCCTCCTCCAGGCTGGCCTCCAGGGCGGTGAGGTCGGCCTCGAGGCTGCTCAGCAGCTCCGGGATGTGGCGGCGGACCTGCTCCGGTGTGATCGCTTCAAAGGCCGGTAGGCCTTCTCCGGCCAGCAGGGCCGGCGGCTGGGCGCTGCCCGGATGCTCGGAGGCCTGGAGCACCGTGGACCCGGCCGGACTGGAGGCGGGATGGGGGTCCATGCAAGCGGCGCGATTCGATCCCATTCCAGCGCAGCGGCGCGGAGGGCGCGGCTCAGCCGAGGGCGGGCAACCGGCCGAGGGCCACCTGGGCCTGATTCGCGAGGGTGGAGGCCAGGGCGGTGGTGCTGGCTTCGTAGAGGTCGATGGCGATGCGGGGCCAGAAGCCGATCACCAGGGTGGGCACCAGCAGGCTCAGACCGATCAGGGCCTCGCGGGGTTTCATGTCGCCCACCACCGCCAGGGCCGGAATCCGGGGGCCGAAGAAGACGCGGCGGCAGAGCGAGAGCAGATACATCGGCGTCAGCACCAGGCCGATCGCCGCCAGCACGATCGTGATCACCCGGAAGCCCGTGGTGAAGGCGTCGTTGGCGGTGATGCCGAGAAACACCGTGATCTCACTCACGAAGCCGCTCATGCCGGGCAGGGCGAGGGAGGCCAGCGAACTGGCCAGGAAGAAGGCGAAGGTGATCGGCAGCACCTTGGCCAGGCCGCCCATGTTCGGGATCGAGAGGGTCTTGGTGCGTTCGTAGAAGACACCGGTGACGAAGAACATGGCCGCCGCGATCAGGCCATGGCTGATCATTTGCAGCATCGCTCCGCTCATCCCCAGGGCATCGACCGCACCGATGCCGAGTAGCACGAAGCCCATGTGGCTCACCGAGCTGCAAGCGATCCGCCGTTTGACGTTGTCCTGGGCGAAGGCGTTGAGGGCGCCGTACAAGATGTTCACGATGCCCAGCACGATCAAGGCCGGCGCCAGCACCAAGTGGGCCTCCGGCAGCATCTGCACGTTGAAGCGCAGCAGGGCGTAACCGCCCATCTTGAGCAGAACCCCGGCCAGCAGCATCGATACGGGCGCATTGGCTTCGCCGTGGGCATCGGGCAGCCAGGTGTGGAGCGGGAACATCGGCAGCTTCACGCCAAAGCCCACCAGGAAGCCGAGATAACAGAGCAGTCCGAAGCTGCCGCCTGGCGAGCGGGCCGCCAGCTCGCTGAGGTTGAGCGTGAAGTGGTCGCCGGAGAAGGCCAGGGCCAGGCCGCTGATCAGGATCAGCAGGGAGGCGGTGGCGGTGTAGAGGATGAACTTCGTGGCGGCGTACTGCCGCTGGGTTCCTCCCCAGATCGCGATCAGCAGGTACACAGGCACCAGCTCCAGCTCCCAGGCCAGGAAGAAGAGCAGGAAGTCCTGGGAGAGGAACACCAGGGCCTGGGCGGAGGCCTGCAGCAGCAGCAGACCGAAGTAGAGGCGGGTCTTGCGGGCCACGTTCCAGCTGGCGGCCACCGCCAGCAGGGTGACCAGACCGCTGAGCACCACCAGGGGGGCCGAGAGGCCGTCGGTGGCCAACGACCATTCCAGCCCCAGGGCCGGCACCCAGGCGAAGCGCTCCACCAATTGCAACTGGCTGGAGCTGCCATCGAAATGGCGGGCGAACACCCACAGCATCAGGGCGAAATCGGCCACCAGGGCCACCAGGGCCACCGTGCGGGGCAGGCGGGGATCGTCGCCATCACCGGGCAGCAGGGGCATGATCAGGGCCGCCGCCGCCGGCAGCAGCACAATCAGGGTGAGCCAGGGGAACGACGCGGGCTCCGCCGCCGGGAGGGACGCGAGCAGGGAGGGCAGGGCTGCGTCCATCGGGGGGTGGGCTGTAGGGGGCTGGAGGGGCTGACCTGGGTCCTGGACCCAGGCTGGACGGTCCGAAGCGTGGCGGAATCTAACAGTTGAGTAGAAGTACTTAGGGGGTTCGGGCGCGATCCGGCAGGGGCTCCCAGCGGCTGCCGCCCAGCTGCAGGTCGAGCACCGCGCCGTGGCTCGCCACACCCTCCTGCTGCCAGGTCTTCACCATGGCGCGGCCGACGGCCTCCGCCGTGGCGGCGGGAGCCAGGGCCAGCAGGGTCGGGCCCGCGCCGCTGATCACGCATCCCCAGGCGCCGGCCGCCAGGGCCGCCTCCCGCACCGTGCGACCGCCCTGGATCAGGCCCCAGCGGTAGGGCTCATGGATCCGGTCGTGCAGGCCGTCGGCGATCAGGTCGCCGTTGCCGGTACGCAGGCCCTGCAGCAGCAAGGTGAGCGCCCCCAGGTTGATCACCGCATCGGGGATCGGGATGCTGCGGGGCATGGCGCGGCGGGCCTCGCTCGTGCTCAGCCGGATCGCCGGGATCGCCACCACCGCCTTCACGGCGGGATCCCATTCACAGCGCACCACCCGCCAGCGATGCGAAGCCGCCCGGGCCGTGAGGCAGAGGCCCCCCACCAGGGAGGGCACCACGTTGTCGGGGTGGCCCTCGATGTCGATCGCCAGCTCGAGCAGCTTCTCGCGGCTGAGCGGTTCCCCCACCAGGGCGTTGGCTCCGATCAGGCCAGCCACGATCGCGGTGGCGCTGCTACCCAGCCCCCGGGCCGGCGGTACCGCCAACTGCACCCGCGCCTCCAGGGCCACCGGCTCCTCCCCCGCTTCCCGCCACACCCGCTGGGCCGAGCGGTAGACGAGGTTGTCGGGTCCGCCGCGCAGGTGACTGCCCTCACTGCCCTCGATGATCAGGTCGAAGCGTTCGCCGCCGCCCTCGATCACCCGCAGCTCAAAGCGGTTGCCCAGGTTGAGCGCCGCGCCGAGGCAGTCGAAGCCGGGGCCGATGTTGGCGGTGGTCGCGGGCACCTCGACCATCACACCCTGGCCGATCCGGGGCCGCACCATCGCATCGTTCTCACTGGGATCAGTGTTGCAGCCGGTGGTCTCCCGGCGCCATGGGGCGGACCTCAGGCCACCAGCATGCGGGCCCGGCAGGCGGCGCTGAAGCTGCCCACGGCCGGATCGGTGATCGCCTGGATCGGGATGTCGACCAGGGCGCTCTCCAGCCTCCCTTTGGCCAGAAAGGCCTGGCTGAAGCGCGGCGACCGCAGCCCATCGAGCAGCTTGGCGGCGGTGCCGCCGGCCAGCCAGATGCCACCGCGGCTGAGGCAGGCCAGGGCCAGATCCCCGCAGACCGCGCCGTAGGCCCCCAGCCAGAGATCGAGGGCGTCCACCGCCAGGGGATCTCCCGCCGCCGCCGCCGCCGCCACCG
>JBILUS010000009.1:0-89623 GCA_044370835.1 Cyanobium sp. | reverse complement strand
GCCGCTCGGGGGGAGGGGCACCTCCTGGCCGGTTGGCGCTGATGGCAGAAGCTGGATCTGCACCTCGGCGTAGCTGCTGGCGGCGGGATAGCCGGCCCCGTCCTGGTGGGGATTGCCTGGGCGGTGGCTGAAGAGCACCTGGCAGCCCGCTTCGGCAGCGGCGTGGAGTTCGGCCGGGACGTCGCTCACGAACAAGATGGCGCCGGGATCGGCCTCCATGGCCTGGCTGATGCGGAGGTAACTGGTGGCCTCCTGTTTGGCGCCGCTGCGGGTGTCGAACCAGTGGCGGAAGAGGGATCGCAGATCGCCGGCGCTGCTGTGGCCATAGAGCAGCTGCTGGGCCGGCACCGAGCCGGAGGAGTAGACCCCCAGCACCAGACCCTGCTGTGACCAGCGCCTGAGGGCTTCGGGCACATCCACGAACAGAGGCCCTTGCAGGTCTCCGTTGGCGTAGCCCTCCTGCCAGATCCTGCCCTGCAGGTCCTTGAGGGCGGTGACCTTGCGGTCCAGGCGGATCAGCCACTGCAGATACGGCTCGACTGATGGCGGGGGCGTCCTCAGCCCTGGTGGCTGCTGAACGTCATGTGGTCCTTTTCGGTCCGCTGGGTCCGGTTGTCTCTCCACTGGCTCAGGTCCCCACTCCAGTGGTTGCGGTTGTTCCTTGGCTGGTTCCGGTTGTCTAAGGTCTGGTTTCGCTTTTCCCTCCGCTTCCTTCGGGGGCTGGAGAAGGACCCGGGCCTCGGGATCGGGATCCTGCTGCCACAGCATCCACAGCTCGTCGACCAAAGCCTTCACGGCCGTATCGGTTTGATGGCGCTCCAGGTAGCTGCCGAGATGGGCGCTGGCATAAGGGAACAGGTCATTGGCCACGAAGCTCACCGGGCAGGTGGTGCCCTCGATGTCGAGCAGCACGTGGCTGATGCCTTCGAATCTCAGGACCATGGCCCGGACCTCCCCTCTTTGCGCTGGCCGGTCAGCCCCTCCAGGATCAGCTGGCGCCAGTGCTGCTCCAGCAGGAATTCGTGGATTTCGAGGTGTCTGCGGGCCTCCTCCAGATCCCGTCCCCAGGCGTAGAGCCCATGGCCGGCGATCAGCAGGCCATGGGGCGCATCGGCCAGATGGGGCGCTGCGTGGCCGCTCAGCCGAGCCAGGTCTTGGTCGTTGCTCAGCACCGGCACCCGCACCGCAACCTGGTGGGTGTTGATGCCGGCCAGGCCTTTGAGCATCTCCAGCCCCTCGAACTCCAGATGGGCGACAGCCCCCGTGGGGTTGCCCGCTCCAGCGGGCTCCTGGCTGCGTTCGGGATCGCGCCAGCGGGAGAGCAGCGTGCCCGCCTGGGAATGGGTGTGCAGAACCGCACCGGCGCCGGTGGCGGTCACGATCGCCAGGTGCAGCAGGGTTTCGGCGCTCGCCTTGCCCTCCCCTCGTACCACCGCTCCGGCCCCATCCACCAGGATCAGCGCTGCCGGCGCCACGCGCCCTTTATCCACTCCACTGGGGGCCATCAGCAGCAGCAGCGGGTCCCGCTGGGCCACGCAGCTGAAATTGCCCCCGGTGCCATCGCACCAGCCGCGCCGGTGCACCGCGGCCATGGTCTGGCTGAGGTCCACGGCCAGGCGATGGAGCGCTTGCTCCTCTGGGGCTGAGCCGGAGCCCGGGATCAGGTTGGCGGGAAGCGGCGGCACGGGACTGTGGCGGGCGCGGCGGGAGGAACCCAGCATGGGCGATGGCGAAGCGGTTCAGCGTTGGCAGCTGGTGCACCAGTGGGTGCTGCGGCCGGCCAGCCGGTCCCGCTGGATCGGCTCGCCGCAGCGCCTGCAGGGCAGCCCCGTGCGGCGGTAGACCCAGGCCATGCCGCCGTAATGGCCATTGGTGCCGGTGAGGTCGCGGAAATCGCTGAAGGTGGTGCCGCCGGCGCCGATGCTCGCCTGGAGCACCTCCACCAGGGCGCCATGCAACCGCTCCAGGGCAACCTTGCCGACCCGGCCGCTGGGGGTGTGGGGCCGGATGCCGGCGGCGAAGAGGGATTCATCGGCATAGATGTTGCCCACCCCGGCCACCAGCGACTGGTCCAGCAGGGCATTTTTGATCGGGCGGCTTGAGCCCCGCAGCCGCTTGCTCAGGTGTGAGGGGCTGAAAGCCGGGTCGAAGGGCTCCGGCCCCAGCCGCGCCAGGCCGGTGATCACGCTCTCCAGCGCCTGCTCCGGGGGCACCCACCACATCTGGGCGAAGCTGCGGGTGTCGATGAAACGCAGCTCATCGCCTGTGCTGCTCCAGAGCCGCACGCGGGTATGGGGGCCCACCTCCGGGTAAGGATCGGCATCCGCCGCTGCGTCCCGGTGGGCGAGCCAGAGAAACTGGCCGGTCATGCGCAGGTGAACGCCCCAGATTCCGGCGTTCTGGCCATCGGCGCTTTGCAGCGGGGCCAGAAGGTACTTGCCGCGGCGCTGCCAGCCGGCGATGGTGCTCTCCCGCAGGGCCAGGGCGAACAGCTCCGGATCGGGCGGGGCGGCGATGGCCCGGGCCCGCAGCACCTCCACCCGTTCGATCGTGATTCCGCAAGTCTGCTGCTCCAGGCCCCGGCGCACGGTCTCGACCTCGGGCAGTTCGGGCACGGCGAGGCTTCCAGCGGAGGGGGAAGCCGATTCTCCCAGCGTCTGCGCCCAGGGGGGGCTGGGTGCCAGCTCGCAGGCTGAATGCTCGTGCGGATCGGACCTTGGCGGCCCGGATCGGCCCAGCCAGGGTCCAGCTCAGGCCCACGCTGCTAAGCCACAAAACCCGAGCCGGCTCCAGAACGAGCCGACCCGGGTCGGGGGGAGACACCAAAGGTGGGGCCTGGTGGCCTCAGGCCTTCTCGAGTTCGCTCTCGGCGAAGTTGTTGGTGTTGATGCCGCCTTCGGAGCCACTAAAGCCGTTGTAGTTGACCTTGTCGAAGCGCACCACCACGGGGTAACGGATGCCGGAGGTGTCGATCGACGCCACGGTGCCGACGTCGTTGAACCAGTAGGACTCGGGGCGCTTGATGCGCACTTTGTCGCCGCGGGAGATGGCCATCGCTGCTGGAACGGATCGGGTGGCTGTCGGGCTGACCCTACCTTCGATCGGCCGCTCCGGTGACGGCGACGTCACGATTCGTCGTTTGAGGCGGGGCACGGTCCGCTCCTGGGGGGGGCGGGTCCGGGCGGGCGGGCGTGGCAGCATCGGCCTCCACCGATCCGCGCGCTCCCATGGTTTCTGCCGAGGCTCCCGTGCTCAGCCTCGATCTGCCCGATCCGGAGCAGGACGACCTCAGCACGATGGAGTTCTTGGCCCGGCTGGAGGAGGCCTGGGCGGTGTGTGACCGCTTCGATCTCCAGACCGAGATCTGGCGGGGGCGCATTCTGCGGGCCGTGCGGGACCGCGAGAAGCGCGGCGGCGAGGGGCGCGGCACCGGCTTCCTGCAGTGGCTCCGGGAGCGGGAGATCAGCAAGACCCGTGCCTACACCTTGATCCAGCTGGCGGAGTCGGCCGACAGCCTGGTGGGGGGCGGGCTGCTGGAGCCCGACAGCGTGAATCAGTTCTCCAAGCGGGCCTTCCTCGAAACCGCCCAGGCCGGACCCGAGGTGCAGCAGATGATCAGCGAAGCCGCCAACGAAGGTCTGCCGATCACCCGCAAGCAGGTGCGCCGTCTCAGCGATGAGTTTCTGGCTGCCACCAGCCCCCTGCTGCCCGAGGAGATCCGCCAGCGCACCGCCGAGAACCTGCTGCCGCCGCGGGCCGTGGCACCGCTGGTGAAGGAACTGGCTCGCCTGCCCGAGGATCAGCAGGACGACCTGCGCCGGGTGCTGCGCGATGAGCCCGAACTGGAGCGGGTGAAAGATGTGACGCTCACCGCCCGCTGGCTGCATCGGGCCGCCGAGGCCGGCCTGGCGGTGCGTGCCTTTCAGCAGGGGGAGCTGGATTTCGAGAAGGCTCTGCAGGAGGCCCAGCGCCTCGATGCCCTCGGTCTGCTCGCCGATGCGGTGGGGCAGGCCCAGGCCCTTGAGAGCGCCGTGCTCAAGCTGCACACCAGCTGGCGCCGGCTCGGCGGCTTGCAGGAACGGCTGTGGGTGGAGAGCGGCAGCAGCACGCCTCACCTGCGCGAGCTGCTCACGGCCTTGCAGAGCCTCAGCGGCAGCACCCTGCGGGTGTCGCTCGGGGAGCTGGCGGGGGGCAAGCGGGTGCGGCTGCAGTTGGTGGAGGAGGCCCCGGATCGCCTTGAGGCACCGCCCCTGCCGTCCCTGGAGCGCGGAGAGTCTCTCCAGGGCTGATGCCGCTGGGAGGCGACCCTCGCCACCAGCGGTGGAGCAAGTAGGGTGCCAGCACACCAGCGATGGGGGTGTCAGTGCCGGACGATCCGCTCGCCCAGGCGCTGCAGCGGCATTTTGGTTGGGACGCGTTCCGGCCTGGTCAGCGGCCCGTCGTCGAAGCCTTGTTGGCCGGGCGGGACTGCCTGGCCGTGCTGCCCACCGGTGCCGGTAAGTCGCTCTGCTTTCAGTTGCCGGCCCTGGTGCGGGGCGCTCTGGTGGTGGTGGTGTCCCCCCTGGTGGCCCTGATGCAGGACCAGGTGACCCAGCTGCAGCGGCGCGGCATCCCCGCCGCCTGTCTTCATCGCGGCCTTCCCACCCCGGAGCGGCGCCAACTGCTGGAGCGGCTGCGCACCAATCGGCTGCGCCTCCTCTACCTCGCGCCTGAACGGCTGCAGGCCGAGGCCACCCGCCAGCTGCTGGAGGAGGCGATCGCCGCGGGACAGCTGGTGGCCCTGGCGGTGGACGAGGCCCACTGCATCAGCGCCTGGGGCCACGACTTCCGGCCCGACTACCGCCGCCTCGGCCAGCTGCGCGCCCTCTGCCCCGGTGTCCCCCTGGTGGCCCTGAGCGCCACCGCCGCCCCCCAGGTGCGGGCCGACATCATCCGTCTGCTGCAGCTGCGTCAGCCCCTGCTTCAGGTGAGCTCGGCGCGCCGCACCAACCTCACCTACGCCATGGAACCCCGTCCCGGCGATCCATTGCCCCGGGTGCTGGAGGAGGTGGCCGCCGCCCGCGGTGCGGTGCTGATCTACGCCCGCACCCGCCGCTCGGTGGACGACTGGGCCGCCCGGCTGGTGGCCGTCGGCATGCCGGCGATCGCTTACCACGCCGGCATGGATCCCGAAAGCCGTCAGCTGGCCCTGGCCCACTTCCAGGACCAGCCCTCCCCGGTGCTGGTGGCCACGGTCGCCTTCGGCATGGGCGTGGACCGGCCCGATGTGGGTCTGGTGCTCCACCTCGATCTGCCCGCCAGTCCGCAGGGATACCTGCAGGAGTCAGGCCGGGCCGGGCGCGATGGCCTGCCGGCCCGCTGCCTGGTGCTGTTCGACCCGGCGGACCGGGTGAGCCTCGGCTGGGCCATCCGCGCCGGGGCGCCCGCCGGGGAGGCGGAGGGCGGCGAAGCGGAACGGCGTGATCAGGCCCAGCGCCAGTTGCGCCGCATGGAGGCGGTGGCGGAGGGAGAGGGCTGCCGGGAACAGGCGCTGCTGCTGGCGGTGGGGGAGCTGGTAGCCCCCTGTGGTCGTTGCGACAACTGCCTGCGTGAACCCCACCGCCAGGATTGGTCAGCCCAGGCGGCCATGGTGCTGGCTGCCCTGGAGGAGGGGGCGGCGCGGGGCCGGGACCTGCGGCTGCTCAGTGAGCACCTCACGGTTGCCCACGGCCGTGAGCCCGGCCAGTGGAGCTGGCTGGCGCGGCGGCTGGTGCAGGAGGACCTGCTGAGTGAGAGCGATGACGGCGCCCAGCGGCTCTGGGTGCGGCCGGCTGGCCGGCAGTACCTGCGCCAGCCCTGGCCTTTGCACTGGGCGGCCTGAGCTGGCTCGGGGCCGAACCGGATCAGCCGCGGCTGCGGCAGAGGTCGTTGACCAGCTTGAGCTCGAAATCGGCCTGGGGGTTGTCCCAGGTGCGCCAGTCACCGGCCACGCTGGTGGCGTTCATCTTGCGGGCGCCGCAGTTGATCGCCATGTACAGGGTGTCGCCCTTGGCATTGAGGATCGGCGCCACGAGGCTGCCGCCCATCGGTTGCCAGTTGGACCAGTCCACCTGCAGCGGGCCGTAGCGGCGCCAGTCGCCGCTGCTGGTCGCCGCTGCGGTGCTGGGCACGCCGCTGGCCTTGGCCACCGTGGTGGCGGCCGGCCGGGGGGTCGGGCTGACGGTCGCGGGCCGGGGGGCCGGGCTGGCCATCGCCGTGCTGATCGGGCGGGGCGCCGCTGCGGCGGCCTGGACCGGGGTGGTGGTGGCCACGGGGGTGGGGCGGGCCTGGGCCGGGGCGCTCCAGCTGGTGGCCGGTGCGGTCGCCACGGCTGTTGTGGCTACTGGTGTTGTGGCGATCGGTGTGGCAACGGCTGGGGTGCTCGGGCGAGCCGCCAGGCTGGCGGCCTCGGTGGCGCGGCTCACGGCCCCCTCACCCACCGGCGTGGTGCTGACCGCCGGCCTGCTGTCCTCTGCGGCCGCGGGCCTTGGGGCCGCCGGCCGGGGCTGGGGGGTCGCGGCCACCGGGCTGGGCTTGGGCCGGGCCACGGGGGCCGCCGCCACCGGACGGGGAGCGGGGGCTTCGCCCTTGAGCTTCAGCTGCCGGCCGATCTCCACGTGGTTGGGATCATCGATCTGGTTGATCGCCACCAGCCGGTTCATCGAGAGGCCATAGCCCTCGGCGATCTCCGAGAGGCTCTCGCCAGGGCGCACCACGTGCGTGCTGGCGCCACGGCGGTAGCTGGGGGCCGCCGCCGGTGGTTTGCCGGTGACCTTGATCACTTGGCCCACCTCCACGTGGTCGGCCTTGCTGATCCCGTTGAGGGCCATGAGCTGCCCCAGGCCCATGCCCTGGCGGGCGGCGATCTCCGAGAGGGTTTCGCCTTCGCGCACGGTGACGCTGCCGGTGGCGACGCCCCCCCGGCCGGCCGCGGTCCGGGTGGGACCGGGCACCTTCAGGACCTGTCCCACCTCGATGTGATCCGCCTTGCTGATGCGATTGAGCTTCATCAACTGGGTGAGGCTGATGCCGTAACGGGCGGCGATGTCCGAGAGGGTTTCTCCCGGCTTCACAGTCACGTCCGCGGCCAGGACCGGCACGGGCAGCAGCACGGCGAGGGCCAGGGCAACGAAGGAGCGGCGCATGGACACCCAGGGGAGAATGGCGGCACGTTAAGGGCCGCAAACGGTCTCGCCCAGCCCCCCCAGGGCGAATCGCCACCGATGCGGCGGTTTCGCTGCCGGGCCGGCCGCCTCAGCCGAGCAGCCGGCGCACCAGGGCCAGCCGGTCGCCGTAGGGGGGATAGCGGAAGGGCAGGTCGAAGCGGAAGCTGCGCTGCATCACGCTGCGGCGGTGGGAGAAGGTGAGGAAGCCCGTTTCGCCGTGATAGGCACCCATGCCGCTGGCCCCCACCCCGCCGAAAGGCAGGTTGACCACGCCGGCCTGGATCACCACATCGTTGAACACCACGCTGCCCGAGCTGGTGGTGGCCAGCAGCCTGCGCCGGGAGCGCTCGCTGCGGCTGAACAGATAGAGCGCCAGGGGCCGGGCGCCCTGCCGCACCCGCGCCAGGGCCTCCTCCAGCCCCGCCACCGTGATCACCGGCAGCAGGGGGCCGAACAGCTCCTCCTGCATCAGGGGATCAGCCACGGGATCCTCCACCGCGATCAGGGTGGGGGCGATGCGGCGGCGGGCCGGGTCGGTCTGGCCGCCGGCCAGCAGCCTCCCTGCGGCCCCGGCGATCAGGCCGGTGAGGTGCTGGAAGCGGGCGTCGTTCACCACCGCTCCGAGATCGGGACTGGCGAGGGGATCGTGACCGTAAAGACGCTGAAACTCAGCGCCGATCGCCGCCACCAGCTCCTGGCGCCGTTCGGGGACCACCAGCACGTGGTCGGGGGCGACGCAGGTCTGGCCGGCGTTGAGGCCCTTGCCCCAGGCCAGCCGGCGCGCGGTCACGGCGATGTCCGCGTCCTCGAGCACGATCGCCGGGCTCTTGCCGCCGAGCTCCAGGGTCACCGGGGTGAGGTGCCGGGCGGCGGCGGCCATCACCAGGGCACCCACCCGTTCGCCGCCGGTGAAGAAGATGTGGTCGAAGCGCTCCTCCAGCAACCGGGCGGCGGTGTGGCCATCGCCCTGGACCACCTGCACCAGCTCGGGGGGAAAGTGGCGGCCCACCAGCTCGGCGATCAGCGCGGCGGTGCGGGGGGCATGCTCCGACGGCTTGATCACGGCCGTGTTGCCGGCCGCCAGGGCGCTCACCAGGGGATGGAGGCAGAGCTGGAACGGGTAGTTCCAGGGGCCGAGGATCAGCACGCAGCCCAGCGGTTCAGGGTGCACCCGGGCGCGGGCGGGCAGGGTCCAGAAGGGCAGGCCCACGCTGCGGGGCTGCATCCATCGGGCCAGGTGGCGGCGGGTGTGGGCCAGTTCATGGCGCACGGTCAGAAGCTCGAAGAAGGCTTCGGTGGGGGGCTTGCCCAGGTCGGCGGCGAGGGCTGCCAGCACCGCCTCCTCGTGCTGGCCGACCAACTCGGCCAGGCGGTCGAGTTGCTCCAGGCGCCAGGCCAGGGAGCGGCTGTCGCCCTTGATGACCGGTTCCCGCATCCGCGGGATCGGCACCGCGAGCTCCATGGCGGGGCTGGGGTCGGCGGGGGCCTGCAGGGCCATGGGGCGGGGGAACGATCTGCCCACGCTGGCAGATGTGGGGCTCCAGGTGCGGAGGCTTGCCCCGGCCATGTTGGTAGGGATGGCTACATCCAGCGGTCATGGCAGCTGAATAGTTTTCCAACGGTTCGGGGTTGGAATCTGGATCAGATCTCCGCTCGGTTCCCGGATCGGGGCTGGATCAGCCCAATGCCGGGGGGCATCCCTTCTCTGGGGCTTCCTCCTGGGCACCTTCCCGGTTCTGCTTTCCCTTTTGCGCCTGCTGAGATGGTTCAGTCCGCCCCCTGCCCCGCCGCCATCAACCGGCGGGTCGCTCCTGAGACCGTCATCCGGGTGCCGCTCAGCCTGGTGCGTTACCGCCAGCCGATCGCGGAGAACGGTCCTCTCGAGGATCTGGTGCGGTTGGAGGGTCCCGCTGTGCCCCAGGATCATGTGCTCCATCGCACCCTGAGCCCCTGAGGCGTTGTCCTCCCCGAGCCGGATGGTGCCGCTTCGCAGGGCCGGGCCTGCTCGGGCTGGCCCTGCTGCTCATTGGATGCGGATCGAGCGCACCGCCACCCGAACTGGCCCAGTTGCAGCGCGAGGCCGATGGCCTGCTGCGGGCCAACCGGATCCGCACCTCCCCGATCCGCTTCACCCTGGAGGCCGGCGAAACGGCGGCCTACTGGGCCCGCCAGATGGGTCTCTGCCCCAGGCCCGTGGCCGGCGAGGACCCGGACAGCGCCTGTGAGGCCTGGAGCCATGCCGCCCCGGACGACGTCGCCAGCCCGCTGCAACGGCAGGTGAACCGCCTGGCCTATCTGCTCGGCACCGCCAGTGCCCGCACCTATCCCCAGGGTCTGATCGGCTTCGATCGTTCCTTCTTTCTGGTGCAGGGCCACGACCCAGCGGCGGTGCGTTGCGTGGTGGCCCACGAACTCACCCATTTCCTGCGCCGCCATGCCTACCTCAGCAGCCGCCTCGAGCAGCAGGCCGACCAGCGCCGCCGGCCCGAGGCCCAGCGGGATCTCGCCCAGGCCGCCCTCAGCCAGCAGCAGGAGCTTGCCGCCGACCGGGGTGCCCTGCTGATGACCGCCATCGCCGGCCACGATCCCGAGGCTTGTGTGCGCCAACTCCAGGAGGCCGCCGAACTCGACGGCGACTACGCACCCGAGGATCCGGGCGGCACCCACCCCGGCCACGGCCGCCGGATCGCCGCCGCCCGGGCCTACATCGCCGAGGGCTTGGCCGCCGATTGGGACGCCTGGCGCCAGCGGGTGCGGGGGCAGCCGCCGGTGTCCCCCCGCTGGCGCTGGGATCCGCAGGACCGGCTGCTCACCGTGACGACGCGTCCGTGAGTGGCCCCGACGCTCCCCCGGTGGCCAGGGATCCGGCGCTCCCGGAGTCGGCCCATCCCGTGCTGGTGTACGACGGGGCCTGCCCGTTCTGCCTCCATTTCGCCGAACTGAGCCTGCTGCGCAGTGGCATCCCGGGCCTGGCCATCCTGGACGGCCGCCAGGACGCGCAGCTGCGGCGCGCGCTGCGGGCCCGGGGCCACGACCTCGCCAGCGGGGCGGTGCTGCTGGAGGGGGATCGGATCCATCACGGGGCCGCCGCGATTCAGTGGATCTGCGCGCAGATGGAGCCCACCGCGCTGCTGCTGCAGGTGCTAGCTCCCCTGTTCGCCGAACCGGGCCGGGCCCGGCGGCTCTATCCCCTGTTGTTGCTGGCCCGCCGCCTGGCCCTGGCCGTGCGGGGGGTGCCCCAGGACCCGGACGCCGCCCCCTAGAGCCGGATCTGGCCGGATGGCGGCGATCGGGCCAGGCTGGGGTGGCGGTTCCGCCCATGCCGGGGCCCCCGCCTGTGCAGCTGCCTCTGCCTGATCCGTTGATGCGATTCCCTGCTCCGCACCGCTGCCTGCCCTCCCGGAGGGGATCGGGGCCGGCCCTGGCCTCCTTGGCTGCCTTGGCGGCAACGCTGCTGGGGATCGCCGCGCCGGTGGGGGCGGCGGAAACCGCCACCGTGCAGGAGATCCTCGATGGCAAGGAACTCTTCATCGACCAGGCCCCGGCGCGGGTCAGCCAGACCGCCCGGGCGCCCCAGCAGCTCAGCACCCGCAACAGCCGCGGACAGATCCTCTTCAATGGCGGCGCGGTGGGTCGCCTCAACCGCTTTTCCCAGTTGCGCCTCGGCCAGGATTGCTTCCTGCTGGACCGCGGCCAGGTGCTGGTGTCGGGGCGGCAAAGCGGCTGCACCCGCTCGGCCCGCCTCAGCGTGCGGGGCACCAACTACCTGCTGGAGGTGAACGAGGCCGGCGAATCCGACCTCAGCGTGCTGGAGGGTTCTGTGCAGGTGGAGCCCCTCCGCGATGGCCAGCCCAGCGGCCAGGCCGCCACCACCGTGGAGGCCGGCCAGCGCCTGCGCCTCTCACCGGAGGGCGTGGTGCTCAGCCTGCTGGCCCTGAGCTCCGGCGACTACCGGCAGATCCTCAACGGCCCGCTGTTCGAGGGGTTCCGGCTGCCCCTGCCGGCGATCGATGCCCTGGACAGCTACCTCCGCTCCCGCGTGCCGGGCGTGAGCCTGCCCGCCGTTCCGGGCTTGCCGCTGCCGTCGCTACCCCTGGGCCTGCCGCGCTTCTTCTGATGCCACCTGAACCGCCCTGCGCAGGGGAGCCCGGATGCTGAGCCGCCGCCGGCTGCTGGGGCTGGCCGTGGCCGGAATCGCCCTGGGCACGGGACTGCTCAGCGGCTGGCCCACCCTGCGCTGGCGGATCTGGGAGCGGGCCCTGGAGGACCAGCTGCACGGGCTGCGGGGCGCCCGCCCCGTTCCGCCGGATTTGGTGGTGGTGGCCATCGATGACGCCACCCTGCAGCAGGGGGCCTGGTTCGAGCGCAGCCCGGCGATCCCGGCCTGGGCCCAGGGCGTGGGCACCCTCCCCTGGCCCCGCGCCGCCTACGGCCGGCTCGCCGAACACCTGCTCGAGGCCGGTGCTGCGGCCGTGGCGATCAATGTGGTGTTCGAGGGGCCGAGCAGCGCCGGCCCGGCCGATGACGCCGCTCTGGGGGCGATCCTGCAGCGCCATCGCGGCCGCATCGTTCTGGCCGCCGAGATGCTCGAGGCGGGGGATGCCCGCGGTGCCGGCAGCCTCACCCTGGTGCGGCCGGATCCGGCGCCGGAGAGCGCCGCCGTCGGGCCGGCCCTGGGACTCACCAACCTGCCCTGGCGCGGACCGGGCGAACCGCAGCGCCATCCCCAGGCCTACGGCGCCGCCCTGGCGGCCCATGGGGTGGAGGCGCCGCCCTCCCTGCCCCTGGCCCTGCTGGCGGCGGCGGGACGCAGCAGCCGCCAGGCCGATGCCGCCACCGAACTGAGCGCCTACGGACCGGAGGGCAGTTTCCGGCGGAAATCGGCCTGGGAGGTGCTGGATCCGGAGCGCTGGCGCTCCCATCCCCAGCGCCCTGCCCTCCGCGGTGCCCTGGCGGTGGTGGGGCCGGTGGTGGCTCAGGGGGACGACGGCTATCCGACGCCCTTCGGCCCCCTCTCGGGCCTCGAGCTGCTGGCCACCGCCAGCGCCAATTCCCTGGAGGGCGTGGGCCTGCGGCCCTGGCCCGCCCGTCCGCCGCTGCGGGCCCTGCTGGCCGGCCTGGTGGTGCTGGCGGTGGGTCTGGCCGCCCTGCGCCGCACCGGCCTCGGCTGGCGCCTGGCCGTGGTGGGCCTGGCCCTGGCGCTGCAGGTCGCAGCCGGGGTGGTGGCGGCCGAGCGTCTGCACCGCTGGTTGCCCCTGCTCGGGCCGGCCGGAGGGCTTGCCCTGCTGGCCCTGGTCTTCGGCGCCGATGCCTACCTCTGGGAGGAGGGGGAGCGGCGGCGGCTGCGCCGCACCTTCGAGCGCTACGTGGCTCCGGGTGTGGTGGCCGAGATCCTGGCCGATCCCGCCGCTGCCCAGGGGGTGCTGCGGGGCCGCAGCCTTGATGTGACCGTGCTGTTCAGCGATCTGCAGGGCTTCACGGCCCTCACCCGCCAGCGGAGCGCGGAGGGCCGCAGCGAGGAGCACGTGCGCCAGCTCAATGCCTACCTCGGGGCGATGGTGGAGGTGATCACGTCCCACGGCGGCACCGTGGACAAGTTCATCGGCGATGCGGTGATGGCGGTGTTCGGCTCGCCGGTGGGCCGGGGCGTGCAGCAGGAGGCCCGTGCCGCCGTGGCCTGCGCCCTGGCCATGGGCGAGGCCCTGGAGGACCTCAACGTCCGCTGGCGCCGGGAGGGCGTGCAGCCGCTGGCCAGCGGCATCGGGCTGGCCAGCGGCACGGCGGTGGTGGGTCAGATCGGCAGCCCCCGCCGCCTGGACTTCACCGTGATCGGCGATCCGGTGAACAGGGCGGCGCGGCTTGAGAGCCTCACCCGCAGCGTGGAGGTGTCCCTGCTGTTCGACGGGGCCACGGCCGAGCGGATCAGCGGTGCCTTCGCCTGGACACCCCTCCCCCGCGGTGTCCACCCGATCAAGGGCCTCGGGGAGGTGGAGGTGTTCAGTCCGCCCGCGGGGTTGCTGGCGCCAGGCCACTGACCAGGGTGCGCTCCATCCGGTTGAGGTGGGCCATCCCCACGTGCAAGCTCTCGCACAGCAGGCAGGTGCCGCCGAGGCACACCTGGAACAGGGCGCCGCTGCGGCTCGGATGGCTGTGGATGGTGCCGCCCCGGGCACCGACATGGAGGGGTTGGGGCGTCATCGGCCGGCAGGGCGGAGAGATGCAGGCTGCCGCCTCCGGCCGCCCGCAGCCATGGGTGGATCTACTGATCAACGCACCGCCTGCAGCAGCGCCGCAGCCCCCGTGGACCAGCGCTGCAGCGGATCGGGTCGCTCCGGCGGCGATCGCTGGGATCACTCCTACGTTTCCTCATCACCCACCAACATCCTGCCGAGGGCGGGGATCCAGCCCGCTGATCTGCCGTCAACCCCTGCAAAGCGCCGTTGAATACAGCAGATCGCCTCAGGTCCCATCACCGATTCCCCCGTCCCGCTGGTGCTGGTGCACGGCATGCTCGACAGCTCAAGGGTGTTCGACCGCCTGATCCGCCGGATCGGGGGGAAGCGGGGGCCGCTGCTGGTGCCGGACCTGCCCCTGCGCTTCGGGATGACACCGGTCGCCGAGGCCGCCGCCCTGCTGGGCGCCGCGATCGAGGAGCGCTTCGGGGTCGACCATCCCGTGGACCTGGCGGGCTATTCGATGGGGGGGGTGATCGCCCGCACCTGGATTCAGCTGCGGGGAGGCTTCCGGCGCACCCGCCGGTTCATCAGCATCGGCAGCCCGCACCAGGGCACCCTCACGGCCCATCCCTGGCCCGGCCGCCTGATGGCCGGCATCGCCGACCTCAAGCAGGGCAGCGCCCTGTTGCAGCAGCTCAACGGCGACCTCTCCAGCCTCTCGGCGATCGACTGCTGCAGCTTCTATTCCGGCATCGACCTGGTGGTGCTGCCCGGTTGGCGCGCCGTGCTGCCGGTGGGCGAACGGCGGATGCTGCCGGTGTGGGCCCATCCCCAGCTGGTGCGGGATCCGCAGGCCCTCCAACCCCTGGCGGAGGCGTTGACGCGGCCCTGAGGCCATGGGGCTGATTGCCCTCTCGCTGCTGGTGCGGTGGGCCATCGGCTGGTTGCTCGGCCTGCGGATGCCCGCCCTGCCGGAGGCGGAGCTGCCCGACCCCCCGGCGGTGGCGGTGCTGATCCCGGCCCGCAACGAGGAGGACACCCTGCCCCACCTGCTGGCCGGGCTGCGGCGGCAGACCCTGCGGCCCCGGGAGGTGATCGTGATCGATGACCACTCCAGCGACCGCACCGCCGCCATCGCCACCGGGGCCGAACCCTCCCTGGCGGTGCGGCTGGTCCAGCCCCCGCCGCTGCCGGAGGGCTGGTGCGGCAAGACCTGGGCGCTGCACCACGGCGTGGCGGCCTGCGAGGCGGAGGTGCTGGTGTTTCTCGATGCCGACACCGAACCGGCCCCCGCCTTCCTCGCCTCCCTGCTGGCCAGCCACCGCGCGCTGGGGGGCCTGGTGTCGGTGCAGCCCTTTCACCGAACCGAGCGGGCCTATGAGCAGCTCTCGGTGCTGTTCAACCTGGTGGGCCTGCTGGCGGTGCCCCTCGGGCCCCGCGGCGGTGTGGCCTTCGGGCCGGCGATGGTCACCAGCCGCGCCGATTACGCGCGCATCGGCGGCCATGCCGCCGTGGCCGGCAAGGTGGTGGAGGATTGGTTCCTGGCCCACCGCTACGAGCAGGCTGGTCTGCCGGTGAGCGCCTTCATCGGCGGGGAACTGCTGGCCTACCGCATGTACCCCGGCGGGATCGGCGACATGGTGGCGGGTTTCGGCAAGAACTTCGCCACCGCCGCCGCCGAGGTGCGCGGCCTGCGCCTGGTGGGCGTGCTGCTCTGGCTTTCGGGTCTGTTCTGGGCGGCCTGGTGCCTGCCGGCGGCGCTGCTGGGCTGGCCGCTGATGGGGGACCGGGGCCTGGCGGCCAACCTGGTGATCTACGCCGCCTTTGCCCTGCAGCTGGCGCTGATCACCCGCCGGGTGGGCAGCTTCCGCTGGATCAACCTGGTTTTCCCGGTGCCGGTGCTGTTCTTCCTGGCGGTGTTCCTGCTGGCGATCGCCAACCTTGAGCGCGGCGCGGTGCGCTGGAAGGGGCGCACCGTGTCCACCCGCCCATGACGGCTTCTCCCCTGCTCAGCATTGCCCTCGGCTGGCTGCTCTGGAGCCTGGTGGTGGGGGCACTGGCCAATCGGTTGCCCCTGGCCCTGCTGGCCCGGGAGTCCTGGCTGACCCGGCCGCGGCCGTGGGGGGAGGGGATCGGGGCCTACGAACGGGGGCTGGGGATCCGCCGCTGGAAAGCCTGGATGCCGGATGCGGGCGGGGTGCTGCCCGGCGGTGTGGCCAAGGCCCACCTGGCCCGCCGGGACCGCACCAGCCTGGAGCGGCTGCTGGCCGAAACCCGCCGGGCCGAGTTGGTGCACCTGGCTCTGTGGCCCTTCTGGCTGGTCACGGCCCTGTGGCTGCCGCCCGAGGGGGTGCTGATCAACCTGCTGTTCGCCACGCTGTTCAACCTGCCCTGCCTGTGGCTGCAGCGCTACAACCGGCTGCGGCTGCGCCGGATCCTGGAGCCGCCGGTGCCCGTCGCCGGCCCGCCGCTGCCGGTTCAGGGGCCCAGGGCGCGGGCCTCCAGCTGAACCGTGACCACGAGCCCATCGTCCTCGGCATGGCGCGCCACCACCAGCCGGTGCGGGCCGGGTTCGAGCCGGAACCCATCGCTGGCCTCATCGAAGTAGGCCAGCCGCTGCAGGTCGATCGCCAGGCTGAGCCGCCTGCTGCGGCCGGGCTCCAGCTCGAAGCGCTGGAACGCCACCAGCATCCGGGCCGGCCGCTCCACCAGGGTTCCGGGCGGTTCGGCGTAAACCTGCACCACCTCGGCGGCCGTGATCGGCCCGCTGTTGGTGACCGTGAGCGCCAGCTGCACCACCCCCCTTTCGGGGTCGACCTCGGCATCCGGATCCTCGTGGCGGAAGCTGCTGTAGGAGAGGCCGAAGCCGAAGGGGAAGGCGGCCGGGTGGCCGTCCCGCCGCAGCCGCCGGTAGCCGTGCCAGAGGTCGTAGGTGACCCGTTCGGCCCGCGGTTCGAAGGGAGGGAGGTGCTCAGCGCTGGTGGGCACCACGAAGGGCATCCGGCCCGAAGGCGACACCCTGCCCAGCAGCACATCCGCCAGGGCTTCGCCGCCCCGCTGGCCGGGATACCAGAGCAGCACGATCGCGTTCACCTGCTGCCGCCAGCGTTCGCAGAGGATCGCGCCGCCGCCCATCAGCACCACCACGGTGCGGGGGTTGGCGGCGGCCACCGCCAGGATCAGCGCCTCCTGGGCGGGATCGAGATCCAGCACGGTGCGGTCGCCGGCGGCGAAATCACCACCGCTGCGCGCCGAGGCCTGGCGGGTCAGGACCGCCACCAGGCCCGCCACCGGCCGCCAGAAGGGCCGCAGCCGCTGGCTGCCGAACCACCGCAGCAGCGGATCGGGGGCCGGCATCTCCCGCAGGATCGGCGCAAGGTCGCCCGGATGGATGTGCTCCCCCTCCTGGCGCCAGTCCAGGCCCACCACAACCACGGCGGCCTCGCAGGCGGCGGCCAGCCGGGCGGCGGCGGCCGGATCGGCCCCATCGCTGTGCTCCACCCGCAGCGCGGGGTCGGCGGCGCGCAACCCCTCCAGGGGGGTGACCACTGAGCCGGGGGCGGGGCGGGTGTCGGAGGAACCGCGGTCGCCGAGGTTGGCGGTGGCGGCGAGCTGGCCGATCACCGCCAGGCTGCGCACCCCCCGCAGCGGCAGCACTGCGGCGGCGTTCTTGAGCAGCACGATCGATCGGGTGGCCGCCTCCCGCGCCAGGGCCCGGTGGGCCGGGCAGCCCAGCAGGACGCTCGGGTAGGGGCCGGGGGGCAGCGCCAGCTGGGTGCGCAGCAGGCGCAGCACGGCGTCGTCGATCCGGGCCATCGGCAGGCTCCCCGCTGCCTGGGCTTCCTCGAGGCTGCCGGCAAGGATCATGCGAAAGGGCATGTCCAGGTCCAGGCCGGCCCGCAGGGCGGCCTGGCCATCGCGCACCCCGAAGATGAAATCGCTCACCACAAAACCGCGGAACCCCCAGCGCTGCTTGAGGATGGCGGTGAGCAGCTCGTGGCTCTGGGAGCACCAGAAGCCGTTGACCCGGTTGTAGGCGCTCATCACCGAGCCGGCGCCGGCCGCCACGCAGGCGCGGAAGTGGGGCAGGTAGAGCTCGTGCAGCACCCGGCGGCTCACCTGGATGTCCACCAGGAAGCGGGAGCTGTCGATCGAGTTGAGGGCGAAGTGCTTGACGCAGGCCACGCTGTGGCGCTGCAGGCCGCGGCTGCAGGCACCACCCAGGGCCCCCAGCAGAACTGGATCCTCGCCGTAGGTCTCCTGGGCTCGCCCCCAGCCCGGATGGCGCAGCAGATTCACGCACACCGCTGCCACCCAGTTGGCCCCGAGGCAGCGGGCCTCCACGGCGATGGCCTCGCCGATCCGTTCCTCCAGTTCCGGATCCCAGCTGGCGCCGCGGGCGATCGGCACCGGAAAGGTGGTGGCGCCCCCCTCCAGCACCACGCCGCGGGGGCCATCCACGAAGTGCAGGCCGGCCAGGCCGTGGTGAGGAAGGGCTGCGGCCGGCCAGGGATGGCGGTGCGGCGCATCCGCCGCGGCAATCGCGACCATGCCGGCCCAGAAGGGGGTCTGGCCGGAGAGGAGGTCCAGTTTCTCGGCGGGGGTCAGGCAGGCCAGCAGCAGGCGGGCCCGCGTGTCCGGCGTGCTGATCGGGGGAGGAACGGCCACGGTGCGGCGAGACGGGTGCCGGTGGCGGGGGGCGCGCCCGGCGCGGTTGCCTCCTTGCTACGCCGAAAACGTTGACCCGGAGGCGGGCCCCTCAGCCGGCCGGGTACCAGCTGCGGTACCACTGGGCCATCTGCCGGATCTCCTCGCTCTGGACCCGCACCATGGCCTGCCGCAGCTGCCGCAGTTCTGGATGCTGACCGTTGCGCCGGATTCCGGCACCGGCCCAGGCACCGCCTCAGGCTTTGGGCCGGCCTCCACCCGGCCCGCCAGGCAGGCGGCCGCGGCGGCCAGGGCCAGCAGAGCCGATCGCCAGGCGCGGGGCCTGGCCGGGGTGGGCGTGGCCATGGGTCCGGCTCCGGCTGCGCAGGGTCTTGTTCCAGGCTGGGCAGCCCCGGTCGAGCCGTTGGCTGCGCAGGCTGCGTCGGAGCGTTCAGACGTTGAGGTTGGGGCAGATCAGGGCCGGATCCTGGGCCGGATCGCGGCGCCAGCGGGCCAGGAACCCCTGCAGTTCGCCCCGGAACTGCTCCAGGTCCCGCAGGCGTTCGTCCTCTCAGAGCGCGAACAGGGCGTCATAGCGGTGGTAGGCCGGCTTGCGCAGGCCCTCGCGGGCCAGCATCCGCCGCAGTTCGATGATCTCGGCGCGCTGGGCCACGATCACCCCGCGGGCAAAGCGCCGGATCGTGGGGTTGGTGCTCTTGGCCAGGGCGTCGTGGGCCATCAGCAGCGCCCCGCCGTGGTGGTGGAGCATGCCTTCGAGGAACCACACCACCCGCTCCTGGGGGCTGGGGAGAGCGCCCATCATCCGCATTGCCGCGATCTGCTCGGGTTCCATGCGGGTCAGGGCCGCCAGGCTGTCGGGATCCCCGCCGGGGGGAAGGGACACCGGATGGAGCGGCGCCTGGGGGTACCAGGCCCGCCGCCAAAGGCCCATCGCCCGGATCTCCTCGGCCTGATCCCGCCAGATCCGCCGCGCCAGGGCCCCCACCCCGGGTTGGCCGATGTTGATCACCAGTTCGCTCATCCGCAGCGCACCGCTGTGGTGCTGCACCATCGCGTCGATGAAGCGCAGGTCGTAGCTGGCGCCCGCCGGACCGACGTCGTGGGAGTGGTCGTCATGGTGGTGGTGGGCACCGTGCGGCGCGGCGGCCTCGGCCGGCGTTCCGCTCCCCAGCCCCCGGCGACCGGCATGGGGATCCACCTGGCCCAGGGCCGGTGTGGCGAGCAGCGCCACCAGGGCCAGCACCCGGATCAGGGAGCCAGGAGCGCCGGGAATGGCCAAGGGAGAAGGGCCGATGGACCTGGTCACCGTAGGAACTCCGGGCTTGGGAGAGCTCCGCCTGCCAAGGGACCATCCACGGTGCCCTCGGATGGGAGGAAAAGGGCCTGCCCGGGGAATTTCAGGAAGCCCTTGACGAGACTTGAACTCGTGACCTCTCCCTTACCAAGGGAGTGCTCTACCGCTGAGCTACAAGGGCATGTGGAAGGTGGGCCGGGTTGGATTTGAACCAACGTAGGCAGAGCCAGCGGATTTACAGTCCGCCCCCATTAACCACTCGGGCACCGACCCGAACCACACCCCAAGAACTTACCAGCCGACCCCCCGGGCCCCTCGCGCCCCCACCTGGCCCTCCGGCCCCTTGCGGGCCCCCCCGCCAGGCGCTCCCTACGATGGCCTCAGGCCCTGTAACCGCCGGCTTCGCGGTGTTCTGATGCGCGTGCTCCTGCTCAACGGCCCCAACCTCAACCTGCTGGGGCAGCGGGAGCCGGGGCTTTACGGCACCCTCACCCTGGCGGGCATCGAGGCGGCCCTGGCGGAGCAGGCCGCCGGCCTCGGGGTGGAGCTGGTCTGCTTCCAGAGCAACCATGAGGGGGCCCTGGTCGACCGGATCCAGGCCGCCGGCACCGGAGAGCCTCGCAGCGACGGCATCCTGATCAACGCCGGGGCCCTCACCCACACCTCGGTGGCCCTGCGCGATGCCCTCTTGGGGGTGGCGATTCCCTTTGTGGAGCTGCACCTGAGCAACGTCCACGCCCGCGAGCCGTTCCGCCATCACTCTTATCTCGCCGACCGGGCGATCGGGGTGGTGAGCGGCTTCGGGCCCGCCGGCTACGGGCTCGCCCTGCAGGGTCTGGTGGGCCACCTGCGGGCTCAGCGCGCCTCCGGTGGCTGAGCCGGCCCTGGCTTCTGCCGCCGCCCGGGTGAAGTGGCTGGCGGCCCCCAGCTCCGCCGCCTGGCTGGAGCAGGCCCTGGCCCATGCCGATCTGGTGCTGATCGACCACGCCCATTGCGAACGCAAGGCGGCCGGGGTAGCCCTGCAGCTGATGTTCCGCTACCCCTCCGATGGGGAGTTGGCGGCCGTGCTCAGCCCCCTGGCCCGGGAGGAACTGGAGCATTTCGAGCGGGTGCAGGCCCTGCTGCAGCGCCGCGGGATCCCCTTGCGGCCCCTGGCGGCCCCGCCCTACGGGGCCTCCCTGGCGGCCCTGGTGCGCCGGCAGGAGCCCCAGCGGCGGCTCGACAGCTTCCTGGTGGCGGGGCTGATCGAGGCCCGCAGCCATGAACGGATGGCCCTGCTGGCGGCCCACAGCCCCGATCCGGAGCTGCGGGAGCTTTACGGCGAGCTGCTGGCCAGTGAAGCCCGCCATTTCGGCCTCTACTGGGTGCTGGCTGAGCGGGCGGCTCCGCGGACCGCCGTGATGGCGCGGCTGGAGGAGCTGGCGGCGGTGGAGGCGGAGCTGCTGGCGACCCTCTGGTCCGCGCCCCGGTTCCACAGCTGAACCTCCCCCGACGCTCCGGTCCCGCCGCCGGCCATGGCCGAACCCGGGGGCGGACGCTAAAACCCGCCTGATCGGCGCCTCCGTCCCGGGTCCGCAGCATGCACGTCGGCACCGATGGCAGCCCTCCCCCGGCCCGGGCGGCCGAGGCGAGCGCCGCGCCGCCGGGTCCCTGGTATCGCCATCTGGTGGTGGCTGGCAGCGAGCCGGCGCGGCCCTCGGTGCTGGGCCATGGCGCTCTCTGCCTCGCCCAGCTGAGCTTGGGCCTGGTGCTGCTCTCGGCGGTGTTCGGGGCCGTGCGCAGCCATGCCGACGACTTCAAGATGTGCACGGTGGATGCGGGCCAGACGGCCGCCTTCACCGAGGGTCTCACCCGCAGCATCGCCCAGCTGCCCACCCAGGGCGGCAACGATCCGGTGTCCGAGGGTCAGAAGCAACGGCTGCAGTTTCAGATGAATGAGCTGCATCGCGGCCAGATGCTGGCCTGCCGGGTCGGCTCCTTTTTCTTCGCCGGCCGCATCGCGACCCTCTCGCTCAGCACCGCCGCCGGCATCCTGGCCCTGGCCTCGCTGGCGATGATCAGCAAGCAGGGTTGGGAGAAGACCCATCCGGTGCTGATCAACATCGGCATCACCACCGGCCTGGTGCTCTACAGCTCCTGGACCTTCAGCCAGCTGTTCGGCCAGACGGCCAACTATGAGCTCTATCGCCGCAAGTATGCGCTCGCCTACGACACGCGCAACAGCGTCGCCAGCGCCGTGGCCAACGGCCAGATGACCCTGGACGGGGACCAGAGCAAGGGATCGGTGCTGAGTCTGCGCAGCCGCAGCGGCATGGCGGAGCTGATCCTGTTCATCGATGGGCGGATGCGGCAGGTCACCAATCCGGAGATCAGCGGCGAGAGCGGCTTCGTGGAATCGGCCGCTGAACGGTTCGGCCGTCTCGGGGGCTACGGCGCGCCCCCCGCCGCTCCCGCTGCCATGCCGATGGCCCCAACCCCCAATCCCTGAGCTGCAAGCCATGGCTGAGCCCGTTCCCCAGCAGGCGATCACGCTGATCCAGCAGTTCGAAGGCTGCCACCGCACCAGCGACGTCGATGATCTGATCCACGCCTACCCCGATCCCCTCAGCGGCGGTGCCCCCTGGACGATCGGCTGGGGCAGCACCCACTACCCCGATGGCCGCCCGGTGGGGCCCAACGATGCGATCAGCCGCGATGTGGCCGATTCCATCTTCGTGGCCAATCTGCAGGCCGGTTACTGGCAGCCCCTCGTGGGCCGCATTCCCCACTGGGGCGCCATGAACGCCGAGATGCGTTCGGCCCTCTGCAGCTTCGCCTACAACCTGGGCGCCGATTTCTACGGCAGCGGCGACTTCGCCACCATCTCCGCCTGCCTCGCCGAGCGCCGTTGGCGGGACCTGCCGGCGGCCTTGCTGCTGTACGTGAACCCCGGCAGCGTGGTGGAGGTGGGCCTGCGCCGCCGTCGCCAGGCCGAAGCCGATCTCTGGCGGGCCGGCCTGGACCGGCTGGAGGCCGGCGCCGCCGCCCCGGCTGGACAGCAGCTCTATGCGGCGATCTCCGACACCTTCCTCAAGAAGGAGAACGTCGATTCCAGCCAGCTGCCCCCCCATCTGCTGGTGCCCGTTGAGGCGGGCCGCCAGTACAAGGCGGAGGCGGTGCTGGCCACGGAGGGGGCTTCACGGCAGGTGCGGCTCGCCTACGGCGCCGGCGACTGGTGGTTGTACCAGCCCCACTGGAGCGTGCGGGAGCTGCCCGCCGCCCCGCCACCCCCCACCCCCACGCCGCCCACTCCCACGCCGGGTAGCGGCCGCCTGCTGGACGTTCCCTACTTCTCCCAGCTCGACAATCACTGCAATCCGACGGGCAGCTGCAACGTCACCTGCGTGGCGATGGCGCTGGCCTACCTCGGCATGCCCTACAGCAGCGGCGCCCAACTGGAGGACACCCTCTACCGGGCGATGGAGAACCTCGGCTGGGACCGCCATGACCCCAACCATCTCAAGGCCCTGGTGGAGACCTTCCCGGGCTACAAGGACATCTTCCGCACCAATGGCCGCTTCCAGGACATCCGCACCGCCCTGGACATGGGGCGGCCGGTGATCATCCACGGCTACTTCACCGCCTCGGGCCACATCATCGTGATCCGCGGCTACGACGCCAGCGGTTTCATCGTGAATGATCCCTATGGCGAATATTTCCAGAGCGGTTATGACAACCGCCGCTCCGGCGCCGGCCTCCACTATTCCTATGGCCTGATCGCCCGCACCTGCTCCCCCGAATCCCAGCAGGATCCCCAGAACCTCTGGATCCATTCGCTGTTCCGGGTCTGAAGCGCCCCACCCGGGCCGGCCTCAGGGGGGGGGTTGGAGCACCTGCCGCAGGGAGTCGGCATTGAGGGGGGCCAGGTACACGGCATGGGCCCGCACCTGGCAGATGGCCTCGCTGCCCCGGCCCCGCTGGCGGGCGTCGTAGAGCACTGCCACCGGCTTCACCCGCACCTGCAGCCAGGTGCCGGTTGTGCCGCTGGGAATTGGCGCGGCAGCGGTGAGCGGGGCCAGCGCCTCGATCACGGCGCCGTACTTGAGGGCGATGGAGGGGCGCCCCTGCCCATCGCGGCAGAGCAGGCCGCGCGGATCCCGGTCCACCACCAGCCAATAGCGCTGCGGCAGGGGCCCCCGGTCGCCGCTGGCCTGGCCGGCCGCGAAGTTGCCCTGGGGATCGGGCTGGGGCACATCCAGGGTCTGGGCCCGCAGGGGACTGCCGAGCAGGGCCGTGGCCGTCAGCAGCGCTGCGGCCAGGGACCCCAGCCGGTTCGGGTGCCCCGCGGCCCGGGGCCCTCTCATGCCGGCTGGGCCGCCCCCGCCAGCCCCTCCACCAGGCCATCGAGCAGGGGGAAGCGCTCGGCGATCGGATCGCCGGTGAACTGGGCCACCCAGCCCTCGGGGTTCTCGAAGAACCGCAGGGCGCAGAAGCGGGGTTCGGGACCCATGTCAAACCAGTGGCGGGTGCCGGCCGGCACCGCGATCCAGTCGTCCTGCTCGCACAGCAGCTGGAGCACCTCCTCGCCCAGGTGCAGACAGAACAACCCCCGGCCCTCCACGAAGAAGCGCACCTCGTCCTCGCTGTGGGTGTGTTCGGCCAGGAACTTCTGCCGCAGCGCGGCGCGGTCGGGATGGTCCGGGGTGAGGCGGATCGCATCCACCGTGGGGTAGCTGCCCCGGGCCTGCACCCGGGCGATCTCCGGGGCGTAGGCCGCCAGGATCGCCGCCGCATCGGCGCCCGCCGCCAGGGCCTGCCGGGCGGGCCAGCGCTCGAAGCCGATCCCCCGGGCCCCGAGTTCCGCCCTGATCACGCCCGGATCGGCGCTGCGCAGGGGATCGGGGGCGTCGGCCGGTCCGGGCGCGGCGGGGTGGATCACCAGCAGGCTCATCGGCGGCTCCTCGGGGCTTCCGTGTACCGCCAGCCTAGAAACAGCCGATCAGGGGGGTGGGTAGGGGATCAGCCCGGCGCGTGGATGGAGTTCGCTGTGGTTCTCCACCTTGAGCATGTGAACCCCCACCTCATCAAAGCCCTTGTTCCCCGCCAGGAAGGGAATGGGGATCTCCGGTGGCTGGCAGAACCACCAGGCGAGCGCCGTGAACAGGCCGACCAGTAGCAGGGTGAGGGCTACGGAGATCACGGTGATTCGGTTTTCGGTGCGGAAGGCGGGCGGCAGGCTGGTGCCGGCGGCCTTGAGGCCGAGCCGGTGCTTGTAGAAGCGGAACAGCCAGAGGGTGAGGGCGTTGTTGAAGGTGATGATCACGAACAGGGTGATGAACCACAGATCCGAGAACACCAGGTAATCCACGGCCGGGCGGAACACCGAAGAGGCGAAAAACAGGCTCACCGCGGTGAGAACACCGGAGGTTCCGAATCGGCTCGCCGGGCTGTTTTCGCGCCAATGGAAACCGAAGATGGTGTGAACGATGATCACGGCCATCGGCACCACCATCATCAGCAGCGCCCAGGGCAGCCGCCGGATCACCTGCAGAGAGATTTCCAGGGAGATGATCTCAGCCGGATCTTGGTTGAACACGTCGTCCTTGCTGAGCGGTGTCCTGGCAGCGGTGGTCGCCGTGGCACCCGGCTCTTCAGCGCCGCTCAGCAGCCGCCGCCCCTGCCGGAACATCGTGGAACTGCCGAAGGTGGCGTGGTTCACGTGGAAGTTGGAGGTTTTGCCGGCGAGCAGCTGGGGGGCCAGGGAGATGTCGAAGTCGCTCACCTCCAGGCTGTAGAGCACTTCCCTGGATTGGGGGTCCTTGCCGATCAGCTTGATCCGGGGCCAGTGCTGATCGAAGGGATAGAGCGCCAGGGAGGTCTGTTCATCGGTCTGGAGTTCGAATCGCCCCGTCCAGATCCGCATCGGCGCCCGCTCCAGAATCTGCTGATCCCGCCAGCCGCTGAAGCTGCAGACGCTGCTGCGGCATCCCAGGGCCAGTTGCTCAGGACTCCAGCCGGGATGGCCGTTCGGGTTCCACTGGAGGGTAAGGGTGCCGGCGATGGTGAAGAGGCGGGGGGTCCGCAGTTCCTCCGAGAGCCGTTCGATGTCCAGGCTGCCGAACACCGATTGCAGATCCTCCTGGCAGCGGTCGTAACGGCGGCACTCGGGATCGACCGTCAGCACCACCGCCGGGGGCTTGGCGGCGGGTGTGCCGGCCAGAGCTGCCGGATGATGAGCGACGACCAGCAGCAGCAGCGGCAGCAGGAGGGCCGCCAGCCCCAGCCCCAGGCGTTGGCGTTGCCGGGTCGTTCCGATCCGCAAGGGCAGGGTCATGGTTCGTCGCTTCCGCGGTAGAGGCTGGCCTGGTGGTGGTTGAAGGCTGCGCAGAGGGGGGTGGGCGTACCGCTGGCCTCACGGGTGAGATCGGCGGGAAGCAGGCGGATCTCTTCGCGGCGATCGGCGGCGCTGAGGGGAGCCAGGTTGTTTTCGCTCATCAGCCAGTTGTTGTGCCTCAGGCTGTAGCTCGCAAAGGCTCCCAGGATGCAGGCGTTGCTGGCGGCGGTGTTGATGTAGAGCACCACACGGCGGGTCATCAGCCGTGGATACCGGCTCACCAGATTCTCCAGGGTGGGGCTCACGGCGTCGGCGCCGCTGTGGTCGCGCACGGGCAGCGTGCGGAACTGAAAGCCCTGCAGCCTGGCCTCCAGACCGACGCTGGCATAGGTGATCAGGAGGTTGTCCGGGTGATCCTCGATGTGCTGATAACTGTTGGAGTAGGTGTTGGCCAGCAGAAAGCGGGAGGGAGCCGCTGCTCCCAGGTCACGGAACATCAACCCAAGCGGAAATTGGGAGGGGATGATCCAGCGGATCGGCCGCTTCGGCCAGGCCGGATCGAGGTCGCTCCAGCGAACGGTTTCGCGGTTGGCGTTCAGGGCGCGACGCAGCGCCGCTAAGTCGATGGCCTTCACGAAGCTGTTGTTGGCCGGCACCACGAAGACGCGCCCCTCGTAGCCCAGCTGCACCGGCAGGATGCGCCTGGTGCCGGCACAGGGCTGGCGGAATGAGCTGTTCCAGGAGCGCAGGGCCGCCAGGGCGATGAAGCGGCGGTTTGGATTGCACAGATCCTTCATGCCGACGCTGGTGGGTTCGGCAAAGTAGGCGAAAGACGTGAGGTTCTGGCGTAGATCGTCTTCGCTGGCGCGGGCCCGCACCGCCATCACGAAACGATCAAGACTGTTGAGGATCACATCTCTCAGCAGTTCCGATCCTGAGATGGCGATGTAGTCGTTCTTGAAGCCCTGGTTGTACGACTTCTGCACCTCAGCGCCCCGCAGTTCGGGGTTCACCTCCACGGCACTCATGTAGGGGTTTGAGGTGAAGGGCCCCTGGTTGCAGCCGGCAAGAGCGAGGCCCACCAGGCCGATCGGCAGCGGGGCGCCGAAGGCCCAGGTGCGCTTCAGGGCCCGCTTGATGGCCCCCAGGGTGGCGGCCCGTTGCGGGGTGGGCCGCGCCTTGCGGAAGCATGGGGAGATCAACCAGGGCTTGCTGCGTTGCGGTCCGAGCCACGGCCTGGGACCGGTGCCTGGCGGGCAGGCTTTCTGCCCGTATGTCTGGCGAGCCGCCACCACAGACCTCTCAATGGGGGTGGTTTAGGTCGGCGTGGTTATGGACGGCTTAACGTGCCCTCAGCCGTGACGGATGTCCTGCCGATTCCGCTTCCGCCCGGCGGCGCAGCATCCTCCGGCCTGACCCTGGTGGGCGTTGGCCCCGGCGACCCCGACCTGCTCACCGTGGCGGCGGTGCGCGCCATCGCCGCGGCGGACCTGGTGGCCTATCCGGTGGCCCACGAGGGGGGGGTGGGCATGGCGGCGGCCATCGCCGAGCCCTGGATCGCCCCCCACCAGGCCCGCCTGCCCCTGCTGTTCCCGATGACCGAAGCGGCGGAGCCGCGGCAACGGGCCTGGCGCTCGGCCGCCGATCAGCTCGCTGCCGCCGTGGCGGCCCAGCAGGCGGTGGTGCTGCTGTGCGAAGGGGATGTGTCGCTCTATGCCACCAGCAGCTACGTGCTGCTGGCCCTGCGCCGCCACCATCCCGCCTGTCCGGTGCGGCTGGTGCCGGGCATCAGCGCCGTGGCGGCGGCCGCCGCCGCCGGGGCCTGGCCCCTGGCCCTGCAGCGGGAGGGTCTGCTGATCCGTCCCACCCCGGAGGATGCCGCCGCCCTGGAGGCTCTGCTCGACCAGGCGGCCGGCGCCGACCAGGTGCTCGCCCTGCTCAAGCTCGGCCGGCGCTGGGGCTGGGTACGCCCCCTGCTGGAGCGGCGGGGGCTGCTGGAGGGTGCCCTGTTCGCCCGGCGGGTGGGCTGGCCCGACCAGCAGGTGGGTCCGGCCGCCGCCATCGGCAGCGCTGAGGCCCCCTACTTCTCCCTGCTGCTGATCCGCCAGGGCTGGCCGGCGGTGCTGCCCTGGAGCTGAGCCGCGCTGCGGCGGTGCTTGCATGGGCATCGGTTCCACAGCGGGCTGCCCCGACCGGATGCGATGAGCCCCCTCGACTGGCTGGCCCAGCTCCATCCGGTGCTGATGATCCTGTTCGTGTATCCGGTGGTGGGCGCCACGATCCGGCTGGGCATCCTGGTGCGGGAGCGGCGGCTGGAGATCAATCCGCTCCCTCCCACGGTCCCGGTCGAGCACGCCGACCATGGCCGCTGGGTCACCACCGGCACGGTGGTGGCGGTGCTGATCGCCCTGCTGTGGTCGTTTCTCGATCAGGCCGCCCCTGGGGTGCCCTTCCCCGGCGGCGCCGCCAGGCTGGTGCGGCTGCTGCTGCTCGGGGGCCTCGCCCTGGCCGGCTGCCTGCTGCTGTGGCGGCTGCGGCGGCCGGGCCGCCGGGCGGCCGCGGCCCTGCTCAGCTGGGGCGCCCTGCTGCTGGTGGGGTTGGAGCCGGAGGTGTGGCGCCAGGGCGACCATCCGCTGCAGCCCGCCTTCTGGCAGTCCCATTTCTGGTCGGGCTGGCTGCTCTGCGGGTTGCTGCTCTTCGCCATGGCGGCGGCTCCCGAGATCGCCCATTCGCCGCGACTGCGCACCCTGCATGTGGCGGCGGCGGTGCTGATGGCGGTGCTGCTGGCGGTGCAGGCGATCACCGGCTGCCGTGATCTGCTGTTGCTCGCGCCCGGCTAGGTCCCGCCGCCTCTGCCGTGTCCGGCGGCCGCGCGCCGCTGCGCAGCCCATCGGCGGCCCGGGCCAACAGCTCCCGCGCGGCCCCCGGGGTGGGGGCCACCATCAGGCGATGGCGCAATTCCGCCGCCCCCGCGAACCCCTGGCAGGTCCAGCCCAGGTGCTTGCGGGCGATCAGCAGGCCTTTCTCCCCCTGGGCCTCCAGCAGGGCTTCGAGTTGCTCGGCCGCCAGGGCGAGCCGTTCGGCGGCGGCGGGGATGGGTGGCACCGCCAGGCCCCGGAGCGCCGCATCGATGCGGCCCACCAGCCAGGGGGCGCCCATGGTGCCCCGGCCCACCATCACCCCATCGGCGCCGGTGAGCGCCAGGCAGCGCAGGGCATCCTCTGGACTGCGCACATCCCCATTGGCGATCACCGGGATGGCCAGGGCCCGTTTCACCGCCGCGATGGCAGGCCAGTCGGCCTTGCCGCCGAACCCCTGCTCGCGGGTCCGGCCGTGGAGCGTGAGCAACTGGGCGCCGGCCCGCTCGAGCTGCTCGCACCAGGCCACCGCTTGAGCGGCGTTGGCGTTCCCGTCCTGGCGGGAGTCGTTGCTCTCCCCGGGACCTTGCTCCCCGGCGCCTGGCCCGGCGTCGCACCAGCCGAGGCGGGTCTTCACGGTGACCGGGATGCGCACGGCCCCGGCCACCGCCGCCACGATCCGCGCTGCCCGATCGGGATCGCGGATCAGGCCGCTGCCGCCCCCCTTGCGGGCGATCTTGCGCACCGGGCAACCCATGTTGATGTCGATCAGGAAGGCGCCGGCCGCTTCGGCCCGCCGTGCCGCCTCGGCCATCGCCTCCGGCCGGTGGTCGAACAGCTGCACCCCGATCGGCCCCGTCTCCAGGGCCAGTTCCTCCACCTTGCCGCGCCCGTGGCCCAGCTCCAGGCTCGTGGCGTTCACCATCTCGGTGAACAGCAGGGCATCCGGAGCCCAGCGGCGCACCAGTTCCCGGAAGATGCGGTCGCTCACGCCGGCCAGGGGCGACTGCAGCACCCGGCAGCGCAGTTGGCGCTCCACGCCATGGCCGCGGATGGTCAGGGGGCCTTCTGCAGCGGCGCGGGCCCGGTCTTCACCGGAGCGGCTGGCGGATGGGGGAGAGGCGAGCATCAATGCCATTGTCCTTCTCCTGCGCTTCAGCGGCCGTGGTTTCCGCTCCCCCCCCCGATCCCTTCCCCCTCAGCCGTCCCCTGCTGGAGGCCGTGCTCGCCGACCAGCTGAGCGATCGCTTCGTGTGTGAGCTGATCTGGCCGCGGCTGGGGTATCTCCCCGGGGCCAGCGGGCCCTGGAGCGCCGGCCCGGCCACCCCGCCCGACTGGGCCGAGGCCTTCCCCGAGGCCCCCGAGCTGATCGCCATCCGGCCGGCCAGCGTTCGCCTCACCCGCTCGATCCCCGCTGAACACAAGCAGCTGCTCAAGCAGCAGCTGGGCTTTGCCGGCTACCGCATCGGCGAGCTCTACCCCCGCCGCACCCGCCGCGCCACCGCCGTGAACTGGCTGCTGGCCCACCTGGCCGAGCGGGGCAAGCCCCTGCTGGAGGAGGGGCCCCTGCCGCCGTTGCTGGAGCCCCCGGCGGATCCGGTGCAGGGCCATCCCGGCGATCCGCCCGTGGGCTGAGGCTCTTCAGGGCCGCATCGTGACGCTGGCGAACTTGCTGAGCACCCGGCTCTCGCCGATCGGGGTGGGGGAGATGCTCCGGCCGCTGCTCACCGCCATGGTGCGCAGCACCTGGTGTCGGGGGTTGTAGGCGTAGAGCTTCTGCTCCGAGAGGTCGATCAGCAGGCTGGCGATCAGCTCAACCATCCCAGGCGCCCGGTGGCGGGGGGCTCTTCCAGCTTCACCAGCCGGCGGGGTTGGGGCGGGCCTCTGCGGCGCATCCCCCGCGGAGTGCGCTCGTCCCGGTGGGCGTTAGGGTCGTCGTAACGAACGAACTGAAGGAATAAGTTCCGTGCCGCTGCCTGTGGTCGCCATCATCGGGCGCCCCAACGTGGGCAAGTCCACCCTGGTCAATCGCCTCTGCCAGAGCCGCGAGGCGATCGTGCACGACCAGCCGGGCGTCACCCGCGACCGTACCTACCAGGAAGGCTTCTGGGCCGACCGCACCTTCCGGGTGGTCGACACCGGCGGGCTGGTGTTCGATGACGACAGCGAATTCCTGCCGGAGATCCGCGAGCAGGCCAACCTCGCCCTGGCCGAGGCTGCCGTGGCCGTGGTGATCGTCGACGGCCAGCAGGGAATGGTGGCCGCCGACCAATCGATCGCCGAATGGCTGCGGGGCCAGGGTGTGCCGGTGCTGCTGGCGGTGAACAAGTGTGAATCGCCCGAGCAGGGCCTGGCCATGGCCGCTGAGTTCTGGAGCCTGGGGCTGGGCGAACCTCACCCCATCTCCGCCATTCACGGCGCCGGCACCGGCGACCTGCTCGATCGGGTGATCAGTTTCCTGCCGGCCACCATGGAGGAGGAGGGGGAAGAGCCGATTCAGCTGGCGATCATCGGCCGGCCGAATGTGGGCAAATCCAGCCTGCTCAATGCCATCTGCGGCGAGAACCGGGCGATCGTGAGCCCGATCCGCGGCACCACCCGCGACACGATCGACACCACGATCGAGCGGGAGGGTCTCACCTGGAAGCTGCTCGACACGGCCGGCATCCGCCGCCGCCGCAGTGTCGATTATGGGCCGGAGTACTTCGGCATCAACCGCAGTTTCAAGGCGATCGAGCGCAGTGATGTCTGCGTGCTGGTGATCGATGCCCTCGATGGCGTCACCGAACAGGACCAGCGCCTGGCCGGGCGGATCGAGGAGGACGGGCGCGCCTGCGTGGTGGTGGTCAACAAATGGGATGTGATCGAGAAGGACAGCCACACCCTCCCCGCCATGGAGAAGGAGTTGCGCGCCAAGCTCTATTTCCTCGACTGGGCGCCGATGCTGTTCACCTCGGCCGTCACCGGCCAGCGGGTCACGGCGATCTTCCCCCTGGCCAAGTTGGCGGTGGAGCAGCACCGCCGCCGCGTCACCACCTCGGTGGTGAATGAGGTGCTGGAGGAGGCCCTGCGCTGGCGCTCGCCGCCCACCACCCGCGGTGGCCGTCAGGGCCGCATCTATTACGGCACCCAGGTGGCCACCCGACCGCCCAGCTTCACCCTGTTCGTGAACGATCCCAAGCTGTTCGGCGAGACCTACCGCCGTTACGTGGAGCGCCAGATCCGCGAGGGCCTGGGCTTCGAAGGCTCCCCCCTGCGCCTCTTCTGGCGCGGCAAGCAGCAGCGCGATGCCGAAAAGGAGCTGGCCCGATCCAGCAGCCGCGGGCGCTGAATGGACTGGCTGCGGCAGCTTCCGATCGGCCAGTACGTCGATGCCGGCGGCCCCGGCCGGGGCTCCTGGCTGCGGGGGCTGGATCCACGCCTGAAGCTTGCCTGGACTGTGGCCTTTCTGGTCACCCCCATCCTGGCCGGGCCCGCCTGGCGCCTCGGCCTGGTGGGTCTGCTGCTGCTGATCACCCTGATCAGCGGCCTGCCCCTGCGGGTCTGGCGCCGCAGCCTGCCGCTGCTGCTGGGCCTGGCCCTGCTGGTAGGGCTGCTCACGGCCCTGCTGCCGGTGGGCACCACCCCGCGGGGCACGCTGCAGCGCCCGCCAGGTGAGCTGCGTCTCGCCCCTGCCCCGGGGGCGCCGGCGGCCGCGGCTCCTTCCCTGGCCCCGGCCCCTGAGCGCTCCGGCGCGCCGTGGGAGCTGCTGCGCTGGGGTCCCGTTCAGCTCGGCCCCTTCCCCTTCGGCCCCCTGGTGGTGACCCGGCGCTCCGGGGAACTGGGCCTGAATGGAGCCACCCTGCTGGTGACCGTGATCCACAGCGCCAACCTGCTGCTGCTCACCACCAGCCCGGAGGAACTCGCCTGGGCGATCAGCTGGTGGCTGCGGCCCCTGGCCCTGCTGGGGCTGCCGATGGAGCGGCTCGGCTTCACCCTGTTGCTGGCCCTGCGCTTCCTGCCGCTGGTGCAGGAGGAGCTGCAGAACCTGCTGCGGTCGATCGCCACCCGAGCCGTGAACCTCAAGGCCCTGGGCTGGAAGGCTGGTCTCGGCCTGGTGCTGGCGGTGGGGGAGCGGCTGCTGGCCAACATCCTGCTGCGCTCCGAGCAGGGGGCCGAAGCCCTCCTGGCCCGCGGCGGGCGCTGGATTCCCCCGGACGCGCTCTACCGGGCTGAGGGGGCCTCGCGGGTCACCACCCTGCTGGGCTGGCTGGCCCTGGCTCTGCTGCTGGCCCTGCGCTGGCGGCTCGGGGAGGCCTGAAGGCCCCGTCGCCTCGGCGCCAGTGATGGGCCCGCCGAGGGCGGTGACGTTAAATGGCTGCAGCACGCCGGGCCACGTGAGCGCAGAGCGTTATCTCAACCATCCCACCTTCGGGATGCTCTATCGGGTCGCCCCGGTGGGGGAGAACCGCGACCTCTACGCCACGCTCTATGCCCAGCGGATCTTTTTTCTGGTCACCCTGCAGAGCCGCGGCGCCCTGTTTGAGGTGATTCCGCTGATGGATGCGCGCCACCACGCTGAGCAGAATCTGGCCCGCTCCCGCCGCAGCGGACCGGAGGAGCATGGCCGCTGGCGCCAGCTCTTCGATCAGACCTTCCTCTGAGCGAGCGGCGGTGACCACGCCAATGGCTGGGCCGGATCACCCCACAGGGCCCGGGTCTTCGCAATCCTTCCTGGCCGCTCGGCTGGCCGCCCTTCAGGATCGCTTGCCGGCCACCACCCGCCTGCTGGCGGTGAGCAAGGGCCAGCCGGCCGCTGTGGTTCGCCAGGCGGTGGCCCTGGGCCTGCGCAGCTTCGGCGAGAGCCGTTTGCAGGAGGCCATCGCCAAGCAGGAGGCCCTGGCGGACCTCCCCCCGCTCGACTGGCATTTCATCGGCCGCCTCCAGGCCAACAAGGCCCGCGGGGTGCTGCGGCGGTTCGGCACGATCCATTCGGTTGACAGCCTGGAGCTGGCCGAGCGCCTGGCCCGCATCGCCGCCGAGGAGGGGCGCTCGCCGGCGGTGCTGCTGCAGGTGAAGCTGCGGCCGGATCCCGCCAAGACCGGTTTCTCGGCCGAGGCCCTGCGGCAGGCCTGGCCCAGGATCCGGGAGCTCGCCCCGCTGCGGCCGGTGGGCCTGATGACGATCGCCCCCCTGGGCCTGGCCGATCCGCAGCGGTTGGAGCTCTTCCAGGCCTGCGCTGATCTGGCCGGGGAGCTCGGCCTGCCGGAGCGGTCGATGGGGATGAGCGATGACTGGCCCCTGGCCGCGGCCGCCGGCAGCACCTGGGTGCGGATCGGCAGTGGCCTGTTCGGAGACCGGCCCGCCGCGGTATGAAGGCTGCCGGAATGGCTGGGAAGCCCTTGCCTCAACTGGTGTGGGACGCTATTCAGGTTCCGAGCATCCAACCCAGAGGGTTCCATCCGTGTCGTTGTTCTCCCGCCTGCGTGCCGTTGTCTCCGGAGATGACTATCTCGACGGCGACTACGACGACGAGCTGGATTACGACCCCGGCGCCATCGAGGACAGCCATGGCGGCACCTCGGGGGCGCCGCCGCGTTCCTCCAGTGCGCTGGCCCTGAACAACGATTTCGGGATGGACGATCCCTTTGCCGGCACCAACGTGATCGGCATGCCGGGCCTCTCCACCGCCGTGGCGGAGGTGTTTCTGATGGAGCCCCGCAGCTTCGATGAGATGCCCCGGGCGATCCAGGCCCTGCGTGAACGCAAGACCGTGATTCTCAACCTCACGATGATGGAGCCCGACCAGGCTCAGCGGGCCGTCGATTTTGTGGCCGGCGGCACCTTCGCCATCGATGGCCACCAGGAGCGGGTTGGCGAGAGCATCTTCCTGTTCGCCCCCAGCTGTGTGACCGTGACCACCGCCGGCAGCGAGGAATCCGCTTCCCCCACCGTGGTCTCCTCACGCCCTGCTGCCGATCCCTCCGAGGCAGCCCCCAGTCCCGCCTGGGGCCGCGCGGATGCCCTGGGCTGATACCGCAGTCTCCGCGCCAGCAGCGGCCCCCGGGAGCTTCGGGGTGGTGGGCCTGGGCCGCATGGCCCGGGCCCTTGTCCTGCCGCTGATTGAGGCGGGGGTGCTCGATCCGCACAAGCTGCGGGCCGCCGTGGCCACAGAGGCCTCGGCCCGGTCCCTCAGCCAGGCCCACGATCTGCCGGTGAGCACCGATGCCGGGGCTGCCTGGGGCTGCGCCACGGTGTTGCTGGCGGTCAAGCCCCAGCAGCTGGAGGCCGTGGCCGCCGCCGCCGCTCCGGCCGTCCCCGTCGCCGCTGGCGAAGCGCCCCTGCTGATCTCCGTGCTGGCGGGGGTCACCCTGGAGCGGCTGGAGCGTCTGTTCCCCGGCCACCGCTGCGTGCGCGCCGTGCCCAACACCCCCTGTCTGGTGCGGGCCGGCCTCACCGGCCTGGCCTGGGGGCAGGGGGTGGATGCGGGCCGGCGCGACTGGGTGCGTGGCCTGTTCGCCCGGGTGGGGGAGGCGCTGGAGCTGCCCGAGTCGCAGCTGGATGCCTTCCTGGCCCTCACGTCCTCCGGGCCCGCCTTCGTGGCCCTGGTGGCCGAAGCCATGGCCGATGGAGCAGTGGCGGCCGGGCTGCCCCGCCTGCAGGCCCACCACCTGGCCCATCGCACCCTGGCTGGCACCGCGGCCCTGCTGCAGGAGCAGGACCTCCATCCCGGTCAGCTCAAGGACATGGTGAGCAGCCCCGGCGGCACCACGATCGCGGGGCTGCGCCAGCTGGAGAAGGCTGGCGTGCGCTCCGCCCTGATCGAGGCGGTGGTGGCCGCCGCCGCCCGCAGCCGCGAGCTGGGCTGAGGGTTGCGAAGCGCCGGGGGAGTTATCCCTCCGCCTTCTGGCCCAGCCGTGGTTCGCTGCCCTCCAGCAGACGCTGCAGGTTGGCTCGGTGCCGCCACACCACCAGCACCGTGGTGAGCACCGCCAGCACCAGGTAGGCCGGCCGCAGGCCGCCGTCGCCGAACCACCCCAGCATCAGCAAGGGGAGCGACAACGCCGCCACCACACTCGCCAGGGACACGATCCGGGTCAGGCTGAGCACGGTGAGGAAGATGCCGAAGCAGGCCAGCCCCACCGGCCAGGCCAGGCCCAGCAGCATGCCCAGGCCCGTGGCCACCGCCTTGCCCCCTTTCCAGCCCAGCCACACCGGCCAGATGTGGCCCGCCAGCGCCGCCAGACCAGCGGCCACCACCCAGGCATCCACGCCCCAGCCGCCGGCGCCGCCACCCGCCGGTTCGAGCAGGGCCTTGGCCAGCAGCACCGCCGCCGTGCCCTTGAGCACGTCCACCACAAACACCGCCAGGGCCGGCCCCTTGCCCAGCACCCGCAGCACGTTGGTGGCACCGGTGGAGCCGGAACCCTGCTCGCGGATGTCGATGCCGGCCAGCCAGCGGCCCGCCAGCCAGCCGGAGGGAATCGAGCCGAGCAGGTAGCCGGCGAGCAGCAGGGTGGGGGGAAGCACGGCGAGCATGGCGTTCAGTAGAGATCCTCTTCGCTGGCGATCTCGCCCGGCGCGGCAGCGAAGGCCAGCCAGAGGGGGAACTGCAGCACCGGGATCGCCACGCCGCCTTCCGCCGCATCCACCACGATGAAGGGCAGTTCGCCCCGTTCCTCGAGCCGGTCGGCGCGCTCGATCAGGGCTTCGGAGCGCTCGAACAACACGATGCCGCTGCTGGGGCCGAAGTCCTCCCGGTCCAGGCCGAGGCAGTCCTGCAGCCCCCGCCGCCATTCCCCCAGCCGCTCTGGCTGGCTGGCCAGCACCAGGGTCTGGAAGCGGTCGCCGTAGAGCTCCCCGAGGATCGCCACCGCGGCAGCCGCCACCACGACATTGCGGTTGCGGCTGCCCCCGCTCGGTTGGGCGCCGCGGCCCCCCTGGCTGAGGAACCAGTCCTCAAGCACGGCCGCCCCGGCGGGTTCCAGGGTGCGGCGCAGTTTCCAGGGGTCGGCGTAGAAATCCGGCTGGCCGCCGTAACGCGCCAGGGCCTCGCGGATGGCGGCTTCGTCCTGGCTGAACAGCCCGGCGGCGGCCGGCGGCGGGGGCACCACCACCGCCGGGCTGTCGAGCGGGGAGGGCTGGACCAGCACCGGGGCTACCACCAGTTCGGTCTGTTCGGCGGCGGCCGCCAGCTCCTGCAGGGCACCTACCAGGTAGGACTGGAAGCCCTTCACCCGTTTGGCGATCAGCTCCGACTGGCCCACCGGGTTGGCGGCGATCTCCTGGAGGATGCGGTCCCGCTGCTGCTCCAGGGCCGCGATCTCCTGGGCCAGTTCCTGGCGCCGGGCCCTCAGGGCGCTGAACAGATCGTGGATGGCTCCATCGAGGTCTGCCGCGGCTGGGCTAGCTACCAACGGTTCCACGGGGGCCATTGGTTGGGCTGTCGGCTGCTGGGGCGGCTGGCCCGATTCGCCGTTCGGCTCGCCGGCGGCCTCAGGTGCGATGGTGGCCTCCTGGCCCGGGGGCACGGGTGGGGCCGCGTCCGCAGCCGGGGGATCGGGGAAGGCGGTCATGGCGACGGGGGAGAAGCCAGGTGGGCCAGACGCTGCGCCAGTTGCTCCTGCAGGCTGGTGGCGTCGAAGAGCATCGGCAACAAGTGAATGCTGCGCTCCTCGCGGAAGTAGAAGAGCACCGGCAGGCCCGGCCAGAAGAGGCGCCAGCCCAGCCAGCTGGCGTAGGGGAAGCGCCGCAGCTCCTTGGCGCCGCGCCACACCACCAGATCCTCGGCGGCGAACTCCAGCCGCAGCAGGCGGGCCTGCAGCAGCAGGAAGCCACCGAACAGCACCAGGGCGAGGGTGAGCCAGCGGACCTGGCCCCACAGCGGTTGGAAGGCCAGGGCCGCCGGGCCGAGCAGGGTCACGCCGAGCGGCACCCAGTAGCGGGGTTCCAGGCTCACGCTGGCACTTGGGGTGGCGCTGGGGGTGGCGCCGACCGGCGGGGAGGGCGGGCTGGAGGTCATGGGCCGGGGCGGGATCGACACCGCGGGCAGGGGGCGGCAGGCACCGCAGGCGAGTCTGTCACGGGCCCCCGGCTGCCCTCAGGCGCCGAACAGGATCTGGGTGAGCACCACATCCACCAGGGCCACGCAGACCAGGATCATCACCACCGCTCCGGTGGTGCTGGTGCCCACCTCCTTGGGGCCGCCGCGGGTGCTGAGGCCCCAGCCGCAGGCCAGCACGGCGATCAGCAGGCCGAACACCACGGCCTTGAACAGCATCGAGGGCAGGTCGCTCGGCTCCATCCAGGTCCGCACCGAGTTCCAGAACACGGCAGGCGGCAGGCTGTAGAGGAGGGTGCTGCTGATCTGGCCCGACCAGATCGCCAGCAGAAAGAAGAGCAGGCATTGCACCGGGGCCATCACCACCATGGCCAGCACGCGGGGCACCACCAGGTATTCCACCGGGTCGGTGCGCAGCATCGTGATCGCATCGATCTGCTCGGTCACCTTCATGGTGCCCAGCTGGGCCGCGTAGGCCGTGGCCACCTTGCCCGTGAGCAGGGTGGCGGTGAGCAGCGGCGCGATCTCCCGCGACAGGCCCAGCGCCAGCAGGCCGCCCACCGCGGCACTGGCCCCCTGCTTGGAGAGTTCGGCCGCCACCTGGATGTTGAACACGGTGCCCGCCGCCAGGGCCGTGATCAGCACGATCAGGAAGCTGCCGGGCCCCGCCTCCAGCAGTTCCTGGATCAGATCGTTGAAGCCGATCCGGCCCCGGGCGATCGCGCTCACCGACTGGCCGCCGATCATCAGGCTGCTGCCGAGGCGCCGCAGCCAGCGGGGCGTGCGGTTGCTCATGCCTCTCCTGGTTGAAGGTGCTGTCCGCGTTCGGGCCAGCGGCGCATGATCACCAGGCCGAGCACCACCAGCACGGCCGGGATCAGCCCCATGCAAAGCCGGATCGCCACCAGGGCCGAATCGGGCTGGAGGATGCCGCGGGAGGCCTGATAGCCGCTCAAGCTCATCAGGTTGCCGAACAGGAACAGGGCCAGGCTGATGCAGACCTTCTGGCCGAGCACCATCCAGGCGCTGAACAGACCCGCCGGTTTCTCCGGATCGGCATCGATCGCATCGGGCAGCAGGGACCAGGGAATCAGGTAGGCGGTGGAAGCGCCCAGCCCCACCACCAGGATGGTGGCCACCAGGACCACCAGCCGCACCAGGTTGGCCGCCGATCCCATCGGGGCCACGGCGGGATCCAGGGGCAGCAGCAGCATCGCCGCCACGCAGCCGCCGATCCACAGCCAGGTGCCCCAGTGCAGCGCCTGGACCCGTCCCCGCACTGCCGCCACGCGGGTCCAGATCTGCAGGCCCACCAGGGTCATCACCTGGAAGGGCAGCAGGATCCAGTTGCTCCAGCTCTCGGGCAGGCGCATCACCACCGGCAGGTAGATCAGGGCGGCGGTCTGCATGATCTGCAGGGCGCACCAGAGCATCAGGTACAGGCCCAGCACCATCAGAAAACGGCCGTTGCTGCGCACGCGCCGCAGCTGACGGCGGGTGGAGCCGGTCTCCAGCTGGGGTTGGCTGGCCTGGCGGGCCGCCGGGGCGATGCCCCAGGCGCAGAGCAGGGTGCAGATGGCGATGACGCTGCCGGAAAGAATGCCCAGTCGCAGGTAGTTCGCGGCGATGTGGTGGTCCTTCAGCAGGATGCCGCCGAGCACGATGCCGATCAGGCTGGCGATGATCGAGCCGGTGAAGCGGCTGGTGTTGAGCTGGGTGCGCAGCGTGGTGCTTTCGGTGAGTTCGGCCGGCAGGGCTGAATAGGGCAGGTTCACGCAGGTGTAGAGGGAGTTGGCGATCACCGAGATCGCCACAAACACCCAGAACTTCACCCAGATGCCGCCGGGGGGCAGCCACCACATCGCCGCCATCGCCGCCCCCAGAGGCACGGCGCTGGCCAAGATCCAGGGCAGGCGCGGGCCCCAGCGGGTGCGGGTGTGATCGCTGAGCCAACCCACGATCGGGTCGTTCATGGCATCCCAGAGCCGGGCGACCATCAGCACCAGACCCGCCATCCAGGCCGGCAGCCCGGCGGCCGAGGTGTAGAAGATGAACAGGTAGAAGCCGATCAGGGACGCGGCCATGCCCGTGCCAGCGTCACCGAGGCCGTAGCCGAGCAGCAGGCGGCGCCGCTGGGCCGGCGGCAGCCGTTCGGGGTCCGTGCTGCGGAGCACGGCGGTGGGACCGCCTTCGGCCGGCGCTGCAGGGGAGGACAAAGGCGATGGCCTTGGGTGCGCCATAATGGCTCAGCCAGGTGGCCAGCCGCCAGGTGGGTCCTGACAAGGACCAGCATCGGGATCTCCGGGCCGATCATTGGCCCAGGATCACAACCGCAGCCAATCCAGAAGAACCCTGCTTCGATCTCAGCTCACAACTCTGTTTTGTGAATCTTGGTTTGCAATTTTTCTTGCGATCAGGGATGAATTAGGTGAATCTGATTGGGTGACGTGAGCAACAAGATGCGGGCGTAGTTTAGTGGTAAAACCTCAGCCTTCCAAGCTGATGATGCGGGTTCGATTCCCGCCGCCCGCTTTATTTTTTCGAAGCCCATGCCGTTTCCCGTTCGTCGCGTCCTCGGTTTTGCGGCGGCCCTCATCCTGCTGCTGGGCACCGCCCTGCCCGCCTGGGCTGATTTCGCCCTGCCGCCGCTGCCCTACGCCGCCGAGGCCCTGGAGCCGGCCATTGATGCCACCACGATGACCATTCACCACGACCGCCACCACGGCGCCTACGTGGCCAACCTCAACGCCCAGATCAAGGCCAACCCGGAGCTCGCCGACCTCAGCCTCGAGGCGCTGCAGGGCCGAATCTCCCGCTTCCCGGCGGCGGTGCGCAACAACGGCGGCGGCCACTGGAACCACAGCCAGTTCTGGGCGGTGATGGCACCGCTGGGCCAGGGGGGCTCCCCCTCCCCCGAGCTGCTGGCGGCGATCAACGGCAGCTTCGGGTCCCTCGAGGCGCTGCAACAGCAATTCAGCCAGGCGGCGGCGGCCCGCTTCGGCTCCGGCTGGGCCTGGCTGATCCGCCGGCCCGATGGCAGCCTGGCCATCACCAGCACCGCCAACCAGGACAATCCGCTGATGGACCTGGCCGGCCTTGAGCGAGGCGTTCCGCTGCTGGGCCTCGACGTGTGGGAGCACGCCTATTACCTCACCTACCAGAATCGCCGGCCCGACTACATCCAAGCCTGGTGGCCCCTGCTGAACTGGAACGAGGTGAACCGCCGCTTCCAGGCAGCTGGCGCGCCATCCTGATCACCCCATCAACGCCCCGCTCCATGACTGGCAACCTGCAGGCGATCGGCTTCCTGTTCACCTGGGTGCTCGGCTGGGGCATCGGCGGCTCCCTGATCGATGCGGGTCTGATCAACGCCGGCGTGTACTCGCTGGAAACCGGTCAGCTGGGCACCGCCACCACCTTTGTGCTCTGGAGCCTGCTCTGGGGCGCCGGGGGCCTGTGGCTCTACCGGCGCTGGACCCAGCCCACGCCGCCGGCCTCCTGAGGTCGAGCCGCCCCCTCAGCCCAGCAGCGGCCCGGCCACCAGCAGCATCAGGCTGCGGCTCTCGAGGGCGGAGGCGCTGTCCTGGAAGGCCTGCGGCTGCTCCGGCAGGTCCTGATCCGCCGGCAGGGCGGTGTTGATCACCTGCCGCCAGCCGCTGGGGCAGGGGGGCAGCTGGAAGGTCATCGGCTGGTAGTAGGCATTGAGGCCGCACCACAGCAGGCTGCCCCGCTCCTGGTCGTGCAGGCTCCAGGCCAGGCAGTGGGACCAGCTGGCCCAGTCGGGTTGGCGCAGCTCCACCCCATGCCATTCCCGCCAGGGGATGGGGGCTTGGCCGTCGCCGCTGCGGCGGGGCGGGCCCTCCAGCAGGGGCTGCTCCGGGTTGAGCAGGGGGGCCAGCTGGCGGCGCAGGGCCAGCAGCCGCTGCAGGAAGCGTCGCAGGGCCTGGTCGTCGTTGTCCGGTTGCCAGTGCATCCAGCCGAGTGGGTTGTTCTGGCACCAGGTGTTGTTGTTGCCACCCTGGCTGCGGCGCACCTCATCGCCCATCAGCAGCATCGGCACCCCCGGGGCCAGCAGCAGGGTGCTCAGCAGGTTGCGCAGCTGGCGCTCCCGCAGCGCCAGCACGGCCGGGTCGGTGCTGGGGCCCTCAACGCCGTGGTTCCAGCTGTTGTTGTGGTTGTCGCCGTCGCGGTCGTTCTCGCCGTTGGCCAGGTTGTGCTTGCGGTCGTAGCTCACCAGGTCCGCCAGGGTGAAGCCGTCGTGGGCGGTGAGGAAGGTGATGGTGCGGCCCACGGGGGCCGGCTGGCCGCCGAACAGGTCGGGGTTGCCCCCCAGCCGCTGGCTCACGGGCCACACCGTCTTGTCATCGCCCTTCCAGAAGCGGCGCAGGTCATCACGGAAGCGGCCATTCCAGCTCGCCACCCGCCGTGCCGGGAAGTCGGCCAGCCGGTAGAGCCCGCCGCAGTCCCAGGGTTCGCTGATCAGCTTGAGGTCCGCCAGGTCGGGATCGGCCTCCATCTCCTCGAACAGGGGGGGCAGATCGAGGGGCGCCAGCTCCTCGCCGCGGCTCAGGGCGATGCCGAGATCGAAGCGGAAGCCATCAAGACCAAGCTCCACCGCCCAGCAGCGCAGCGATTCGAGGATCAGGCGGCGCACCAAGGGGCGGTTGGCGGCGATGCTGTTGCCGCAGCCGCTCACATCCAGGTAGTCGCCCCGGGCGTTCTGGTGGTAGTAGAGGGTGTCGGCGAAGCCCCGCCAGCTGAGGGTGGGACCGTTCTGGTTGCCTTCGCTGGTGTGGTTGTAAACCACATCGAGGATCACCTCCAGGCCTTCGCGGTGGCAGGCGCTCACCAGCTCGCGCATCTCCCGCCGGGCGGCCAGAGGATCGGGATCCACCAGGTAGCCGGGATGGGGCGCCATCCAGCTGATCGGGCTGTAGCCCCAGTGGTTGTAGCGGCCGGCCGGGGCATCCTGGGGGTCGAAGGCCATCACCGGCAGCAGCTCGATCGCGGTGATGCCCAGCTCCCGCAGCCGTGGCAGCACCTCGATCAGGCCCAGCAGCGTGCCCTGGTGCTGGGGCGACACCGGACAGCCCGGACCGCGGGTGAAGCCGCCCACGTGCAGCTCGTAGATCACGCTGGTCTGCCAGCGATGGCGGGGGCGCGGGGCGGCCTCGAAATCGAAGCGGTCCCGCTCGGTCACCACGCCCTTGAGGCAGGAGGCGGTGTTGGGGATGGCCCCCACGGCCGCCCCCCGCTCATAGACCTCCCAGCCACTGATCGCCCGGGCGCAGGGATCGAGCAGCACCTTGGAGGGATTGAAGCCGTGGCTGCCACTTTGCAGCGGTCCGAACACCCGGTAGCCGTAGCAGCAGCCGATGCCAACACCCTCCACCTCCACATGCCAGTGGTCACCGGAGCGGTGGCGGACATCCAGATCGATCACCCGTTGCGGTTCGCTGGAGCGGCCCTCGGCGAAGAGCAGCAGCTCCACCCGGGTGGCCAGGGGGGCCACCACCGAGAAGTTCACGCCCCTCGCGGTTGCGGTGGCCCCCAGCGGCCAGGGTTGTCCGATCCGGATCGCCGACAAGGGCCTGGCCAGGGGTCACCCCACGGTAAGGCCCCAGCCCAGCCGTGGCAGCCGCTCGCCGGCCGTTGCCGCTCGGGGCTTCCATGCTCCAGGGTTGGCCAAGCCCCGGATGCCCTGGTTGATCGATCCCACCGCCGCCGCGACCGCCAGCCCAGGCTCCGCCATCCCTGGCTCCGTTTCCCTGGACCCGGCTGCGCTGGAGGCCGGCCGACCGCCCCAGGCCGTGGCCCCCGGCCTGTGGCTGTTCGCCCCCAACCGCGACACCCAGGGGGGCAGTGCCTGGTTGCTGGAGACCGCCGGTCTGGATCTGCTGATCGATTGCCCGGCGCTCACGGCCGCCAACCTGGCCTTCCTGGCGGAGCGGGGCCGGCGCCCCGGCGATCCCAGCGCCGGTCGGATCGTGCTCACCGGCCGTGATGGTCATGGTCGCTGCCGGCGGATCCAGGCTCAGCTGGGCTGGACGGTGGTGGTGCAGGAGCAGGAGGCCTATTTGCTGCCGGGGGTCGAGCCCCTGCTCCACTTCGGGGCCGGCCTGGAGCTGGGTCCCGGGCTGCGGCTGATCTGGACCCCGGGGCCCAGCCCGGGGGCCTGCGTGCTCCACAGCACCGCCGGCCCGGCCGGCGATGGACTGTTCTGCGGCCGCCTGCTGGTGCCCCTGGCCCCGGATCGGCTCGGCCCCCTGTGCTCGCGGCGCACCTTCCACGGGCCGCGCCAGCTGCAGAGCCTGGAGCGGTTGCGGCGGGAGCTTCCGGCCGGATCCCCGGGCTGGATCGCCACCGGGGCGGCCCTCGGGGCGCTGCGGGGCGGCCGCCTGGTGGCCGGCGGCGCGGCCCTGCTGGCCGCCCTCAACCTCGATCCCGCTGCGGCCGCCGAGCCCCCCTGAGGGGGACAACGGTGGTCGGCGCTACCAATCAGGTGCGCAATCCCTGTGGATGATTGGTTTTTCTTGTTGCAGCACCGCTCCAACCTCCATACGATTGGCGCGCTCCACGCAACGGCGGTCGGGCAATCTCCGACTCGCCTCCCCCCCTTTCCGAAACGACCGCCATCCGGAGGCCTCAAGCAACCCATGAACAAAGCTGATCTCGTCAACCTCGTCGCGGCTCGCACCGAGCTCACCAAGACCGAAGTGTCCCTTGTGGTGGATGCCGCCATCGACACCATCATCGATTCGGTGGTCGAAGGCAAGAAGGTGTCGATCCTGGGCTTCGGTTCCTTCGAACCCCGTGAGCGCTCGGCCCGCCAGGGCCTGAACCCCAAGACTGGCGAAAAGATCAAGATCCCTGCCAAGCGCGTGCCCGCCTTCACCGCCGGCAAGCTCTTCAAGGATCGGGTGCAAGGCTGATCTTCTCTTCGGGCGTGGCCCGATCGGCGGTCCCTGCTGGCAGGGACCGCTTTTTGATGGCCTCCAATGGGATGGCCTTGTCTCCTCCAGCCGTGACCCCTCCCCGCGGCCCCGCGGCCCAGTCCCTGCCCGACCATCTCGCCGCCCTGCTGCAGTCCGGTGGCGGATCCCGCCGCGGGGGCTACCGGGGCCGCTTCGCCCCTTCCCCCACCGGTGCCCTCCATCGCGGCAACCTCCGCACCGCCTTGCTGAGTTGGCTGGATGCGCGCCTGCAGGGCGGTGAGTGGCTGCTGCGCATCGACGATCTCGATACGCCCCGCAACCGCCGCGGCGCCGATCGGGCTCTTCAGGAGGATCTGCGCTGGCTGGGTCTGACCTGGGACGGTCCCCTGATCCGCCAGTCGGAGCGGCGCGGTCTCTACAGCTCGGTGCTCTCGGCCCTGCGCCGCGGCGGGGTCCTCTACGCCTGCCGCTGCAGCCGCCGCTTGCGGGCCGACATCTCGGCCCCCCATGGCGCACCGCCGCCCTACCCCGGCACCTGCCGCGGTCTGGCCCTGGGCTGGGGGCCTGAGAAGGGTCGATTGCCGAGCTGGCGCCTGCAGCTGCCCGTCGGCCCCCTGGACTGGACGGAGCGCTTCGGACCGCCGGGCCGGTGCGAGGGCACGGCGGTGGGGGATCCGGTGCTGCGGCGGGCCGATGGTGTGGTGGCGTACCACCTCGCCACGGCGGTGGATGAGCTGGCCCTGGGCATCAGCGATGTGGTGCGCGGCGAGGACCTCGGTCTCTCCACTGCGCCCCAGGTGGCGGCGATGGCGGCCCTGGGCTGCCCCCCGCCCCGTTACGGCCATGTGCCCCTCTGGCGCGACCCGGCCGGCCATCGCCTCAGCAAACGGGAGGGGGCCGAAGGCCTGGAGGGCTACCGGGCCCGGGGCCTTGATGCGGCGGCGGTGGTGGGGGAACTGGCAGCCAGCCTCGATCTGGTGCCGCCCGGCAGCCGCCTCAGCGCGTCGGAACTGCTGGCTTCGCTTGCGCCGGACTGCTGGGAGCGCCACATGGCCGCTGGGGCAGGGCGATCGGCTCAGGGCTCGTCGGCGCCGGCCGCCGCGGCACCGGGCTGCTCGGAAGCGGACTGAACTGCCCCCCTCGCGGCCTGAACGGTTCGGGATTTAAGGAAGGTTTCGGGATCTTGGCGCCCGATTCCCGCCACAGTGTGGAGATCAAAACCGCTCCCGCGAGCATTCCATGACCGCCCTGCCGGCCCCGTCTCCCCCCGTCGCCCCAGTCACCGATCTCCAGGCCCTGGCCTGCCCCCATTGCGGCGGCAGCGGCACCCTGCGGATGGGGGATCAGCAGTTCCGCACCTGCCTCGATTGCCTCGGTCAGGGTCAGCTGCCGGCCGCCGTTCAGAGCGAACTCCTGTTCCCCTGCTTCAGCGCAGTGGTTTCCTCGGCCCACGCCAGATGAAGAAGGCGGTGGTCGCCACCACGGCCGCCAGGGGCGCAGCCGTGAGCAGCAGCAGGATCACGGCAGTCCAGTCGGTGTACATCAGGTCCTTCGCCAGACGTTCTCCATCATTCCAGGCTCCCGTTGCGTTCTGGCGGATGGGGCGATGGACTGGTGGGGTCCCTGCCCGTCAGACCACCATGGCCGGATGCTCTCCTCTCCCCCGGGCCGGTTGCACGCCCGCCGCGTGGACCCGCCAGCTGGGCCTGCTGGCTTCCCTGCTGCTGGGAGTGCTGGGCACGGTTGGTCCGGCGTCGGCCGGGGTGCGTTTCGAGAACTGCGTGACCGCGCCGGATGGCTCGATCACCTGCGACACCGTGCCCACCGGCAACACCCTCACCCAGGACATCGACAGCCGCTACGGCTTGCTCGACAACGCCAGCCCCGGTTGGAGTGAGTTCGATCCCTACGCCGGCTACGAGGACGATTTCGGCGGCAACCAGACCTGATCTCCGCCATCGCTAGCGCTACGGGAGGTTGCGGCCGTCCCGATCGGGGCCGGTTCGGGGTGTAGCTGTGGAGCAAGGGCTGGGTCCGTTCCCTGTCCGCCTGCGTCGTCCCGCATCTGGCTGGCATCCTGATGGTTGTGTTCCCCCGGTCCTCCGCCGAAGCGGCCGCCCTGATCACCACGCCCGGCGGCTCGACGATCGAGCCGGTGGCCGAGGGGGGCTACCGGGTCTGTGATGCCGGCCGCCACTGCCTCACGGCCACCACCCTCTGGGAGGCCCAGCAACTGGTGCAGTGGGCCGAGGTTCATCACCGCCGCCTGGCCTAGGGAGGCGCGGTCGGTTTTCCGTGGGGTCCGACCCGAGATTGTGGTTGGCGGCCACCTCTAGCGTGGGGTGCGAAAGGTTCAGCCTCCGCTTCCTTCGCCCCGCCGCCGATGCATTTCTGGGCTCCCGAGATCGATCCCGCCCATCCGATGGACTGCACGCAGCCGGAGCGCTACGTGCTCAAGCGGTTGGAGGGAGGGACCTTCGTGGCCATCGCTCCGGACGATGGCGCCCTGATGGATGTGCCCGATGCGGCCGCCGCTTACCTGTTCCACACCCATGAGGCCGCCGTGCGGGCCGCCGCCGAACTCCACCGCCTCGGCAGTGAGGTGGATGTGGTGAAGGTGGCCTGAGGCCTGCAGCAGGACCGCCCGCCTCGCGACGGGGCGATCGCAATAGGGTCGATTCATCCGGCGTCACGCCATGGAACGGCACCACCTGCGCACGCTTCGGGCGCTGTTCGCCCATCCGCTCCACCATGGCGTGCGGGCCTCCGCTGTTGAGGCCCTCTGCCGGGCCCTCGGGGCCGAGGTGGAGGACCTCGGCGACCGCCGCCTGCGGATCAGCATGCCCTCCGGAACGGAAACCTGGATCCGCGTCGGCAGCGGCGTGCACCATCCCGACCTCGATGCGGCGGCCATGCTGCGCCTGCGACACCTGCTCGAGGAGGCGGGGGTGAGTCCCGACCACGCCGAGGCCGAGGCGCCCCAGCCCCGGGGGGACATCGGCCGGCGGCTGGTGCTCCACCTCGACCACCACGCCACCCGCGCCTTTCTGCTGGAGGGAGACACGGTGGAGCGGGCGGTGCTCCATCCCCACGGCGTGTGGGGCAGCGGCGAGAACCTCACCCACCGCCACGACCGCGATGCGGCCGGCCAGCGCGCCCCCCGGGACAGCGACTACCTGCGGCGCATCACCGACGCGATCGCCCAGGCAGACGCGGTGCTGCTGCTCGGCCACGGCACCGGTGAGAGTGACATGCGCCAGCTGCTGCTGCATCACCTCGAAACCCATCGCCGTGATCTGCTCGGGCGGATCGTGGGCATCGTGACCCTCGACGCCGGGGGCTTGGGCGATCGCTCCCTGCTGGCGATCGCGCGGGAGCATTTCGGCAACCAGCCCCATCGGCGCCCCGTGCTGGTGCCGGGCCAGGCCGTGGAGCCCGCCTGAGGGGGGATCTGGATTCCGGCGCGGACCGGCTCAGCTGCAGGTGTCGTCGCCAGGGGTACCGGAGAGGCCCGTGATCCGCATCACATGGGCCCGCAGCTGATCCCGCCACAGCCGGATCGGATCCTCGGGCCGGTTGTCCTCGGTCACCACCGGCAGCCCCTCGACCTTCCAGCCGGCGGGGCCCAGCACGATGCGCGCGATTGCCAGAGTGCGGGGCATATGGGCCGTGCTGGTCACCATGGTGACCCGGCCCGGACGGCGCTCCAGCGCCAGCAGCCTGGCCAGGGCATCGACCTGCCCCACGGTGTCGCAGCCCGGTTGAAGGGTCACCAGCCGCTTCTCATCCGCCGGCCAGAGGCCCTGGCTCTTGAGGTAAGTCACGTTGGCGATCTGGCTGGAGGGGCGGCCCTGCATCACCAGCAGCGATCCGGGCTTCTGCTTCCACAGATCCAGGGCCCAGATGCTGCGGGTGGGATCCTCCACGAACACCGAGATCACCTCGGGCGGTGGCGGTTGCTTTCCCCCGGAGCCGCCGCTGCCCAGCAGGGGCTGCAGCTGGGGGGCGAGCAGGGGCCAGCCCAGCCAGAGGCCGCCCGCCAGCAGCGGCAGCACCAAAGCCGGACGGCGGCGCAGGGGAGCACTCAGGCTGGCGAGGGCAGTGGCGATCTCCAGCAGCGGCCGGATCACCAGCTTGCGCAGGGCCGATGGGGGGCGCTTCTTGCGCACCCTCACCCGCAGCCGCTGGGCCCGAGCCATCCACAATCTTCGCCTTGGCGGGCAACTTAGCCCAGCCGCTTCAAACGCGCACAGCGGGCCGCATCCCCCTGGAGAGGCAGGGCCCTGCCGGGAGTTGCCCCCGCGCTGTGCAGCGGCCGGAGCCTGTCCACAGCAGGATCCGGTCAGGGTCGCTGGGGTGGGGACGGCTGACGGGTGAGGATCACTGCCATGAGCTTCCCCTTCGCCACCGATCCGGCGCTGGCCGCCTTCGGGTCGAGCTTCACCGCCATCACCCTGGCTGAGCTGGGTGACAAGACCTTCTTCATGGCCCTGATCCTGGCGGCCCGCCATCGGGCTCGCTGGGTGTTTGTGGGGGCGTTTGCGGCCCTGGTCCTCGTGACCCTGATCTCCCTGGGGCTGGGCTACGGCCTACGGGAGCTGCTGCCGGCGGACCTGGTGCCCTGGCTGGCGGCGCTCCTGTTCATCGGATTCGGCCTGAAGCTGCTCCTGGATGCCAGGGCCATGGGGCAGGGTGCCGCCACGGAGGAGGCCGCCGAGGCCGAGGAGGCCGTCAATGCCGCCGAAACCCGCCACGCGGTGGGGAATGGCTGGGGGGTGGTGCGGGAGGCCTTCCTGCTCGTGTTCATCGCCGAGCTGGGCGACCGCACCCAGTTCGCCACCATCTTTCTGGCTGCCGCTCCCGGATTCGCCTTGATGGGGCTCCTGGCCGGCACCCTGCTGGGCCATGCCCTGGTGACCTGGCTGGCGGTGGGGGCGGGTCGCTGGATTGGGGGCCGGATTCAGGAACGCCTGCTGTATCAGCTCAGCGGCGGGCTGTTTCTGGCCTTCGGGCTGGTGGCGCTGCGGGGGGCGCTGGGCTGAGCCTGGGCTCGCCGTCGGGTGGGCTGAAGATGTATCCCCGGCCGTACACCGAGGCGATCAGCTGCTTGGCATCACTGCCGCCGCCCAGTTTCTGGCGCAGTTCATGCACGGTGCGCGAGAGGCTGATGTCACTCACGGCGGTGTGGTTCCACACATCCTGCATCAGTTCTTCCTTGCTCAGCAGCGTCAGCGCCCGTGTGCAAAAGGTGTGAAGCAGCCGGTGCTGAAGCGGCGAGAGATGCACCGGTTGGCCGTCCGAAACCAGGCCGTTGTCCACATCGAACAGATGGCTGCCGAATCGATAGCAAGCCTTGGCATCCATCCACGCATCCATCCACGCATCCAGCAATGAACGCAGCAACAATGCAGCAATGATGCAGGTGGTGTCGATGCTGAAATGCCGCTAGCGATCATCCCCTGCCTGGTTCTGGGTAGAGGGTTCGGGGTAAGGCGATGGGAGGGATCCAGTCCGCGTTGCCGCCCCTGCGCCGCAATGCCGGGACATCGCTGGCAAGCAGAGCCAGGCAGGGTCTGCCTCCTATCGGCTGGAAGCGGATCGATCAAGGGGGCAGAAGCCCGTGGTATCAACGCAAGCCGGTGACTGGATTTGAACCTGCGACCTACTGATTACGAATCAGTTGCTCTACCACTGAGCTACACCGGCAACGCAGGCAAACTAGCATTCAACCCCGGCTGGCCGACGTTCCTGCCACAGTGAGGGCCGATGGACGAGGCCGCAGCAGATGGGATCCGACCCCGGCCCCCGCACGTCCCTGGACCCTGAGCTCAGGCGCCGCCTGCTGCTCGAGGCCCGCACCCCTTGGCGCAGCCTGCGGCGGGCCCTGTGGTTTGCCCTGTTGGCCTCCGCTGGCCTGGGGCTGGCCACCATGGCGATGCGCGGGGCCGCGGGTGGGGAGGTGGCCTCAACCGATCTGTTGATCCAGTCCGCGGCCCTGCTCATCTGCGGCAGCCTGCTCTGGTTCGACCGCAACCGCAGCCCCGACAGCTGAGCTCTCCTCGGGGGAGACCAGCCCTTCGGCGGCAAGCGCATCAGCATCGGTTGCGGCTCCTGCGGCATCGCCTGCGGCATCGCCTGCGGCATCGCCTGCGGCATCGCCTGCGGCGCCTGGGCCGGGCTCCGCCGACCGTTCGTGCTCCTGCAGAGGCTGCTCAGCGGGCCTCGGATCGGCCGGGTGTTCGCCGGAGGATCCCGCGGCCGGTTCCGGCCATGGAGCGGTGAGGGGATCCGCGGCTGGCACAGGACCCGGAGCGGGAGCGCGGTTCGCTTCGCCTTCGGGTACGGGTTGGGGTTTGGGTTCGACGCCTGGTCTTGCCCGATCAGCCACAGAGGCCGGCTGGGCTGGCCCAGGATCCGGCCGGGGGGGCCCTTGGGCAGGCCTTGCCGTCCGGGGCTGGGGTGCCTCCGGCATCGGGACGTCCAGGGGCTCCAGCAGCAGCAGGGGGATCCCCAGCCCCAGCCGTTGCGCGATCACGCTCGCCTGGGCCATCGGGGCGGTGGCCGCCACGGCGGCAGGCGGGCGACTCAACAGCCAGAGGGCCTGGACCAGCTGCTGCCATTGCCACAGCAGCAGGGCCAGCACGGCGGCCGCCAGCAGCAGCGCCACCAGCCGGGGCCCGCCCTCCAGCGGTGAGAAGCTGCTCGCCAGGGCGGCGTGGCCATCGATCCAGATCAGCAAGCCCAAGGAGAGGCCGCAGCCGAGCAGCAGGCCGGCCTGCTGCAGCGGGGTGCCCTGCAGCGCGCTGAGCTGGTGCTGCAGCGTCCTCCGGCCCCGCAGGGGGGTCTGGACCAGCAGCAGCGACCACACATCCGCCGGCCGCTTCCAGAGCAGCAGGGTGGGGGCCAGCGAGCCGATCGCCCAGCACAGCAGCCGCTCCAGGCCCGGCAGGGGGCCCGGGTCGCTGCCCGCCAGCAGCAGGAGCAGCAGCAGCGCCTCCAGGGGCATCACCCCCAGCCCCAGCAGCTGGAGCCAGAGCAGGGGCTCGCGACGGGGGGAAGGCGCGGCCTCGCTCACGGGCTTCAGGTGCTCAGGGTGCGGCGCTGGGTGACCAGCTTGTAGGCCTCGACCCGGTCGCCCTCCTGCCAGGAGGAGAAGCGATCGCAGCCGATGCCGCACTCGAAGCCGGTGGCCACGTCCTTGACGTCGTCCTTGTTGCGGCGCAGGGAGTCGAGGTCGCCTTCGTAGACCTTCTCCTTGCCCCGGTGCACCCGCACCTTGCAGTTGCGCTGCAGCTTGCCGCTGGTCACGTAGCAGCCGGCCACCGCGTTCTTGCCGATGGTGAACACCGCCCGAACCTCGGCTTCGCCCAGGCCCTCCTCGACCAGCTCGGGCTCCAGCAGGCCTTCCATGGCCATCTGGATCTCCTCGAGCAGCTTGTAGATCACCTCGTAGTCGCGCACATCCACACCGGTGGCATCCGCGGCGCGCTTGGCGCCGGGGGCCATCGAGGTGTTGAAGCCCACGATCACCGCGCCGGAGGCGGCGGCCAGATCCACATCGGTCTCGGTGATCTCGCCCGGGGCCGAGAGCAGCACCCGCACCTGCACCTCCTCTTGGGGCAGCTGTTCGAGGGCGCCGAGGATGGCCTCGACGCTGCCCTGAACGTCCGCCTTGAGGATGAGATTCAGCTCCTTGAGCTCCCCTTCGCTCGCCTGACCCGACATCGAGGCCAGCGACACCCGGCGGGAGGCCATCTGCTGGGCCAGGCGTGACGCCCGGGCCTCGGAGGCACGGTCGCCCACCACGGCGCGGGCGCTCTTCTCATCGGGGTACACCTCGAACTCGTCGCCGGCGGTGGGCACCTCGCTGAAGCCGAGGGCTTCGACGGCGCAGGAGGGGCCGGCCTCCTTCACCCGTTTGCCGGTGTCGTCCACCATCGCCTTCACCTTGCCGAGCACCGGGCCGGCGGCCACCACATCGCCGTTGCGAAGGGTGCCGTTCTGGATCAGCAGGGTGGCCACCGGACCCTTGGCCTTGTCGAGGTGGGCCTCGATCACCGTGCCCTTGGCCAGACGGTCGGGGTTGGCCTGGAGGTCTTCGACCTCCGTCACCAGCAGGATCATCTCCAGCAGCTGGTCGATGTTCTCGCCCTTGATGGCGCTCACCGGCACCATCACGGTGCTGCCGCCCCAGTCCTCGGCCACCAGGTCGTGGCCGGAGAGCTCCTGCTTGACCCGGTCGGGGGAGGCGCCCTCCTTGTCGATCTTGTTGATCGCCACCACGATCGGCACCTCGGCGGCGCGGGCGTGGCTGATCGCCTCCAGGGTCTGGGGGCGCACGCCGTCATCGGCGGCCACCACCAGCACGGCCACGTCGGTCACCTTGGTGCCGCGGGCCCGCATCGCCGTGAAGGCCTCGTGGCCAGGCGTGTCGAGGAAGGTGATGCGGCGGGTTTCGCCGGCATGGGGAACCCTGACCTGGTAGGCGCCGATGTGCTGGGTGATGCCACCGGCCTCGCCGGCCGCCACCCGCGTCTTGCGGATCGCGTCAAGCAGGCTGGTTTTGCCGTGGTCCACGTGGCCCATCACCGTCACCACGGGTGGGCGGCGGATCAGGTGGGCCAGGTCACTGGCCTCGATCATCTCGGTGGTCTTGGCCGCGGCGGCCTGCACGTCGTCCTCGAGCACCGGCACCCCGAACTCATCCGCCACCGTCTCGATCGTGGGCAGGTCGAGGGTTTGGGTGACCGTGGCGCTGATCCCCTTGAAGAAGAGAGATTTGATGATTTCGGAACTCTCGACCCCGAGCCGGTCGGCCAGTTCCTGCACCGTGAGGTTGCCTTCCGGCACGACCAGCATCTCGGGCCGCTGGGCCTTGAGCTCCCGGGCCGCGCGCAGCTCCATGGCACGGCGGCGCTGGCGCTGGCGGGTGGTTTCCTTCTTGCGCTTGCGCACGGCCACCGTGGGCTTGGCGCCGGCGGCGGAGGGGGTGCGGGGCTTGGCCGGGCGGGCCAGGCTCGCCTGCAACACCATGGCCTCCTGTTCGCCCGCGAAGCCGCCGGTTTCGGCGGTGAGGGCATCATCGTTTTCGCCGATGATGTGAACCTTCGTGCGCTGCTTCTGGGGAGTGCGGCTGCGCAGCGCCTCGAGCTTGGCGCTGTCGTCCCAGTCGGGCCGGCGGGCCCGGGCAGGGCCGCCGGCGCCCGCCGGCTGGGCCGGACGGAAGCCGGGCCGCCGCGGGGCCGTGGGGGCGGCGGCGGCGGGAGCGGGCCGGGCCCCATCGGTGCCTTCGCCGGCTGTGCCGGTGCCCTCGCCGCGGTCGGTGCGGCGCGGCGGGGCAGCCACCGGACGGCCGCTGGGTTTCTGGAGCTGCATCAGCTCGCCCGGCGCCATCGGCTTGCGCATGCCGGTGGGCATGCCCGGCCGACCGGGGGCTCCGGGGCGACCGGCTCCCGGAGTTCCAGGTCCGGCGCTATCGCGGCGGATCGGCTTGCCGACCAGCTCCAGGGGGGTAATGCCGGGGCGTCCCGGACCGGGGGATGGCCGCCCGCTCGGTGTGGGCTGGGGCGGCCGGCCGCCGCCCGCTCCGGTGCGGATCGGGGCCGGGGCGCCGGGCCGCTGGGGCCGGGGTGCCGGCGGGGCGGGCCGGGCACCGCCACCGCTGGGGGCGCCGCCCGGGCCACTGGGAGCGCCGGGAGGGGAGGACTGGGGACGGCCCACGAGCTGGGGCCGGCTGCCGGGGCCGGGGCGGCCGGGCTGCACGGGCCGGGCTGGGGCGGCGCCAGGCCGCGGTGTGGCGGCCGGCCGCTGGGCGCTCGGCTGGCCGGGGCGGTTGACCAGCACCGGCGTGACCGGCCGCGGGGTGACCGGTCGGGGCGTGGGGGCGGCCGGGGGCCGCTCGGAGCCACCGGGCCGCTCAGGGCTCGGGGGCCGGCCGGGGGCCGCGGCCGGGCGGGGCGGCGGGGCCACCGGCCGGGCCGGGGTCGGGGTGATCGGTTTGGCGACGGGCCCGGCGGCCGGCTTGGCAGCGGCGGGGGCTGCGGGCTTGGCGGCGGCGGGGGCCGCGGGCTTGCTCAGTTCGGGCGTTGGCCGGGAGGGAGGGGCCGTCGGGGGCCGGGACGGTCCACCGTTGACGACAGCGGGGGCTCCAGGCGAGGCGGGCCGCACGGGTTCGGTCGGCCGGGGCCGAGGTGCCGGGGGTGCAGCGGCGATCGGGGTCGCGGGGCGGCTCACCTGGGGCCGCGGCGCCGCGGCAGGGGCTGTGGGGGCCGGGGCGGCCGGCTCGGCCTTCTTCACCGAGAGGATCGCCTTGGCCGGGGACGGGGCCTGGGGGGCGGCCGCGCCGCTGCCGTTGCCCTTGATCAGGGCTTTGATGCGGATCGCTTCATCGTCGCTGATCGAGCTGCTGTGGCTGCGGGCGGCGATGGCCAGCTTCTCTGCGGCGTCGAGCACGTCCTTGTTGTCCAGGCCCAGGTCCCGGGACAGCTCATAAATTCTGACTTTGCCGCTGCTGGTCATTCAGGTCTCCGATGGGCGGGGCCAGGGGGGCCGCCGGTTGGGGCAGGGGTGCCACCAGGCCGTACAGACACCACAGCCACAGTTCATCTTGCCTCAGGGGTTGCGGCTGTGGTGGTGGCGAGCCGGGCCTCGAGGGTGGCAAGGATGGAATCCGACACCTGGCAGCGGAGCGCCCGTTGCAGACGCTTGCGTCGCCGGGCTTCCTCCAGACAGGTGGACGTGGGACAGAGGTAGGCCGAGCGGCCCATGCCCCGGTCGAGGGCAAGACCACCTTCGGCCAGCCGGATGACCCGCCAGAGCTGGTGGCGATCCACCAGGCCGCGGCAGGCCACGCACTGCCGCAGGACGGGACGGCCGGCCATCACCGGGTCCCGTCCGCGTCGTCGGCCGGCTCAGCCTCCGGCTCGGGCTCGGGTTCGGCTGCTTCCGGCTCGGCTGCGCCGGCTTCGGCATCCACCGGGCTCCCGGCGTCGTTGCCGTAGTCCTCGCCGGCCGCCTCGCTGCCGTAGAAGTCCTCCTCCTCGTCCTCGGGCAGGGGATAGAGCTCCCGCAGGCGCGCATCCTCCTCGGCCCGGGCAGCCTGCTCGGCGGCCAGCCGGGCCTCCGCCTCCGCCTGCAGGGCCTCTTCCTCCTGGCGCTGGGCGATCAGGCCCGCCACCAGGTGATCCTCTGCACCCTGGTCGTATTCCGTGGCATTTTTGATGTCGATTTTCCAGCCGGTCAGACGGGCGGCCAGGCGCACGTTCTGGCCCTCCCGGCCGATCGCCAGGCTGAGCTGGTCCGGCGGCACCAGCACGTGGGCGTGGTGACCATCCGGGTCCACCAGCCTCACCATCTCCACCCGGGCCGGACTGAGGGAGTTGGCGATGTACTGGCCGGGGTCGGGGGACCAGCGGATCACGTCGATCTTCTCGCCCCGCAGCTCATTCACCACCTGCTGGATGCGGGAGCCGCGGGCGCCGATGCAGGCCCCCACCGGGTCCACCTCCCGCTCCACGCTGTCCACCGCCACCTTGGTGCGGGGACCCACCGAGCGGGAGGGGGGATTGGCCTCCCGGGCCACCGCCACGATCCGCACCGATCCCTCCTGGATCTCCGGCACCTCGTTCTCGAAGAGGTACACCACCAGGCCGGCGTTGGCGCGGCTCACGAACAGCTGGGGACCGCGGCGCGGCACCTCGCTCACCTCCTTGAGGAACACCTTGAAGGTGGCGTTGGCGCGGTAGTTGTCGTTGGGGAGCTGGTCGCGGCGGGGCAGTTCGGCCTCCACCTCGGGGCGACCCAGGCCGCTGCTCACGGCCATGATCACGCTCTGGCGCTCGAAGCGGATCACCCGGCTGGTGAGCACCGGATCCTCCAGGTCGGCGAATTCCTCCTGGATCATGCGGCGCTGCTGGTCCCGCAGCTTCTGGGCCAGCACCTGCTTGGTGGTGGCGGCGGCCATGCGGCCGAAGTCGTCTTTCTCCGGCGTCACGTCCAGCACCACCGTGTCGCCGGTCTGGGCGTCCTCCGCCACCTGGCGCACGTCCTCGATGGCGATCTGGTGGTCTTCGCTTTCCACCTCCTCCACGATGATCTTGCTGGCCAGCACGCGGTAGCCCTCCTCCTCAAGGTCGAGGGCCACGTCGAAGTTGCTGAAGTAGTCCTCCTCGAAGGGGTCCTCGCTGATGCCGAGATACAGGGTGCGGCGGTAGCGCTCGTAGCCCTTGAGCAGGGCCTCCCGCAGGGCTGCCTCCACCACCGAGGGCGGCAGTTTCTTTTCGTCGCTGATGTCCTCGATCAGGTTGTTCAGACCGGGGAGCAGTACCAGGGCCATGGGTCGGAAGGGGGAGAAGGCTGGGGCGCCTCAGGGGGTGGCGCCGGAAGGATGGAGGGGCCGGCCTGGGCCGGAAGCGCTGCGGCTTCAGGGGCCGTCGCGGGGGCTCACCAGCCGCACCCGCACCACCTCCGGGCGAGGGATCCGCAGCCTGCGCCCCCGCACGTTGAGCTGAACGGCCTCGCCATCCCGCTCGAGCAGAAGCCCTTCGCGGCGGCTTTCGCTGCCCTCGGCCGTGCGGCGCAGCACCTCCACGGGGAAACCGCGGAAGCTGGTGTAGTCACGGTCGGTGCGCAACTCCTCGCCGATGCCCGGGCTGCTCACCTCCAGCACGTAAGGGGCATCGAGCACGGCGGCCGCTTCGATCACATCCCCCAGGGGGGCGCTGAAGGCGGCGCAGTCGTCGAGGCTCACATCGCTGCCGTCGGCACGGCGCACCAGCACCTGCACCGTCATTGGAATGCGGTGGGTGAGCACCTCAATTCCCACCACGGCCAGCTGGCACGTGGCTGCCGCCTGGTGGGCCAGGCGCTCGAGGTCGGCGGCGAGGGGATGGGGCAAAGGGGGCGGGAGCACCGGCCGGCGCAGGCCGGTACCGGTGGGCGGGGGGCAACCGCCGCGGCCGCAGTTGTTGGAACTGCCCCGGGCCCTGGGTCCACCGCCCGGCAGGGCAGGGCTACAGGGTCGGGTGCTGCCCGGCGGGCATGGACTCACCCTAGTGGATCACCCGACGGCATCTTGCCGAGGTCGAGCACGGGGGCTTCGGCGTAGTAGTCGTTGCTGGTCACCTCGCCCCGCAGGGTGGGGTCCTGGTTGAGGCACTGGCCGCACTGCTCGGGGCTGCGCAGGTACTGGCAGACCCGCGCCCAGAGCTTGGCCCGGGTGCCGGGCGCCCCCATGCTGAAGTGGACCCGATCCACCCCCCCGGCCAGCCCCTCGATCTCCACCTGGCAGAGGTTGCAGCGCTGGCGGGTGCCGGGGGGAATGGACGGCATGGCGGGCGAGCGGACTGGGAGAAACTTAGGCGGACCGCCCGACGCGGACAGCGCCGGCCCCCATCCGCCGCCCGTCTCGTCAAGACTTGTTGGGAACCCTGGTTCCGGGGCTGATGCGGATCCTGCAGCTCAGCGACCCCCACCTGCTGGCCGATCCGGCCGGTCTCTGCCGCGGCCGCCCGTCCCTGGCCCTGCTGCGCCACGGCCTGGAGCAGGCGCTCGCGGCGTTGCGGCGCCGCGACGAGCTGCCGGACCGGCTGCTGATCAGCGGCGACCTCTGCCACGACGAGGGCTGGGGGGGCTACGGGCGCCTGCGGGACCTGCTGCGCGAGCCCCTGGCGGCGGCCCTGGGCCCGCCCCTGCTGCTGGCGGGCAACCACGACCATCCCTTTCTGTTACGCGCCGCCCTGGGGCGCGATGCCCTGGTGGCTCCGGGGCTGTGGTCTTTCTGCGGCCCTGAAGCCCGCAGCCCCTGGAGCCTGCTGGCCCTCGACAGCCACCGCAGCGGCTGCGACGGGGGGCGGCTGGAGCCGGCCCAGTGGACCTGGCTGGAGCGTCTGCTGGAGGGCCGGGAGGGGGCGGCCGGGGCGGGGCCCCTGCTGGTGGCCCTCCACCACCCCCCGCTGCCGATCGGCGATCCCCTGTTCGATGCCATCGGCCTGGAGGAGGGGGAGCGCCTGGTGGGGCTGCTGGCCGCCTCGCCGCGGGTGCGGGGGGTGGTGTTCGGCCATGTGCATCAGCACTGGCAGGGATTCCTGCCAGGCCGTCCCGAGGTGCCCCTGCTCGGCTGCCCCTCCACCCTCTGCCCCTTCGGACCGGTGCAGCCCTGTCCGCTCGACCGGGCGGACCGGCCCGGGGGGCGGTTGCTGGAGCTCACGGCCGAGGGGGAAATCCGGCATCGCCTGTTGCGCTGGGAACTCCCCCACCACCCCTAGGTTTCGGGCATCGTTTCGCGACGGTTCCCTCCCCTGAAACGCTTCCTCTCCCGACTGCCGGCGCTGCTCCTCCATCTCGGCCTGGTGGTGGTGCTTGCTTTTGGCGCCCTGCCGGCCCCACCGGCCCAGGCCATCCCGATCCAGGGCGTGGCACCGCCGCTCCATCAGCCTGCCGCCGAGGCCACGCCTGCGGTTCCGTCTGCGTCGGCAGCCGAGCTCCCCGCCCCGGATGGGGCGGCCCCGGCTTCGGCCGCCGGCCAGCCCTCCCTGCCCCTGGGCCCCCACAGCTTTGTGGCTGACGCGGCCCGCCGCGTGGGTCCGGCCGTGGTGCGGATCGACACCGAGCGCAACGTGGCCCGCCAGCCCTTCGATCCGGCCATGCTCGATCCGCTGCTGCGCGATCTCTTCGGTGACCCCTCTGGCTCGATGCGGGAGCGGGGCCAGGGATCGGGGGTGGTGATCGACGCCGGCCGCGGCCTGGTGCTCACCAACGCCCACGTGGTCGATGCGGTCGACAGCGTGGAGGTGACCTTCGCCGATGGCCGCCAGCTCGATGGCACCGTGGTGGGGGCCGATCCGGTCACCGACCTGGCCGTGGTGCGCGTCAGCCGCAAAGGCGAACTCAAGGCCGCTCCCCTGGGCGATTCCGAAGCCCTCGAGGTGGGCGACTGGGCGATTGCCCTGGGCAGTCCCTATGGCCTGGAGCGCACGGTGACCCTGGGCATCGTGAGCAGCCTCCATCGCGACATCAACAGCCTCGGCTTTGCCGACAAGCGCCTCGACCTGATCCAGACCGATGCCGCCATCAACCCCGGCAACTCGGGTGGTCCGCTGATCAATGCCAGCGGCGAGGTGATCGGCATCAACACCCTGGTGCGGTCGGGTCCCGGCGCCGGCCTTGGCTTCGCCATCCCGATCAACCTGGCCAAGCGGGTGGCGGGTCAGCTGGCCGAGGGCGGCACGGTGATCCATCCCTACCTCGGACTGCAGCTGGTGCCCCTCACGGCCCGGGTGGCTCGGGAGAACAACCGCGATCCCGACGCCCTGCTCCAGCTCCCGGAGCGCGATGGTGCGCTGGTGCAGAAGGTGCTGCCGGAAAGCCCGGCCGAAACGGCTGGTCTCAAGCGTGGCGACCTCGTGGTGTCGATCGCCGATGAGCCCGTGCTCACCCCCTCGGCCCTGCTGCAGGCGGTGGAGCACGCCGAGGTGGGCCAGCCCCTGGCCCTGAAGGTGGTGCGGGGTCAGAAGGAGCTGCAGCTCTCGATCCGGCCGGCGGCCCTGCCGGCCAAGGGATCGGCCTGAGCTGATCGCTCCCTCCCTGGGGGGGCCAGTCGCTGGGACAGCCCAGGCCTGCCCCCCTTCCCTGCTACGGTCTGGCCCCTTCGCGTGCGCCAGGGATGTCGGATCTGCAGGACCAGATGAAGCAGGCGGTCGCTGCGGCGGCCGTCGGGCAGATCCGCGACGGCATGGTGCTGGGGCTGGGCTCCGGCTCCACCGCCGCCCTGATGATCCAGGGCCTGGGCGAGAAGCTCCGCCGCGGTGAACTGCGCGACATCGTGGGGGTGACCACCTCCTTCCAGGGGGAGGTGCTGGCCGCCGAGCTCGGCATTCCGCTCCAAAGCCTCAACGCCGTCGACCGCATCGATCTGGCCATCGACGGTGCCGATGAGGTGGATCCCTCCTTCCAGCTGATCAAGGGCGGCGGCGCCTGCCACGTGCAGGAGAAGCTGGTGGCGGTGCGCGCCAAGCGTTTCGTGGTGGTGGTGGACAGCACCAAGCTGGTGGACACCCTCAACCTGGGCTTTCTGCTGCCGGTGGAGGTGCTGCCGGGGGCCTGGCGCCAGGTGAAGGGCCAGCTGGGTGAGATGGGCGGAGATGCCCAGCTGCGCATGGCCGTGCGCAAGGCGGGTCCGGTGGTGACCGACCAGGGCAACCTGGTGCTGGATGTGACATTCGCCGGTGGCATCAGCGATCCCGAGGGCCTGGAGAAGGCGATCAACAACCTGCCGGGGGTGCTGGAGAACGGCCTGTTCGTGAATCTCACCGACCAGGTGCTGGTGGGCGAGATCGTCGATGGCGTGCCCGCCGTGCGGGACCTGGTCAAGCGCTGAACGGCGCACCGAGCTACCCCAGCCGCGGCCGATTCCGCCCCGGCCACGCGTGCTAGTACGGATCGGTTGATTGCCCGGATTCGCGGTGGCCCTCTCCTTCAGCCAGCTCGATGGCCAGTACAAGGACCGCTTCTCCTCCACCCACTGGGCTCACCTTGAAGGGGTGGGGGGCGTGCATCTGATCACCTTCACCGGGGTGGTGGAAGTGGATCTCGAGGCCCAGCACGGCCTTTTCGTGAAGGAGAAATCCAGCTGGGTGCTGGAGGATCTGAAGCTGGAACTGGCCCTGCCCCGGGCCGTGGTGCCTGCTGATCAGGCCTTCCGGGTGAGCCGCTCGGCCCCGTTGGTCACCCTCAACGGCATCGGCGGCATCTCCACCGTGGGCTGGTCGGTGCATGAATTCAGCGGCCCCGCCAACGTGGTGCTCACGGATGGGGTCCCGCTCACCGCCACGATCGGGGTGTACAGCAGCGGCGAGGTGCTGCATCGGATCGCCTACAGCCTGACCCTCACGGGCAGCCTCGAACCCCGCACCTGATCCGCCTTTGCCCCGGCCTGCCGCTCAGTAGCCCGCGCTGCCCGGCGGCGGCGCCCCGGCTGGGTTGGCCTGCAGCCAGGTGGTGGCGTTCAGCGGTGTGGGCTGCATGTAGCCCACGGGCAGCCAGAGATCGCCGGCGGCCGAGGCGAAGTGGATCTCCCAGTGGTAGAGGCCCCGGTAGGCCTCCGGATCGCTCTTGAGCAGGGCGGCGTAGGCCAGCACCGCCGTGCCGTAGTTGTCGCTGTTGTTGTAGCCCCACAGGCCTTTGCGGATGTCCCGGAGGCCGCCGCGGCGCACCAGGTAGCGGGCTGCGGCGTTGATGGCGGTGCGCGGGTCGCGGATGTCACCGCCCTTGCCGATGCCCGGCTCGGCCCAGGTGCTGGGGAGGAACTGCATCGGCCCGTGGGCATCGGCCACCGACACGCCGTCGATGCGGCCCATGCCGCTCTCCACCAGGTTCACCGCCGCCAGCACCTCCCAGGGGATCCCCGTGGCGGCCGCCGCCTCCCGGTAGTAGCGCAGCAGATTGGCGGGGCTCTCCGGCGCCTGGATCCGCCAGGCCGGCACCTTGGTGGGGCGCCGGGCGGGATCGTGCATGGCGATGAAGGAGCGCCGCGCCTTGATGTGGAGGTCGAACACCGGCTGCCAGCGCTCCGGCAGGGCGGCCCGCACCGCCGCCGCCCGGGCTGCCTGATAGGCCAGCACCCGGTAGATCACCTGCTGCTGGTGGCCCAGGGCCGGCAGATCGGCCTCGGCGGTGGTGGGGGAACGCAGGGCCTCCTCCACCCGGGCGAGCAGGGCGGCGGTGGCGGCCGGATCGGCCGGCACCAGGGGGTAATGGCGACCATCGGGGGCGGTGGGCAGGCCCGGCTGGCTGGGCAGGTCCAGGGCCTGTGCCGCAGTGGAACTGGCCGGGGCCGGGGTGGGAGCGGTAGCGCTGCTGCTCTGGGGGGTGGCGGATCCCCCGGAGCTGGGGTTGGCCTCCGAGGGCAGCCGTCCCAGCAGCGTGGCGCCCAGCACGCCGACCGCGCCAAGGCCAACCAGCAGCGCTCGGAAGGGGTGGAACGCCATGGTCGGCCGCAACAGGGATCTCACGCTATCGGCTGCGGTTCTCCCTGCCGGGCTCGCTCGCCGCTCGGGGGCATCGCCCAGGCCTAGTGCAGCCGCCGCCGCACCGATTCGGCGTGGCTGTGGAGGCCCTCGCTCTCGGCCAGGGCGATCACCGCCGCGCCGGTGGCCGCCAGGGCCTCCCGGTTGAAGCGGATCAGGCTGGTGTGGCGCAGGAAGGTCTCCACGCTCAGGGCTCCCGCGAAGCGGGCCGTGGCGCAGGTGGGCAGGGTGTGGTTGGGGCCGGCCAGGTAGTCACCCACCGCTTCGGGGGTGTGGGGGCCGAGGAAGATGGCACCGGCGTGCTGGATCCGCTCCGCCAGGGCATCGGGATCCTCCACCAGCAGCTCCAGGTGCTCCGGGGCGAAGCGATCGCTGAGGCGGGCGGCTTCCTCCAGGTCGTCGCACACCACGATCAGGCCCCAGTCGTTGAGGGCCTGGCGCACGATCGCCGCGCGGGGATGGGCCGCCAGCTGGGCTTCCACCGCCGCCGGCAGGGCCGCCGCCAGCTCGGCGCTGGTGGTGATCAAGATGGCGGCGGCCAGGGGATCGTGTTCCGCCTGGGCCATCAGATCGGCCGCCACCTGGTCGGCCCGGGCGGTGTGGTCGGCGATCACCAGCACCTCGCTGGGGCCGGCCAGCGAATCGATCCCCACCTGCCCGTACACCGCCTTCTTGGCCAGGGTCACCCAGAGGTTGCCGGGGCCGCTGATCACATCGACCCGGGGGATCGAGGCGGTGCCGTAGGCCAGGGCACCGATCGCCTGGGCCCCTCCCACCCTGTACACCTCCCTCACCCCCGCCAGGTGGGCCGCCGCCAGCACCGTGGTGTTGGGCTCCCCACCCGGCCCCGGCGGGGTGACCATCACGATCCGCTCCACTCCGGCCACCCGGGCCGGCACCGCGTTCATCAGCACCGTGCTCGGGTAGGAGGCCCTTCCCCCCGGCACGTAGAGCCCCGCCCGCTCCACCGGGCGCCAACGGCGGCCGAGCTGTTCGCCATGGGGTCCGGCCATGGCCAGGTCGGCGGGGCGCTGCAGGCGGTGGAAGGCCTCGATGCGGCGGTGGGCCAGCTCCAGGGCCTCCCGCAGGGCCGGTGCCGTGACCTGCCAGGCCTGCTCCAGCCGCTCGGCCGGAATCCGCAGGGGGTCGGGGCGGACCCCGTCGAACTGTTCGGTGAGCGCCAGCAGGGCGCCGTCGCCCTCGATGCGCACCCGATCGAGGATGGCGGCCACCCGTTCCTGCTGCTCCCGCATCGCCCCGCCCTCGGTGCGGGCGGCGATGGCTTCCAGCCGCCGGGCCGCCTCCGGGCCGCCCCCCAGGCGGGCCAGCCGCAGGGGCTGGACGGGGGCGGAATCGGTGGCGGAGTCGGTGCTGGGGGGCGGGGCGACCACGGCGGCGGCGGGCAGGCTGGGGCGAGGCTAGGTCGGGCGCCGGCCTGCCCATTGGGTGGGACCCCACGGGGTAGGATTGTCGTTTGTCGGATCAGCGCCAGCTCCTGTGGCCAATAACAAGTCGTCGAAGAAGCGCATCGAAATCGCCGAACGCAATCGGCTGCGCAACCGCACCTACAAATCGGCCCTGCGCACGCTGATGAAGCGCTGCTTCACCGCCTGCACGGCCTACGGCCAGGAGCCGGCCCCCGAGGCCCGCGACGCCGTGCAAACCACGCTGAATGCTGCCTTCAGCAAGATCGACAAAGCGGTGAAGGTGGGTGTGCTGCACCGCAACACCGGTGCCAACCAGAAATCGCGTCTCAGCGCCGCCGTCAAGAAGGTGCTCGAGCCCGCCGCTGCGGCCCAGGCCTGAGCACGCCCCACACCCAGCTGGTTTCCCTCGCCTGCACCGGAAGCCGCCGATGAGCAGCACCGTGGCCCCTGCTGAAGCCCCGGCTCAGGCCCTTGAGGCCGCCGGGCTGCCGCCTTTGGTGGATTCTCACTGCCATCTGGTCTTTCGCAACTTCGACGACGACCTCGAGCTGGTGGCCGCCCGCTGGCGCGAAGCAGGCGTGAAGGCCCTGCTGCACGCCTGCGTGGAGCCCGCCGAGATCCCCGCGATCCGGGCCCTGGCCGATCGCTTCCCGGAGCTTCGCTATGCGGTGGGGGTCCACCCGCTCGACACCCAGCACTGGCAGGACGACACCGCCGCAGTGCTCCGCAGCGCGGCCCAAGCCGACGCCCGGGTGGTGGCGATCGGTGAGCTCGGCCTCGACCTCTTCCGCGAGACCAACCTGGAACGCCAGCTGGCCGTGCTCGAACCCCAGCTCGATCTGGCGGTGGAGCTCAATCTGCCGGTGATCATCCACTGCCGCGATGCGGCGGCGCCGATGCTGGATCTCCTCGCCGCCCGGGCCCAACGCGGTGCCGTGCCCCGCGGGGTGATGCACTGCTGGGGCGGCACGCCCGAGGAGATGGAGGGCTTCCTGGCCCACGGCCTGTTCATCAGCTTCAGCGGCACCGTGACCTTCCCCAAGGCCGAGGCCACCCACCAGTGCGCCCGCCAGGTGCCGGCCGACCGCTACCTGGTCGAAACCGACTGCCCTTTCCTCGCCCCGGTGCCCAAGCGGGGCAAGCGCAACGAACCGGCCTACGTGGCGGCGGTGGCGGCGCGGGTGGCGGACCTGCGCGGCGAGCCGCTCGAGCAGGTGGCCCATACCAGCACCGCCAATGCGGTGGCCCTCTTTGGCCTGCCGCTTCACAATGTATGATGTCCTATTGGCCTGGAAGCGGAAGCGCTCCTTTGTCCACCCCGTCGACCCCCACCTCGCCTGCCGCTCAGGCTGCAGCAGCGTTGGCAGCGGACTCCTGCCGCACCCGGTACCCCCTCCGGTAGGTCCCCCCGCCTGAACAGCCGTTCCTGTTCGCAGGAACGGCTGTTCGTGTCGCCAGTCCCGGTTGCCGGTCCGCGCCAACGCGGGCGTGGCTCCTTCCCGTCCAGGCCCTCCTCTCCATCCGATCCTGCAGGTTCACCGCATGAGCAGCGCGATCCAGGTCGCCAAGACCGTCACTTACCTTCCTGATCTGGTGGAGGTACAGCGGGCGAGTTTCAAGTGGTTCCTGGAGAAGGGCCTGATCGAGGAGCTCGACAGCTTCTCGCCGATCACCGATTACACCGGCAAGCTGGAACTCCACTTTGTGGGCGATCAGTACCGCCTGAAACGGCCCCGCCACGATGTGGAAGAGGCGAAGCGGCGTGATGCCACCTTCGCCTCGCAGATGTATGTGACCTGCCGGCTGATCAACAAGGAAACCGGTGAGATCAAGGAACAGGAGGTGTTCATCGGCGAACTCCCCCTGATGACCGAGCGCGGCACCTTCATCATCAATGGTGCCGAGCGCGTGATCGTGAACCAGATCGTGCGCTCCCCCGGTGTGTACTTCAAAGACGAGCAGGATAAGAACGGCCGCAAGACCTTCAACGCCAGCCTCATCCCCAACCGTGGCGCCTGGCTGAAGTTCGAGACCGACAAGAACGACCTGCTGCACGTGCGTGTCGACAAGACCCGCAAGATCAATGCCCACGTGCTGATGCGGGCCATCGGCCTGTCTGACAACGACGTGCTCGACAAGCTCCGCCACCCGGAGTACTACCAGAAGTCGATCGAAGCGGCCAACGACGAAGGCATCGCCTCGGAAGATCAGGCCCTGCTTGAGCTCTACAAGAAACTCCGCCCCGGTGAGCCCCCCTCGGTGAGCGGCGGCCAGCAGCTGCTGCACAGCCGCTTCTTCGATCCCAAGCGCTACGACCTCGGCCGGGTCGGCCGCTACAAGATCAACAAGAAGCTGCGTCTCACCATTCCCGACGCCACCCGCACCCTCACCCCCGAGGACGTGCTCTCGACGATCGACTACCTGATCAATCTCGAGCTTGATGTGGGCGGCGCCAGCCTCGATGACATCGACCACCTCGGCAACCGCCGGGTGCGCTCGGTGGGTGAGCTCCTGCAGAACCAGGTGCGGGTGGGCCTCAACCGGCTCGAGCGGATCATCAAGGAACGGATGACCGTGGGGGAAACCGAGTCCCTCACCCCGGCCCAGCTGGTGAACCCGAAGCCCCTGGTGGCGGCGATCAAGGAGTTCTTCGGCTCCAGCCAGCTCAGCCAGTTCATGGACCAGACCAACCCCCTGGCCGAGCTGACCCACAAGCGCCGCATCAGCGCCCTCGGCCCCGGCGGTCTCACCCGGGAGCGGGCCGGTTTCGCCGTGCGTGACATCCACCCCTCGCACTACGGCCGCATCTGCCCGATCGAAACGCCGGAGGGCCCGAATGCCGGCCTGATCGGTTCGCTGGCCACCCACGCCCGCGTCAACGAGTACGGCTTCATCGAAACCCCCTTCTGGCGGGTGGAGGAGGGCATCGTCAACAAGACGGGCAACCCCATCTATCTGTCGGCCGACCTGGAAGATGAGTGCCGCGTCGCCCCCGGCGACGTGCCCACCGACGCCAGCGGTCGCATCACCGCCGATCTGGTGCCGGTGCGTTACCGCCAGGACTTCGAGAAAGTTCCCCCCGAGCAGGTGGACTACGTCCAGCTCTCACCGGTGCAAGTGATCTCGGTGGCCACCTCCCTGATCCCTTTCCTCGAGCACGACGACGCCAACCGCGCCCTGATGGGCTCGAACATGCAGCGTCAGGCGGTTCCCCTGCTGCGGCCCGAGCGGCCCCTGGTGGGCACCGGTCTGGAAACCCAGGTCGCCCGCGACTCCGGCATGGTGCCGATCACCCGCGTCAACGGCGAGGTGGTCTTCGTGGATGCCACCCAGATCATTATCCGCGATGAGCAGGGTGAGGATCACTACCACATGCTGCAGAAGTACCAGCGCTCCAACCAGGACACCTGCCTCAACCAGCGTCCGATCGTGAAGCAGGGTGACCGGGTGATCGCCGGCCAGGTGCTGGCCAATGGCTCCGCCTGCGAGGGCGGTGAGATCGCCCTGGGTCAGAACGTGCTGATCGCCTACATGCCCTGGGAGGGTTACAACTACGAGGACGCCATCCTGGTGAGTGAGCGTCTGGTGCAGGACGATCTCTACACCTCGGTGCACATCGAGAAGTACGAGATCGAGGCCCGCCAGACCAAGCTTGGACCCGAGGAGATCACGCGGGAAATCCCCAACGTGGCCGAGGAAAGCCTCGGCAATCTCGATGAGATGGGCATCATCCGCATCGGTGCCTATGTCGAGAGCGGCGACATCCTGGTGGGCAAGGTCACGCCGAAGGGCGAATCCGATCAGCCCCCCGAAGAGAAGCTGCTGCGCGCCATCTTCGGTGAGAAGGCCCGCGATGTGCGCGACAACTCCCTGCGGGTTCCCAGCACCGAGCGCGGCCGCGTCGTCGATGTCCGCATCTACACCCGTGAGCAGGGCGATGAACTGCCGCCGGGCGCCAACATGGTGGTTCGGGTCTATGTGGCGCAGCGCCGCAAGATCCAGGTGGGCGACAAAATGGCCGGCCGCCACGGCAACAAGGGCATCATCAGCCGCATCCTTCCCCGGGAGGACATGCCCTACCTGCCCGATGGCACCCCGATCGACATCGTGCTCAACCCCCTCGGCGTGCCGAGCCGGATGAATGTGGGTCAGGTGTTCGAGTGCCTGATGGGCTGGGCGTCCTCCCACCTTGGCTGCCGGGTGAAGGTGGTTCCCTTCGATGAGATGCACGGCGCTGAGAAGTCCAAGCAGACGGTGCAGGCCTATCTCGAGGAGGCCGCCAAGGCCCCCGGCAAGGACTGGGTCTATGACCCCGCCAACCCCGGCAAGATCCAGCTGATCGACGGCCGCAGCGGCGAAGCCTTCGACCAACCGGTCACCGTGGGCTATGCCCACATCCTCAAGCTGGTCCACCTCGTGGATGACAAGATCCACGCCCGCTCCACCGGCCCTTACTCCCTGGTGACCCAGCAGCCCCTGGGCGGTAAGGCCCAGCAAGGCGGCCAGCGGCTTGGTGAGATGGAGGTCTGGGCCCTGGAGGCCTATGGCGCCGCCTACACCCTGCAGGAACTGCTCACCGTCAAGTCCGACGACATGCAGGGCCGCAACGAGGCGCTCAACGCCATCGTCAAGGGCAAGCCGATCCCGCGGCCCGGCACCCCCGAGTCGTTCAAGGTGCTGATGCGCGAACTCCAGTCCCTCGGCCTGGACATCGCCGTCTACACCGATGCCGGCGAGGAGGTCGACCTGATGCAGGACGTCAACCCGCGCCGCAGCACCCCGAGCCGGCCCACCTACGAATCCCTCGGCGTCGCCGACTACGACGACGACTGATCGCTGATTGTCCATGGCACCGCCCCCGGCCTGCGGGGGCTTCTGCCGCAGCCCGTTTCACCCGCCTTCCCCTTTCACCGCCAGGCCGCAGCCATGTCCAACAGCAACCTTCGTACCGAGAACCACTTCGACTACGTGAAGATCACGCTCGCCTCGCCCGAGCGGATCATGCAGTGGGGCCAGCGCACCCTGCCCAACGGTCAGGTGGTGGGCGAGGTGACCAAGCCGGAAACGATCAACTACCGCACCCTCAAGCCCGAGATGGACGGGCTGTTCTGCGAGAAGATCTTCGGCCCCTCCAAGGACTGGGAATGCCACTGCGGCAAATACAAGCGGGTGCGGCACCGCGGCATCGTCTGCGAGCGCTGCGGTGTGGAGGTGACCGAGAGCCGGGTTCGGCGGCACCGGATGGGCTTCATCAAGCTGGCGGCTCCCGTGTCGCACGTTTGGTATCTCAAGGGCATCCCCAGCTATGTGGCGATCCTGCTCGACATGCCGCTGCGCGATGTGGAGCAGATCGTTTACTTCAACTGCTACGTCGTGCTCGATCCGGGCGACCACAAGGATCTCACCTACAAGCAGCTGCTCACCGAGGATGAATGGCTGGAGATCGAGGATCAGATCTTCGCCGAGGATTCCGAGATCGAGAATGAGCCGGTGGTGGGCATCGGTGCCGAAGCCCTCAAGCAGCTGCTCGAAGATCTCAACCTCGCCGAGATCGGCGAACAGCTGCGCGAGGAGATTGCCGCCAGCAAGGGCCAGAAGCGGGCCAAACTGATCAAGCGCCTGCGCGTGATCGACAACTTCATCGCCACCAGCGCTCGTCCTGAGTGGATGGTGCTGGATGTGATCCCGGTGATCCCGCCCGATCTGCGGCCGATGGTTCAGCTCGATGGCGGCCGCTTCGCCACCAGCGATCTCAACGACCTCTACCGCCGGGTGATCAACCGCAACAACCGCCTGGCGCGGCTGCAGGAGATCCTCGCCCCCGAGATCATCGTGCGCAACGAGAAGCGCATGCTGCAGGAGGCCGTCGATGCCCTGATCGACAACGGTCGCCGCGGCCGCACCGTGGTGGGGGCCAACAACCGGGCCCTCAAGTCGCTCAGCGACATCATCGAGGGTAAGCAGGGCCGCTTCCGTCAGAACCTGTTGGGCAAGCGGGTCGATTATTCCGGCCGTTCCGTGATCGTGGTGGGCCCCAAGCTCAAGATGCACCAGTGCGGTCTGCCCAAGGAGATGGCGATCGAGCTGTTCCAGCCTTTCGTGATCCACCGGCTGATCCGTCAGAACATCGTCAACAACATCAAGGCCGCCAAGAAGCTGATCCTCCGCGCTGATGACGAGGTGATGCAGGTGCTGCAGGAGGTGATCGAGGGCCATCCGATCCTGCTCAACCGAGCCCCCACCCTGCACCGCCTCGGCATCCAGGCCTTCGAGCCGAAGTTGGTGGACGGCCGTGCCATCCAGCTCCACCCGCTGGTGTGTCCCGCCTTCAACGCCGACTTTGACGGTGACCAGATGGCCGTGCACGTACCCCTGGCGATCGAGGCCCAGACCGAGGCCAGGATGCTGATGCTGGCCAGCAACAACATCCTTTCGCCGGCCACCGGCGAGCCGATCATCACCCCGTCGCAGGACATGGTGCTCGGTGCTTACTACCTCACCGCCGAGCAGCCCGGCGCCATCAAGCCCGCCTTTGGCGACCGCTCCCGCACCTTCGCTGGCCTTGAGGATGTGATCCATGCCTTCGAGGAGAAGCACCTGCATCTCCACGACTGGATCTGGGTGCGCTTCAACGGCGAGGTGGACAGCGAGGACGAGGATCGCGAACCGCTCAAGCAGGAATCCCTCGGTGACGGCACCCGCATCGAACAGTGGAAGTACCACCGGGACCGCTTCGATGAGGACGGCGCCCTGATCAGCCGCTACCTGCTGACCACCGTGGGACGCGTGGTGATCAACCACACGATCATCGCCTCTGTGGCCGCTGCCTGATTTCCCTTTCGCCTGGTTTCCAGGACCTGCTTCATCCGACCGCGCCGACCCCCGACCGTGCCATGACCGCCACCCCCGCCAAGAAGTCCAGCAAGAAGAGCAGCAAGGCCGCAGCCGCCACGCCAGAGCCGATCGCCCCCTCCCCCGCTGCCCTGAGCCGCGAGACCCCCACCTTCCGCAACCGGGTGATCGACAAGAAGGCCCTGCGGAACCTGGTGTCCTGGGCCTTCAAGCACCACGGCACCGCGGCCACGGCCGCCATGGCCGATGAGCTGAAGGACCTCGGCTTCCATTACGCCACCCAGGCGGCGGTGTCGATCTCGGTGGACGACCTGCGCATTCCGAGCGAGAAGGTGCGGCTGCTGCAGGAGGCGGAGCAGCAGATCACCGACACCGAGGAGCGCTATCGGCTCGGTGAGATCACCGAGGTGGAGCGCCACACCAAGGTGATCGACACCTGGACCGAAACCAACGAGCGGCTGGTCGAGGAAGTCAAGAAGAACTTCAACGACAACGACCCGCTGAATTCGGTCTGGATGATGGCCAACTCCGGCGCCCGCGGGAACATGTCCCAGGTGCGGCAGCTGGTGGGGATGCGGGGCCTGATGGCCAATCCCCAGGGCGAGATCATCGACCTTCCGATCCGCACCAACTTCCGTGAGGGCCTCACGGTCACCGAGTACGTGATCTCCTCCTATGGCGCCCGCAAGGGTCTGGTGGACACGGCTCTGCGCACCGCTGACTCCGGCTACCTCACCCGCCGGCTGGTGGACGTGGCCCAGGATGTGATCGTGCGCGAGGAGGATTGCGGCACCCTGCGCGGCATCCCGATCGATGCCGATGAGAAGGGGCGTTTCGGCAGCAAGCTGGTGGGCCGGCTGGCCGGCGAGCCGGTGCTCGCCGCCGATGGCAGCGTGCTGGTGGAGCGTGATGGCGAGATCGACATCCCCACCAGCCGCGCCATCGAGGCGGCCGCCATCGCCACCGTGGTGGTGCGCTCGCCGCTCACCTGCGAGGCCTCCCGCTCGGTGTGCCGCAAGTGCTACGGCTGGGCCCTGGCCCACAACGAACTGGTCGATCTGGGTGAAGCGGTCGGCATCATCGCCGCCCAGTCGATCGGTGAGCCGGGAACCCAGCTCACGATGCGCACCTTCCACACCGGTGGTGTGTCCACGGCCGAAACGGGCGTGGTGCGCTCTTCGGTGGAAGGCACGGTGGAGTTCGGCGCCAAGGCTCGGGTCCGAGCTCACCGCACCCCCCACGGCGTGGAGGCCCACCTGGCCGAGACCGATTTCACCCTGGAGGTGAAGGCCACCAAGGGCAAATCCCAGAAGCTGAGCATCAGCTCCGGCTCGATTCTCTTCGTGGACGACGGTGCCGCCGTGCCCGCCGACACGATGCTGGCCCAGATCTCCGCCGGCGCCCAGGTGAAGAAGAGCGTGGAGAAGGCCACCAAGGATGTGATCTGCGACCTGGCCGGTCAGGTGCGTTTCGAGGATGTGATTCAGCCCCGCGAGGTCACCGACCGCCAGGGCAACATCACCCACAAGGCCCAGCGTCTGGGCCGCCTCTGGGTGTTCAGCGGCGACGTCTACAACCTGCCCCCCAATGCCCAGCCGGTGGTGCAGGGCAACAAACCGGTGCATACCGGCGACGTGCTGGCCGAGAGCCGGCTGGCCAGCGAGTACGGCGGTGCGGTGCGGCTGCGGGATTCAGCGGGCGATTCCCGCGAGGTGCAGATCGTCACCGCCAGCATCACCCTCAAGGACTGCAAGCTTCAGGGCGAATCCACCCACAGCGGCGAGAACTGGTTCCTCGAAGAGAGGGATGGCAGCCGTTATCGCCTCGTCACCCACCCCGGCACCAAGATCGGCTCCGGTGAGGTGATCGCCGAACTCAACGACGACCGCTTCCGCACCCAGACCGGCGGCATCGTGAAGTTCGCACCTGGCCTTGCGATCAAGAAGGCCCGCTCGGCCAAGCACGGCTACGAGGTGAGCAAGGGCGGCACCCTGCTGTGGATCCCGCAGGAAACCCACGAGATCAACAAGGACATCTCCCTGCTGATGATCGAGGACGGCCAGTGGATCGAGGCCGGCACCGAGGTGGTGAAGGACATCTTCAGCCAGACCGCCGGCATCGTGACGGTGACCCAGAAGAACGACATCCTGCGCGAGATCATCGTGCGCTCGGGTGCGCTTCACCAGGTGAGCGACAGCAAGGTGCTCAGCCGCTACGGCGGCGAGGGCAAGATGGTGAATCCTGGCGAGGAGATCGCCCCGGGCCTCAAAGCGGAGGCCATGCAGTTCGTCGAGGCCGTCGACACCCCCGATGGCGGTGCCCTGCTGCTGCGGCCGGTGGAGGAATACTCCATCCCCGATGAAGCGCATCTTCCCGAATTGGCCACCGTCAAGCAGAGCGGCGGCCCTTCCCTGGGACTGAAAGCCACCCAGCGGCTCTCCTTCAAGGATGGCGAGCTGATCAAGTCGGTGGAAGGGGTTGAACTGCTCAAGACCCAACTCATCCTTGAGAGCTTCGACACCACCCCCCAGATGACGGTGGATGTGGAGGCGGTGGCGGATAAGCGCGCCAAGACCGTGGATCGCCTCCAGCTGGTGATCCTCGAAACCCTGCTGGTGCGCCGCGACACCCTCTCCGATGCCAGCCACGGTTCCACCCACACCGAGCTGCAGGTCGAGGACGGCATCAGCGTCAAGCGCGGTGACGTGGTGGCCACCACCCAGATCCTCTGCAAGGACGACGGCGTGGTGCAGCTGCCCGAGCCGGTGGCCGGCGAGCCGATCCGCCGCCTGCTGGTGGAGCGGGCCGGCGACACCCGCAGCCTGGAGCTCTCCGGCACCGCTCGCGTGGCGGTGGGTGACCGGGTGGTGGATGGCGACCTCCTCGCCGATGGGGTGAAGGCCCCCTGCTGCGGTCAGGTGGAGGCCATCGACGGCAAGACGGTGACCATCCGGCTCGGCCGGCCGTACATGGTGTCGCCCGATTCGGTGCTGCATGTGCGCGACGGCGAACTGGTGCAGCGCGGTGACGGCCTGGCCCTGCTGGTGTTCGAACGCCAGAAGACCGGTGACATCGTGCAGGGTCTGCCCCGTATCGAGGAACTGCTCGAGGCCCGTCGGCCGCGGGAGTCGGCCGTGCTATGCCGCAAGGGCGGCACGGTGCAGATCAAGCAGGGCGAGGACGACGACTCGATCACGGTGTCGGTGATCGAGACCGATGACGCCATCACCGATTACCCGATCCTGCTGGGCCGCAACGTGATGGTGAGCGATGGCCAGCAGGTGAGCGCCGGTGAGCTGCTCACCGATGGTCCGATCAACCCCCATGAGCTGCTGGAGTGCTACTTCGAGGACCTGCGCCTGCGCAAGCCCACCATGGATGCCGCCCAGGAGTCGATCTCCAAGCTCCAATTCCAGATGGTGCAGGAGGTGCAGAACGTCTACAAATCCCAGGGCGTTTCGATCTCCGACAAGCACATCGAGGTGATCGTGCGCCAGATGACCAGCAAGGTGCGCATCGAGGATGCCGGCGATACCACCCTGCTGCCCGGTGAGCTGATCGAGCTGCGCCAAGTGGAGCAGGTGAATTCCGCCATGGCGATCACCGGTGGCGCCCCCGCCGAGTTCACACCTGTGCTGCTGGGGATCACCAAGGCGTCGCTCAACACCGACAGCTTCATCTCGGCCGCCTCCTTCCAGGAGACGACCCGGGTGCTCACCGAGGCCGCCATCGAGGGCAAGAGCGACTGGCTGCGGGGCCTCAAGGAGAACGTGATCATCGGTCGCCTGATCCCCGCCGGCACCGGCTTCGGGGGCTTCGAGGAGGAGCTGCGGGCTGAGGCCGGTCCCCACCCCGACATCCTCGAAGAGGAGGCCGCCGGCTATCGCCGCATGCAGAACCTGCGGCCCGATTACACCGTGGAAATGCCGGCACCCGCCGTCTCCACCGCGGTGCTCGATGACCCCTCCGAGGAGGATCTCGAGGCCACCCGCAGCCGCCACGGCATCGAGGCCACGGCCAGTACCTTCGCCGCCTTCACCCGGCCCGGGCTGGAGGAGGGGCTGGAGGAGGAGCTGATCGCCGATCCGGCTGCGCTCGAGGGTCTGCAGGAGGAGGGGCTGCTCAGCGATGACTGACCGTCCGACCGCCGGCACCACGGAGCTGGGCACGCCGATCCCGACGCGCTGGGTTCCCCGCTGGGGATTCCACACCCACAACGAGCTCCTCAACGGCCGCCTCGCCATGCTGGGTTTCGTAGCCCTGGTGGCGGTGGAATGGGTGCTGGGCCACGGCCTCCTGATCCAGCCCTGATGGCTGCCGAGACGGGGGCGGCCAGCCCCCCGGCGGCGCCGCTGACCCCGCTGCTCGGTCTCGGCCTGGCCGAACTTGAGGCCTGGGCCCAGGCCCAGGGGCAACCGGCCTTCCGCGGCCGGCAACTCCATGACTGGCTCTATGCCCGTGGGGCCCGCAGCCTTGAGGCGATCACGGTGCTTCCCAAGGCCTGGCGTCAGCGCCTGGAGGGGCTTCCGTTGCTGACACCCGCTTCAGCGGGCCCGGCGCCGGAGGCTGCGGCGGTTGCCCTGGCGGATCCGGAGCCCGGCCGCAGCCTGCTGGGCCGCTCCCGCCTGCTGCACCGCAGCGATGCCCGCGACGGCACCACCAAGCTGCTGCTGGCCACCGAAGATGGCCTCAGCATTGAAACCGTGGGCATCCCCAGCGGCGAGCGTCTCACCGTGTGCGTGAGCAGCCAGGTGGGCTGTCCGATGGCCTGCCGCTTCTGCGCCACTGGCAAGGGTGGCCTGCAGCGCTCCCTGGCGGTTCCGGAGATCGTGGATCAGGTGCTCAGCATCCGGGAGGCGATGGGGCGGCGCCCCAGTCACGTGGTGTTCATGGGCATGGGGGAGCCCCTGCTCAACACGGAGGCTGTGCTGGCGGCGATCGATTGCCTTTGCCGCGACCTGGGCATGGCGCAGCGCCAGATCACCGTGAGCACCGTGGGGGTGCCCCGGACCCTGCCCACCCTGGCCGAACGGTCCCTGGAGCGGCTGGGCCGGGCCCAGTTCACCCTGGCGGTGAGCCTCCATGCCCCGGATCAGGAGCTGCGGGAGGCGCTGATCCCCACCGCCCACGCCTACCCCCTGGAGGCTCTGCTCGATGACTGCCGCCATTACGTGGCGATCACCGGCCGGCGAGTGAGCTTCGAGTACATCCTGCTCGGCGGCCTCAATGATCAGCCTCGCCATGCCGAGGCCCTGGCCCGGCTGCTGCGGGGCTTCCAGAGCCACGTGAACCTGATCGCCTACAACCCGATCGAGGAGGAAGCGTTCCAGCGTCCCAGCCCCGAGGCGGTGGAGGCCTTCCGCGCCATCCTGGATCGGCGCCACATCGCCGTGAGCGTGCGGGCCAGCCGGGGCCTGGACCAGGACGCGGCCTGCGGCCAGCTGCGGCGGCGGCTGGCCAGCGGGCTCTGAGCCCGGCGGCTCAGGTCGCCCCCTCAGGTGGGGTCGCGGCGAGGATCAAAGGCGCCTCGGGCCTCCGCTTCACCCCAGGGGGCCAGTTTCGCCAGCAGCAGGAAGGCGGGAACTGAGGCCGCCACGGTGAACAGGAAGAAGCCGGGCCAGCCCACCCGTTCCGCCAGCACCCCGGCCGGGGCGGAGAGCAGGGAGCGACTCATCGCATAAACCCCGGAGAGCAGGGCGTATTGGGTGGCCGAAAAGCGCGGATTGCAGAGGCTCATCAGCAGGGCCACGAACACCGCGCCGACCATGCCGCCGCCGATGTTCTCCAGACTCACCGCCGTGATCAGGCCGGCGAAGCCGCCGCCGAAGCGGGCCAGGCTCCAGTAACTGAGGTTGCCCAGGGCCCCGATCGCGGCGAACAGCCACAGGGAGCGGTTCATCCCCAGCCAGGCGAACAGGGCGCCGCCGATCACGGTGCCGGCCATGGTGGCGGCGATCGCCCAGCCCCCCTGCACGATGCCGATGTCGGCCTCGCTGAAGCCACGCAGCTTGAGGAAGGGAATCGCCATGGCGCTCAGCAGGCCATCGGGCCAGCGGTAGAGCAGCACCAGCAGCAGCAGCTGCCAGCTGCGGCTGGGCCCGGCCCGGTGCAGGAACTCCCGCGCTGGGCCGAGCACCGCCTGCTTGAGGCTGGTGACCTGATGGACCACCGGCCGCAGCTTCGGGGCGGTGAGCGTGAACGGGATCACGGCCGCCACCAGCCCCGCCGCCCCCAGGAAGGCCACCGGCCAGCCGAAGCGGCCAGCCAGCAGGAAGCCGCCGGCCCCCACCGCGAGCATGGCGGCCCGGTAGCCGAGGGTGGCGGCGGCGGCGCCGGGGCCCCGTTCCCCTTCCGGCAGCAGGTCGGTGCGGTAGGCGTCGATCACGATGTCCTGGGTGGCGCTGCACACCGCCAGGGCCAGGGCCGCCACGCCGATGGCCGTGAGGCTGGCGGGATTGGTGCCCGGCCGCAGCAGCGCCATGGCGGCAATCACCGCCACCAGCAGCAACTGCATCGCCAGGATCCAGCCGCGGCGCCGGTCGGGCCAGGGGATCGGCCAGCGGTCCAGCAGGGGCGCCCAGAACAGCTTGAGGGTGTAGGGCAGTTCGGCCAGGGGAATCAGGCCGATCAAGGCCAGGGGCACGCCGCTGGCAGCCAGCCAGCCCTGCAGCAGCTTGCTGCCCACCATCAAAGGGGTGCCGCTGGCCACCCCCTCGGCCCCCACCGCCACCAGGCGGCGCCAGGGGGGCAGGGCCGCGGACGGGGGGCTGGCGGCCATGGATTCCGTGCAGCGGATCGCCGCACCCTAGGTGGGGAGATCCAGCGGCTCCAGGGGGTTCAGTGGCTCCGCTCCAGCGGTTCCGGCCCCTGCTCCCGGGCCGTGGCCCCGGTCGGGGGGCCGGGCCGGGAGAATGGGGGGGTCGCCTGCAGCCTTTGCTGTTATGTCGTTCTTTCGCTCCACCCTGCTGCCGGCGGCCATCGTGCTGCTGTTCGGCCTGGCCCTGTTCGCGGTGAGTGCCCGCATCTGGCTGCCGGGCGACATGGCGGCCCCGGCCCCGATCAGCTGAGCCGGCGGGTCCTGGCCGGCCCCTTCCCGGCCGACTTCTACGATCCCCACACGTGGATCGCCCCATGCCGGACGAGGCCCTGCCCTTCCCCGACCGTCCGTTTCCGGAGAGTCCGGCCCAACTGGCCCTGGATCCCGATGTTTTGGCGCGGGAGCTGGCGGCGGAGCTGCTCGGCGATCCCCTCGATGAGATCGACGCCCTCGCCATCGAGGAGGTGGACGCGGTCGGCGAGTGCGACCTCGGCCTGAGCCTGCTCCAGGGCAGCCACGACCAACGCATGCAGGGGCTGCGGATCTTCTGCGAGCACCGCGATCCCCGGGCCATCCCCCTGCTGCTTCCCCTGCTGGAGGCGCCCTGTCCGGTGCTGCGGATGAGCGCGGTGTATGCCCTGGGCCGCAACCCCCACCCCCTGGCGGTGGAGCCGCTGCTGGCCCTGCTGGCCAACGACGACAACGGCTATGTGCGCAAGGCGGTGGCCTGGAGCCTCGGCAACTACCCCGATGCTCCGATCCTCAATCCCCTGATCCGTTCCCTGCAGCTCGATGGCGCGGCGGTGCGGCTCTGGGCCGCCAGCTCCCTGGCCGATGCCGGCGCCACCGGCCCGGCCAAGGCTGATCCGGCCGCTGCCCAGTTGCTGCAGAGCCTGCGCATCGACAGCGAGCCGGCGGTGCGCAGCAACAGCGCCTGGTCGCTCGGGCGGCTCTATCCCGATCTGGTCGAGCCGCGCCAGCAGGCGGTGGTGGAGGCTCTGCTCCACACCCTCCTCCACGATGGCGACCCGGCCGTGCGCGATGAGGCCAGGCTGGCCCTCGAGCAGCTGGAGCAACCCGATGTGCTCGATCGCCTTCAGACCCTGGTGGATGAGGGCCTGATCAGCTGATCGGGGCGGCGGCACTAGCCGCGGGCGTTGGCCTGTTGTGGCGTTGATCTCCGCAAAGAGGCAAACCCGGTTAGCATCCGCCCACCTTTTCGATCGGGAATGGCCCAGCGCACGATCCGCTTCCGAATCCGGCCCGACGGCCGCGTGGAGGAAATGGTCGAGGGCGTTGCCGGGGTGGGCTGCGAGCAGCTCACTCAGCGGATGGAGGCCAGGCTCGGCTCGGTTCAGCAGCGGCGGCCAACCGCCGAGGCTTTTCAGAGCCAGGCTGATCGGGCAGCTGTCCCTGTCCAGCTGCAGCAACCGCTGTCCTGATCCACGGTTCATCCCCTCTCTCCCCTGCGATTTCCGCCCTTACCGATGTCGCACTTCAGCACCGTTCGCACCGAACTGCGGGACCGCCAGGCCCTGGTGGAGGCCCTCACCGACCTCGGCCATCCCCCCCTCAGCGGCAGCCACCCCGTGCGGGGCTACCGGGGCCAGACGGTGATCGCCGAGCTGGCGGTGCCCCAGGAGCAGGGGGCTGACATCGGCTTCCGCTGGAACCAGGAGAACGGCAGCTACGAACTGGTCACCGACCTCGAGCTGTGGAAGCAGCCGGTGCCGGTGGAGCGCTTTCTGGCCAACCTCACTCAGCGCTATGCCCTGCGCACCATCCTCACCGCCAGTGCCGAGGAGGGGTTCCAGGTGGTGGAGCAGACCAACGCTCTGGACGGCAGCATTGAACTGGTGGTGACCCGCTGGGAGGGCTGAGGCCCTTCGCCCGCTTCGCCGCATCCGCGCCGGATTCCTCGTTGTCCCCCTTGCATGGCCCCTCCGTCTCCGGCGGTTGACCCCTCCCTGGCCTTCCGGGTCGATCCGGGCGCTTCTGAGCCGGCCACAGGGCTGGAGCCCCTGCTGGGCGGGCTGCTGCGCCAGAGGGCGGTGTGGGTGGATGAGGCCGTCTGCATCGGCTGCCGCTACTGCGCCCACGTGGCCACCAACACTTTTGTGGTGGAACCCCACTGGGGACGCTCCCGCGCCCTGCGCCAGGACGGCGACAGCACCGAGCGGATCCAGGAGGCCATCGACACCTGCCCGGTGGACTGCATCCACTGGGTGCCCTACGAGGATCTGCCAGGCCTCGAGGCCCGGCTGCAGGAGCAGGAGATCCTGCCCCTCGGGGTGCCAACGCCGGCGCGGCTGAAGCGGACCCTGCCCCGGGCCGATCCGGGCCGCGCTTGAGCGCCGCGCCGGCCATGGTGGAGCGGGTCCCCACCCGCCGTTTCGGCCGCACCGGCCTGGCCATGCCCGTGCTCTCCCTGGGCGGCATGCGGTTCCAGCAGAGCTGGAGCGATCTAGCCCCCGAGGCGATCGAGGCCTCCAGCCAGGCCAACCTCCAGACCCTGCTGGAGGCCTCGATCAGTGCCGGCCTGCACCACATCGAAACCGCCCGCCATTACGGCAGTTCCGAGCGCCAGCTCGCCCCCCTGCTGGCCGCCCTGAGCGATCCGCGCCGCATCCTGCAGAGCAAGGTGCCGCCCCAGGAGGATCCGGCCGCCTTCGAGGCGGAGCTGGCCACCTCCTTCGCCCGGCTGGGGCTGGAGGAGGGCAGCGGCCGCCTCGACCTTCTCGCCATCCATGGGGTGAACACCGCCGAGCTGCTGGAGCAGACCCTCCGCCCCGGGGGCTGCCTGGAGGTGGCCCGCCGCTGGCGGGAGGCGGGCCGGATCGGCGCGATCGGTTTTTCCACCCATGCCCCGCTGCCGGTGATCCTCGAGGCGATCGGCAGCGACGGCTTCGATTACATCAACCTCCACTGGTATTACATCCAGCAGCAGAACCAGCCGGCGATCGAGGCGGCCACCGCCCACGACATGGGGGTGTTCGTGATCAGTCCCACCGACAAGGGAGGCCATCTCCACACCCCGTCCGAGCGGCTGTCCCAGCTCTGCGCGCCCCTCCATCCGATCGTGTTCAACGATCTCTTCTGCCTCAGCCATCCCGCCATCCACACCCTCAGCGTGGGGGCGGCCCGGGCGGAGGATCTGGCCCTCCACCTCGAGGCGGTGGCCCTGCTGCCCCGCGCCGGCGAGCTGCTGCCGCCGATCCTGGAGCGGCTCGAGCGGGCCCGCCGCGAGGCCCTCGGCGACCCCTGGCTGGCCAGTTGGCAGGAGGGGCTGCCCGCCTGGCCCGACACCCCGGGCCAGATCAACCTGCCGGTGCTGCTCTGGCTCCACAACCTTCTGGAGGCCTGGGATCTGGAGGGCTTCTGCCGAGCCCGCTACGGCCTGATGGGCCACGGCGGCCACTGGTTTCCCGGTGCCAATGCCGATGCCCTCGATACTGCGGTGAGCGAGGCCGAGCTGTTGGCGGTGCTGGGCGCCAGCCCCTGGGCGGAGCGGATCCCCGATCTGTTGAGGCACCTGCGGGAGCGGCTGGGGGGTACGGCGGTGCGGCGGCTGCAGCAGTCCTGAGGGCTGCTGTGGGCCCCGGACCTGTTCAGGCTCCCGTCTCCACCCCCAGGGGCTGGCGGGCGGGCACCCCCACCGCCCGGGGGTAGGCCGCCGGACAGGGGGCGGTGGGCTGAAGCAGCAGGGCATGGCGCATCCCCCGGCCGGCGGGCAGCTCGCGCCTCTCGACCCGTTCGATCCGGGCCCGCAGCAGGGCCGCGGCCCGCTCCAGCTCGGCCTGGTCTTCGCTCGACCACTGGCCCCGGTAGAGCAGCGCCCGGCCGCTGGAGCGCAGCAGCGGCACCAGGTACTCCGCCACCACCGGGGCGCTCGCCACGGCCCGGGCCAGGGCCCAGTCGAAGCGGCCGCGCAGCTCCCGGCTGCGGCCGCTCTGCTCGATCCGCTCGCAGCGCACCGTGACCCGCTCGGCCAGGCCCAGGGCCGCCGCCATCGCCCGCACCGCCTCCACCTTGCGGCCCACCGAATCCACCAGGGTGAGGCGGGCCGTGGGGAGGGCGATCGCCACCGCCAGGCCGGGGAAGCCGCCCCCGGTGCCCACATCCATCACCGCCAGGGGGGGCGGCTGGGGGGCGCCGGCCTTGCCAGCGGCGGCTTCGGCGGCCAGCAGCGCCCGCAGGGGCCAGAGGCTGTCGAACACCTGGGCCACCCAGTAGTCGTCGCCCTCCACCAGGCGGGTGAGGTTGAGGCGCCCGTTCCAGAGCCGCAGCTGCTCCTGCAGGGCCACCAGCTGCGCCAGCTGGGCCTCGCCCGGGTGCCAGCCCAGCTCCTGCCAGAGGGGCTCCAGGTGGGCGGGAGTGGCCTCGATCGACATGCCGGCGGGTCCGCTCTCCCTAGGATCCTGCAGACCGTGCCGGGGACGCCGCCACCAGGGCCATGCCCACCACCCCGAATCCCGCCTCGCCGAAGCCCGCCCCCAGCCATTACGAGCTCCTCGAGGTGGCCGCCACCGCCACACCGGTGGAGCTGCGGCAGGCCTTTCGGCGGCTGAGCAAGCGCTACCACCCCGATACCACCACCCTGCCGGCGGCCCAGGCGGAAGAGGCCTTTCGGCGCCTGCAGCAGGCCTATGGGGTGCTGATCGATCCCACGGCGCGCCGCCGCTACGACGATCTGCTGCGCGGGCCGGGCGCCGTGCCGCGGCCCGTGGTGGCGGCGGGTCCACCCCCCGACGGCGCCCGGCCGGTGGGGGTGCGGCGGGCCCTTTCCGGTGGTGAGTGGTTCGCCCTGCTGTTGCTCGGCCTGGCCCTGGTGCTCAGCCTGGTGCTGGGGATCGGGGTGGCCTGGGCCCGCGGCACCGCACTGGTGCGCTCCCCCAGCTGGTGGCCCGAAGCCACCGCAGCCCCCGGCGCTCCGGCGTCATCGCCGGCCCCTGCCGTGCCCTCCCCGTCCCCCGAACCGGTTTCCGCCGCCGATGGTGTCCCTGCCGCCTGAGCGCACGCCGCTCTACAACCATCCCCTGCCTGCCCTGGAGGCCTGGCTGCGGCAGCTCGAAGCCCGCCAGGATCCGGCCTCTCCCTCGGCCTGGGAGCTGGCGGGGCCGGGCTGGACGGCCCGGATCGTGCTGGAGACGGAGGACCTGGCGGTGCACTGGAGCGGCGCCGGAGGCGAGCGGTTGCGGCGCTTCCCCTACGGCTTCGGCCGCGCCGATGTGGAGGCAGCGATCCTGGCCGGTCCTTAGGTCGCGCCTCCGGTCACGCGTCGAGAGCGGTGGCAATCGCGGCGTAGCAGCGTTCCAGCTGGGCATCGCTGATGCCGAGCGGCGGCAGCAGGTAGACCACCTGGCCGAGGGGCCGCAGGAACACGCCCTGCTCCCACACCCGCGCCTGCAGTTCGCGGCCGGCGGGGTTGAGGTAACCCGGCTGGTCGACCGCCAGGTCGAAGGCGGCGATGCTGCCGAGCAACCGCGGCGCCCGCACCCGGGGGTGGCGGGCCAGGCGCTCGAGCAGGGGCCGATGGCGGGCCTCCATGCCTTCGTGGCGCTCGGGGCTGCGCTCGAGCAAATCGAGGCTGGCCAGGGCGGCGGCGCAGCCGAGCGGATTGGCCGTGAAGCTGTGGCCGTGGAAGAGGGTGAGGCTGGGGTCGGGTCCCACGAAGCCCTGGAAGATCGCCTCGCGGGCCAGGGTTACCCCCATCGGCAGGAAACCGCCGGTGAGGCCCTTGGAGAGGGCCATCAGATCGGGGCGGATGTCGGCCCGTTGGCAGGCGAAGAGATGGCCGCTGCGGCCGAAGCCGGTGAGCACCTCATCGGCGATCAGCAGGGCACCGGCCTGGCGCACCCGCTGCTCCACCTGCTGCAGGAAGCGCTCGCGCACCATCCGCATGCCGCTGGCGCCCTGCACCAGCGGTTCGAGGATCACCGCCGCGGTGGGCACCTCCAGCAGGCGCTCGAGCACCTCGAGGGCTTCCTGTTCCCGCGCCTCCACGGTGTCGTCGTGGGCGTGGGTGGCGGGCCAGGGGGCCCGGGCCACCTCGAACAGCAGGGAGTCGTAGGGGGCGGAGAAGAGGGAGCGTTCCCCCACGGCCATCGCCCCGAAGGTGTCGCCGTGGTAGGCCCCCTCGAAGGCGATCAGCTGGCGGCGATCGCTGCCCTGGTTGCGCCACCACTGCCAGGCGGTCTTGAGGGCCACCTCCACGGCGGTGGAGCCGTTGTCGGAGAAGAAGATCCGCTCCAGGCCGCTGTGGGCGCTCAGCCGGCTCGCCAGGGCCTCGGCGCCCGGATGGGTGAAGTTGGCGAAGATCACCTGCTCCAGGGTGTGGGCCTGGTCGGCGATGGCCTGGGCGATCGACGCTTCAGCGTGGCCGTGGAGGGTGACCCACCAGCTGCTGATCGCATCGATCAGGCGGGTGCCGGAGGCCGTGATCAGTTCGGACCCCTCGCCGCGCACGATCCGCTCCGGCGGCCGGGCCGTGGCCACCTGGGTGCAGGGGTGCCAGAGGTGGGGATGCCAGGGATCGGCGGGCCGCAGGTCGGGTGGTTGGATGGCGGCGCCGCCTTCGCTTGGCTGCATGGTCGGGCCGGATCGGGGGGAATTGGCCATGATGGATCTGCGCTAATCCCCGGCGTGGTCGAGATCTTCGCTGAAGGCCCCTGGCGAACCCACCAGCCGGGCTGCGCGCCGATCGTCAGCGGTGGCAGTCGCGGGGATGGGGAAGCGCCACCAGGGGACCGCAGCGCAGCCACAGCTGCACGCTGTGTTCGATCTCGGTGAACAGCACCAGGATCCCCGCGCAGAGGGCGGCCACCAGACCGCTCACCAGCAGGTGCCGTTTGCTCATGGCCCCAGGCTACGGAGCCCCGCCTGGGCCTGCCACTGCTCCTGCAGGGCATGGCGGCTGAGCGGGGTGAGGGGAGGCAGCTGGGCCAGCACCGGCACGCCGCCCAGCTCCGCCAGGGTGCGGGGGTTGTCCGGGTGGGTCTCGCCGTTGAGCACCAGTCCCAGCACGGGGATGCGGCGCTGGGCGAGGGCCTCGAGGGAGAGCAGGGTGTGGTTGAGGGTGCCCAGGCCGCTGCGGGCCACCAACACCACCGGCAGCCCCCAGCGGGCGATCTGCTCGATCTGGAGCCAGTCGCGCCGCAGGGGCACCAGCAGGCCGCCCGCGCACTCCACCACGAGTGGCCCATCACCCGGCGGCAGGGCCAGCCGCGCCGGATCGATCGTCACCCCTTCCCGCTCGGCCGCCCAGTGGGGCGAGACGGGGGCCGCCAGCCGATAGGCCTCCGGCACGATCCGCTCCACCGGCAGATCCAGCAGGGCCGCCACCCGGCCGGTGTCGCCGCCGCCATCCACGCCGCTCTGCACCGGCTTCCAGTAGCGGGCTCCCAGCCCTTCCACCAGCAGGGCGCTCACCACCGTCTTGCCCACGTCGGTGTCGGTGCCGCAGACCACCAGGCGCATGACGTGGGGCGGTTGCTATGGGATGGCGCTCAGCATGGCGGGGCGCCGGGAGGGCTGGGTGTGCAGGCAACCAGGCGGGCAAGCCTCAGGGAAGCAGCGCAACCCCGGGCCTCCGCCCCACCAACACCAGCACCTCCCAACGCAACGGTGCTGGAGGCCAGTGGGCCAGCAAACGGCGCAGCTGGCCCGCATCCAAGGGCGGCTGACGGCTGGCGGTGGCGCCGAGGGCGCGCAGCAGCCGCAGGGTGGCGAGCCCATCGCGGGGGGCCCGGCTGAAGCGCAGCCGCTGGGCCTGGCGCAGCTCCAGCCCAGCGCGAATCGCCGCCTCGATCAGCCCGTCCGCCTCGGGCAGGGGCAGGGCGGTGCAGGGCACGGATGCGGCGCGGGCGGCGGCCCGCCAGGTGTCGAAGCTGCCGGCCAACGGCACCGCCAGGGCCAGCCAGCCGCCGGGGGCGAGCCGGCTGACCCAGTGCCCCAGCTGGGCGGCGGGGTCCTCCAGCCACTGCAGGGCGAAGCTGGAGAGCAGCAGGCCAGCCCCCTGGAGCGCGGGCGGCAGGCCGCGGTTGAGGTCCCAGGGGGTGGTGGCGGGGCCGGCGAGGGGATTGCGGGCCAGCAGTTCGGGGCAGAGGTCGAGCTGGAGGGGCGGCTGCGGCAGCGAGGGCCGCTGGGCAAGCAGGGCCCGGCTGAGCAGGCCGCTGCCGGCGCCGAGGTCCGCGCAGGGGCCGGGGGGGAGAGAAAGGGTGCGGCAGAGACGGCCGAGCCGCCAGGCCAAGCCCTGCTGCAGTCGAGCCTGGGCCTCGTAGCTGGAGGCGCCCCGGCCGAAACCCTGCCGCACCCGGCCGCTGAAGGGCAGTGCGAGCCCATCAGCGCGGGGCGCGGATGCTGCCGGGATCCGGGAGGGCAACGTCATGACGGGCCGGTCCGCTCCAGCCACTGCAGCACGGCGGCCTGCGGCGGGCTGGTGAGGAAGGCGTGGCCGGCGCTGGGCAGCAGGATCCGCTCCGCCGCCGGCAGGCGCTGGCGCAGCAGATCGCGCACCTGGGGCGCCACGATCTGATCGTTTCCGGCTTCCACCAGCAGCACCGGCACCTGCTCCGGAAAGCCCTCGGGCAGGTCTGCGGTGGCTTCCAGCAGGGCCAGGTCATCGCGCAGACGGCGGCGGGCCTCCGGCCCCACCGGCTGGTCGGCCGGCCCGGGCGGCATCAAGGTGGCGGGGTCGGGGGCGGCGGCCTGGGCCAGGAAGGCCTGCAGCAAGGCCTGGGCCCGCCGGGCGGTTTCCTCCGGATCGGGACCCTCGGCCAGGGCCGCGGCCATGCCGGCGAGGGCGGTGCGCAGCTGGCGCCCTTCGCGGCCGGGGGGCACGAAGCGGCCGAAGCCGGCCAGCAGCACCACCCGCTCGGCCTCGGCGAGCAGGGAGGGGGGCAGCAGGTGGGCCCCCATCGAGTGGCTGATCAGCACCTTCAGCCCATCCGGCTCCCAGGCTGGCAGGAAGGGGGGGGCGGCGCCATAACCCCGTTCAGCGCTGATCCACCGCCAGCCGCGGGCCTCCGCCTCTGAGCGCCAAGGCTCCCAGCCGGCGGCGGTGCCGCTCCAACCGTGCATGGCGATCACCTGGAGGGGGCAGGCCGAAGGGGTGGGCATGGGGGCCTGCTGCGGGGGGTCAGCGACAGGCTGGCGGTGGCAGGGGAGCGGGTCCCAGGGCCTCCAGCAGCTTCTCCAGGGTGCCTGCGGGGAGGCCCGAGCGCAGCACCAGCCGCAGCCGGGCGGTGCCCTCGGGCACGGTGGGGGGCCGGATCGCCAGGGCCAGCAGTCCGGCTGCCTCCAGCCTCTGCTGGGCGGCAAGCGCGGCGGCATCAGCGCCGAGCAGCAGCGAAAGGATCGGCCCCTCACCGGGGGGCCGGGGCCAGCCCGCCGCCTCCAGGGCGTCGCGCCAGCGGCCGGAGCGCTCCAGCAGGGCCGCGGCCGCGGCGGGATCGGCCTGGATCCGGCCGAGGGCTGCCAGGGCGCCGGCGGCCAGGGGCGGGGCGAGGGCGGTGGTGTAGCGGAAGGCGCCGCTGCTCTGCAGCAGCCACTCGCCCACCAGGGCGTCGCCGGCGAGGAAGGCGCCGCCGCTGCCGAAGGCCTTGCCGAAGGTGCCACTCACGATCGCCACATCAGCGATCCCGTGGGCCAGGCCTCGGCCGCCGGGGCCGAGCACCCCGAGGGCATGGGCCTCATCCACCAGCAAGGGGGCACCGTGGCGTGCGCAGAGGGCCGCCAGATCGGCCAGCGGCGGCGTGCTGCCTTCCATGCTGTACAGGCTTTCGCAGAGCACCAGCAGGCGGGCCTGTGGGTTGTGGCGTTGCTCGTGGAGCAGGAGCCGCTCCAGATCGGTGGGGTCGTTGTGGGCGAAGCGTTTCAGCCGGGCACCGCTGGCCCGCACCCCGGCCAGCAGGGAATGGTGGATGAGGCGATCGGCCAGCACCAGGGTGTGGCGATCGGCCAGGGCGCAGACCGCCGCCAGGTTGGCCTGGAAGCCGCTGGGGAAGAGCAGCACCAGCTCCCGGCCCAGCCAGGCGGCCAGGGCTTGTTCGAGCTCCAGATGCACCGGCCGGGTGCCGCAGATCAGGCGCGAGGCGGTGGCGCCCAGACCTGAGACGCTCAGTTCCGCTGCGGCTGCCGCCAGCACGGCGGGATCGCGGCTGAGGCCCAGATAGTCGTTGCTGGCCAGGTCCAGCAGGGGGGAGGGGGAGGGTTGGCCGCTGGTGGCGCTCTGGAATGCCGCTGAGCCCTCAGGCTGCATGGACTGCGGGCGGGGCTGGGGGCCGCTGGATGCCGCAGTGGCCATGCAGCCCAAGGCAGCGGTGGGGACCGGGGCTGCAGGGATGGGGTTGAGAGCAGCGGGCATCGGCTGCAGGGCTGCCGAGCCAGCGGGCACCAGGCTCCTCAGGTCCCGGCGGCGAAGTGCGGGCAGCTCGCCGAGGGCCCGGCGCAACTGTTGACGCCAGGAAGGATCAGGGGAGGCCTGCTCGATCGCGTCGGCGCCGTCGCTCACAGGGGCTGGGGAAGGGGGGATCAGGTCATCCCAACGCCAGGGATGGGGGACAGTCTGGATCGGAGGGTGGCTGCAGGAGGCTGCAGAGGGTGGCTAAAGGGGCCGCCGGCGGAGACCGGCGGCCGGTGGCGGTGGCGACGGCCGACAACTGACTGGATCGAGGCATGCCATCGGCGTGGCTCGAGAGCGGTGCACGAGGCACAGACCATCGTTGACCAAGGCGGGGAACGCTCGGCATGGAGCCCAGCCGAACCGCGATGACACCCGAAACCAAACCGCCAGGTCTGATCCAGCGCTACCGAGAGGAACTTCAGACACGCCATTACGCACGTCGGACCGTGAAGAGCTATGAGCAATGGCTGCGCCGCTTTCTCCGCTTTCATCAGCTGCGCCATCCGAGGGAGATGGGCAGCAGCGAGGTGAATGCCTTCCTGAGTCATCTGGCCGTGGTGGAGCAGGTGAGCGCTTCGACTCAGAACCAGGCACTGGCGGCCCTGCTCTTCCTCTATCGGGAACTGCTGGACAGGGATCTGGAGCTGGAGGGAGTGGTGCGGGCGCGAACGCGGCGACGGCTGCCGGTGGTGTTGAGCGAGGCGGAGGTGCGAGCTGTCAGGACCCGATTGGAGGGAGAACCGGCGTTGGTGGTGGGGCTGCTCTATGGCAGCGGGATGAGGCTGATGGAGGCGCTACGGCTGAGGGTCAAAGATCTGGATTTCCAAAGGCGTGAGATCACCGTGCGCGACGGCAAGGGCGGAAAGGACCGATTGACGCTGCTCCCTCAGAGTCTGGTGACTGAATTTCAACAGCATCTGCGGCAGGTGCGTGAGCTGCATCAGAAGGATCTGGCTGCGGGATGGGGGCAGGTGCTGATGCCGTATGCGCTGGCTCGCAAATACCCGAGGGCGGCCAGCGAGTGGGGGTGGCAATGGGTCTTCCCGCAGGAGAAGCGCTGGCGGGACAAGCCATCAGGCACCGAGGGGCGCCACCATCTCGATCCCAGCGTGATCCAGAAAGCCGTCAAACTGGCCGTCCGTGAGGCTGGCGTGACCAAGGCCGCCAGTTGCCATACCTTCCGCCATTCGTTTGCCACCCACCTCCTGGAACGAGGGCAGGACATCCGAACCATCCAGGAGCTGCTAGGCCACAGCGATGTGCGTACAACCATGATCTATACGCACGTGCTCAACCGCGGCCCCCTGGGAGTGAGCAGTCCAGCAGACTTTCTGTAGCGGTGTGAACTGTTGGTTATCGGACCCGCGAACCACCCCCAATCCCTGGTTCATCTGCTAGAAATTGGTGGCCAGCACTGGGATCATCAAGGACAAGAGCCCTTGCCCATGAGCGGTTCGCAGAAGGGACGGGGCTCGATAGGTTGGTTTGCGGAATCGCCCAATGACTAGTTGGGAGCACTTGCCATTCCCCCCATGGCACACAGCCTTGACAACCTGCATCCCCTGTGCTTAGTGTGGTACTGCGACCAGAGAAGGGGACGCGAAGCGACCCCTCCATAGCCTGTGGGCCATGCT
>JBILUS010000059.1:0-2761 GCA_044370835.1 Cyanobium sp. | reverse complement strand
CCGTTTCACCGTCCAGCTGCACCGCCACCGGCAGGAAGTCGCAGTAGGTGGTGATCAGGGTGCGGATGCGGGAGGGCTCGATGTACTCCAGTTCCTCCTCCATCAGGTGGAGGATCACATCGGTGCCCGGCTCGGAGCGTTCCGCCGCTTCAAGGCTGAACCGGGGCGAGCCGTCGCAGCTCCAGCGCACCGCCTCGCTGCCGGGGCGGGCGCTGAGGGTCACCAGCTCGACCCGGGCGGCGACCATGAAGCTCGAATAGAAGCCAAGGCCGAAGTGGCCGATGATGGCATCGCTGTCCTGCTTGTACTTCTCGAGGAAGTCCTCGGCGCTGGAGAAGGCCACCTGATTGATGTAGCGCTTCACCTCATCGGCGCTCATGCCGATGCCGTTGTCGGTGATGGTGAGGGTCTTCGCGTCGCGGTCGATGCGGATGTTGATGGAGCCCTCGGGCCCTTCACTGCAATCGCCCGCCATGGCGGCCATGCGGCGCTTGCTGATCGCATCAACGCCGTTGCTCACCAGTTCCCGCAGGAAGACTTCGTGGCCGCTGTAGACCGCCTTCTTGATGATCGGGAAGATGTTTTCGGTGTGGATCTGAATCTGACCCTGCTCTTCCAGCACCGCCATGGCAGCTTGCGTGACTGGAACTGAGGCTAGAAGGCGCTGCCCCTGCGGCTCAACCCCACCGGTGGCGGGGTCTCCGCACCCTGCAGCCCATCAAGCCTGCTGAAGCGGTTGTTCCCACGGGCCTCTGAGCAGCGCCGCTCAGCCGGCCCGCTGCAGTTCGGGCTTCTCCTCCGGCACGATCGCCCCGGCCACGGGGCAGACCTGAAGGCAGATGCCGCAGTCGATGCAGGTGTCGAAGTCGATCCAGTAGAAGGTTGTGCCCTTGGTGTTGGCGCCGCTGCCGGGATGGATGCAGGCCACCGGACAGGCATCCACGCAGTCGGCTACGCCCTCGCAGACGTCGGTCACGATCGTGTGGGCCATGCGGGGGACGGCAAGCAGAAGCGATCCTAGGCAGCGGGGTCGCTCAGCCAGACCACCCCGCGGCAACCCCGTTCCCGGGCGATGGCCTCGGCCTCCTCGCGGCTGGCGCAGGGCTGGAGGCAGAGCTCGGCCGCTTCCCCCTGGCGGTGCAAAGCCGCCTGGCGGGCCAGGGGAGTGGCGGCCCCCGCCGCGGCGGTCCCGGCCACCAGCCACGGCCCGGGGCCGTCCGGCAGGGCGGGCTGGGTTTCGAGCAGTTCGCGGATGGCCTCGATCGCAAAGCCGAAGCCGGTGCCGGCTGCCTGGAGCGGATTGTTGCCGAAGCGGCCCACCAGGCCGTCGTAACGGCCGCCGCTGGCGATCGCCACCGGGGCGTCCTGCCCATGGCAGACCAGCCGGAACACCAGCCCGTCGTAAAGGTTGAAGTGGGGCTGGAAGGTGGGGTCGAATTGCAGCCGCACCCCCTGGGCCGCCGCCGCCGGCGCAACACTGGCGAGGATGGCGGCGAAGCCCTGCAGCAGGGGCACCGGCCCGAGCCACTGCTCCAGTTGGTCGAGCACCCGGCTGGGGTCCCCCCGCAGCCCCAACAGGGTGCGGAACTGCCGCCGCTGCGGCTCGGCCAGGGGCAGCTGCTCGAGGGCCAGGGGATCGAAGCCGGTGAGGGCCTCGCGGACGGCCGGGCGCTGGGCCTCGGCAACGGGGGCCAGCAGGGCATCGAGCAGGCCGTGGTGGCCCACCAGCAGGGTGGGCCGGTGCTCAGCCCGCAGCCCAAGGGTGGCCACCGCCGCCAGCAGCAGGTGCATCAGTTCACGGTCGGCCGCCGTGGAGGCCACCCCGAGCAGCTCCACGCCGCTCTGGAGCTGTTCGCTGATCCTCTGGCCACCGCCATCCCCCACGAAGCTGCGGAAGGTGGTGCCGCAGGCCCAGAGGCGCAGGGGCCGGGGGCGGGTCAGCATGCGGGCCCCGGCGGCCCGGGCGATCGGGGCGGTGAGCTCGGGCCGCAGCCCCAGGGGCTCGTCGGTGGCCAACCGCACGATCTCGCGGCGGTCGATCGCCCCACCGGCTTCCAGGGAATCGAGCCGTTCCACCGTGGGGGGCGCCACCTCCTGATAGCCCCAGAGGCGGTAGACCGCCGCCAGCATCTCGGCGAGGCGGCGGTTGCTCTCCACCGCTCCGGGGTTGAGATCCCGGGCGCCGGCAGCGGGTTGGAGGGCCATGGTGGTGGGGGCTGATGCCGGGTGGGCCGATCCTATGGAGTGGCGTTGTCGAGCTCCGGAGCGCCGAAGCTTGAGCCGAGGAGAGGGTTGCAGCAAGCCAGGTCGGCCACCAGTTCGGCGTGGAGGCCCGGTGCGCAGGCCACCACCCGGCCGCGGTTGAGGTCCATCGGCCCGCCGTCGTAGGCGGTCACAACCCCACCGGCCTGCTCGACCAGCACCACACCCGCCGCCAGGTCCCAGGGGGAGAGGCCCCGTTCCCAGTAGCCGTCGAGCCGGCCGGCGGCCACGTAGGCCAGGTCCGCGGCGGCAGCACCGGCCCGGCGTACGCCGTGGCTGCGGTGGGTGAACCAGGCGAATTCGGCGTAGTTGTTGTCCCGCCGTTCGATCCGGTCGTAGGCGAAGCCGGTGGCGAGGAGCGCATCGGCCACACGGCTGCAGCCGCTGACCTGTAGCCGCTCGCCGTTGCACCAGGCGCCCTGGCCCGGTGCGGCCCAGAACACCTGCTCCATCGCCGGCATGGCGAAGGCACCGATCAGCGGCTGACCCCGCCAGGTGA
>JBILUS010000050.1:0-10479 GCA_044370835.1 Cyanobium sp. | reverse complement strand
TGAAGTGACCCTCGGAATCGCCCCGGCCCCGCACGTCCTGCACCGCCACCAGGAAGCCGTGGTCGGCGTACCAGCGGGGGTGGGCATAGGTGACGGTGGACGCGATGGCGCGGCCATAGGGCTGACGCATCAGCAGCACCGGCCAGGGGCCTTCACCGGCGGGCCGCCAGAGGCGGGTGGCGAGTCGTACGCCGTCCGGGCAGACCATCCAGCGGTCCTCGACCCGCCCCTCGACCCGCTCCGTGGGGTCGCCGCCGGGCTGGAGCGCCGCCACTCAGCGCACGTCGGGGCAGTAGAGGCCGATCACATAGGTGGTGAGCACTTCGGCATCGACGCTGTTGAGGCCCTGGCTGGCGGCCACCTGGGCGATCGACTCCTTGGCCATCGCCGACTGGCCGGCGGCGTTGCGCTGCTTGAACTGCTCGCAGAGGCTCTTGGCCAGGGCGGGGTTCTGCTTCACGCTCTCCAGCAGCGCCGAAGCGGCCTGGGCCGGCTCGGCCCCAGCCATCGTGGCGGCCAGCAGAAGGATGGCGGCCAGGGCCGCACGCTCGGGGCGGCGTGGGGCCGGCCGGCCGGCGGTGCGGCGGCCAGCAGCGCCAGGATGCGACATCTCGGATGTCATGGGCAGGTGGTTCGGCGAGGCCGAACCGGGGAGAATCTCCATTCCATGCAAGCCGGACCGCACACGCGGTTCGGTTGGGGTCAGTTCCCGGAGCGACTGGAGCAGGCCCGGGCCCGCAGGATCCAGGCCCGCACCGTTTCCATGGCCACCGGGGCCATGGCGGTGCCGGTGAGACGGCGCTGCAGGCGGCCCACCTGGCGGTGCAGGTCGTGGGCTTCGGCGCGGGCCAGGCCGAGGGGATCGGCGATCCCCGCATGCAGCAGCAGGGCCGCCTCGGCGGGGGCCAGGTCCAGCTCCACCACCAGCCGGGCCTGGCCGCGCAGGCGGATCAGCCGCGCCTCACTGCCGGGGCTTCGTCGCGCCAGCCAGCGGATCGCTGTGATGTCGAGCCCGGCCACGGCGGGCCAGGTGTCGATCCCCTCGCCCCGCAGCAGGACCACCTCCTGGCGGTAGGCCTGGGGTGGGGCGAAGGGGTGGCCGCTCATGCCCCCGGCTCGACCGCACCGGTGGCGAGGTTGACGCGGGCTTCCCCCAGCACCACGGGCCGGCCGGCACCGCCGGGGGCTGGTTCGATCCGCCGCAGCCGCACATGCACCAGGCCATCGGCCGTGCTGCGGCCCCGGCCCTGCAGGTTGCGGGCGAGCTGCTCCACCGTGGGGCCGATCGCCTCGGGGGACAGGTCGGCCGGGGCGGCGGCGATCACCAGGTCGGTGCCGTTGTCGTAGACCACCGGCACCGTGACGCCGCCTGCCACCGTGATCCGGGGCCGGTAGCTCACCGCGAAGGTCAGGCAGGAGATCGCCAGCAGCAGGGTGAAGCTGGTGATCCCCACCAGGCGGAAGCGCACACCCCAGCGGCTCAGGAAGGCCACCACCGTAACCAGGGCCAGCACACCACCGGCCACGCCAAGCCACTGGCCCGCCTGAAACAGGATTGGATCAGCAGCCATGGGGGAACGGGAAACGCCCCCTATATTGCGGCCCAACCGGACGGTGACTCTCCCAGGCGGATGCCCGAACGGCCTGAGTCAGGGACGGACGGGCAGGCCGACCGGCGGAGCTGGCCCAGGCGCCTGGCCTGGGGAGGGCTGGCGGCCGGCACCCTGGCCCTCGGTGGCGTGGCCGTGCGCAACGGCCTCGATCCGCTTGTGGGCCGCGCCTACGACCGGGCGAAACCGCGGATCGAGACGATCGTGGGCCACGTGATGGGCCACCCCCTTGCGCTCGGGCCCTACCAGGGCATCGGCTTCGACGGCCTGCGGCTGGGCCCCAGCCGGCTGCGGGCCGGCGCCCGCGATGGCTCGACGGTGGAGGCCGCCGCGGTGACGGCCCAGCTTCACCCCCTGGCCAGCTGGCGGCAGCGGGCCCTGGTGCTGGATCTGGATTTCGAGGGGGTGCAGGCGGATCTGCGGCGCAATGCCCGCGGGCGCCTGTGGGAGCTGGGCCCGCTGCGGCCTGGTGGTGAGCCGCCCCGGATTGCGATCCGCTTTCGCCTGCCCCGCCAGGGCCGGGTGCGCTTCTGGGGCTTCACCCCCGGCGGCCAGCCCTTGGAGGCGGCCGTTCGGGGTGGTGCCCTGCTGCGCATTCACGAGCGCAGCCTGGCCTTCGAGGCCACGGCGGAGGCGCCGGGCCACACCGGCCAGGCCCAGCTGGTGGGGGAGGGCAACTGGCAGCGCAACCACTGGCAGGTGGACACCGCCATCCGCGCCTTCGCCGTGGCGCCCTTCCAGCCCCTGCTGCCCGTCCGAGGCCAGCTGGCCGGTGAGGCGGCCGGCCGCTTCCAGCTGACGCTGGACCGGGGCCGTCCCAGCTGCCGCGGTGAGCTCACGGTGAAGGGGGCCCGCTGGCAGCCGCCGGGCGGGGGGGAGGCGCTGGCCAGTCCGCGTTTGCCGGTGCGCTGCCAGGACCGCAGCCTCACCCTGGCGGAGGCCCCCTGGCGGTATGGCGCCTGGGGGGGGCAGGTGGCCGGCCGCACCGCCACCGACGGCAGCCTCAGCCTGGAGCTGTCGGCCCGGGCGCCCCGTTCCAATCCCCTCGCCGGCCAGCCCCTGGCGGCCCGGCTGCGGGGCCACTGGCAGCGGGGCGCCGTGGCGGTCGACCAGCTCGATGGCCGCTATGGCCGCTCGCGGCTGCGGGCCGCCGGCAGCGTGGGCTCCCGCCTCGATCTACGCGGTGGCTGGTGGCTCGATCCGGTCGATTTGCCCGGCGCTGAGCGCCTGGCTGCCTGGTTGCCAGCCTCTCTGCAGGGGACCCTGCGGGCGGAAGGGCGCCTGAGCTCTCCCCAGTTGGCGGTGAGGGCCCCAGGTGTGGATTTGCCCCTGCTGGGCAGCACCGATCTGGAACTCAACTGGCAAGCCGGCAGGCTGCAGCTCAGCCAGCTCCGCAGCGACCATCTGCTGGCCACCGCCTTTCTTCCCCTGGCCCCGGTGGCGGGGCGTGGCCTCGTGGTTGGGGAACTGGACACCCGCCTGCAGCTGCGCGGCTTTCCCCTGCAGCGGCTCGATGGCCTGGTGGGCAGCCGTCTGCAGGGCCAGCTCGATGCCGATGGTGCCCTGGCGGGGCCGCTGGCGCGGTTGCGTCCCGACCTGCGGCTGCGCCTGAAGCGTCCCGGCGTGGGGCCGCTGCGGCTGGACGAAACCTGGAGCGGCACCCTGGTGGGGGCGGCTGGTTCCGGCCTGTTGCGACTGGCGGCCGACTCGCCGGCGCCTGCGGCCCGGCTGGAGGCGCGCCTCGATGGGCGCTGGCAGCCCCGCACGGCCTGGCTGGCGCGCGGTGGTGGCGAGCTGCGACTGGAGGGCGATCCCCAGCGCTATGGCTGGCGGGCTCGGGCCTTCCCACTTCAGGGCCTCGCCCTGGCCCTCGGGGCCGATCCCCGCCTGCGCAGCCTGCAGGGGCGCCTTGCCGGCAGCGGCAGCCTGGGCCTGCGGCCCTTGGCCTTCAACGGCAACGTGACGATCGACCGGCCGGCCCTGCTCGGGGTGGCGGGTCGGCTGTTGCGGGCCCGGGTGACCTATGCCGGCCGTTACTACAGCATCCAGGGCCAGCTCGAGCCGCTGGTGGCCGGCGCGATCGCCGCGACCGTGGAAGGCCGGTGGCAGGGACCCTTCAAGGCCCGCTTCGAGGGCCGCAACCTCGGCACTGCCTTCTTCCGCGAACTGCTCACCGCCTGGGATCTGTGGCGCGGGCTGCCGGCGCCGCAGCGGGGGCGGGCGGCCGACCTCGGCAGCCTGGCGATCGAAACCCTCGGCCGCAGCATCCAGGAGCAGCTGGAGGTGCTGGCCGAGGCCCGCCGCGCGGCAGCCGAGCGGGACCGGCTGCGGGCCAACGCCCCACGCTCCGAACGGCTCGACCGGCTGGGAATGGCCGTGGATGCCGATCTCCTCCTCAGCGGGCCGAGCTTCGCGCGCGCTTCGGTGGACCTCGGCGCCCGCGGCCACCTCTGGCTGGATCAGACCGACCGGGATCGCAGCCTGGCCCAGGATCCCTTCGTGGCGCGGCTGCGGGGCCCGCTGCGGGGCGGCGAGGGGGAGTTCGAGCTGGCGGGGTTGCCGTTGCTGCTGCTCAACCTGCTCACACCGGTCCCCGAGGGCCTGCGGGGCAGCCTCACGGCCAGGGGCCGCTACGGGCTGGGCAGCGGCGATCCGCGCTTCACGATGGATCTCGGTCTGGTCGGGGCGGGGCTCGGCAGCCAGGACCTGCTCCTCGAGCAGGGCCGGGTTGAGCTGCGCGGCCGCGCCCTGGCGTTGAACCTGGCCCTGCGTGCTGCCGGGGCCGCCAATGCGGTGGACCTGGTGGGCAGCCTGCCCCTCGATCCCGACCGCCAAGCGATCGAACTCCGCCTGGCCAGCCGCGGCGATGGCCTGCTCTTCCTCACGCGTCTGGCCGGGACCTCGGTGCGCTGGAAGCGCGGCAGCGCTGACGTGCAGCTGCTGGTGCGCGGCAGCCTGCGGGAACCGATCGCCAATGGCTTCCTGCGGCTGCGCAACGGCGAATGCGAGCTGGTCGGCCAGACCCTGCGCGGGCTGCAGGCCACGGTGCTGTTCGACACCAGCCAGTTGCTGGTGCAGGGATTCCAGGCCCGCCTCGGTCCCACCGGCACCATTCGGGGAGAAGGCCGCCTCGGCCTGGTGCGCCCCCTGGCCGGTGAGCCGAGCCTGGCGATCGACCTACGGGCCGTGCCCTTCAAGGTGCCGCGCCTCAATGCCCGGGCCGACGGCCGCCTCAGCCTCGGCGGCAGCCTGCTCGCCCCCCGCCTGGGCGGAAACCTGGCGATCGGTCACGGCAGCATCAACGTGCAGCCCGCCGGCCTGGCCCAGGCCACGCCCGCCTCCGACCAGCCGGCCCAGCCCACCACCCTGCCCCGGTTGCTGGAGGCGAAGTGGGACTTCAAGCAGCCCCTGGTGCTGCTGGGGCCGGATGTGGAATCCCAGACCGCCCTCTCCCTCGAGCAGGCGGTGCCGCGGCTGAGCTGGCTCAGCTTCGATGGCCTTCGCCTCTCGCTCGGCCCCGACCTGCGGGTGGTGATGGGCAACCTGGCCAACTTCACCACCGGCGGCAGCCTGCGGATCAGCGGCCGCCTCGACCCCAGCCTGCGGGCCTCCGGGGTGGTGAAGCTGCTGGGGGGCCGGCTGAACCTGTTCACCACCAGCTTCAGCCTCGACCCCGATGCGCCGAACGTGGCGGTCTTCACCCCGTCGCTGGGGCTGCTTCCCTATCTCGACATCGCCCTGCGCACCCGCATCGCCGACAGCCTCAACGTGCTGGGGCCCAGCGGGGTGAGCGATCCGGCGTCCATCGCCCTGGCCAACACCCAGCTCGCCGCCCAGGGGGGCTTCTCCTCGCTCAGCCAGCTCAATTTGATCCTGGTCACGGTGAGCGTCAGCGGCCCGGCCGACCGCATCGCCGACAACCTGAAGCTGCGCAGCAGTCCGCCCCTGCCCCAGGAGCGCCTGGTGGCCCTGATCGGCGGCAATTCGCTGGCGGGGCTGAGCGGCGGCGGTGCCGGCACGGCCCTGGCCACGGTGCTGGGCCAGTCGTTGCTCTCGCCCTTGCTCAGCACCCTCTCCGATGCCTTCGGCCAGCGGGTGAGCCTGGCCCTCTATCCCACCTACGTCACGCCGCGGGTGGACTCCGAGCAGGAGCTGCGCAGCCGCCGGGTGCCGCCCCAGCTGGTGCTGAGCTCGGAGATCGGCTACGACCTCACCGACCGCATCAACGCCTCCCTGCTGGCGGCCCCCAACCGCTCCGACATCCCGCCCCAGGTCACGATCAATTACAAGGCCTCCGAACGCATCAACCTCGAGGCCGCGGTCGACACCCAGGGCTCCTGGCAGACGCAGCTGCGGGTGTTTTTCCGGTTTTAGCACTGAGCGGCTTCCGATCCATCTTGGTCTAGAGCCACACCGGCTTGACCTTCTTCAGATCAAAGCGTTATCCCCCGAAGCGGCTCACCCTGGTTGCTTGTCGTGGCATGGGCTTGACAAAATCAGCGTCAAAGCGAAGACTATTTAATCGTTGTTTTCATCAGCTAAAGCCTCGATGAACGTAGAACAGTTAAGACTGCAAGAAGCCCGTGACGGAAGATCTCCCTGGAAAAAATGGGGCCCTTACTTGAGTGAACGTCAATGGGGCACGGTTCGCGAAGATTACAGCGATAATGGTGATGCCTGGAATTATTTCACCCACGACCAGGCGCGATCGCGGGCCTATCGCTGGGGCGAAGATGGCTTGGGCGGCATTTCTGACGACCATCAAGTTCTCTGTTTCGCGCTAGCGCTGTGGAATGGCAATGATCCGATCCTGAAGGAACGGGCGTTTGGCCTCAACAACAGCGAAGGCAATCACGGCGAAGACGTTAAGGAGTACTACTTCTACCTTGATAGTACGCCTTCGCACTCGTACATGAAATATCTCTACAAGTATCCGCAGGCGGCTTATCCTTATGAGGATCTAATCAAGGTCAATGGTCAACGCAGCCGGGATGAATTGGAATATGAGTTGCTCGATACTGGCATATTCGACGAAGACCGCTATTTCGATGTCTTTATCGAGTACGCCAAAGCTGATGGCCCTGAAGATATTCTGATTAAAATTAGCGTAGCCAATCGCGGCCCGGAAGCAGCGACGCTGCACGTCCTACCCACCGTCTGGTTCCGCAACACCTGGTCTTGGTCGGATGGCTATTCAAAGCCTATCCTGCAAAGGGTTGAGAATCAAGGGGAAAGCATCATTCATGCCCATCACACCGATCCTTTTTTCCAGGAGTTACTAGCTGACTACTTTCTCTATTGCGATGGTAACGTTCCACTTTTATTTACGGAAAATGAAAGCAATAATGCTCGTCTCTTTGCTGAAGCCAATGCCAGTCCCTATGTGAAGGACGGCATCAATAACTACTTGGTGCATGGCCAGCTGGATGCCGTCAATTCAGCTCAGGTCGGCACAAAAGCGTCTCCTCATTATCAATTGATTGTGGCTGCCGGAACCACAGAAGTTGTCCAGCTGCGCCTGTCCCGCACCGCACCAGACCAGATGGGCCAGCCGTTTGCCGGATTCGATGCCATTGTTGAAACTCGGTTAAAGGAAGCCGATGACTTCTACGACTTCGTTACACCAGCAAAAATCCAAGCTGAATCACCGGAACAGGTGAATCTGATGCGGCAGGCGCTGGCTGGGATGCTGTGGTCGAAGCAGTATTTCTACTACGATGTGGCCAAGTGGCTGGATGAACATAACGTTACCCCCTATTCGAGATTGGATCAGCGCCGGCGAATTCGTAACGGTGACTGGTTTCACGCTAAGTGCGATGACATCATCTCCATGCCGGATAAGTGGGAGTATCCCTGGTTTGCAGCCTGGGATCTAGCCTTCCATATGATCCCGTTGTCGATCGTCGACTCAGACTTTGCCAAAGCCCAGTTGGATTTGATGCTGAGGAACGACTACCTGCATCCCAACGGTCAAATGCCTGCCTACGAGTGGAACTTTAGTGATGTCAACCCGCCCGTCCACGCGTACGCCACCATTCAAATCTATTTGATGGATAAGGCACGCAATGCTGGAAAAGGAGATATCAACTTTCTGAAGTATGCTTTCTCCAAACTTCTCGTCAACTTTACCTGGTGGGTTAACCGCAAGGATCGCTATGGCAACAATGTTTTTGAGGGGGGCTTTTTAGGTCTTGATAACATCAGCGTCTTTGACCGCAGTTCGCCCCTGCCGACGGGGGGGGCTCTGGAGCAGGCCGACGGCACTGCCTGGATGGTCTTTTTCAGCCAGCAGATGCTGCGGATTGCCGTTGAACTTGCGATTCACGATTCCCACTACGAAGAGTTCGTTACCAAGTTCTTTCAGCATTCGATGTGGATTGCAGGCGCCATGGATCGGCTCGGCGAACAGCAGGATGAAATGTGGGACGAAGAGGATGGATTCTTTTACGATGTCATGCGTTTTCCCGATGGCACGGCCAAGCGTTTGAAGGTGCGCTCAATGGTCGGACTGCTTCCGCTCGCTGCCGTGGCCCTGTTTGAAGAAGCAGATATTGCCCATATGCCCAATGCCCTTCAACGTGAGATGGCCTTTTTCCGCCGCCATCCCGAACTCACCAAGTCGATGCACTTTCCTACACAACAGGGCGTAGCCAATCGACGCATGTTGACCGTGTTCACCGAGGAGAAATTGCGTCGCGTCCTTGCCCGGATGCTGGATGAAAACGAGTTCCTTAGTCCCCATGGGATTCGCGCCCTCTCTCGCCATCACCAGGAGAACCCGTTTGTGTTTCACCATGGGGGACAGGAATTCCGGGTCGACTATTTACCCGGTGACTCCAACACTGGAATGTTTGGCGGCAATTCCAATTGGCGAGGCCCTATTTGGATGCCTGTAAACTTCTTAATCGTGGGTTCGTTGTATCGGCTCTATGCCTTCTATGGCGATACGTTCACCATTGAATGCCCCACCGGTTCGGGACAATTCATGAGCTTGTTTGAGGTGGCGCAGGAACTCAGCAATCGCCTAACCCGCATCTTCCTGCCCGATGCAAACGGTCGCCGGCCGGTCTATGGAGCAACAGAAAAATTCCAAACTGATCCCCACTGGAAAGATTACGTTCTTTTCTACGAATACTTCCACGGCGATAATGGTGCCGGCATTGGTGCCAGCCATCAGACGGGTTGGACGGGTTTGATCGCTCGCATCATTCAGGTTATGGGTGATATCAATAAAGAGATATTGAAGGGTGCATCTGCCGAGATGGAAGCGGTGAAAAAGACGGTGAGCCAGTAACGGCTAGCCGGGATGGCAGAGAGAATAACCTATCTTACCCTCAACAACACTGCTAACGAATCACCGCTAAAACAAACATGGCAGTCATGATGAAACGACAACGCTGGTTTCTTGCAGGCATCATTCTCCTTGGAGCATTGATTGCTATTGCCCTTGCCGAGTTGCCCCCGAAATGGTTTAACCCTGATTTCTTGGTCAATTTGTCCAGTGTCCTCACCCTCATTTCATTCACTGTTCAAAACATCTTGGCGCTGCGCTTGTTGGCGATTGGCGCACAATTGATGTTTATACCTTATTGCTTGCTGCAATCTCCACCTCTCTGGACTCCAGCGATTTGGAATGTTCTATTCCTGGTAGTCAATGTCGTTAATGTGATTTTCTTGTTGCTCGCTCGGCGGCCGGTGGTATTTGGTCCCGACGAACAACAGTTGTACAACTTAGCATTCAAGAGTCTTAGCCCGCGTGAATTCCTTAAACTGTTGTCCTTGGGTGAGTGGCGAGACGGAGAGGCTGGTGAAACTCTCATCTTTGCCGGTCAATGTAATTCTACTGTGTCGATTCTCTGTCGTGGTGAGGCGATTTCCATCGCGGATGGCACAGAGCAGATCAAGATTCCTGAGGGGAAGTTAATCGGAATTGCGTCCGTCTTAATGGGTGACTCCCTGCCTGTGGACATTCAATTAAAAACCCCTTCGCGTTATATCTGCTGGCATGTTCAACCGTTGCGAAAGTTTCTAGATCAACAACCTGAAATTCGCTCGAAGATTCAGCTGATTGTTGGCCATGACTTGGCCCGATCAGTGCGAATTCTTCACGACAAGCAACTTGAGGAATGGCGAGTCATTCGAGGGAATGATCATCTCAAAGCTTAAGCGATTTTCAGGGCCTCCCCTCACTCACTGATCGCTTTGGTGCGCATCGCCGCCTCCATGCTCTTGGTATCTGCTGCAGGCAACTGGGGGCGATCAATTCGCTGCTCTCCCCCTTGCTCAGCACCCTCTCCGATGCCTTCGGCCAGCGGGTGAGCCTGGCCCGCAACCGCTCCGATATCCCGCCCCAGATCAGGATCAATGACAAGGCCTCCGAACGCATCAACCTCGAGGCCGCGGTCGACACCCAGGGCGCCTGGCAGACGCAGCTGCGGCTGTTCCTGCGGTTTTAGGCCCACCCTGCGCTGGACCATCCCGGCTGCGCCCTGCTGCCTCCGATTGGCTCCCCTGCGGCAGGCCGTTGAAGCGCCCGGCCCTAGCTTCGCCTTGGCTCCGCCCTCTTCCTGCCGTGCCCACCCCTTCCCCCGCCCCGGAGCTGATCGGCATCGACATTGGCGGCACCGCCATCAAGCTCGGCCGCTTCGACCGGCAGGGCACCCTGCTGGCCGAGGCCGATGTACCCACGCCCCAGCCCCAGCTGCCGGGTGCCGTGTGTCAGGCGGTGGTGGACGCAGTGGAGGTTCTCGATCCCGAGCGCCGGGCCGACCGGGTGGGGATCGGCCTGCCGGGCCCGACCGATCGCGACGGGCGGATCGCCCGGCTGGCGATCAACCTGCCGCTCTGGCGTCGCATCCCACTGGCCGAC
>JBILUS010000049.1:0-10720 GCA_044370835.1 Cyanobium sp. | reverse complement strand
GGGGCGATCGTGCATGCCGACCTGCGGCGGCTCTGCCAGGCGCCGGGGGTGGGCAAGCGCACGGCTGAACGGCTGGCGGTGGAGCTGCGTCAGCGGCTGCAGGAGCGCTACGCCGGCCTGCTGGATGAAATCGCCCTGGTCGGTGAGGCCGCCGCCGACGACCTGGAGGGCGCCCTGCCCGCCGCCGCCGGCCGCGAGGAGGTGAACCTCACCCTGGCGGCCCTGGGCTACGAATCCCTCGAGATCCACCGAGCCCTGCGGGCCGTGGCCTCCGCCGGACTGGGCCCCGATGCCCCCGCCGACGACTGGATCCGCGATTGCCTGCGCTGGCTGGCGCGCCAGGCCGCCTGAGCCCGCCGCGCCACATCCGCTGACACGAAGGGGGATCCGCCACGCGGTAGGGTGGTTGTTTGCACCATCTGGGTCGACCCTCGCCCATGCCGCTCACCACCACCAAGAAGCAGGAACTGATCAACGGTCACCAGACCCACGGCACCGACACGGGTTCGGTGGAAGTGCAGGTGGCGATGCTGAGCGAGCGGATCCAGCAGCTCAGCGGCCACCTGCAGAAGAACATCCACGACTTCTCGTCCCGCCAGGGTCTGCTCAAGATGATCGGCCGCCGCAAGCGGCTGCTCGGTTACCTGCGGGCCCAGAGCGAAGGGCGCTATGCGGCCCTGATCGAGAAGCTCGGCATCCGCGGCTGAGCGCGCCATGGCCCCCCCGCGGGAACGGCGCCCCTTCGTGCCGAAGGGCTCACCCCAGAGCGATGGGCCGGGTGCCTCATCGGGTCCGGCAGCCGCCAAGTCCGGCGCTGCCAAGCCTGCAAGCCGCCAGCCCAACGCGGCCAAGGGGGGCAGCAAACCCTCCGGCCGCAGCAAGGGCCGTGCCGCCAGCCAGGTGATCCCCGATGCGGTGGCGAACCGGATGGCCCGTCGGATCGCCCTGGCCACCGGCCTACCCACCCTGATGGGCATGGGCGTGTTCATCGCCAGCTACCTGCTGGTGAGCCGCCACATCCTCGACATTCCGCCATCGGCCACCCTGCTGGCCTCCGGGGCCTGCTTCCTGCTCGGCCTGGTGGGGCTCAGCTACGGCGTGCTCTCGGCCAGCTGGGAGGCCGATCCCGGCAGCCTGCTCGGCGCTGAACAGATTGGCGTGAACATGGCAAGGATTCGCAGCTCGATCCGCTCCATGCGCCAGGGTGCGCCGGGCTCCCCCGAAAGCTGAACAGCCCAAGGCTGAACAGCCCAAGGCTGCAGGCGGGGGAAGCCACCGCTCCCCCGGCGGTGGGCTCAACGCGCCAGCGGCAGCGCTGCTGGCGCCTGGGCCACGGGTCCCTGGGGCGCTCCCCCATCGAGGGGAGAGAGCAGGGAAGCCCGGAAGTCGGCGGTGGAGAGGGTCTGCAGGGCCGATTCCCCGTCCGCCACGCAGAACTGGGCCCCGAGCCGCACATAGCGGCTGCACTCGGCATCGAGCACCCGGGCCACCACCGGCACCCGCACCCCCACTTCCTCCTGGCCGGGACGGTGCCGTTGCAGGCACTCCCGCAGGCGGTGCTGGATGGCGATGTCGCCGGCCTGCTCAGCGGGTAGCTCCACCAGCAACATCCGCAGGTCCTCGATGCTGCGGCAGTCGTCGAGGATCAGCTGCACCCGCTCATCGCGGCGATCCACGGCCGCCCACACCAGCAGCCGGGCGTCGACCATCAGGTGATCGGCCAGGCGCGCAAAGGACTTGGGAAACACCACCGCCTCACAGCTGCCGGTGAGGTCCTCCAGCTGCAGCACCGCCATGCGATCGCCTTTGCGGGTGGTCACCTGGCGGAGCTCGCTCACCATCGCCACCACACTCACCTTCGCCTTGTCGACCTGCTCCTCCAGGCTGCCCAGGCCGATCGGGGCCAGCAGGTTCACCTGGCTGCCGAGCTGGCGCAGGGGATGGTCGGAGATGTAGAAGCCCAGCAGCTCCTTCTCCAGCCTGAGCTTCTCGCGGGGGGGATAGTCGGCCACCGGGGCGGCCTTCGGGGCGGTGGAGAGATCAGCCGTGGCGGCGCCGGAGTCGGCGGCGGGGGCGGCCAACAGATCGAAGAGGTTGCCCTGGCCGCTGGCACGGTCCTTCGCCCGGGAGGAGGCCCAGTCGAGGATCAGGTCAAGGTCGGCCATCAGCTGGGCCCGGTTGGCGCTGGGCTCGAGGGCATCGAGGGCGCCGCAGTGGATCAGCGATTCGATCGCGCGGCGGTTGAGCTGCTGGCCGCTGAGGCGATCGCAGAGGTCCGCCAATGACTGGAAGGGTCCGTCGCTGCTGCGGGTGTCGATCAACGCGCGGATCGCCCCCTCGCCGAGGTTGCGCACCGCCGAGAGGCCGAAGAGGATCCGTTCACCCACGGGGGTGAAATCGATGCCGGAGGCATTCACATCGGGCGGCATCACCTCGATGCCCATGGCACTGCAGTTGGCGATGTAGCGCTGCACCTTGTCGCTGGCGCCCGCGTTCACCGTCAGCAGGGCGGCCATGTAGGCCACCGGGTAGTGGGCCTTGAGGTAAGCCGTCTGGTAGGTGACGGCCCCGTAGGCAGTGGAATGGCTCTTGTTGAAGCAGTACTCGGCGAAGAGCACCATCTGCTCGAACAGGGCCTCGGCCACCTTCGCCTCCACCCCTCGTTCGGTGGCCCCGGTCACGAACAGGCTCTGGTGCTTCTCCATTTCGCTCTTCTTCTTCTTGCCCATCGCCCGCCGCAGCAGGTCGGCCTCGCCAAGGGAATAACCGGCCAGATCCTGGGCGATCTTCATGATCTGCTCCTGATACACCATGATCCCGTAGGTTTCGCTCAGGATCGGCTCGAGCTTGGCGTGGGCCACATCGATCCGCTCACGGCCGTGCTTGCGGTTGATGAATTTGGGGATCAATCCTGCATCGAGCGGGCCAGGACGGTAAAGAGCCAGGATCGAGGAGATGTCCTCCAGCGATGAGGGCTTGAGGTCGCGCACGATCTGGCGCATGCCACTCGATTCGAGCTGGAAGATGCCCTCCAGATCTCCCCGGGCCAGCAGCGCATAGGTGCCCTCATCTCCGGCAGGCAGGGCATCGGGATCGACCCGCACACCGCTGCTCTGCTCGACCAGATCGAGGGTCTTCTGGATCATCGTGAGGTTCTTGAGGCCGAGGAAGTCCATCTTCAGCAGCCCCATCGACTCCACGTCTTCCATGAAGTACTGGGTGATCACCTGGCCATCGTTGTTGCGCTGCAGCGGCACCAGCTGATCGAGGGGATCGGCGGCGATCACCACCCCGGCGGCATGAACCCCGAAGGTCTTGTTGGTTCCCTCGATCCGCATTGCCAGATCCACCCAGTGCTTCACCTTCGGATCGCCCTGGTACTTCTCGCGGAATTCAGGATTGGGGGATTCGGCGCCGATCATCTCCTTCAGTTTGGCGGGCTTGCCGCGAGCCACAGGAATCAGTTTGGCGAGCCGATCGGCCTCGCCATAGGGAATATCGAGCACGCGGGCCACATCCTTGAGCACCGCCTTGGAGGTCATGCGGTTGAAGGTGATGATCTGGGCCACCTTGTCTTCGCCGTAGCGCTGGGTGACGTAATCGATCACCTCGCCACGGCGCTCGATGCAGAAATCGGTATCAATATCCGGCATCGACTTGCGTTCCGGATTCAGGAAGCGCTCGAACAGCAGGCCGTGCTCGACCGGATCGATGTTGGTGATGCCCAGCGCCCAGGCCACCACCGAGCCCGCCGCCGAGCCCCGGCCCGGTCCCACCGGGATGCCGTTCTCGCGGGCGAAGCGGATGTAGTCCCACACCACCAGGAAGTAGGTGGGAAAGCCCATCTGCTCCATCACCTGCAGCTCGAAGTCCAGCCGATCGCCGTAGGCCGGATCGAAGGCCTCGCCGGCCGCCAGTCCCAGGCGCTCGCGCAGGCCGGCCTGGGCCACCTCCGCCAGATAGCTCACCGCCGTATGCCCCTCCGGGATCGGGAAGCGGGGCATCTGGTAGCGGCCGAGGATGTCGTAGTCCTCCACCTTCTCGGCCACCCGGGCGGTGTTGGCCACCGCCTCAGCCACCACCGCGGGCTCCAGGTGGTCAGCGAAGAGGCCGAGCATCTCCGCTTCGCTGCGGATGTACTCGGTGCCGGTGTAGCGGAGCCGTTTCTCGTCCGTGATGAGCTTGCCGGTGAGCACGCAGAGCAAGGCATCGTGGGCCTCCACATCGCCCACGCTGAGGTAATGGGCATCGTTGGTGGCGATCAGCGGGATGCCCAGTTCGGCGCCGATGCGGGCCATCTCCACGTTCACGATGCGGTCCTCGATGCCGCCGTGGTCCTGGATCTCCAGATAGAAGTCGGCACCGAACACCTCCTGGTACCAGGCCGCCACGGAGCGGGCCACATCGGGGCGACCCTTGAGAATCGCCTGGGGGATCTCGCCACCGAGGCAGGCGGTGGCCACGATCAGCCCCTCGCTGTACTGGCGCAGCAGCTGCTTGTCGATGCAGGCCCGCGCGAAGATGCCACGGCCGCGCATGCCGCGCAGGTGGCTGATGCTGGTGAGCTTCACCAGGTTGCGATAGCCCACCGCATTTTTGGCGAGCACCACCAGGTGGTAGCGGCGCTCTTTCTTGGGCTGCGGATCCTCGATCGAGCCGTTGATCACATACATCTCATTGCCGATGATCGGCTTGATGCCGGCCTTGCCGCAGAGCTTGAGCAGCTCGATAGCGCCGTACATCACGCCGTGATCGGTGAGGGCCAGGGCCGGCATGCCCAGCTCCACCGCCCGCTCCACCATCTGCGGCAACTGGCTGGCCCCGTCCAGGAGGCTGTAGTCGCTGTGGTTGTGGAGCGGAACGAAGGCCAAGGGGACGCGGAGCGGGCAACCTCAGGCTAGGGGAGGACGCAAGCGGCAGCGTGAAGACCATGCCGTTGAGGCCTCAGCACACCAGATCTGGGGGTCTGGGTCCCACCAATCGCTAAGGCGACTGGCTCAGGAGCCTGGGCCAGGATCCTCAGGCCACCAGCGCCGCGGGGGGACGGCTCGCCATCACCCGGGCGTCCTGCTCATAGGCATGGGCCACCTGCAGCAGCCGCTCCTCCTGCAGCACCCCGGTGATCAGCTGCAGGCCGATCGGCAGGCCCTGGTCATCGAAGCCGCAGGGAAGGCTCAGGGCCGGCAGGCCGGCCAAATTGGCCGGGATGGTGAGCAGGTCGGCCAAGTACATGGCCAGGGGGTCGTCGGTGTGGGCACCGAAGCGGAAGGCGGTGGTCGGGGAGGTGGGGGTGAGCAGCACATCCACCGCCTCGAAGGCGCGGTCGAAATCACGCCGAATCAGGGTGCGGACCTGCTGGGCCTTGCGGTAGTAGGCGTCCACGTAGCCCGCTGAGAGGGCGTAGGTGCCGATCAGGATGCGGCGCTGCACCTCGGCGCCGAACCCCTCAGCCCGGCTGCGGGCGGTCATGGTGGCCAGGCTGTCGCCGCCGTCGGCGGCCGGGGCCCGGAAGCCGTACTTCACGCCGTCGTAGCGGGCCAGGTTGGCCGAGGCCTCCGAAGGGGCGATCACGTAGTACGTGGCGATGCCGTCGTCGAAGCGGGGGCAGCTGACATCCACCAGCTCGCAGCCCAAGGCCTCCAGACGGGCGGCGGCGGCCAGCACCGAGGCCTTGACGGCCGGATCGAGGCCCGGCTGCTCGAAGCATTCACGGATCAGCCCCACCCGCAGACCCTTCACCGGCCGGCCCAGGGCGGCGGTGTAGTCGGGCACCGGAACCTTCAGGCAGGTGGCATCGCGGGGGTCGGGGCCGGCGATCGCCTGGAGGATTTCGGCGGCATCCGCCACGCTCGTGGTGAAGGGACCCACCTGGTCGAGGGAGCTGGCGAAGGCCACCAGGCCCCAGCGGCTCACCCGGCCGTAGGTGGGCTTGAGACCCACCACGCCGCAGAAACTCGCCGGCTGGCGGATCGAGCCGCCGGTGTCGGAACCGAGGGCCGCCACGCATTCCCCCGCCGCCACGGCCGCGGCACTGCCGCCCGAGCTGCCGCCCGGCACCCGCTCGGGGTCCCAGGGGTTGCGGCTGGGGCCGAAGGCGGAGGTCTCGGTGGAGCTGCCCATGGCGAACTCATCGAGATTGGTCTTGCCGAGCAGCACGGCGCCGGAATCCCAGAGGCGCCCGGTCACGGTGGATTCGTAGGGCGGCACGAAGCTCTCCAGCATGCGGCTGGAGCAGGTGGTACGGATCCCCTTGGTGCAGAGGTTGTCCTTGATCGCCAGGGGGATGCCCGCCAGGGGCGGTAGGTCCTCACCGGCGGCACGGGCGGCATCGATGCGGGCCGCATCGGCGCGGGCCCGCTCGGCGGTGACCTCCAGATAAGCGTGCACGGTGGGGTCCACCGCCGCGATCCGGGCCAGGTGGGTTTCGGTGAGCTCCTGGGCCGACACCTCACCCCGACGCAGCTGCGCCCGCCATTCGGCGATCCCCATCCACCCCTTCGTTCGGCTGGGCCGACGCTATCAGCCGGGGCTCAGCCGAGGTCCGGGACTTCGGTGAGGGGTTCGCTGCGGTGGGTGCGCAGCAGGGTGTGGTCGAGGGAGGCGGGGGATTCGGAACGCAGGTCCGCCAGGAAGGGGACCAGGGCCGCCTCCAGGGTGGTGCGACGCACGAAGGGGCCGAACCAGTAGACGGCATTGGGCGCATGGGTCTCGACCCGCGCCCACCAGGCCAGACCCATCCCATTGGCGACGCTGCGCACGGGCCAGAGGAGGGGATTCATGGGCGCGGGGTGGGGATGGGTCCATTGTGAACCCTGCCGAAGCCGAGCGGTCCGGCGTGCGGAGGCCAGCACCGCGCCGGCCCCCCGTGACCCGCTCAGAGCCGCACGTCGGTGGCGAAGGGGGCGGTGGGATCCTCCTGGTAGAGGGGGAACTCCAGAAGAGCCTCGGCCTCAGGGCCCTCGGCAGCCAGCGGCCGGGATTCCGCCAGGGGAGGCTCTGCCGGGTTCGACAGGGCCGGATCCAGGGCAGATCCGGTGTGCTCCGGGGGCGCCTGTGCGGGGAGCGCATCGGCCCAGCTGGGCGGCGTGGCGGGGGCCTCACCGGACGCGGGCTCCGGGACTTGGGCATCCGGTTCGGAGGCCTGCATCCCGGTGGAATCCCAAACGGATGCTTCCACGCTGGAGGGTTCGATCACGGGAGCCTCCGTGTTGGAAGCCATCGTGTCGGGATCCTTCGTGTCGAAGGCTTCCTCGAGTGTCATGTCAACAGCGGAGGCAACCTGCGCGGAGACCGTGGTCTCGGCGTCGTCCGGCTGGGCGGCCTCAGGGCGGGCTGCCGGCATGGGCAGGGCGGGCCGCACCAGCCGGGGGGCCGGGGAGGAGCCGCTGAGGCCCTTCATCCAACTGCGGCGCGCCACCTCGTAGAGCAGCAGCGCCGTGGCCACCGAGGCATTGAGGCTGGGGGTGGCGCCGCGCAGGGGGATGCGCACCAACTGGTCGCAGTTGCGGCGGGTGAGCAGGGAGAGCCCATCGCCCTCAGAGCCAGTGACCACCACCAAGGGCCCCTCCAGATCGGCCTCCTCGAGACTCACGCTGCCCTCGCCCGCCAGGCCGATCACCCGGTAGCCCTCCTGCTTGAGGGTGTCGAGGGAGCGGTTGAGGTTCACCACCCGGGCGATCGGCAGGTGCTCCAGGGCGCCGGCCGCCACCTTCGCCACCGAACCGGTGAGACCGGCGTTGCGGCGCTGGGGCAGCACCATGCCGTGGGCCCCGAGGGCCTCGGCGGAGCGCACGATCGCGCCCAGGTTCTGGGGATCGGTGAGGCCATCGACCGCCAAGAGCAGGGGGGCCTCACCGAGGGCGCGGCAACCGTCGATCAGGCTGCCCAGGTCGAGGGTCTCGGCCGCCGCCGGCTGAAGCACGATCCCCTGGTGCACGGCGCCGCCGCTGATCTGGCCGAGGCGGGCCCAGGTGACCTCCTCCACCAGCACCCCGGAAGCCTTCGCCTCGCGCAGCAGCTGCAGGAAGCGGGGGCTGAAGCGCATCTCCGGCGTGCACCAGATGCGGTGAACCGGCCGGCCGCTCTCCAGCACCGCCTGGGCGGTGTGGCGGCCCCAGATCAGATCGGAGGGGGCGGCGCCGGCGAAATGGTCGCCCTCGCCCCGCTGCTCCCCGGCAGCGGGGGCAAAGTCTGGCCTCGGGGGCTTTGGCGCGGCGAAGGGGGCTGAGCGCTGGCCATCGCGCGGCCGGAAGGCCGGGCGGTCGGCGCCGAAGCGGTCACCGGGACGGCGGGGCTGGAAGGCGGGGCGTTCCCCCGGGCGGCGGGGCCGCCGGTCGAGGGGTCGGCCCTGGGGCCCGCGCCCCTCGGAGGGACGGGCGCCATAGGCCCCCCGCTCCCGGGGGGTGTAAGGAGCGCGTTCGCCACCGCCGCGCGGTTCGTAGGGGCGCCGTTCCGGGGCGTCGCCGTAGCGGCCGCCGGGGGCCTCGCGATCAGGGCGGCCCCGCCCGGCGGCGCCATCACGCCCCGCACCCCCATCCCGCCCGGCACCCCAATCGCGCCCAGCGCCGCCATCGCGCTCAAAGCGTGGACCGCTGGGGCGCGGACCGCCGGGGCGTGACGGCCGGCCGGCGGGGCGGCTGAAGGAGCGGTTGGGCGGTCCGCCGGCGGCACCGCGGCCCGCACCCCGGTCGGAGGGGCCATCAAAACGGCGGGCGGGACGGCCACCGGGACGGCGATCGGAAGGCTGGCTCATGGGGTGCCGGGAGAGGGGGGAAGGGGATCGGTTTTCTCGAGATGGTCCAGCAGCTCAGCCAGCCGCCTTGGATTCCGCAGAAAGAGCCATCCCAGCATCGTCTCAAATCCCGTGGCCTGCCCATAGGTGGCGGCATCGGCGCGGCGGGGGCCGCGGGGGGCACGGTTGCGGCCGCGGCGCACCAGATCCCGCTCCGCCTCAGTGAGCAGGGGATCGAGCAGCGCCAGCACCCTGCCCTGGGCCTCCGCCTGCACGGCCGCCACCACGGCCCGGTGCACGGTGGCCGAACGGGAGGGCTGGCGGCAGTGGCGCAGCCGCTGGTGGAGCTCCCACACCGCATCACCGAGCCAGGCCAGCTGCTGGGGTCCCAGCTCGGCCGGCGCCGGATCGGCGGACAGGGCACGCAGCCAGGCGGTGTCGGACGGTGCCGAAGACGCCGGCTCAGGCGGCTTCGAGCTGGCCAATGGCACTCTCCAGATCGGGCTGGAGGTGGAGGAACTCCTCAAGCCGCACCAGCTTCACCGTCTGCACCACGCGGGCATTGCCCACCACCAGGAAGCGTTGGCCGCCGTCCTTGCAGTGCTTGGCCAGCTGCACCAGGGCGCCGAGGCCGGAGGAATCGAGAAAGTCGATGCGGCTCAGATCGATCACCAGGGGCAGGGCACTGGCGGCACTGCGCTCGGTGATGAATTCACTGAACTGCTTGTCGGAATAAGCATCCAGCTGGCCCGTGAATCGGAACAGCAGGCAGTGAGGTTGCGGTTCGCAACCTCCCCGCAGGGACACCGTCAGTCGTTGCAGATCAGCGATCGTTCCAGGCCTCGCAGAACCCATCGCCGGAAGTGTAGGGAGTGCTCCGGCAAATGCATCAACCGCAACGAAACGTGGGCAAAGGGTGGCGGAAGTTCAGCGGCGGCGGGCCATCAGCTCCACAAAGCGGCCGAAGTGATGGTCGGCATCGTGGGGACCGGGGCTCGCTTCCGGGTGGTATTGCACGCCGAACACGGGCTGCTGGCGCAGGGCCAGGGCCGCCACGGTGCGGTCATTGAGGTTGAGATGGGTCACGGTGACGCGGTCGGCCGGCAGGGAGTCGGCCTCGAGGGCGAAGCCGTGGTTCTGGCTGGTGATCTCCACCGAACCCGGCGAGCCGCAGGGGTGGTTGAGGCCGCGATGGCCGTAGCCGAGCTTGAAGGTGCGTCCCCCCAGGGCCAGACCGAGAATCTGATGGCCGAGGCAGATGCCGAAGACCGGCAGATCCGGTTGGTCCAGCAGGTCGCGGGCCAGGGCGATGCCAGCGGTGACCGCCGCCGGGTCGCCGGGACCGTTGGAGAGGAACACCCCCTCCGGCCGGTGGGCCTGCACCTGGGCCAGGGTGGCATCGGCCGGCAGCACCGTGACTTCGCAGCCGTGGGCGACGAGCCGCTCGAGGATCGCCCGCTTGATGCCGAAGTCGATCGCCACCACGCGGTAGGGATGGTCCGGGCGGGGCTGAAGGCGGGCATCGAAGGCCGCCGGACAGGGGCGGCTCCAGATGTAAGGCGCGTCCGTGGTGACGGTGGCGGCCAGGTTGAGCCCATCCATGGCGGGAGACTGGCGCACCTGCTCGAGCAGGGCGGCCGGGGCGGCGCCGTCGCTGCTCACGGCCCCGTTGATGGCGCCGCCCTCGCGCAGGTGGCGCACCAGGGCGCGGGTGTCGACACCGCGGATGCCCACCACGCCATGGCGCTGAAGCCAACTCTCAAGGTTCTGCTCAGCCCGCCAGTTGCTGGCCAGGGGGGAGAGCTGGCGGGCGATCACACCGCGCACATGGGGCCGCTCCGCCTCCTGGTCCTGGTGGTTGACGCCGGTGTTGCCCAGTTCGGGGTAGGTGAAGGTCACCAGCTGGCCGGCGTAGCTGGGGTCGGTCATGACCTCCTGGTAGCCGGTCATGCCCGTGTTGAAGACCACCTCGCCGATGGCGGTGCCCCG
>JBILUS010000028.1:0-34997 GCA_044370835.1 Cyanobium sp. | reverse complement strand
CTGGGCCTGGAGGCCGACCTGGCGCAGACCGGCCGCGACGACCTGGCCGCCCTCACCACCGGCCTGGGCCGCGATGGGGCCGTGCTGGTGGTGTGCGGCAGCGTTCCCGACAACCTGGTCGAGCTGCTGGAGCAACCGCTCGGGGGGCTGACCTGGGCGACCCGGCTGCCGGAGCTGGTAGCCCTGGCGGAGCCGCCCCAGGCTGCGGACCCCACGGCCAGCCCTGCCGGCCACGGGCTTGCGCTGCTGGAGCAGGACACCGAGCAGCTGGTGCTGATGCTCGGCTGCCCCACCGTGCCCCTGGGTCATCCCGACGGCCTGGCCCTGCGTCTGCTGCAGGCCCACCTGGGTCTCGGCATGTCGAGCCGCCTGTTCCTGGTGATGCGCGAGGAGCGCGGCCTGGCTTACGACGTGGGCGTGAGCCTGCCGGCCCGGCTCGGCGCAGCCCCGTTCGTGATGCATCTCTCCACCTCCGCCGAGCGCGCCGCCGAGGCCACCGCCTGCCTGACGGAGGAATGGCAGCGGCTGCGGGAGGTGCCCCTCGACGGGGAGGCCCTGGCTCTGGCACGGGCCAAATACCTCGGTCAGGACGCGATAGGACGGCAGACCTGCGGCCAGATCGCCGAACGGCTGGCCCTGGTGCTCAGCCATGGACTCCCGGCCGACCACGTCGAGCAGTGCCTTGAGCGGGCCGCCAGGCTGGAGGGTGCCGATCTACAGCGGGCGGCCCAACGCTGGCTGACGCAGCCCCGGCTCAGCCTGGTGGGCCCCGGGGCTGCCCTGGACGCGGCCTCAGGGGCCTGGGCGGCCTCGGGGCTCAGCCGTCCGCAGCCGTGAGGTCGGCGGCCGACACCAGAAACGTGCCCCGCCGGAAGCGCACCGCGAGCTGATCGCGGGGACGCACCTCACAGACCAGGCCCACCTCACTGCCATCCACCAGGTCCGGCGGCCGCAACATCGGCATCGGGTCGGCAGTCTTGAGGTAGCGAAGCGTCCCGGCCAGACGCACCCGTGAGCCCACCGCATGAGCGCGCGCAGGCTGCGGGGCGGCGGTGGCCTCCGGCTCCGGTTCACGCTGCTCTGGCACCACGGCCTTACCCTTCTCAGCCGAACCTAGCTGCAGCAGGATGGGACCGAGCCATGGAGTGCATGTTGCGGGCCCTTGCCACCTGGAGCGGAGCGATCGCCGGCCTGCTGATGATCGTGGCCGGGGGGCTCATCCCCGCCGCGATTCCCTTCCCCGACGCGGATGGATGGAGCCTTCGCCCCCTGGGCATCACCCTGCAGGTGCCGGCCCTGCTGTTCACCGCCCTGGTGGCCGGACCCCGCAGTGCCCTGCTGGCCGCCATGGCTTACCTGAGCGTGGGGCTGTTTCAGCTGCCGGTGTTCCAGGAGGGTGGCGGCCTCGGCTACCTGCTTGACCCGGGCTTCGGCTACCTGGCCGGCTTCGTGCCGGCCGGCTGGATCACCGGCAAGCTGGCCCGCCAGGGGGGCATGGATGATCCCCTGGCCCTCACGGGCGCCGCCGTCTTGGGCCTGCTGGTGCTGCAGCTCTGCGGCCTGGTGAACCTGCTGCTGGGAGCCGTGGCCGGGCGTTGGGGCACCAGCCTGTTGCCGTTGCTGATGGGCTATGGGCTGGCGCTGCTGCCCCAGTTGGTGCTCTGTTGCGCCGCCGGCCTGCTGGCCTGGCTGCTGCGCCGCATCCTGCTGGTGACCCCGTGAGCAGCCGCCAGGTCTCCCCCCAGCCTGGGGCCGAGCGCCCTCGGCGGCTGCTCTCCCTCGCACTGGCGGCCGCCGTGCTGCTGGCCGACCAACTCAGCAAGCACTGGATCCTGCAGACCCTCCCCTTCGGGATGGTGCGGCCCTTCCTGCCGGGGGTAGTCCAGCTCCAGGCAGTGCGCAACACCGGCGCAGCCTTCAGCCTGTTCAGCGGCTCCACCACCAGCCTCGGCGTGGTGAGCCTGGTGGTGAGTGCCGCGGTGTTGGTGTGGATCCTGCGGGCCCCGCCGCGGGGGCTGTGGCTGAGTCTGGGCCTGGGCTTCCTGCTCGGCGGCGCGGCCGGCAACGGCATCGACCGCTGGCGCCATGGGGCGGTCACCGATTTTCTGGCCTTCCTGCCGGTGTCGTTCCCGGTGTTCAACCTGGCCGATGTGGCGATCAACCTGGCTGTGGCCTGCCTGCTGCTCGACCAGCTGCTTCCCCTGCTGCGCCCCGCCCCGCGCAGCCCACGGCCGGCGGAGCAGCCCGACCGCCATGGCTGAGCGAAACGCCACCCCCCAGCTGACCCTGCGCCAGGGGGGCGAAACGCTGAGCAGCGTGACCCTGCACGGCAGCCTGTACCGGATCGGACGGGATCCCGATGGCGAGGTGGTGCTGCCCCAGCCGGCGGTGAGCCGCCGCCATGCCCTGCTGGAGTGCCGCAACGGCCAGTGGCTGCTGAGCGATGCCGGCTCCACCAACGGCCTCTGGTGGCAGGGGCAACGGGTGGAGGCGCTGCTCCTGCGCGATGGCGACCGGGTGCGGCTGGGTCCCGAGGACCAACAGGACCTGCCCGAACTGCTGTTCCAGGCCCCCGCCGGCCGCGCCTGGCCCCGCCTCGGCCGATTCGCCACCGCCCTGTTGGCGACGGCGACGGGCGGCGGCTTGCTGCTGCTCCTGGCGGGCGGCCTGCTGGTGCCGATCCGCGGCAGCCTGGCCACGGTGCGGGGACCAGTGCTGCTCTACGACCGGGCCGACCGGCCGATCGCCTCGGCCGACGACCGGCGGCACCGGGAGCAGGCGAGCCTGGCGGGCTATCCCCGTGTGCTGATCGATGCGGTCCTCTCCAGCGAGGACAGTCGCTTCTGGTGGCATCCGGGCATCGATCCGATCGGCACCGGCCGGGCCCTGCTCACCAACCTGCTGGGTGGTCGGGTGCTGGAGGGGGGGAGCACCCTCACCCAGCAGCTGGCCCGCAGCCTCTACCCCGAGCAGGTGGGCCAGGGGGACACCCTGCTGCGCAAGGTCCGTGAACTGCTGGTGGCCCTCCAGCTGGAGGCACGCTTCAGCAAGGCCGAGCTTTTGCTGACTTACCTCAACCGGGTGTTCCTAGGCGCGGGCTGGGGATTCGAGGATGCCTCGCGGCGTCTGTTCGGCAGGCCCGCCGCCGACCTGGCCGTGGAGGAGGCCGCCCTGCTGGTAGGCCTGCTCTCCTCGCCCTACGGCCACGACCCCTGCATCGCCCCCCAGGCGGCCCTCGAGGCGCGCAACGCCGTGCTGCTCAAGATGGTCGCCACCGGCCGGCTGCCCCAGGAGCAGGGACGGATGGCCCGGCGACGACCGATCGGCCTGGCGCTCGATGCCTGCCGCGGCAGCGGCCGGCGGGCCGCGCCCTATTACACCGATCAAGTGCAGCGCGATCTCAGCGCCTTGGTGGGGTCCGATGTGGCCGCCGAGGGCAATTTTTTGGTGGACACCCACCTCGATCCACCCCTGCAGGAGCTGGTCGAGCGCTTGCTGCGCCAGACGGTGGATGCCAACCGCTCCAGCGGGGTGAGCCAGGGGGCGGTGGTGGTGCTCGACAGCCGCAATGGCGGCATCCTGGCGATCGCCGGCGGGCGGGACTACGGCCAGAGTCAGTTCAACCGCGCCTCGATGGCCCTGCGCCAGCCGGGCAGCACCTTCAAGCTGGTGCCCTACACCGTGGCGGTGGAACGGGGGGCCAAACCCGGCGACAGCGTGAACTGCGGTCCCCTCCAGTGGCAGGGCCAGACCTTCAGCAGCGGCTGCGGCGGCAGCATCAGCCTGCGGCAGGCCCTGGCGATCAGCAGCAACACCGCGGCGCTGCGGCTCGCCCGCCGGGTGGGACTGGAAGCCGTGGTGCAGAAGGCCCGCGATCTGGGCATCTCCACCCCGCTCCAGCCGGTGCCCGGCCTGGCCCTCGGCCAGAGCGAGGTGACCCTGGTGGAGCTCACCGCCGCCTACGGCGCCGTGGCCGATGACGGGGTGTGGCATGCCCCCAGCACGATCCGCGGCCTGGTGGATGCGGAGGGCTGCCCGGCCGGCGCCGCGGAGGGTCATTGCCGCAAGGCGCCGAAGGGTGCCAAGCTGCCAGCGGTGGCCGGCAGCGCCGGCCGGCGCGCCATGGCGGCCAGCACCGCCCGGACCCTGCAGGAGCTGCTGCGCGGTGTGGTGAACGGCGGCACCGGCACCGCCGCCTGGGTGAGCGGCGGCGTGTGGGGCAAGACCGGCACCACCAATGACGGCCGCGACCTGCTGTTCGTGGGGGCGGTGCCCGCCCGCCACTGGGTGATGGGGGTTTGGCTCGGCAACGACGACAACCGCCCCAGCGGCAGCAGCAGCCATCTGGCCGCCGCCCTCTGGGGTGAGATCGTCCGCAGTTCCACCGCCTCACCCTGATGCTGCCCCGCCGCCTCTGGCTCTGGATCGCCCTGGCCCTGGCGGCCCTGGTGCTGGCCGGGATGGTGCTGCAGGCTGTGAACCTGATGCTCTGGCAGCTGAGCTACTGGCTGCCGGGTTGGCTGGTGGGGCCGCTGCTGCTGCTGGTGCTGGCAGTGGTGCTGTTAGGGGCGGCCCAGGTGGGCTGGCCCTGGCTGCAGGCCCTGCGGCGGGAACGGCGGGACCAGGCCAGCCGGGCACGGGATCAGGCGCGGCCGTCCAGCCGGCGGGAGGCGGCCGAACGCAACCTCGCCGCCATCGACCGCACCCTGGAGCGGGTGCGCGATGCGGTGGAACGGGAGGCACTGCAGCAAGAACGGCAGCGGGTGCAGGCCGAACTGGAGCGCGGGGATCTGCACCTGGTGGTGTTCGGCACCGGCTCGGCGGGCAAGACCTCCCTGATCCGGGCCCTGCTGCGCGAGCTGGTGGGGGAAGTGGGAGCTCCGATGGGCTCGACCACCACCTCCAGCCGCTACCGGCTGCGGCTGAAGGGTCTGGAGCGGGCCGTGATCCTGGAGGACACCCCCGGCATCCTGGAATCGGGCCGCGACGGGCAGGAGCGCGAGGAGCTGGCCCGGCGCCAGGCCGCCCGCGCCGATCTGCTGGTGCTGGTGGTCGATGGCGATCTGCGGGCCGCCGAACTGGCCGTGTTCGAGACGCTGGCGAGCCTCGGCAAGCGGCTGCTGCTGGTGCTGAACAAGTGCGACCTGCGCGGCGAGCAGGAGGAGGAACGGCTGCTGGACCTGCTGCGGCGCCGCACCGCCAGCCGCATCGCCGCCGCCGACGTGATCCCCGCCAGCGCCTCCCCCCAGAGCGTGCCGATGCCGGGGGGGCGGCCGCTCCAACCCCAGCCGGAGGTGGAGGCCCTGGTGCGGCGCATCGCAGCGGTGCTCCACGCCGACGGGGAGGAACTGATCGCCGACAACCTGCTGCTCCAGTGCCGCCAGCTCGGGGAGGCCAGCCGCAACCTGCTGGACCGCCAACGCCGCCGCGACGCCGAGGCGATCGTGGATCGCACCATGTGGATCGGAGCCGGCGTGCTGGCGGTCACGCCCCTCCCCGGCCTCGACCTGCTCGGCACTGCGGCGGTGCAGGCCCAGATGGTGGTGGAGATCGGCCGGATCTACGGGGTGACCCTGAGCCGCGGCACGGCCCAGGACCTGGCCCTCACGGTGGGGCGCAGCCTGGCGGGACTGGGGCTGGTGAAGGGGGGGGTGGCGCTGCTGAGTTCGGCCCTCACCCTCAACCTGCCCGCCCTGCTGGTGAGCCGGGCCCTTCAGGCGGTGAGCGCCGCCTGGCTGACCCGGGTGGCCGGGCGCAGCTTCATCGTGTATTTCCAGCAGGACCAGGACTGGGGCGACGGCGGCCTGCCGGAGGTGCTGCAGCGGGAGTACGAACTCAACCGGCGGGAGGGACTGCTGCGGAGCTTCCTGGAGGTGGCGTACCAGCGGGTGGTGGAACCGCTGCAGCAACAGGGTCTGCGGCTGCCGCCCCGGCCGCCGGACCGGCCAACCCCGGGCGACGTGCCGCTGGAGGACCTGCGGCGCCGTAGGCCTCCGCAGGTGGTGGACGCAGAGGGCCCTGACGGTCCAACACCGTGACCAGCAGCAGGTAGAGCACCCCGATCAGGATGGACAGGGCCCCGGTGAGCAGGGCCACCCAGCGGCCGCGCGGCGTCTCCTTCACAGGCTGGCCCCCACGCAGCGGGCCAGGGCCTCGAGGTGCTGCGGCTGGGTGTGGGGATTGCCCAGGACCGCCTTGAGGTGATGGAAGCCCTGGTACAGGGGCCGCGACAGCATCAGCCGCTCCGCCAGCAGCCGCTGCCGGGTCTGCTGGCTCCAATGGTCGGAGGCTTCGGCATCAAGGCCGGCCGGGCGGAAGCTGAGCAGGTGGAAGGCACCGCCGCGGATCTCGAGGCGTCCATCGGCCGCCAGCAGCGCCTCGAGTTGGCGGCGGCGCCGGATCGCCCCCTCCAGCAGGCCGGCGATGCCCTCCAGACCAAGGTGGCGCAAGCCCAGCCAGAGTTTGAGGATCTCGGCGGGCCTGGTGCCCTGCAGGCCCGTTTCACCGCCGTGGGCATGGGCCTGGCCCGGTTCCATGTAGGGCAGGCCCGTGGCGAAGCTGGCCTCCAGGAGGGCGGGGCGGGCCAGCAGCAGCAGGGACGAGGTCTTGGTGATGCCGAGCAGTTTCTGGGGATTCACCGTGATCGAATCGGCCAGGCCCAGCCCCGCCACGCGGTGGGCCTGGGCCTCCACCAGGCCGAACACCGCCCCGATCGCCCCATCCACATGGAGCCAGAGGTCCCGGTGACGGCAAAGGGCGGCGATCGCTTCGAGCGGATCCACGGCTCCGCGCACCGTGGTGCCTGCCGTGGCGACCACGGCGATCACCGGCACCCCGGAGCGCTCCAGGGCGGTGTGCCGTTCGGCGAGGAGCGCCGGATCCAGGCGCCCCTCGGCATCCACCGGAAGGGCCACCAGCGCTGAAGGGGGCAGACCCATCACCCGCAGAGCCTTGCCGAGCGACACATGGGCATCGGCGCTGCAGAGGATCACCGCCTCCCCCACCCCATCGAGGCCGCGGGCGTGGCGCGCCACCACCAGGGCCATCAGGTTGCTGAGGCTGCCGCCGCTGGCCGGCACGCCGCCGGCGCCTGGGGGCAGGCGGAGCCTCTGCGCCAACCAGGCGCAGAGGCTCCGCTCCAGGCGCGACAGGCTGGGGGAGAGTTCCTCGGCCAGCAGGTTGTTGTTGAGGCCCGCGGCGATCAGATCGCCCACCACCGAGGCCATCAGCGGAGGGGGATCGAGATGGGCCAGGGCGCCGGGATGGTGGGGGTTGTAGGAGCCCTCCATCAGTCGCTGCAGGTCGGCCAGCAGCACCTCCGGCGGCAGGCCGTTGGCTTCGGGAGCGGAAGGCGGCGGCACCCAGAGGGTGGGCAGGGGCATGGCACTGGAAGCGCCGGCGCACCAAGTCAGCAGAAGGCTGGAGGCCTCGGCCAGGAAGGCAGCCAGGGCCGGATCGACGCCGCCGGGATCGGGAAAGGGGGCGAAGCTCGGGCCGGAGGCCGGCAGCGGCCGCGGGGCTTGGGGCACGCTGGCCAACGGCTGGGGCGAACATTCGGCCCACCATTCTGCCCGCCACCGGGCTGGCAGCCGGTCAGGGCTGCGGTTCCGAAGTGCCGTTGCCGGCTGCGCCTGGCTACAAGCGGAGGATGGAGCAACGCAGCACGGACGCAGCCGACAGCGGCCGAGCCCCTCAGCGGCGCTGGGAACGCTGGATGGGCGTGCTGCTGCGCCGGGCCGAAGCGGCCGGCCAGGAAGGGGAGATTCCGGTGGCGGCGGTGGTGCTGGATCCGACGGGCCGCTGCATCGGCTGGGGCACCAACCGGCGCCACCGGCGCCAGGACCCGCTCGGCCACGCCGAACTGGTGGCCCTGCGGCAGGCGGCCGCCCTGCAGGGCAGCTGGCGCTTCAACGGCTGCACCCTGGTGGTGACCCTCGAGCCCTGCCCGATGTGCGCCGGTGCCCTGGTGCAGGCCCGCATGGGAAGGGTGGTGTTCGCCGCCGCCGATCCGAAGCGCGGGGCCTTGGGCGGCTGCCTCGATCTGGCCCGCCATCCCAGTGCCCATCACGTCATGGAGGTGGTGGGCCTGCTGCGGGAGCCGGAAGCCCGCAGCCAGCTGGAAACCTGGTTCCGGGCTCGGCGGGGGACGGGGAGCCGTCCCAGCGGCGAGTGCTGAAGGCGAGGAGGTGAGCGCTGCTGACGGGGGGCAGCAAGCGGGATGGGCACCAAGGCCGCGTGGCGGCTCTGCGCTAGAGGATGGGCGTCAGCCCACCGCAGCGAGGGGAGCGGTGCTGGGACGGAAAGCGGGCAGTTCGCTCTCGAACAGCGCCAGCAGACGGTCGACGTTCTCCGGCGTGCTGTTGTAGCCCATCAGGCCGATCCGCCAGACCTTGCCGGCCAGGGTGCCGAGGCCGCCGCCCACCTCAATGCCGAAGCGATCGAGCAGGTGGCGGCTGAACGCTTTGCCGTCCACCCCTTCGGGGATGCGGACGGTGGTGAGGGTGGGAAGCCGCAGGGCCTCCTCCACGTGCAGTTCGAGGCCGAGGGCCTCAAGGCCGGCCCAGAGGCGCTCGGCGTTGCGGCGGTGACGGGCCCAGGAGTTCTCGATGCCCTCCTCGGCCAAGAGGCGCAGGGCCTCGCGCATGCCGAAATTCATGTTCACCGGGGCGGTGTGGTGATACACGCGGTCGCTGCCCCAGTACTGGTTGAGCAGCGAGACATCGAGATACCAGTTGGGCACCTTGCCCTGCCGGCCCATCAGCTTGGCCTCGGCCCGCGGACCCATCGTGAAGGGGCCCAGACCGGGAGGGCAGCTCAGACCCTTCTGGCTGCAGCTGTAGGCGAGGTCGACCTTCCACGCATCGAGCAGCAGGGGCACACCGCCCAGCGAGGTGACGGTGTCGAGCAGCAGCAAGCAGTTGTGCTGACGGCAGAGCTCGCCGATGCCCTCCATGGGCTGGCAGACGCCGGTGGAGGTTTCGGCGTGCACCATCGCCAGGATGGCGGGCTTGTGGGTGATCAACGCAGCCTCGAGTTCGGCCAGGCTGAAAGCCTCGCCCCAGGGGCGCTCGATCGTGACCACCTCGGCCCGATAGCGGCCGGCCATGTCGGCGAGGCGGAGGCCGAAGTAGCCCATCACCGCGACCAGCACCGTGTCGCCGGGTTCCACGGTGTTGGCCAGGGTGGCCTCCATGGCGGCGCTGCCGGTGCCGCTCATCGGAATGGTGAGGCGGTTGTCGGTCTGCCACACGTAGCGGAGCAGCTCCTGCACCTCACCCATCAGCTCGATGTAGAGGGGATCAAGGTGGCCGATCGGCATCCGGGCCAGGGCCTGGAGGACCACCGGATGGGCATTGGAGGGGCCTGGTCCGAGCAGCAGGCGTTCCGGCGTTGCGATGGGATCCAGCCCGAGCCGATGGGTGGTGTTCACGGAAGTCGGGATGGGGAAGGAAGCCAAGACCGGAAGGGACAGCGGAGCGTTGGGATGGAGGTTAGGCAATGGCGGCATGGCCGCGCGCACCGGGAACGAGCCCAGCGATGGGAGATGGGGCGGAGTCCGGGTGGGGAAACTCAGCGGGCGCGCACATTGGTGGCGGCCAGACCACGCACCATGTGCTCGAACGGGGCGAGCACCACGGCGTTCACCTGGTCCCGGCCGGCGAGGCCGCTCGCAATGAGCCGGCCGGCCACCACCTCGCCCAGCAGGGCGATGCCGCGGACCGTGGGGCCGGTGGGCACGCCGAGGCTCTTGTAGGTGTCGTCGAGACCGTTGAGCACCCGCTCATCGATGATCGTCAGGTCGTCGGCGATCAGGGCGTAGCTGGCGTAGCGGAGGAAATAATCGAGATCCCGGAGGCAGGCCGCCAGCCGGCGGGTGGTGTAGGCGTTGCCGCCGGGGAGGATCAACTCGGGATCCTCCAGCCAGAGCTGCTGCGATGCCTCGCGCACGATCGTGGCCGCCTCACCGTTGATCAGTTCGACCGCCGCCAGGCGCAGAGCGGACTGGCCGTAGTACGCATCGATGCGGTCGATGGCGGAGCGATCGAGGTAGCGGCCGAGCTGGTCGTAGCGGCCGATCAGCCCGGTGATGGCATCGCGCATGGCAGTGAACGGATCGTCGCACCTGGTGCGGAAACTAGCACTTGCAATTGGCCGAATTCCTTGCCGGAGGCGGGATTCCGGCGATTTGACAGAAACGGTTACGCAGCCGCCGCTGGCGCCAATGCCGACCTCCCGATCGGGCCGGCTTGGAGCGGTTGGAGCGGCCCTCAGAGCCGGCAAGGACTGGCAGACCCTGCAGCGCCTGCTGCGATCAGCAGGGGCAGCCTGAAGGAGGTGGCGGAGCGGCCGGGCCATCGGACTCGCGAGAAGCGGCCGGGAACGACTGCAGGGGCGACCCGACGGGCAAACCGTTAAATCCGATACAAAGCAGTTCGGTAGCGATGCGTACCTTTTCGTTTTGGCGTGCCCTTGGTCCGCCCTTCACCAGCAGCTTCCTTCATGGCCAAGACAGCGAGCGACGTTCTTCGTCAGATCAAGGACGAAGGCATCGAACTGATCGACCTGAAATTCGTCGACCTGCACGGCAAGTGGCAGCACCTCACCGTCTGCAACGATCTGATCGATGAGAGCGCCTTCACCGATGGCGTGGCCTTCGATGGCTCCTCGATCCGCGGCTGGAAGGCGATCAACGAATCCGACATGGCGATGGTGCCGGATCCGAACACCGCCTGGATCGATCCCTTCTACAGCCACAAGACCCTCAGCCTGATCTGCTCGATCCAGGAGCCCCGCAGCGGCCAGCCCTACAGCCGCTGCCCCCGCGCCCTGGCCCAGAAGGCCCTCGACTATCTCGGCTCCACCGGCATCGCCACCAAGGCCTACTTCGGGCCTGAGCCGGAATTCTTCATCTTCGACGACGTCCGCTACAAGAGCAGCAACGGCGGCTCCTTCTACCAGGTCGATTCGATCGAGGCCGCCTGGAACACCGACCGCATCGAGGAGGGCGGCAACCTCGGCTACAAGGTGCTGCTCAAGGAGGGCTACTTCCCCGTCGCCCCCAACGACACTCTCCAGGACATCCGCAGCGAGATGCTCCTCACCATGGGCTCACTCGGTGTGCCGATCGAGAAGCAGCACCACGAAGTGGCCACGGCCCAACACGAACTGGGCATCAAGTTTGCCGAGCTGATCAGCGCGGCCGACAACGTGATGATCTACAAGTACGTGGTGCGCAACATCGCTCGCAAGTACGGCAAAACCGCCACCTTCATGCCCAAGCCCGTGTTCGCGGACAACGGCAGCGGCATGCACGTGCACCAGAGCCTCTGGAACGGCGACCAGCCCCTGTTCTTCGGGGAAGGCACCTACGCCAACCTCTCCCAGACCGCCCGCTGGTACATCGGCGGCCTGCTCAAGCACGCCCCGAGCTTCCTGGCCTTCACCAACCCCACCACCAACAGCTACAAGCGTCTGGTGCCCGGCTTCGAAGCCCCGGTGAACCTGGTGTATTCGCAGGGCAATCGCTCGGCCGCCGTGCGGATCCCCCTCACCGGCCCCAGCCCCAAGGCCAAGCGCCTGGAGTTCCGCTCCGGTGATGCCCTGGCCAACCCCTATCTGGGCTTCGCGGCCATGCTGATGGCCGGCATCGATGGCATCAAGAACCAGATCGATCCCGGCGATGGCACCGATGTCGACCTGTTCGAACTGTCGGCCGAGGAGCTGGCCAGGATCTCCACCGTGCCCGCCTCGCTCAACGGCGCCCTCGAAGCCCTCAAGGCCGACAAGGACTATCTGCTGGCCGGTGGCGTGTTCAGCGACGACTTCATCGACAACTGGATCGCCCTGAAGTACGAGGAGGTGCAGCAACTGCGCCAGCGACCCCACCCCCACGAGTTCACGATGTACTACGACGCCTGATCGCGACGGCGGTCCATGAACTTCAGCCCCGGCCTCGGCCGGGGTTTTTTGCTGGGGGCAAGCGGAGGGACCGCGGCGGCGGCAGGGGGGCGTTCAGCCAGCCAGGCCCCGGTCGCTGCGGTGCAGGCCGGCGATCGCATTGGCGTGGCGACGCTTCTGGCGGGCATGGTCCTCGGCCCAGGCGGTGATCGGTCCGGAGATGCCTGCCGCTTCGCTGGGATCGGCCTGGGCCTGCAGTCCCACCAGCAGGGAGCGACGGCGGCGCTCCTCCTGCTGACGGGCCCGGGCCCAGGCCACGTAGGAGGGGTCCTGGTTGGACACCGAGGCGGGGCGGAGGCCGGCCTGGAGGGAGGTGTCCGTTGAGGCAGCGGCGGCGATCGGAGCGAAGGGGGATGCGGGCGTCATGGCGGAACCGAAGCAGGTTTGTCCCGACATTCTGTAGCGGTTACTACCGAAATGGGGGTTGGTGCGGCAACTTCGCCCCGTAGCGCCCCATACCGCGGCGGGCCGCTGGTGGACTCACGGCGCTGCAGGCCCCCGGGAGCGCAAGCTCGGGGCCACGGCTCTCATGGGGACAGCAGGCGAGCCAGCAGCAAGCCCAAACCGCCCCAGCGGAGCACCTGCCAGAACTGTTCACTGGCGCGGTCCGGGGGGCGCAGCCCCTCGGGAAGCGGATCCAGCAGCCGCTGGGCGATGGCGAGCTGCTGAAGGCGTCGGCGTTCGCTCTGGCCGCTGCCGGCCCTGGCCGAGCCCAGGGCATGGAGCCGGCCGATGCTCTGCAGCAGCCGTGGACCGCGGGGCAGCGCCGGCAGAGCGAGGGGGAGCGTGCGTCGGAATCGGCTCAAGCGTGAAGGACGGGTCATGGCGCCAGGATGGAACGGATCGTGGTGGCCCGTCCAGGGGAGCAAGGCATGGATCCGGCAGACACAGCGGCGGCGCGCACCGACCCCGGCACCGCTGCCGATCCGCGGCAGCGGTGGCCTGAGGGGAGCGCCGACCAGGCCGAGGCGCTGCAGCGGCTGCTGGTGATTGACGACCGCCAGTGGCACGCGCTCAAGGCCCAGCCTTCGCGGCGGGCGGCGGAGCAGCTGGCCGGTGCCCTGGTGCAGTTGCTGGGGGCGGACGGACCGACCGCCCCCCGGGACAGCGAGGCACGCCAGCGGGCCATCGCCCTGGCGGCCAGCGCCCTCGCCTGGCTGCAGGGAGAGCTCAGGGACCCGGGTTGTCCGGACCACGGCCGCTGAGGCGCCCCCGTCGCACCGCCAGCTGGAGGCGATTGCCCCGGGAGCTCCAGCGCACGTCGTCGAAGCAGTGGTGGATCAGGTACAGGCCCCGGCCGCTGCGGGCCTCCAATTGGCTCGGCAGGGCGGTCCGGCGCTGTGGACCCGGCACTCCCGGCCCCTCATCCTGCACCTGCCAGACCAGCCAGCGGGGGGTGAGAATGCGGCGCACCCGCAGGCACTTGGCCGGATCACAGCCGTTGCCGTGGCGCACGGCATTCACCAGGGCCTCGTGCAGGCCGAGCTGAAGTTCGGCGAGGGCCGCACCGGTGCCCACCGGTTCAAGCAGGAGCTCCAGCAGGGGAGCGAGCTGCAGCGTGGAGGGAGTGATGAAATCAGCCCAGCGCAGAACCATTCGGCAATAGGCCGCGGTGCCAAATTGACCCTAGCCCCCCCCTGCAACGCTGGCGAGCTGGATGCGCCGGGCCAGGGCGGGATGCTGCAGCAGGGCATCCATCAGCCGGACCCCACGCAGCTGGTTGACCAGGGGCAGGTGGCCCTCCGGTGCCTCCTGGCTCCAGGTGAAGGCCGTCGGATACCGGGTCCAGAGGCCCTCACGCTTCCAGCCCAGGCGGGGCCAGAGTCGATCCCACTGACCGCCGCAGGCGGCCAGCAGGCGGCCTTGCACGGAGAAGCCGTAGCGGCCGCGGGAATAGACGAGCCAGAGGCGATCGAGGCTCTCCAGATCGGCAGCGGGGAAGCGGGCCACCTCGCTGTAATAGACGTAGCCGCGCCGCACGGCCTCCGGGCCTGCCAGTTGGCGCAGGTGCTCGCTGGTGAGCCGGTCGGCGGCCTCAAAAGCCTGCATCAGCAGCTCTCGCTGCAGGGGGGCGTAATCCTGGCCGGCGGCGCTGGAGGCCGCCAGCCAGCCATCCGGGTAGCGGGCCAGCAGGGAGTCCCGGCGTTCGGCATCGGCGGCCAGGAGCTGGAGGAACAACCCCGCCACCCAGTCCTCACCGGTGGCGTCGAAGCCGTCGAGGCGTTCCTCCAGCAGGGGAAGCAGCTCAGCGGCCCGTTCCTCCAGCCCCGCCACCTGGCTGCGCCGCTGCCGCGGCGAAGCGGCGAAAAAACGCTCCAGCAGCTGGTCAGCGGTAACGCGACGGGAAACCGGTGAACCGGAGAGCATCGGAATGGACCGGCCCAGAGGCCTTCTGGCTGGAGGTCACTATGTCAGCAGGCATCCATCCATGGAGACAGGGGGTGATGGCGTGGAGGCCCCTGCCTAGGATCCACCTTTGATCGTCTGCCATGGCCGCCGCCATTCAGTTCTTCCGAGGCGTGGAGGAGCCGGTCGTGCCCGACATCCGCCTGACCCGCTCGCGCGATGGACGCACCGGCCAGGCGCTGTTCGTGTTCGATGAGCCCGAGGCTCTGGCGCCCGAATCGATGGGCGATATCACCGGCATGTTCATGGTCGATGAGGAGGGCGAACTGGTCACCCGTGAAGTGAAGGCCCGCTTCGTGAACGGCAAGGCCAGCGCCCTGGAAGCCACCTACACCTGGAAGACACAGGAGGATTTCGAGCGGTTCATGCGCTTTGCCCAGCGCTACGCCGACAGCCATGAGCTGGGCTTCGCCGGCAAGGGCGATGGGGACGACGCCGCGGACGCTGACGAGGAGGCGTGAGCTTCGGGCGCTGGCTGGGATTGATCGCCCTGGTGGCATCGCTGCTGCTGCTCTGGAGCCTGCGCGAAGCCCTGGTGCTGGTGTTCGCCGCCGTGGTGCTGGCGATGGCCCTCTGCACCCTGGTGGGCACCCTGCGCCGACGGCTCGACTGTCCCCGCCCCATTGCCCTGCTGATCAGCCTCGCCGCGGTGGCCCTGGTGGCCGCCATCGGGGCCGCCGCGATCGTTCCCCCCTTCCTGGATCAGTTCCACGAGCTTCTGCAGAAACTGCCGGTGGCCTGGGCCGAACTGCTCAAGCTCCTGCACCAGGCCATGGAGAGCGTTTCACGCATGCTCTACGGCGACGCCGATGGCGGGCTGAGCTGGCTTCAAAATCTCGGCAAACCCGAACCCGGGGGTACCACCGGCGTCCTGGGCAGCGGGGTGAGCGATTGGACCGTACGGCTGGTGGGGGTGGTGGGCAACCTCGGCACCGCCGTGCTGCAGACGCTGTTCGTGGTGGCGGTGGCCCTGATGATCACCGCCCAGCCCGAGGCCTACCGCGAGGCCGTGCTGCTGCTGGTGCCGTCCTTCTACCGTCGCCGGGCCCGGGAGGTGCTGCTGGGCTGCGGTGAGGCCCTGAGTGCCTGGATGGGCGGGGTGCTGATCAGCTCCCTCTGCGTCGGCACCCTGGCGGCGGTCGGACTGTCGCTGCTGGGGGTGCGGCTGGTGGCGGCCAACGCCGTGCTGGCCGGTCTGCTCAACATCATCCCGAACGTGGGTCCGACCCTCAGCACCCTCTTCCCGATGTCGGTGGCGCTGCTGGATGCCCCCTGGAAGGCCCTGGCGGTGCTGGCCCTCTATGTGGTGGTCCAGAACCTCGAGAGCTACCTGATCACCCCTTCGGTGATGCACCATCAGCTGAAGCTGCTGCCGGGGCTCACGCTCACCGCCCAGCTGGTGTTCACGGTGGTGTTCGGCCCGCTGGGCCTGGTGCTGGCCCTCCCCCTGGCGGTGTGTCTGCAGGTGATCCTGCGGGAGGTGGTGATCCACGATGTGATGGACCGCTGGAAGGCGGCCCCGCGGCGCCGGCTGCCGCCCGCTTCCGAGGCATGAGCGGCCGCACCCTGCTGGGGGCGATCGCCCTGGTGGTGCTGGGTTTGCTGGCCTGGGAACTGCGCTGGGTGCTGCTGGTTCTGTTCGGCGCGGTGGTGCTGGCGGTGGCCCTCGATGTGCCGATCACCCTGCTGCGGCGCCTGCTGCCGCTGAAGCGCCCAGCAGCGCTGATGGTGGTGGTGGCCCTGTTGGTGGTGGTGGGCTGGCTGCTCACCGCCCTGCTGCTGCCGGAAGTGCTCGAACAGATCCAGGTGCTCAGCCACCTGATCCCGGAACTCCCGAGCCGGCTCAATGCCCTGGTGGCCCAGGTGCCCCAGCTCCATGAACTGGAGGGCAAGCTGGTGGGCTCCGCTACCTGGGACCAGCTCCAACCGCTCGGCACCCAGCTGCTGGGCTTTGCCGGCGGCGCGGCCAACAGCACCATCCAGATGCTGTTGATCGCCCTGCTGGCGTTGCTGCTGGCCCTCGATCCCCGCAGTCACCAGCGGCTGCTGGTGGCCGCCACCCCCCGCTTCTACCGGCCGCGCATGCAGGTGCTGCTCGGCGAGTGTCGTGAGGCCCTGGGGGGCTGGCTGGCCGGCATGACTCTCTCGGCGGTGGCTGTGTTCCTCACCACCTGGGCCGGCCTGGCCCTGCTGAAGGTGCCCCTCGCCCTGCTGAGCGCCCTGGTCTGCGCCCTGCTCACCTTCGTGCCCACGATCGGCCCCACGGCCGGCACGCTGCTGCCGATGGCGGTGGCCCTGCTGCTGGGATCGCCGGCCAAGATGCTGCAGGTGCTTCTCCTGAGGCTGGTGCTGCAGAACGCCGAGGCCTTCGTGCTCACGCCGCTGCTGCTCAGCCGCACGGTGAACCTCCTGCCCACGGTCGCCCTGATGGCCCAGTTGTGCCTTGGGGCCCTACTGGGGCTACCCGGCCTGCTGCTGGCCCTGCCGCTGGTGGTGGTGCTGCAGGTGCTCTGCGAGGAGGTCTTGGTGCGCGATGTCATGGACCGCTGGGCCGACACGGATTTGCCCCGGCTGCGCGGCTGAGGCCCCCGGCGATCAGGTGAGATAGCGGCGCCAGAGGGAGGGGGTGAAGATCAGCACCGCAGTGGCCAGGGGATGGCTGCGGATCGCTTCCAGCAGGGAGGTGATGGTGAAGTGATCGGCCAGCAGCTGCAGATCGACCCGCAGATCCAACAGGGCCAGCAGCAACAGGATCAGCGGCATCAGTGGAAAGCCGCGCATCTGGGGGCGGGGTAAGCGCCGGGGATTGGGTAGCGGAGAAGGGTTGGCGGCCCCGGGGGGCAGGGGGGCAGGGCCGAGGGTCATCGGGAGGAGAGCAGGGGGAGCAGGGTGGGAGCGATGCCAATGCTCGACCAGCTGCCCACGGCGATGCCCACGGTGAGGGCCACGGCGAACCAGAAGAGGGTGCTGCCGCCGAAGAAGATCAGGGCGACGAGCGGCAGCAGGGTGGTCAAGGAGGTGTAAAGGGAGCGGGTGAGGGTGGCATCGACGGCCACATCAACCTGCTCGGTGATCGGCAGATGGGCCAGGGCCTTGCGCTGCTCGCGGATCCGATCGAACACCACCACCGTATCGGTGACGGAATAGCCCGCCACGGTGATCAGGGAGACGGCGAAAAGCGAATCCACCTCGATGCCCTTGAGCAGCCCCAGCCAGGCGAACAGGCCGCAGGTGATCAGCACGTCATGGGCCAGGCAGACCAAAGCCAGAAAGGCGAACACGCCGCTGTAGCGGAAGGTGATGTAGGCGGCGATGGCAGCGAAGCTCACCAGCAGCGACAACAGACTGCCCTGCAGCAGCCTGGAGCCCAACGTCGGGCCGATCGTGTCGATGGCAGTGCCGGTGGTCTGGAGCGGGCCGAACCGCTGGTTGAGGGTGTCGAGCACGGTGGCGGCCTGATCGGCGCTCAAGGCCGGCAAGCGCAGCAGCAGCGAGCGGCCCTTATCGAGCACCTGCACGCTGGTGCTGCCGAGATTGGGGGCCTGCTCCTGACCGGTGGCCCGCAGGTTGAGAGCCGCCACCGTGCGCTGGACGTCGGGAGCGGTGATCGCCCCGCAGGCTGGACCTGCGGCCACGGAACCGGCGGCGGGGCTGCCGCACAGGCGCACCACCTGGATCTGGGTGCCGCCAGTGAAATCAAGACCCGGCTTGAGGGGCGAGCGAATCGAAGGTTGGAGCCAGCACAGCACCAGGCCCACGATGCTCAGCAGGCAGGCCAGCCCAGAACCGATCCAGGCCAGCCAGCGGTGGCGGTTGATGCGGAAGCGGGGGGAGGGAAGGTCGGTCACGGAGGAAGACACTCAGGTGGCTCCGGCAGGCAGCTCGCGGGCAGGAACGAAGTAGGTGGGGCGGCGCAGGGCCGGGTAGCTCATCAGCAGCCGCAGCAGGGTGCGGGTGCAGGTGAGGGCGGTGAAGAGGCTCAGCAGCAGGCCGATCGCCAGGGTCACCGCAAAGCCCTTGACCAGGCCGGTGCCGAGGAAGAACAGGGCCACGCAGCTGATCAGACCGGTCACATGGCCATCGAGGATCGAGGAGAAGGCCAGCGAGAAGCCCGTGTCGGTGGAGCGGATCAGGGTGTTGCCGGCGCGCAGCTCCTCCTTCACCCGCTCGAAGATCAGCACGTTGGCATCCACCGCCATGCCCACCGAAAGAATGAAACCAGCGATGCCCGGCAGGGTGAGGGTCACCGGGATCAGAGCGTAGATGGCCAGGTTGAACAGGGCGTAGAGGCTCAGGGCGAGCACCGCCACCACCCCCGGCAGGCGGTAGACCACCACCATGAACACCGCCACCAGCGCCAGACCGGCGCTACCGGCCACCAGGCTGGAGCGGATGTTCTCGGCGCCCAGGGAGGGCCCCACCGTGCGCACCTCCACGATCTTCACCGGCAGGGGCAGGGAGCCGCCGCGGAGCTGCACTTCCAGGTCGCGGGCCTCCTCAGCGGTGAAGTTGCCCGTGATCGAAGCGGCCCCACCGGTGATCCCGGCGGCCTTGAACTGGGGCCCCACGCTGGCCTCGCTGATCGAGCGGCCGTCGAGCACGATGCCCAGCAGCCGATTGGTGCCGGCGATCTGCTGGGTGAGGGAGGCGAACTTCTCGCCGCCTTCGCGGTTGAAGCCCAGGCTCACCTCCCAGGCGTTGCCGGTGCTCTGCTGGGAACGGCCGGCGCTGGTGAGGTCCTTGCCGGTCAGGGCGGCGGGCTCATAGAGGGCCACGACGCGGCGGTTGACCTCAGCCAACAGAGCTTCAAGCTGCTCGACCTCGCTGCTGCCGGGCGGGATTGCCAGGCCCAGGGCCCGGAAGGCACTCGAGCGCTCCTCATCGCTGATCGTGGTCTTGCGGGGCGGCTGGCCGGGGGGTTGGGCATTGGCCTCAGCCAGCTGGGCCTCGGGACGGCGGGCTGCCAGCACCGCCTCCACCTGCCGCTTGAGCGGCAGCAGACCCTGCATCTCCTTCTCAGTGCCGGCCTTCTGGGCGCGGAACTCAAGCAGGGCCGTGCTGCCCAGCACCTTGGCGGCGCGGGTCGGGTCCTGCTCACCGGGGAGCTGCAGCACCAGCTGGTCGCTGCCCACGGTCTGCAGGGTGGATTCGGCCACGCCAAGGCCGTTGATGCGCCGCTCCAGCACATCTTTAACAGCCTCAAGCTGTTCCTTGTCGATCGTGCGGATGGCACCGGCCGGCATCACCTGCAGGGTGAGCTGGCTGCCGCCGCGCAGGTCGAGGCCGAGCTGGAGGCCATAGCTGGCGAGCAGGGCGGCGGCCGCGATCGCCAGGGCCAGGATCAGGGCGAACCACCCCTGTTGACGTGCCATGGTCAGAGGCTGCCGCTGGTGAGCTGGCGGGCCGCCTCGACGATCTGGTGGGGCTGAATGATGGTGAGGTTCTCGAGGGTGCCGTTGTAGGGCGTGGGGATGTCCTGGGAGGAGAGGCGCACCGGCCGGGCATCGAGGTCGTCGAAGCAGTGCTCGGTGATCAGGGCCAGCAGTTCGGCACCGATGCCGCCGGTCTTCATGCACTCCTCCACCACTAAAACCTTGTGGGTCTTGCGGATCGAGGCGGTGATGGTGGCCAGATCGAAGGGCTTAAGGCTGATCAGGTCGATCAGTTCCACATCGATGCCATCGGCTTCGAGCTGCTGCACGGCCTTGAGGCAGTGGTGACGCATGCGTGAGTAGGTAAGGATGGTGATGTCGTTGCCTTGGCGCACCACCTCAGCCTGGTCGAGGGCACAGATGTATTCACCCTCGGGGATGTCTTCGCTGAGGTTGTAGAGCAGCACGTGCTCGAAGAACAGCACCGGGTTGTTGTCGCGGATCGCCGCCTTCATCAGGCCCTTGGCATTGGTGGGGGTACTCACCGCCACGATCTTGATGCCGGGCACGGCATGGAAATAGGCCTCAAGCCGCTGGCTGTGTTCGGCACCCAGCTGCCTTCCCACTCCGCCGGGGCCACGCACGACGGTCGGAATCGTGTAATTGCCGCCACTGGTGTAACGCAGCATCCCCATGTTGTTGGAGATCTGGTTGAAGGCCAGCAGCAGAAATCCCATGTTCATGCCCTCCACGATCGGCCGCAGGCCGGTCATGGCGGCGCCCACCGCCATGCCGGTGAAGCTGTTCTCGGCGATCGGGGTGTCCAGCACCCGCAGCTCGCCGTACTTGGCGTGGAGATCCTTGGTGACCTTGTAGGAACCGCCGTACTCCCCAACGTCCTCCCCCATCACGCACACATGGGGATCGCGGGCCATTTCCTCATCGATGGCCTCGCGCAGGGCGTTGAAGAGAAGGGTTTCGGCCACGGGCATCTGCTGGCTGTGGGGCCAACCTATCTCAGCCTCCAGCGGCAAAGGTGCTCAGCAACAGCACCGAGAGCAGCATGCCGGGCAGCAGCAAGGCCACCAACAGGCCGAGGTCGTGGGGGGTCATGGCCCGGGGCAGGATCTGGGCGAACCCTAGGCAGGGGTTTCGGGCCGTGCCGGCAGGAGCGAGCGGAGGAACACAAGGAACAGGCCCAGACCCACGAAGGCGAAGCTGAAGGTGGCCAGAAAGGTCATGCCCACGATCATGGTCTTGAGGGCGGTGGCGATGCTCTGGGCCACCCGCGCCTCGTAGTGGGGCGGGTGGAGGGCGTAATAGCCCACCACCTTCTGGCTGAGGCCAAGGCAAAGCCAGGCCAGCAGGCCGCTGGTGAGGGCACCCGAGAGGAAGCTGAGCGGACCCTTGCGGGGGCGCTCGGAGCTGGGGGAGGCCCCTGCAGCAGCGGCGGCGGCGTCGCCGTTGGAGCCGGATGCCGTCGCGTCCGCGGTCACAGCGGGAACAGCGCTGCGATCCCCAGCAGAACCAGAGCTCACGCCGCCAGGTGAGGCAGCCGGGTCCTCGGCCGGGGTCTGGGGATCGGGGCTGGAGGCGCTCATGCGGATGTTCCTGTCCCTTCCAGGCTGGCACCGTCGGCGGTGCAGCGGCAGCACCAGGCCTCGAACCCAGCCTCCGCCAGGGGTTCCGCGAGGTCGGCTCTCGCCGCCTCGGCAGCGGCCGGATCGGCGAACAGCGCAAACAGGCTGGGCCCCGAACCGCTCATCGCCACCGCCAGGGCCGCCGGGGCGCGGCGCAGCAGGGCCAGGCCCTCCCGCACGCTGGCCACCTCCGGCTCCACCACGGCCTGGAGATCATTGCGCAGGTGGGGCAGGGGTTCGGCGCCGGCCAGGGCGGCCAGGAGGGGACCTTGGCGCAGGGCCTGGCGACGTTGCTCAAAATCGACCTCGCTCGCGAGGTAGAAGTCACCGCGGAGGTCGCGGCAGCGGCCGAAGGCCCAGGGGGTCGACACGCTCGCTTCGGGGTGCTTGATCAGCAGCACGCCGAAGCCGGGCGTCGCGGCAACCAGCTCTGAACTGCGCGCCGCGGTATCCGGCCGTGCCGCGCTGGCTGAGGGCACCGCGAGAGCCGGCTCCATCACCTCCCCTCGCCCGAAGCAGAGCCGGGTGCCGCCCTCGAGGCAGAAGGGCATGTCAGAGCCGAGGGCCGTGGCCATGGCGTGCAGATCGGCAGCGGAGAAACCGCAGCCCCAGAGTGCATTGAGGCCAACCAGGGTGGCCGCCCCATCACTGGAGCCTCCCGCCAGCCCAGCACCGATCGGGATTCGCTTGCTGAGCGCGATGTGGGCTCCCAGTTCGGGAAGACCGGCGCGGGCCCGCACCATCTCGGCCGCCTTCACGATCAGGTTGTCCGCTCCGGTGCTCAGATCAGCGCGATCGCATTCCAGGGTGATGGCTGCGTCGGCGGTGGGCGTGAAGCGCAGGCTGTCGGCCAGATCGAGGCTCTGCATCACCATCGCTAGCTCGTGGTAGCCATCGCCCCGCAGGCCCAGCACCTCCAGGTGCAGGTTGATCTTGGCGGGGGCCAGAACGGTGAGGCTCATGGACTGGGGAACGCCGCGGTGCGTTGATTCAAACCCTCGGCCAGGGCGAGCCAGCGCTCCGGCGCCAGCTCCTGGGGCCGCTGGCTGAGCTCCACCTTGGCCCCGGCAACCAGGGCGGTGAGATCCTCAGGGCTGAGCAGGCCCGCCAGGCTGTTGCGCAGCATCTTCCGGCGTGCCGCGAAGCAGCGCTTCAGCAAGGCTTCGGTGGTGCGGGCCAGGGCCGGTTCGGGGCGCTGACCTGGGGGGAGGGGATCAAGGCGGATCACCTCGGAATTCACCTTCGGTGGCGGCGCGAAGCAGCGCGGCGGCACGGGGCAGACCGCGTGGCAGCGGGCCAGCAGCTGCATCCGCACGCTCAGGGCCGAATAGGCGCTGCTGCCGGGCAGGGCACGAATCCGCTCCCCCACCTCCTGCTGCACCAGCAGCACCAGGGCGCGGTAGGGATGCTCCAGCGGCCGATCCAGCCGGCCCACCAGCCGCTCCAGCAGCGGGCCGGTGATGTTGTAAGGGATGTTGGCCACCACCTTCTCGGGGCCGGGCCCCTCCGGCGGCTGCAAGGGGAGCTCGAGCACATCGCCCTCCAGCAGCTGGAAGCGGGGATCGGCGCCGAAGCGCTGGCGCAGGCCGCCCACCAGGTCGCGGTCGAGCTCGATCGCCAGCAGGGAGGCGGCCGGACTGGCCAGCAGGCGCTCGGTGAGGGCGCCCCGCCCGGGACCGACCTCCAGCAGGTGCTCACCGGGCTCGATCGCCGCAGCGGCCACGATCCGATCCAGCACGGCCCCATCCGTGAGCCAGTGCTGGCCGAAGCGCTTGCGGGCCCGGTGGCCGCTGAAGGTCATCGCGAGGGGGCCCGGAGCCTCTCCAGATTGCACCGCCAAGGGCAACAGCCCCCCGGAGCGGCGAGCGGTCGTGCCGGCGCCAAGGGTTCAGCGGGCGACATCAATGCCCAGCTGCACCTCCACGATCGCCTGGTTGATCAGATTGATGGCATTGACGCGGTGGCCGCCCTTGTTATGGGACGCGGCCTGAAGGGATGCCTTGGCGGCCTGGAGCTGGCTGAGGGCGTTCTGCATGTTGGGCTGATCGGCCCGCACCAGGGTTGCCGAGAGCAGCGAGGCGGCCAGGACAGGGGCCGCCAAAGCGAGAGCGCGGCGCAAAGTGGAGGAGGTCATGGGAACGGCGGGACAGGTGAACAGGGATAAGGGACGGGCCGCCGCGATCGAGGACCGCGCACGGCACCCCGCCCCGGAAAGACAGGGCCCATCCACCGCTGAATGCTGAAAGCCCAACCAGCCTCGTATGGCAATCCTTTCCGACTTGTTCCGAATCCATTGCCGTCCAAGCCCCTAGGGCCGCCGCGAGACCGGCGTGAACCACCCTCAGCCCTCCAACCGCAGCCAGCGCACCGCACCGGAGGCCGGCGGCAGGGGCACCAGGGCCGCCACGAATTCCACCGGCCAGCATGAGCGTTCGGGATGGTGCACCAGCCAGCAGGCCCAGGCTCGCCGCAGGCGCCGCCGCTGCAGCCCCCGCAGGGCCGTGGTTCCGGCCCCGTCGCGGCTGCCGAGCCGACGTCCCTTCACCTCCACGAGCAACAGGCGGCCCGGCTTTTCACACACCAGATCCAATTCGCCCCAGCGGCAGCGCCAGTTGCGGCAGAGCAAGCGCCAACCCCGCTCCTGCAGCAGCCGCAGGGCCCTCTGTTCGGCCCAGCGGCCCTGGCGCTGGCACGCAGTGGCGGGCATGGCAGGTCATCGGCGCAGGACTCGCCCTGAGCCTTCCCGAAGCCGGACCATGACGGCCGGTGTCGTGGCCAGGTCCGCGTTGCGCAGCGCCCGAGCCGCACCGTCCGAGGATCGCGGCGGATCGGGGACTTCGATCGGGCTGGGCGCCGGGATGCACCACAAGAGCGGCAGGCCCGCGGGACATCGGCTGGAACGCGGGGCGAGGCGGATCCACCTGCACCGAAAAGCGCCGCTGGCGGCGCCCGGGGCCCGCGCTGCCGCCGCGCCCGGGCAGCAGGGAGACGAGGACGGCACCACGGAGATAACCGCCCCATTACCCGAAATCACCCTTCTGCGGTTAGGTTGTGAAGGAATCCTTCACAAACGGGACCGCCGGGAATGTTCACCCTCACCAAGGCCACCCAGATCTTCCCAGAGACCCTGGCGGCCGACCTGGTCCCGGCGATCACCGCCCGTTTCCGTCTGCTCAGTGCCGAGGACCAGCTCGCCCTGATCTGGTACGCCTACCTGGAGATGGGCACCACCATCACCATCGCCGCCCCCGGCGCCGCCCGCATGCAGTTCGCCGAACCGGTGCTGGCCCAGATCAAGGCCATGGACTTCGCCGGCCAGAGCCAGGTGATGTGCGATTTGGCCAACAGCAGCGACACCCCGATCGGCCGCACCTACGCCACCTGGTCGGTGAACATCAAACTGGGCTTCTGGTACCAGCTCGGCCAGTGGATGGCTGCGGGCCTGGTGGCGCCGATTCCCGAGGGCTACCAGCTCTCCGCCAACGCTTCGGCGGTGCTCAATTCAGTCAAGGGAGTGGAGCAGGGCCAGCAGATCACCCTGCTGCGCAACTTCGTGGTCGACATGGGCTACGACCCGGCCAAGGGCGAGGGCCAGCGGGTGATGGAGCCGGTGGTCGCCCCCACCCCGGAGGAAAGCCGCAAGAAGGTGTTCATCGAGGGGGTGATCAACCCCACGATCAACGCCTACATGGATCTGCTCAATGCCAACGACTTCGACGCCCTGATCCAGCTCTTCCTGCCCGACGGCGCCCTCCAGCCCCCCTTCCAGAAGCCCATCGTCGGCACCGACGCGATCCTGCGCTTCTTCCGCGAGGACTGCCAGAACCTCAAGCTCCTGCCTGAGCGTGGCTATTCCGAGCCGGCTGAGGGCGGCTTCAACCAGATCAAGGTCACCGGCAAGGTGCAGACCCCCTGGTTCGGGGCCGGTGTGGGCATGAACGTGGCCTGGCGCTTCCTGCTCAACCCCGAGGGCAAGATCTACTTCGTGGCCATCGATCTGCTCGCCTCGCCGGCCGAACTGCTCAAGTTCGCCCGTTGAGCGCCTTGACCCGTCGCGGGCTGCTGCTGGCGGCGGGGATCGTGCTGGGCTGGGGCTTGAGCCTGGCCCTGGTGGTCCGCCTCGATCCGGCCAGCACGGCTCCGCTCTGGCTGCTGCTGGCGGTGCTGGTGCGCACCCTGCTGCACACCGGCCTGTTCATCGTTGGCCACGACGCCATGCACGGTCTGTTGCTGCCAGGCCATCCGGCGGCCAACCGGCGGCTGGGGCAGGCGGCTCTGCTGCTGTACGCCGCTCTCCCCTACGACGCGGCCCTGGCCAACCACCGGCTTCACCACCGCCATGCCGGCACCGCGGCGGATCCGGATCACCATGGCGATGGTTCCTCCCATCCGCTGGTCTGGTACCGGCGCTTCATGGCGGGCTATCTCGCCCCCGGCCGCGTCAGCGCCCTGGTGGGCGTGTGGGCCCTGCTGGCCGCCGCCCTGCACCCCCTCGGCAACGGCGCCCTGATGAAGGTGCTGCTGTTCTGCACATTGCCGCTGCTGTTGAGCTCCCTGCAACTGTTTCTGGTCGGCACCTATCTGCCGCACCGGCCCCGGCCGGGCGCCAGCGCAACCGCCGCGGTCCTGCCCCACCGCGCCACCAGCCTCGATCTGCCGGTCTGGCTGTCGCTGCTGAGCTGTTATCACTTCGGTTACCACCACGAACACCACGCCTACCCCGAGCTCGCCTGGCACCAGTTGCCGGCCGCCCGTTCCGGCCGCGCTGACCCCCTGCTGGTCACCATGCCCACGGCACTCCAGGGATGAGCGATAGGGTGCCAGCAGCGATGCTTCTTCGCTGGCACCACCGGGAACTGGACCATGGGCGAAACCACCGTGGCCGTATGGACGGCTCAGGAACAAACGATCGCCCGCACCGCCTTTGACGCGGCCCAGGCCCGGGCCGTGACCACCCTGATCACCGCGGTGCAGATCCAGGCCTCCCGGCTCACCTCGGTGGATGCCCTCTGGCAGCTTCACGATTACCTCAGCATCCAGCGCCACGGCATTGAGGGCCGTTTCGATTTCCGCCTTGACGGCATCCTGTTCGTGTTCGCCAGCCTGGTGAAGGACGGCCTGCTGGGCCTCGATGAACTCGATGGGCTCGATGCCGAAAAACTGGCCAAGATCGCGGCGATGGCCCGTTTCTGAGGCCCCCGCATTGACCCGAGAACCCTCCGCCAGGGCCGGATCCCGCCGCCCTACGGTGGTTTCAGCCGCCCTCCCTGCCATGGTCCCCAGCCCGCAGGACCCGTTCCGCTCCCCCCGCAGCACAGGCCCCGCCACGATGATCCGGCGCGGCTTCCTGATGGCGGCCACCCTGGTGCTGCTGCTCGCCGCTCCCCTGTTGGGCTGGAGCCAGCCGACGGCGGCGGCGATGGATTACGCCAAGCAGGTGTTGATCGGTGCCGATTTCCACGGCGCCGACCTGCGCAACGTGACCTTCAACCTCACCAACCTGCGCGACGCCGATTTCCACGACGCCGATCTGCGCGGCGCCAGCCTGTTCGGGGCGAAGCTGCAGGACGCCGATCTCCGCAACGCCGACCTGCGCGACGCCACTCTCGATTCGGCCGTCTTCATGGGCACCGATCTGCGCAACGCCCGGCTCGATGATGCCTTCGCCTTCAACACCCGCTTCGAGGGCGTGCAGATCGATGGGGCCGACTTCACCAACGTCCCCCTGCGGGGCGATGCCCTCAAGCGCCTCTGCGCCGTGGCCGCTGGCACCAACCCCTCCAGCGGCCGTGCCACCCGCGACACCCTCGGCTGCGGCTGAGTCCACCCCGTTCCCCCGATGAGCTTCGACGCCCGCAGCCGCGAACGCCTGGAGGCCCTGGGCCGCACCCTGCCCCAGAAACTGCCGGCCCCCATCCCCCGCCAGCCCGAGGCGCTGCCCGCGGCCTCCGCACCTACCGCACCGCGGCACCAGGTGGAAACGGAGCAGGATCCCCAGGCGCTCTTTCGCGCCCTGATGGAGGCCAGCCCCGACGGCTCGGTGCCGCCCCACCTGCTGGACCGTTTGCGCAGCCTGGAGCAACCCGGGCGCGGCCTCGGCGCGGTGGCCGGTGGCGGTCTGAGCGCCTCCCCAGCACCAGGGGGCCCCGGTCGGCGAGCCCAGCCAGCCTCCCCGCGGCAGCAACCGCGGCCGGGACGCCCCGCTGCGACCCCCCAGCGACGGCTCGCCGGCGGTGCTGACGGCGAGGCGGACCTCTACGACGCCTTCGACGACCTGCTCCACAACGACAACGACGACGGCCCTGATCCCCTGCCTCCGCCGCCAAGGCGGGACGTGGACGAACGGCTGCTGCCCCGGCCCACCCAGCGCAACCAGCGTCCCGGCTGAGCGGGGCTTACGGCCTGCCCGGCCGGGCTCCGGGATCAGCCCCAGGGCTGCGGCCCGGAGGCCTGGTGTGCGGAGAGCTCGTCTGCGGAGTTCTGCCCTGCGGCGGATTCGGCATCGGCCGGCTCCAGCTGGAGCGTGCTGTGGGCGATGCCGAGCACGGCCAGGCGCTGCTTCGCCTGGTGCAGCAGTTCCATGTCGTCGATCCGGCCGATGTGGCGCCGGAGGTGGGCGGTGAGGGCGTTCTGGGAGGTGCTCAGGGCCCAGACATGGAGATGGTGCACCGCCTCCACCCCCGGCAGGCTGACCAGGGCCTGCTCGACCTGGTCCATGGCGATGCCGTGGGGCACCGCATCCATCGCCACGATCAGGGCCTCCTGGAGCAGTTGCCAGCCGCTCCAGGCCACCGCCAACCCCACGCCGATGGCGGTGATCGCATCGAGCTGGGCCCAGCCGGTGAGCTGCACCAGCAGGGCGCTCACCAGCACCGCCGCCGACACCGCCGCATCGGTGAGCAGGTGCACCACGGCGGCGCGGCGGTTGAGGTCGTGGCTGTGATCCGAGCCGAACAGCCGGGCCGAGAGCAGGTTCACCACGATGCCGGCCGCCGCCGCCCAGGCCACCGGACCGCTGACCAGCTCCACCGGCTGGCGCAGCCGTTGCAGGCCCTCCACCACCACCACGGCGGCCGCCATCAGGATCAGCACCGCATTCACCAGGGAGGCCAGCTGGGTGGAGCGGCCGTAGCCGTAGGTGAAGCGCCGGTTGGCGGGCCGGCCGCTGAGCCGCTCCGCCCCCCAACCCAGCAGCAGCCCGGCCACATCGCCGAGGTTGTGGACCGCATCGCCCACCAGGGCCAGGGAGCCGAAGGCGAAACCGATCGCCAGCTGCAGCCCCGAAAGGGCGCTGTTGAGCACGATGCTCCAGCGGAAGGCGGCCGCCGAACCGGGTTTGTGCTCGTGCTGGCGCGGATGGGGCCGGCGCTGGATCGCCACCGCCGGATGGGGCCTCCCTGCTGGCCCGGCACCCCCCGGCTCCGCTCCGCCGTGGGCGTGGTCGTGGGTGTGGCCGCCATGCGCGTGGCCGCCGTGGTCATGGCCTGGATGGTCGGGGCCAGGGTCGTGGGGGGGCGGGGCCATCGGGATCGGGGTGCGCGGAAAGAACGGCAAGGCGGGCCGAAGCCCATGGCTGCCCTCAGTTAAACCCTCCCGGACCCCGACCCGCAGCCCGGCCGGCGCGATCACACCAGTACAGATGAACTAGCCTGCCGTCGCCTGCCTCCGCGTCCCGCCATGGCCGATCCGCCCCCGCCCGCCAGCGGCACAGACACCACCAACCGGAGCAGCACCGACCGGTCCGCCGCCGGGCCGCCCGCGGACCTGGCCCGGCTGCTGATCCGCGATCCAGGGCACACCGTGCTGCTGCGGGTGGCGGGCGCCTCGATGCAGGGGGCCGGCATCCACCACGGCGACCTGCTGGTGGTGGATTGCCGGCGGCGGGCCCGGGTGGGCCAGGTGGTGGTGGCCCTGGTGGAGGGCGGCTTCACCCTCAAGCGCCTGGCCTGGCGCGACGGACACTGGTGGCTGGATGCCGCCCATCCGGCCTATCCGGCCCTGGCGCTCGGTGAAGGCCGGATCTGGGGCGTGGCGGTCCACGCCATCCGCGCGCTGCACGGCATCGGCCCGCGGCGCCGATGAGCACCGCCCTGGCCCTGATCGACGGCAACAACTTCTACGCCTCCTGCGAGGCGGTGCTCGATCCCGCCGTGATGGGGAAGCCGCTGGTGGTGCTCTCCAACAACGACGGCTGCATCGTGAGCCGCAGCGCCGAGGCCCGCGCCCTCGGCATCCCGATGGGGGCGCCGCTGTTCCGGCTGCGGGCCGAGCTGGAGCGCCACAACGTGATCGTGCGCAGCTCCAACTACGGCCTTTACGCCGACATGAGCCAGCGGCTGATGGCCACCCTCGAGGCCTGGGTGGAGGAGCTGGAGATCTATTCGATCGACGAGGCCTTCGGCCTGCTGCACCGCCCCACCGGAGACGGAGACCTCACGGCCTGGGGCGAGGAGCTGCGCCACCAGGTGCGTCGCCAGCTGGGGCTGCCGGTGGCGGTGGGCATCGCCCCCACCAAGGTGCTGGCCAAGCTGGCCAACCGCATCGCCAAGCGGGATCGCCGCTGGCGGGAGCGCGGCGTGTTCGACCTCGGCGCCGAGGTCGATCCGGACCCCTGGCTGAGCGCCACCGCGATCGAAGACGTGTGGGGCATCGGCCGCCAGCTCTCGCGCTGGTGCCGGCTGCGGGGCATCGCCGATGCCCGCGCCCTGCGCGACATGCCCCCCGGCGAGCTGCGCCGCCGCGCCGGCGTGGTGGGCCTGCGGCTGCAGCAGGAGCTGCAGGGGCGCCGCTGCCTGCCCCTGGCCGCCGTGGCGCCCGCCAAGCGGGAAACCTGCGTGAGCCGCAGCTTCAGCACCCCGATCAGCACGGCGGCCGCCCTGAAGGAGGCGGTGGCCACCTATCTCTGCCGCGCCGCCGAGAAACTGCGGCGCCAGGGCCAGCGGGCCGGCAGCCTCACCGTGTTCGTGCGCAGCAGCCCCTTCGATGGCACCGCCTTCTACGCCAACGCCGCCACCACCACCCTGCCCCTACCCAGCAACGACACCGCCGTGCTGCTGGCGATGGCCTTGCCCCTGGCCGAGCGACTGTTCCGCCCCCACAAGCCCCTGCGCAAGGCGGGCGTGATCCTGCAGGATCTGTCCCCGATCGCCCTGCTGCAGCACCACCTGCTGGTGCCCCAGAGCCCCGCTCAGCAGCGGCGCCGCGAGGCCCTGATGGCCGCCGTGGACGGCCTCAACCGCCGCTACGGCAGCGGCACGGTGCAGTGGGCCGCCTGCGGCCTGGCGCCTGCCTGGCGGATGCGACGCGGCCACCTCTCCCGGGCCGCCACCACCCGGCTCAGCGATGTGCCGGTGGCGCGGGCCTAAGAACCCTCCAGCAGGCTGGCGATCTGGTCGCGGCCGTTGCCCTTGGCCAGTTGCAGGGCGCGGTCGGCCCGCTGCAGCAGATCGTCGAAGCTGCGGTCGTCCGGGGCCAGAGCCGTGAGGCCACCGCTGATGTGCAGCTTCACATCGGAATGGGAATGCACACCCGGCATGCGGGCCGTGGCGTTGCGCAGGTCCTCGGCCACCACCATCGCCTGCTCCGGGGTGCTGTTGACCAGCAGCAGGCCGAATTCACCATCGCCGAGGCGGCCGGCATAGTCCTGCTCGCGCTTGAAGCCGCGCACCAGACGGGCGAAATCCATCAACACCCGGTCGCCAGCGCGGTGGCCCCAGCGGTGGTTGATGCGGCGGAAATCGTCGATGTCGAAGCAGAGCAGGGCCAGGGGCAGATGATCGGTGCGGGCCCGCAGCCACTCGCGCTCGCCGATCGCCAGGAAGGCCCGGCGGATCGGCAGGCCGGTGATCGGGCAGTGGAGCGTGAGCCGGCGCAGTTCCAGCTCCCGCATCACCAGATCCGCCAACCACTGCAACTGCTGTTGCTGCGTGGCGCTGAGCGGCGGCCGGGGCTGCAGATCGATCACGCAGAGGGTACCGAGGTTGTGCCCATCTGGACTGCGCAGCGGCGCCCCGGCGTAGAAGCGGATCCCCGGCTCGCCCACCACCAGGGGATTGGCGCTGAAGCGAGCATCCAGGCAGGCATCCGGCACCACCATCACCCCCTCGCCGGCGATGGCATGGGCGCAGAAGGCCGAGCTGCGCGGCGTCTCGCACAGCCCCCCCAGGCCGCGGGAGGCCAGAAACCACTGGCGCTCCGCATCCACCAGCGAGATCGCCACGATCGGCGTGCCGAACAGGGACGCCGCCAGGTCCACCAGCCGCTCGAAATGCGGATCGCTGGAAAGGCCGATCGCCGCATGGCGCTCCAGATCCCGCAGGCGAAGCTCCTCATCCACGGGAATAGGAAACGACGCTGCCTGGACCATGGGATTGGACCGGGGGGATGGCTTCACAGTAGGCGGTGATCCAGGGATCGAGGCCCTCAAGGGGCGGGGCGAAGCGCTCAGGCGGCAGGAATGGCCACGATCTCTTCATAGGCGGCGCAGCGGCGCTGGTCGAGGCTGTCGAGGTAGCGGCGCTCGCTGTAATAGGCCTCCTGGAAGCGGAGGGCATCGGCGTTGAGGCCGGCGAAGAGCTGGTCGATCCGCTGCTCCATGTCGAGCAGGGGAGCCGGATCGATCGGGGCCTCGAGCAGCTGGGCGATGCAGTGCTCCAGGGTGGCGAGCCGCTGGGCGCTCCAGGCATCGAGCAGGTGACGGCAACGCTTGAGGGTGCGCTGGCGCTCCAGGGAGGCGGTAGCGCCGCGCAGCTGCAGCTCCGGCTGGGCCAGCGAGAGCCGCTGCACCTCGGAGGGCTCCAGCAGGGGGGTGAGGCGGCTGAGCAGGGTGCTGCTGGCGGGATCGACCAGCAGCCGGTCGGCCAGCAGACGGGGCAGGTCGAGGTCGGCCAGGTCCTCACCGGGATCGAGACCCCGGCTGATCCCCTCAAGCCGGCCGGAGCCGAGGTTGTCCTCCTCGATCTCGCCGAGGCTGGCCCAGAGCTGGCGGTGGTGCTGGAGGGCGAAGTCCTCCAGATCGAGGCGGCGCAGCTCCGAACGGATCAGCGGGCGCCAGGGGGGGCAATGCAGGTAGAGCCGCAGCACCTCGGCCTCGGCCCGTTCGCGATGGCCCGCCTCCCCCGGCTGCTCCCAGCGGGCCGAGCGGCCATGCCAGCGCTGGCCCTTCACCTGCTGACGCAGGTCGTCCTCCAGCTGGAGCGAGAGCCGCGCCTGGCCGCCGGAGAGACGTTCGGCCACCCGCTGCAGGTAGTGACTGCGCACCGCCGACTGGGGCAGCTTGCCGAGCAGCTCCACCAGGGCGCTGACCGCCTGCTGGAACTGATCGGCGCGGGCCAGATCACGGCCGGAGAGCACCTGCTCGATCTGCCAGTCGAGCCAGAGGGGGGAGGCATCCAGCAGGGCGCGGTACTCGCCGGCGCCGTGCTCGCGCAGGTACTCATCGGGATCCTTGCCGGACGGCAGGTGGAGCACCCGCAGCTCCAGCTGGCCCTGCAGGGCCAGCTGCTCCACCTCGCCGATCGCCCGCTGGGCGGCGCGCACGCCGGCACCGTCGCTGTCGAAGTTGAGAATCAGCCGCTTGCCGTCGCAGCAGCGGCAGAGCTGGGTGATCTGCTGGCGGCTCAGCGCCGTGCCCAGGGCGGCCACGGCGTTGGTGATGCCGGCGGCATGAAGGGCGATCACGTCGAAGTAGCCCTCCACCACCACAGCCCGGTCGGCGCGGCGGATCGGATCGGCGGCCCGGTGCAGGCCAAACAGGTGCTTGCCCTTTTCGAACACCTCCGTTTCCGGGGAGTTGAGGTATTTCGGTTCCGCCCCATCGAGGCTGCGGCCACCAAAGCCGATCACCCGGCCCTGGCGGTCGTGGATCGGCACCATCACCCGATGGCGGAAGCGGTCGTAGAAGCCGGTGGCGCCGGTGCTCGGGCCACCCGCCTCGCCCTCGCCGCCGGTGGCCTTGCGGGGCACCACCAGGCCGGCGGCGGCCAGCAGCTCCGGGGAGAGGCCCTCCACCTGCTGCAGGTGACGCAGCAGGCCATCCCAGCGGTCCGGGGCATAGCCCAGCTGGAAGGCCTCGAGGGTCGTTTCCTCCAGGCCCCGGCTCTGCTTCAAGTAGGCCAGAGCGGCCTGGCCCTCGGGTGCGCGGAGCTGGGCCTGGAACCAGCCGGCCGCCAGGGCCAGCACCCGGTGCAGCTGGTCGCGGCGGGAGAGCTGCTGGCGCAGACGCTCCTGCTGGGGGCCATCGAGGGTCTCGACCGGCAGCTGGTATTTGCGGGCCAGCTCGAGCACCACGTCGGTGAAGCTGCCGCGCTGCAGCTCCATCAGGAACTTGATCGCGTTGCCGCCGGCGCCGCAGGAGAAGCAGTAATAGAACTGCTTGGCCGGTGAGACCGTCATCGACGGCGATTTGTCGTCGTGGAAGGGGCAGATCCCCACGAATTCCCGCCCCTTTTTCTTGAGCACCACGTGCTCTCCCACCACATCCACGATGTCGGCCCGTTCCTTGACGGCCTCGATCGTGCGGGGGTGAAGGCGGGGAAGGGCCAAGGGGGTATGGGTCTGGGTGGAAGCCGCAGGCGCAGCGGCTGGGAGGCTGGGAGGCTGGGAGGCGATGAAGCGGTGGCGGGCGCGGCGATGGAGGGTGGACACGACGCGCCCCCGCCAGAGGGAACGCCGGAGGCGGAGCGGCAAGGGTCCCATTCTGGGCCATCCCACCAGGGATGGGGTGATGCCCGTGGGCCAACCCTGGCGCTGGTGGCCGGGGCGTTCTGCTTCAGCCTGATGACGGTCTGTGTCAAGCAGCTGAACGGCCGGCTGCCGGTGGCGGAGGTGGTGCTCGGCCGGGCCCTGATCAGTGTGGTTCTCAGTGCCGCCCTGGTGCGGCGGGCGGGGCTCGATCCCTGGGGCCAGCGGCGCGGCCTGCTGGCGGTGCGGGGGCTGGTGGGCACCGCCGCCCTGTTCGCGGTCTACGGCGGCGTGATGCAACTGCCCCTGGCCGCCGCCACGGTGCTCCAATACCTCTACCCCAGCGTCACCGCCCTGCTGGCCTGGCACTGGCTGGGCGAGCGCCCCGGCACCCGGCTCGGGGCGGCGATCGCGGTGGGCTGGCTGGGGGTGCTGCTGGTGGCCCGGCCCTTCGGCCTCGGTGGTGGCCCGGCCCTGCCGCCGCTGGGGGTGGCGACGGCGGTGGCTGGGGCCCTGCTCTCGGCGGTGGCCTACGTGAGCGTGCGGGAACTGGGGCGCAGCGAGCATCCGCAGGTGATCGTGCTCTGGTTTCCGCTGGTCTCAATCCCGCTGAGCCTGCCGCTGGTGGTGCTGCATCCGGTGCTGCCCAGCCCCACGGAGTTCGGCTGGCTGGTGGGCGTGGGTCTGTTCACCCAGCTGGGCCAGATCGGCCTCACCAACGGCCTGGTGCGGCTGCGGGCCGCCCGGGCCTCAACGATCAGCTATGCCCAGGTGGGTTTTGCTGCCCTGTGGGGCTGGTGGCTGTTCGGCGAATCCCTCGAACCCGCCACCCTGGCCGGGGCCGGCCTGATCCTGGCCAGCATCCTGCTCAGCCAGACCAAGCCAGGCCGGGGACCAACTGCTGAGCGAAAGCGCCGCGATGGGGCCACCTAAACTACGC